>CAIZGX010000046.1 GCA_903932685.1 uncultured Bacteroidota bacterium | reverse complement strand
CAGGCGAGGGAATACGCAGATATGATCGCTATTTAGATGAGAATATTTTCGATGGGAGAATCGGATTTGAATTGCCTATCAAATCAAGAATAGAGGGTGTTGCACGTAAGTTTAAATTCGGTACAGCAACTCAACGTAACTACAGAAAAATAGATAACAGGGAATATCGGTTATTTAATGGAAACCAAGGTGTTCCACAGCCATTATTGGATGGCGATTTGAACAACCATTTGAGTTTAGATAAGTTTGTTATTCAAGATGGAGTGCTCAGTTATTATTACATGGATTTTGACTTTGAAAGAAATCACAGTTTCGGAAATAGCAATGTCGATGCGGTTTATGGTTTGATTGATTTCGAAATAAATCAATCGTTGCGCTTTTCTGGAGGTGCAAGATTGGAGCATACCGATATTTTTACAGATGCAGATTCGTTTTATGAATTGGGTTATGGCGTGAACGATATAAGACGACAGAATGTAGGTGGTTTTGCATTAGTTAACGCTGCAAATTTGAACCAATGGAATCTTTTGCCAAGTGGAAGTTTAATTTACAAAATAAAGTCAAAGAAAGAGACTCAAAGTAATTTACGTTTCAACTACAGTCAATCGGTTGCAAGACCAAGTATTCGTGAGCTGAGTGATGCTGCAATCTATGACAATGAATTTAGAACTTTGATTTATGGAAATTCAGATTTGAAGATTGTTGAAATCACGAATTATGATTTTCGTGGGGAGGTTTATTTCGGAAACGGTGACAATGTTTCTGCAAGTGTATTTTACAAAGATTTCCGTAATCACATAGAAATGGGATTTGGTGGCGCGGGTATTACTTGGGATAACATAGAGCAATCGTCAGTGCGCGGAATAGAGATAGAAGGAAAGAAACAAATTGGAAGAAATTTCGAGTTTCGTGCGAATCTGACTTTAGTTAAATCTGAAGCCGAATTCGTTCGTAAAGATTTGCAAATTATAGATGGAATAAAGGTTTATACAATAATAGATACAGTTTATCGTCCAATGTTCGGGCAAGCTCCGTATTTATTCAACTCAATCTTGTCATACACTGCCGATTCGTTGGGCTTAACAGCTACCATAAGTTACAACGTGCAAGGTCCACGATTGGTAATAGCTGGTGCAGTGAAAGGAAGACCCGATGTGTATGAAATTCCACGACACTTGTTAGATTTCAAGTTGAGTAAAACAATAGGCGAACACTACAGTGCGAGCATAACGATTCGTGATATATTAAACTCGCCTGTGCGTAGATCTTATGATTTGCCAAATGGTTATGTAGACTTTGATCGATTCAGATACGGAACGAATTTCTTAGTCAGTTTCGCCTACAAACTTTAATTATTGATGGAGATGAAGACATTATTAACGACGATAGTCCTTTCAATTTTTGCCGCGCATTATACTTCAGCGCAGCTGGAGAAAGTGATTATAGAAAAGTACTACGTGAGTGATACGAACGATGCTACAGACAACCTAGGCGGCGGAATACCCGAAGGTTCTGCTACTTACAGAATTTATGTTGATTTGAAACCGGGTACAATACTGAAGCGCGTTTATGGCGATGCGGATCATCCTTTTTCAATTTCGAGTTCTGAAGTGTTTTTTAATAACGCGATAGACGGTCAGTCGTTTGCGAAAGATTTTATTCGAGGCAGGTATTTAGAAAACACAGTTGCCTTAGACACATGGCTTACGCTAGGTCAGACTGCAAGACAAGGCACAAAGTATTATTATGGTATTCTGAAGAACCAAGATACTGACGGCTCTTTTGTAGGTGGCGTAAATAATGATGGAGGAAGTGCTATGATTTCAAGCGGTTTGCTCATTAACGAAGATCCGACATGCGGTTTTCCGTTGACCCTTGCAGATGGTATGGACACATTAAACTCAGCACCCTCCAATTGGCAGAGCAATGGCGTATTAGATTTCTTCTCTGGAACCGATTCTACCATGTTCGGTTCTATTGTTCCACAGATGGGTTTCGAGAGTAATAATTTTCAGTTAAGTTGTTCCGGAGTCTCAGGCACAGTTCTAGACAGCAATCAAGTGATCATTGCTCAGCTAACAACATTGGGAGAGCTTGCATTCAATATTAATATAACTGTTGAAGAATTGGTGAATGGGGTTCCGACCCTTGTGAATTATGTTTCCCAAGACACGTTATTGGGTGCAAATGAAAAGTACAATCCATTTCTAAGCTATCCGTATTCATGTGGATGCAATAACCCGAATTACTTGGAGTACAATTCTTCTTTTGTTTGTTTGGAAGAAGGCAGTTGTATTACTCCAATTGTTTTCGGCTGCATGGACTCCTTAGCGTGCAATTACGACCCTGCTGTGAATATTAGTGTAGAGGCTTTGTGTTGTTATCCTGGTTCATGTGCTGGAAGAAATATTGAAGAAGTTTGTCCTTCATTGATGGGAAATGAGTTCGATATAATGGTTTATCCGAATCCAACAGAATCGAATATCTCATTGAACATCATTTCTGGTATCGATGGAACATGGAATTATGAGATCTATAGTTCTTATGGTGCGAATATGAAATCAGGTTCAATTACTACTTCCGATTTGAATATTATTGTGCCAATTGAAACTTCCGAATTGGTTCCAGGGATTTATCAAATGAAAGTTTCAAATGGAGTGATGAGCAAACACAAATTATTTATTAAGATATGAGAACGTTACTTTTAAATACTGTGACCGTTTTTTCTTTGGTTTGCATGGCATTTCTCCAATCATGTAATACAGAAAGTCCAGAACTTCCTGTTGTTGAAACAGGTAGTGTAAGCGATATCGATGGTTATACATATAAGACAGTGAAAATTGGTAATCAGTGGTGGACAGCTGAGAATTTGCGCGTGACAAGATTTAACGACGGGTCATCTATCACATTCATCGACGAGAACACCAATGATACCCTTTGGTCTGAAACGAATGAACCAGCATATACAACAATTAATAATGGTCAATTTGGATTGCTATACAATTATGCAGTCATTGAAACTTCTCTGAATATTGCGCCGGAAGGTTGGCATGTAGCGACAGATGAAGATTGGAAGGCTTTAGAGAGAGAGGTAGGAATGTCGCAGAATGAATCCAATGCGTTGGGTTGGAGAGGTTCAACAGAAGCGGAATTATTGACTGCTAAAAATTCTGCAGGTTGGCCTGAAGGAGCTACTTTATTCGGAAAAGATACTTATCAGTTTAATGCAAAACCAGGTGGTTGCCGCGTGTTCAATGGCGAGTTGAATCTCCAAGGAAACACTGCCTTTTGGTGGACCGGAACTACTGATGGAAATGAGGCATGGTATAGATACTTCGATGCTAGTCAAACGCGAATATTTAGACAACACACGTACAAAGGATACGGCATGAGTATTCGTTGTGTAAAGAATAATTAATTATGAAAAAGGTCGGTTCACTCATATTTTTTGTGGTTGTATTGTATGTGCAAATCAATGCACAGAAATCAATAGCAATAGGCGCTTATTTTTCTTCAAGCTATACTTCACGATTGACTTCTTCTTCAGAAGAATTGAGTTGGTTGAATACCGATATGAATAACATTTCACGCGCTGGGTTCGGATATTCGTTGGGTGTTTTTGGAGAAGAAAAGATTTCACAAAAGTTGTCTCTTCGAGCAGGTTTGGGATATTCAAGTATGGATGAAAACATAGATTCACTGTCTGCTGTAGGTATTGATTTATTCAAATCCAGTTACAGGTTTATTGAACTTCCTGTGGTAGTATCCTATTCTTTTGGTGCGAATAAATATGTCCGTCCTTATGTTTCATTCGGATATGTTTTGAATTACTACATCAATAACCGTATTACCTATTCATACGCTGGGTCAAACAATGAAGAAACACGATTGTTAAAGAATGATTTCAATGCAGTAAACCATGCATTAAGAGTTTCCTTTGGCTACGATTTTGTCTTGGACAAGAAATGGAATTTGAGAACAGAATGTTTTGCAAATTCATTTGTTTCATCTCTAACCAATCAAGGCATTACAAGACGTCCATTCGCTTTCGGAGTATCTCTTAATTTACGAAAGAGCAAGTAATTTTTAACTCGTTTTTTTTTCAAAGCGTTTCGTTAACGCAATGTGAAGAAGCGTTAATGCGTGAGAAACGTACACGTCGATTTCTTTAACAAAACCACAAAGTCATCTTCATTTTAAAGGTTTATTGAAAGGGCATCTTTGCCCCAAATTAAACTAAACAAATGAATACTAAACAGAACATTTTCAAAGCCATGGCTTCTCTCGCCTTGGCTTTTGGTGCTTTTGCAGGTGCACAAGCACAATCTAACTTAGGTGCTTCTTGCGGTTGCCCGCCAGTTGCGAGCAGACCAACAATTAACGTTACGTCATTACCGGGATACGTTGCTATCAACGGTACTTTCGGTGGTGAGTTAACACAAGGTGCTACTTTCACTTGCGACAAGACGTACATCTTAGACAAGAAAATTTACATTCCTTCAGGTCAATCTTTGAACATTGCCCCTGGAACTGTTATCAAAGGAGCCTTAAACAACGTTCCTGCAGAAGCAACAGCATTAATTATCTCTCGTGGAGGTAAAATTAATGCAGCTGGAACAGAGTCTTGTCCTATTGTATTCACTGCTGCTGCAGATCCAATGGACGGTACCTATGCTATTTCAAACATTGGAAAGTGGGGCGGGGTTGTGGTTTTAGGAAAGGCCTCCAATAATTTACTTTTGAACCCCAATGGACCATTCGTTCCGGGAGGTGTAGGTAAATTGGCGGTAGCAGATGGTTTGGGAACTGTTGAAGGTTTTGCGACAACCAATCCTCAGGATCAATATGGAGTTGCTATTTCAACTCCTGGAAACGTTGTTTCAGGAACAATTCCAACACCGAATACTTATTCATTTACTCAAGTAGTTTCTTCGTCGACAACTACTACAATTACACTTTCGGCTAACGGAAGTTCTGCTCTTCCAGGAATGCTTGTTTCAGGAACAGGAATAGCTGCCGGAACCTTGGTTTCGTCTGTTCAAGGAAACATTGTTACCTTAAATACTGCTACAACAGGTGCTGTAACTCAAGCTACTTTTGACGGAGCATTTGCTTTGCAAGCGGGAACTACTGGTCAGTTTTTCACAGGTACAGCTCCAACTTATACATCAGGAACTGGTCCTTGGGTTGGAAACATTAACTATTCTGCCCCGTTCGTATCAGGTGGTGCTGCATTCGACGACAACGACAACTCAGGTGTAATGAAATATGTTTCTATCCGTCACTCAGGAGCAATCTTAGCAGTAGGTGCGGAAATTAACGGTTTAACGCTTGCTTCTGTAGGTCGTGGAACAACTATCGATCACATTGAAATTGTTTCTTGCGCAGATGATAACATTGAAATTTTCGGTGGAACGGTAAACTTGAAATACATCACAACTTTGTTTGGTAACGATGATATGTTCGACTACGATTTGGGTTGGAAAGGAAAGGCTCAGTTCTTCTTCGGAATGAAAAACACAGCTGCTGGAACAAGCCCTGATAACGACAACGGTATCGAAGCGGATTCTCATGATAATTCTTCAATGACGGCTTTTAGATCTCATCCAGTATTGTACAACTTTACAATTCTTGGAAATGCAAAGGAAGTTACAACAGCTGATAATCGCGGGTTAGCGGGTGCTAATTTTAAAGACGGTGCTGAGGGTGAATTATACAATTCAATTTTTGCAAACTTTAAGAATGGAATCAACCTTGCTAAGTCTATTAGTGGAGCAGTCACATATAACGCTTGGCATAACTGGAGAAATACAGGCACTACTACCTCTCCAAATACAAACACTGTTGCAACAGCAAATAGCCTTGTAATTAAATGTAACACCATTTTAATGAACAGTGCAACTACAAACTCTAATGGTTTGGGAATTGATGCAAATAGTACTATTGGTGTTAATGGTGCAAACGCAACCGCTGCCACACCTGGCACAGGTGGTGAATTGGAGCAATTTACCAATGATGGTAATGTCGTAACAACTAGTGCTATCCCAGGTTTCAGCTATGCATTTACTGTTGATGCTTCAACAAATGCAGTTACTGTTAAGAATGATGTTACTCCTAATCCAGCGCTAGGTATTGCAGGTTGTCCAACACCTCCAGTAGATGGTTTCTTCGAACCAGCTAACTACCGTGGTGCGTTCTCTTCTGTAAACGGAGAAAACTGGTTGTCTAACTGGACGTATTCACAAGTATTGAACGCTACAACTGGTGTTCGTGCGTGTGCTACCGACTTGAACTTAGACGGTGTTACCGATGTAAATGACTTCTTAATTTTCGCTCCGGCATTCGGAACTTCTTGTAACTAAAAAATTAAAAATCAAGCAACTGCAAAGCCCGATTCGTCGGGCCTTGCGGAAGCTTTAACTAAGAAAAATGAAAGCAATAAAGTTTATACTTGGAATGGGATTGATGTTGGCTGCATCGTCCGCTTTCTCTCAAGGCTTGCAAGGCATAGTCGTAGAGAAGTACTACCAAGCCAATGCTGCCGATGTTGCAGATGCAACTTTAGCGGGAGCAGTGACTCCGTTAACAACGAACTCTGTGACGTACCGTGTTTATGTAGACATGGCTGCTGGTTACAAGTTTAACAGTTTGTTCGGTAATGCTGCACACAACTTAACTGTAAATACAACGACTGGATTCTACAACGATCCTTCATGGGGAGTTTCTATCAATCCGGGTACTGTAAGTACAGCAAACATCAGAAAGAACACAGGTATGATTGACTCTTGGTTTACCACGGGTGGTGTAGCTTCGGGTAAGGCTGGTGTTTTGAAATCAGAAGATACCGATGGAACAATTGGTAACGCACAATCGATCTTAGCGAACAACCCAGGTGGATGTTTCGGTCTTCCGATTAACGGTGCTTCTGGTCAAGACGGTTTCTTGCCAAGTTCAGGAACGACTTACATTGTTCCAAACGGATTAGGTTTAGGTTCTGCATTGGATGTATTGGATCAAACCAACGGTGGTGCTATCGTTCTTACCAACGGTTCTATCGCTGCACTAGGTGGTGTTCAAGGTCCAACTTCTTCAAACATGGTTTTAATTGGACAGTTCACAACTAACGGAGAATTCAGTTTTGCGTTGAACTTGCAAATTCAAAACATTGCAACAGGTGTTGCAGAGAACTACGTTTCTTCAAGTCCAACAGGTGCTGAATTAACACATCCTTCTTTAACACTTGTTCCGAACGTTGCTCCAACAATCACTTTAGCAGCTTCTCCTTCTACATCTGCTATCATCAACGGTACTGCAATGACTTTCACTGCTACTGCTGCTGATGCAAACGGAACCATTACTGGAGTTTCTTTCTACTTAGACGGAACGTTGTTGTCAACCGATAACGCTTCTCCATACACTGCTTCTTACACTGCTGTTGCAGGAGCTCATACAGTATATGCTATTGTTACAGACAACGATTGTGTAAGCACACAGTCTTCTACTTTATCGTTCACTTCAGCAGCTAACCAAGCTCCAACGGTAACAGTTACTGCTCCTACAACTACTGTTGCAGGAACTGTATTAACTTTCACGGCTTCGGCTTCTGATGTTGACGGTTCTGTTGCAGGTGTTGAGTTCTTTGTAAACAACGTTTCAATTGGTACAGACAACACTGCTCCTTACATAATGAATCACAATGCAGTTTTAGGTTCTGGACAAACAGTTAAAGCTGTTGCTACAGATGACCTAGGATTAACAGGTACTTCAAACATTGTTACTATGAACGTTTTGGCTAACGTTCCTCCAACAGTTGCAATCACTTCACCAGCGTCTAGCGCTGTGATTTCAAGTTACGCGAGTGCTGCCGCTGCAACAGGTGCAGGTGCTTCTTTAACTCCGGTAACTTTTACTGCTAGTGCAACAGATTCAGACGGAACAGTAACGCAAGTAGAATTCTTCGTAAATGGCGTTTCAGTTGGTGTGGATACAAGCAGCCCTTATTCTGCAACTTGGAACAGTACTTCTGGTACAAAGAGTGTTACCGTGAAAGCAACAGATAGCAACGGTGCAGAAACAACATCTTCAACCTTAACATTGGTGATCAACGATTTGTTGGCTTTACCATACGAAGTGAAAGCAGTTACTCAAACATGTGACAATGCTACGTACTGCGTGCCTGTTGCGGCTGCTTCTACCTACACAGTAGACAACGTAAAAGGATATGACGTGGTAATTAACTACGACGCAACGAAAGTTGCTCCTGTTGTAAACCCTACAACTGGTTACAACGTTACTGTATTCAACACTTTGGTAAACTCGACTTATGTTGAAACTGCAGCGTCAATTTCTTCTCCTGGAGTTTTAAACTTGTCTTTGTATTTCGATGGAACTGCACCAGCTTCAGCTGAATTCGCTGGAACTGGAAATATCTTCTGCGTAGAATTCGCAAGATTAGCTGGATTCCTTCCGGTTGACTCTTCAGCAGTATCTGTTTCTTTCTTACAAGAAAGTTACATTACGGGAGTACAAACAAAGCCAGTAACCACTCGCAAAATGTATTCAACTACACAGCAGAACTATCTTGCTAACTTGACGTTCTGGTCTGATAACAGCCCGATTGCATACAACACTGCTTCACCAAACTCTTATTTGATTACAAACATCAACGGAGTAACTGGTTCAACGGTGAGTTCTACAGCTGTTCAACCGAGCGTGTCAGGGCAATTCACACACAATTTAACAAACGGTACAAGCATTCAAATCAGCAGAGACATTAACAACTTGAACTCTGTTCAATTGTTAGTTAACGCTGCGGATGCGGTAATTGGAAAAACTCTTTTGATCAACACATTGGCTGCTCCATCTGTATACCAAGTAATGGCATTGGATGTAAACTTAGACGGTGTTGTGAGTGCGGGTGACCTTTCACAATTGAAGCAAAGAGCTACCCTTGCTATTCCTGAATACATGCAAGCTTGGAACTACGATAACAACGGCGTTTCAAACGGACAGGCTTCTAAGGATTGGGTTTTCGTAGACGCTACTCGTGTTACTACTGCAGCTTATCAAATCTCTGCTACTTATCCAGCTAACGACGGAGTGGGTTACTCAAAAGGAAAAGTTCCTGTAGCTCCATTTATCTTACCAACAAATGTTACTGGTTACTCTTCAACTAACGCGACATGTCCAACAGTTGGCACTGAAAACTACAAGGGTATTATGTTGGGTGATGTGAACGGAAGTTACGCTGCTTATACTGCAGATGGTATCTTGAAGACAAACCAAACAGATTACATCTTAGTTGACTTGAACAACGTTATCGTTGAAGGAACAAAAGTTTCTGTACCAGTATCGTTCATCTCTGAAGAACCTGTAAATGCATTCGACATCGCATTGCAAGTAAACGAGAACAAATTGACGTACGTTTCAAATGAAGACACACAATTGGGTTCTGAAAGCGAGGCGTTCTACAATGGAGACGATAAGACCTACCGTTACACTGCTTTAAACATGAACGAATTCACTTCAAATGCAAGAGTTTCTTACATCACTTTCGAAACAGTTGATGGAAAAATTTCTGAGAAAGATTTGACTGCTGAATTGGGATTGTTAAACGGTAAACTTACTGAAATTAGATTCTCTAAATCAGCTGAACTAGGAGATAACACAATTGATATCTATCCAAATCCTTCGAACGGAATGTTCACTGTAATGTCTAACCTAGACGGAAGAGTAGATATCATCGATATCACAGGAAAGTTAGTACACCCAGGTGCACTTGTAAAAGCAAATCAAGTAATGGAAGTGAATATGCCTGAGCTAAGTGCTGGAGTATATTTCGTTCGTTTCTATAGCAACGACGCATTGACATCAAAGCGTATTGTAATTAGCGAATAATCCATATAAGTGGTTTGAATTTGTTAAAAGAAAAGGTTACTCAACGGAGTAACCTTTTCTTGATTTAATAAAGTAACATTATGAAAAAGTTTTTACTTGTTTTTACTCTGGCGTTGGCTGGATTTTTTTGCTCAAAGGAGGCACATGCTTCCAACAGAAAGGCAGAGGGATTATTAACGTTGTCAGATACTGTAGTATTCGATATTTCCGCAGCTACTTATTCAAATGCAGGGGGAGTTTATTATATCGATATTCCTATTTCAATACATTCAACGGATTTAGGCATCAACGCTTTAGATTTTTGGTTTCAATTCAATACAAGTAAACTGACTTACCTGAGCACTACAGCTTTGGTGCCAGGGCTTGATCCTTTTACAAATTTTAACGTGAACAATCAGGTTTTGAGTAACACAACTTCCGGACCTTCACAAAGTTTTTCTACGCCGTTGTATACTGAAATTTTAATGCTTCGATTTGTATTAACCAGTGCGTGTACGGAAATATATCCTTCCGATTTCTTTTCCATATTTGCTCTGGTTAATGGGAATTTAAGTAGTCATCTTTTTGTTGGACCAAGTGGCATCCCAAATTTCGAAATACAACAACCGCAGCCTTATTGCACTTTAAGTGAACTAGTCTTCAGCTATCCGTACACGTCTGTAAACGGAAGAGCAATTCAATCGTATTCATGGGATTTTGGCAATGGACAAACAAGTAGTTTGCAATCCGACGTAGCAATTTATGCTGCCGAAGGAGATTACTCTGTTACGTTGACACTGATAACCACAGACGGTTGTGTCTATTCTGTACAGAACATCATTCCCATTTATCCCAGCCCTGTAGCGGCTTTTTCAAGCTCGTGGGATGAACTAACAAACGTGGTAAGTTTCACCAATGAATCTACTATTGCTTCGGGAACAATAAACCTTTATACGTGGGATTTCGGAACCAGTACTTCCAATTTACAGAATCCCGATTATACGTTTCCTACTCCGGATTATTATGACGTAACCCTAACGGCTACATCAGATTTGGGATGTACAAGTTCAATAACTCAATTGGTTACCGCCATAGATATTGTAGAGTTAGACAATAGAAGTTTTCATATTTTCCCAAATCCAGCAAGCGCTTTTATTCAAATAGAATCTAACTTCCATACCAAGGCAAGAATTATTGACATAACGGGAAGAATCCTGACAGAGAACTTTATTATTCAAGCGAATCAAATAACGAATTATGATGTGTCAATTCTTTCAACGGGTTTTTATTTCTTAGAGAGCATTGACGGAGAGTACGTTTTCAGGGAGCGATTTGTAGTTGAAAACTAGAATCTTTACATCTAGTTTGCTTTTACTTAACATTCAAGTTCATTTGAAAGTGTTTTTTTGTAATCATGGAAAAAAGGAAAATTGGGATTGAAAGAGAATTGTCCTGGCTGCAATTCAATGAGCGCGTCTTGCAGGAAGCACAAGACATGCGCAATCCGTTGTTGGAGCAATTGCGTTTTTTGGGAATCTTTTCCAATAACCTCGATGAGTTTTTTAAAGTTCGTTTTGCTACACTAAGACGAGAACTCAAGTCGCTGAGAAAGAGTAATATTTCTGCAGCTTCCCTTCAGAAAAAACAACTGGAACAAATTCACGATCGTGTTATTGATCTGCAAATACTTTTCGATAAAACGTTTGAAAACACAAAGTCCAATTTGGCGTTGAAGGGTATTCATTTCAAAAGTGAAAATCAAATTTCGAAAGAGCAAAAAGAGTTTCTTCAATCGTATTTCGAAGAAAACATTCGCCATCACATTATTCCAATTATCCTTAAAACGAAAGGCAATATTCCTCCACTTAAGGACAATGAGCTTTATCTCATTGTAGACATCGTTTCAAAGACCAAGCAAAAAGTGCACGCCCTCATTGAAGTGCCAACCACAATTTCCCGTTTCGTAATTCTTCCAACAGAGAATAATTCAATCGATGTTATCTTATTGGAAGACGTTATTCGCTTGTCGCTTCGAAAAATTTTCAGCGTATTCAAAGTACAAAGCGCAAGAGCGTTTGACATTAAAGTGGTTCGAGATGCTGAGTATCATTTAGAGCAGGATTATTCGAAAAGTGTTTTCGATAAAATCTCGAAGAGCATTCAGCAGCGCGATAAAGGTGAATACGTTCGTTTGAATTTCGATCGGAAACTACCTAAGGAGCTGCTAGACTTTCTGCTGTTAAAGACAAAAATTAAAGACGCGGAGAATATTATTCCCGGTGGTAGATACCACAACAAAAGAGACTTTATGAAAATACCGAGCTTCAATAGACCTGAATTGAATTTCCCACCGTCACCTCCTCTGACTCATGCGGTATTGGAGAAATCGCATAACATTCTCGACACGGTGGCTAAGCAAGACATTTTGCTTCATTACCCTTATCAGAAATTTGCACATGTGCTAGATATGCTCAGAGCGGCAGCGATAGATCCGTTGGTTCGCACCATTCGCATTACCATGTATCGAATTGCAAGTGATTCCCACATTCTGCACGCATTAGTAAATGCCGCTAAAAATGGAAAGCGTGTAGTTGCTATTGTAGAAGTGCAAGCACGATTCGATGAGGAGCACAACATAGAAATTACACGTATACTGCAAGAAGCAGGAGTGGAAGTTATTCCGGGGGTTCCCGGATTGAAAGTGCACTGTAAGATCTTTCAGATCAGTCGAAAAATTAACGGTGTAACCGAGCGAATCACGCACATAGGAACCGGAAATTTCCACGAGAAAACAGCTAATGTGTATTCAGATACAACATTGCTTACAGCACACCTAGAAATTGGAAGAGAAGTGAGAAAGTTGTTTGAATTCTTCGAATCGAACTACAACCGTCCGCAATTCCGTCACCTCCTTGTTTCACCTTTCAACACACGAAGAAAGTTGAATGAATTGATTCAAAAGGAAATGAATCATGCGAAGAAAGGTAAGTCTGCTTCCATACTTATTAAGTTGAATAACTTAATTGACGATAGCGTGATTAAGAAACTTTTGGATGCTGCTGAAGCCGGAGTGAAAATTACGTGCATCATTCGCGGTGTTTGTCTTCTTGTTCCTACAACTAAGAAACAAGAAAAGAATATTCAGCTTCGCAGCATCATTGGAAGATATCTTGAACACAGCCGTGTGCTTGTATTCCACAACAATGGAGACGAGACCATGTTAATAGGCAGCGCCGATTTGATGACACGCAATCTTGATTATCGTGTTGAAGTGCTAACACCAATCTACGATAAGAAACTACAACAGGAAATTTCTGAATGGCTGAATATGCAGCTCTCAGATCACGCGAAGGCGAGATCGCTGAAAAAGGAGGATATGAACGGTTACATTTATCCGCTCGATGCTGAGAATTCTTTCGATACGCAAATTGCATGGAAAAAATATTTGGAAGCCAAGTCTGTGAAGGCTTAATTTGGAAAAAAGATAGGAGTGAAGTTAGCCGCTGTAGATATTGGCTCGAATGCCATAAGATTGTTTGTTGCTGAAGTTTTTTACGATTCTGGAAAAATTGAACAAGACAAAATAAGTCACACCCGAATTCCCATTCGCTTAGGTGAAGATGTTTTTACGTTTGGAAGAATTTCAGAAAAAAAGGAAATTCAGCTTACCCAAGTTTTAACAGGATTAAGTCTAATCATAAAATCTCTTGGCGTGGATCACTTTCGCATTTGCGCAACCAGCGCCATGCGAAGCGCAGAGAACGGAAGAGAAGTAGTGGAGGCCATTAAGGCAAAGACCGGATTGACAGTCGATGTTTTGTCGGGCGCGGAAGAGGCAGATATCATCTTTGCCAATTTCGAACAGCAAGATTTACCTAAATCAAAAAACTATTTGTTTATCGATGTAGGCGGGGGAAGCACAGAGCTAACCATCATAGAAAATTTCGAACGAAAGCACAGCCAATCGTTTGAGATAGGAACCGTTCGCATGCTCATCAACGATCAAGTGAAAA
The DNA here is from genome assembly GCA_903932685.1 of uncultured Bacteroidota bacterium. GTDB lineage: Bacteria > Bacteroidota > Bacteroidia > Flavobacteriales_D > Sanyastnellaceae > CAIZGX01. Next base: position 65,480 of record CAIZGX010000046.1, on the reverse strand, counting down.
TCCCAAAAGCCATACCTGCTTGGTTGAAGGAGAACCTCAACTCGAACTTGAATTACGAGGCCATTGCCACGGGTGGAAACATCAGCTCTGCGTTCAAGATGTTGGAAAAAAAGCAGCGTGAACCCATAGCGGTAAAAGAGTTGGAGACTTTATTGCGAAACCTTGCCAAGTTTTCGGTTCATGAACGCGTGAAGAAATATTCCATTCGACCTGATCGCGCCGACGTCATTGTTCCCGCACTGAATCTCTACACACAAGTTGCGAATTCAGCCAATATTGATAAAATATTTGCGCCGAAGTTTGGATTGGCCGACGGGATTGTTTTGAAATTGTTCAAGTCTCTTTAATCAGGGAAGACTTATTTTCTGAGCTTCTTGTATTTTCGCTACATGAACGCGAAAACAGTCGAGAATTCAATTACTACCATTACCGAACTAATGGTTCCGGCATACGCTAATTTTAGCGGTAAAGTGCACGGAGGCATCCTTCTTTCAATTATGGATAAAGTGGCATATGTAGCCGCTGCAAAACATTCGGGTGCCTATTGCGTTACCGTTGCTGTGGAAGGAGTAGAATTTTTAAATCCTGTTGAAGTAGGCGAACTCGTTTCGTTCCAAGCGTCTGTGAATTATGTTGGAAACACCACCATGATTGTGGGCATTCGCGTGGAGTCACTCAATCCGAAAACAAGCGTCGTGAAGCACACCAACTCTTGCTACTTCACCATGGCTGCGAAAGATGAAGCAGGCGTGCTCATGCAAGTGCCGGAACTAATTCTCGAGAGCGAAGAACAGATTAGAAGATTTTGTGAGGGAAGAGCGCTGCGCGACTATTCAAAGAAAAAACGAGATTTGTTGAAGTCAGATTTGAAGGGAGTGACTCACGCGCAGCTTTTAGAACAATGCAACGAAGAACGTTGTATCGTAAACATTAAAGATTAATTCGTAAGGATGCGATTGCTGCTGATTCTCCTTTGCGTCGCGCTTTCGCTTCATTCGTTTGCTCAATCGAAAAAGACAATAACTCTTCTTCCGAATGTCACGTGTATTTCTCTTGATACTTCCATTGTTCGACCAAGTTCCATTCAAGTCATTCATAAAAATGAAGTTTTATCTTCAGGATATCGCTACACGGTTCATGCGCAAATGCTTTTGCGCGATACCCTTTTGAATGATACCCTGCGCGTTGAATTCGAGACACTCAACATTCCTTACAATGCATTTTTGCAGGCATACGAACCACAATTCGGAAAGCGCGATGTGTTCCAATTCGGTACTATTCAAGCGCCGCAGACAGAACGTTCGTACGATGCGATTCAAAAAAGTGGCTCTATTACGCGTGGCGTTTCCCTAGGAAACCAACAAGACCTTGGCGTTCAGTCTTCACTTAATCTTCAACTTACAGGAAAAATCGCAAATCGATTTCAATTGCTTGCATCCATTTCCGACAACAACATTCCCGTTTCTTCTTCCGGAAGTACACAGCAATTTCAAGAGTTCGATCAAGTGTTTATTCAACTTACCGATAAGCGAAACAAGATTATCGCAGGAGATTTTACCTTACCTCTTCGCACGCATTACTTCATGAAATACACCAAGCGCGGACTTGGATTATTCGTTCAAAATACAAGTGAAATAAGAGCAGAAGGAATTTTGAAAAGTGAAGCTTCCGTTTCTATTTCGAAGGGTAAATTCAATAGGCAGAGTATTCTAGGGGTGGAAGGAAGTCAGGGTCCTTATCGCCTTCAGGGTGCGCAAGGGGAGACCTACATCACTGTTCTCGGTGGTACCGAAGACGTTTATATCGATGGAAAGAAACTCATTCGAGGACAAGATCAAGATTACCTCATAGACTACAACACAGCGGAAATTATTTTCACTCCGCGAAATCGAATCACAAAGGACAAACGTATCGTCGTTGAATTTCAATACAGCGACCGTCAATATGCACGTCCACTAGTTACCGCTGACTTCGAATACACAACCAAGAAGGGAACATCCTATGTTCAGTTTTTTCAGGAGCTCGACGCGAAGAATCAACCCTTACTTCAAACGCTAACTGCCGAGGATCGTGTTACCCTAGCGCAAGCTGGCGATGCATTTTCTGCTGCAACTGTAAGTGGAATAGATAGCACAGGATTCCAGTCAGATCGCGTTATGTACGCTCAAGTAGATACGCTTTCATTCACAAATGTTTTAGTTTATTCAACAGATGCAGCTGTCGCCGTCTTCACCGCGAATTTTACGTTTGTTGGAAATGGGAACGGCAATTACATTGAAAACGGATTCTCTTCTTACGGAAAAGTTTTTAAGTGGGTGGCCCCTATAGACGGCATAAAACAAGGAAACTACGAACCTTTTCAACGACTTACCGCACCAAGAAAACAGCGTATGGTTGTGGCAGGACACACCGCGAAATGGGGAACGGAAAAGAATGCTTGGACCATGAATGTGGAAGGCGCTTATTCCGATGTCGATGTCAACACATTTTCCACTTTGAACGATCGAAACAATCAAGGCTTTGCAATTAAAGCCAATGTGAAAGAGAAAATCTCAAGAGGTAAGGAAGGTCGTGCTTGGCTCTGGGAGCTGAATACAGAGAATCTGTCTTCTACGTTTTCACGCATAGAACGTTTTCGAGAAGTAGAGTTTGAACGAAACTGGAACGTGCAAACCATTTTAAGAAACGGCGAGAGCGAGTGGATTTCCGAAGCCAAAGTGAGTCGTCAAATTGAAGCAGGAAAGCACATCACCGTGAGTGGAGCGCATTATGAAATTGGAAATATTTTCGAAGCGAACAAAGCAAAAGTTTTAGTGAATGCGAATGTCTTTGAACACACGAAAATTCAAATCGATGCTTCTGCTTTGGAAACCACCGGTGCAATAGCTTCTTCCTTCATTCGCCAGAAGGCCCATCTGTACAGGGAAGGCAAGCGTTTTACTTTTGGAATTCGCGATGAGCAAGAGCTTAACACGTTTGCTGTTGCACAACAGTCGTATAAGTTTTTCGACGGTGAAGCTTACTTCCGTTCAACGGATACTACGCATCGCGCGTTCAAATTTTTTGTTCGAAATAGAAAAGATCATGCGTTCATACTTAACGGTGTGACGCCCATTTCAACCGCTAATAATTACGGAGTTGAATTTCGAAACACAACAAAGGGAGGAAGTTATTTCGCAGTTACCGCAAGCAACCGACAATTGGTTTCGTTGAACAGTTTAGCCCTGATAAAACCGCTGAGTAGTTTGCTCGGACGAATAGAATTTCGAACACCACAAAACAAATGGGCACAGCTGAATTTGTTTTATGAAACGTCAAGCGGTTTGGAAGCGAAGCAAGCTTTTATTTATGCTGAAGTCCCTGCGGGACAGGGTGTGTATGTGTGGAACGACTACAACGATAACGGCATTAAAGAACTTTCTGAATTTGAAGTCGCTGCATTTGCCTACGAAGCAAACTATGTGCGCCTGCCTGTTCAAACAACAGAATACCAAAGCATCTACACGACATCTTTCACTTCTTCTTTGAATGTGAATCCACGTCAATTGAAAAACAAAAACACATTTTTGTATAACACGCTGAAGTCATGGAGTACGCAGTTAATGAGTCGCGCTGAACGCAAGTCGACCTTCGGAGGATTGGAACATATTTCGCCTTTATATGACAATGAAACATATTTGGTTTCTGCTGGAAATGTCTTGCGCGGCACGCTGTTTTATCGCAAGTCTGATCCGAACTTCAGTGCCGATTTCACCACGCAACAAGTCATGAATAAAGCTTTTCTTCTTTCCGGATTTGAAACACGGGTTGAGCAATCGCAAATTCTGAATTTCAGAAAGTCCATCGAATCGAGTACGCAAGTTTTACTTCAAGTGACTTCAGGAAAAAAGGAAACATCATCCGATTTTTTAACGACGCGAAACTTCACTTCAACCTACATCACAGCAACGCCTTCGCTCGCGTTTCAACCTACAAACAACAAACGATTTGCAGTGTTAGGAGAACTTGCAATTAGAAGCGGAAACGCAAGCGAAACAACCTTCAACGCGCGAAGTCTTTCCCTTGGCGCAGACGGGCAAGTGGAAGCCAAGAACGGACAACTCTTCAAAAGCGAAGTGAAGTACATTCGCATCCAGTTTGAAGGCGATGCAACAGGACCCGTTGTGTACGATGCGTTAGGCGGATTGCAAGCAGGAAACAATCTAACAATTGCTTGCGCATGGAGAAAAACAATCAATCAGAATTTACAACTTTCGTTGAATTACAACGGAAGGAAAAGTGACGGACGCGATATTGTTCACGCCGGAAATATGAGTGTTCGTTTGTTGTTTAACTAAACCACATCATAATTTCTTCCAACTGCGCTGCAGGAATATCGAGCTTGTTTTTCTTACGGTATTGATTCAAGTTTTGGTGCAATGCCGTTGGCTTGGTTTCTTTCAATTTATCCAATGAAAGGAATCCCATGCTTACAATTGCTTCGATCCAATGCGCTTGAATTCCTTTTGCTTCGAAAGAAGCCACATCAGGACCTTCTTGTTTCTTCTCTGGACGCATTTGCGGGAAGAACAACACCTCTTGAATGCTTTCGTTATTGGTCATCATCATGACCAAGCGATCTACCCCAATGCCCATTCCTGAAGTAGGCGGCATGCCGTATTCCAATGAACGCAAGAAATCGTAATCAATGAACATCGCCTCATCGTCGCCGCGCTCCATCAGGCTCGCTTGCTCTTCGAAGCGTTCGCGTTGATCAATAGGATCGTTCAACTCTGAATAAGCGTTGGCCAATTCTTTTCCGTTCACCATTAATTCGAAACGTTCGGTAAGTTCTGGGTTTTCACGGTGACGCTTACACAACGGCGACATCTCTACAGGATAATCTGTAATGAATGTTGGTTGAATGTAATGCTTCTCGCACATCTCACCGAAAAGGGTGTCGATGAGTTTTCCTTTTCCTAAATTTTCTCCAGCGTCTAAACCTAACTCCAAACACTTCGCACGAAGCTCGTTTTCAGACTTTCCGGTAATATCGAAGCCCGTGTATTGCTTAATCGCATCGGTCATGGTAACACGCGCGAATGGAGCTTTAAAGCTTAATGTTTTTTCTCCGAACTGAACTTCAGTTTTTCCAAGCGCTTCAACGGCGACATGCTCCAACATTTGCTCAGTGAAGTTCATCATCCAGTTGTAGTCTTTGTAGGCCACATAAATTTCCATCACAGTGAATTCCGGATTGTGCGTGCGATCCATTCCTTCGTTGCGGAAATTTCTACTGAATTCGTAAACGCCATCGAATCCGCCTACAATAAGTCTTTTCAAATACAACTCATTCGCAATACGCAAGTACATGGGAATGTCGAGCGAGTTGTGGTGCGTAGTAAATGGACGAGCGGAGGCTCCTCCGGGAATAGCTTGAAGTACAGGCGTGTCAACTTCCAAATATCCTTTGTCGTTGAAGAAGTTGCGCATGGCGTTTACAATCTTGGTGCGCTTCACGAAGGTGTCTTTCACTTTCGGATTCACAACAAGGTCTACGTAGCGCATGCGGTAACGCAATTCAGGATCGGTGAACGCGTCATATATATTCCCATCTGCATCTGTCTTCACCATTGGAAGTGGCTTCAACGATTTTGCAAGAACTTTTAATCCTGAAACGTGTATCGAAATTTCACCCAACTTCGTAGTGAATAACGTTCCTTCAACACCAACGAAATCGCCGTAATGCAAAAGGTGACGAACTACATCTTGGTAAAGCGTTTTGTCTTCGCCTGGACACAATGCATCTTGATTTATGTAGAGTTGAACTCTTCCGGTTGAATCGAAAAGATCGGCGAACCCCGCCTTTCCTTGAATACGCTGATTCATTAAACGTCCGGCCACAATAACCTGTTTACCCTCTTCGTAGTTCGCCTTTATTTCTTCGGCGTTTGAAGTGGTAATAAATTCTTCAGCAGGGAAGGGATCAATGCCTAGCGCGCGCAATTTTGCGAGTGCTTCTCTGCGTACAATTTCTTCAGGGGAAAGATTCAAACTCATGAACGCGAATTTAGCACAATTACGAACTCACCCTTCGGTTCGTGTGTGCTGAAATGCGCTAAAAGTTCAACAAGGGTTCCGCGACGCGTTTCTTCGAATTTCTTCGATATTTCGCGGGAGACAGAACATTGGCGGTCTTCACCACAGAACTTTATTAACTGTTCTAGGCATTTCACCATGCGGTGAGGAGACTCGTACAGGACGGAAGTGAAGGGGTTTTCGGCTATGCGCTTGAGTTGTGTTTCTCTTCCTTTTTTTTGTGGAAGGAACCCTTCGAAAATAAATTTATCGGTTGGAAGGCCACTGTTCACGAGTGCCGGAACGAAAGCCGTTGGGCCTGGAAGGCATTCAACAGGAATGTTGTTTTGAATGCATGCCCGAACCAATAAAAATCCAGGATCTGAAATTCCAGGTGTTCCTGCATCGGAGATAAGGGCTACCGATTGCGATTGTTGAATGCGCTCGATAATGTGATCGAGTTTTTGATGCTCGTTGTGTTGGTGGAAGGCTACCAATTGTTTTGAAAATTCAAGGTGATGCAACAACCGAACGCTCACTCGGGTGTCTTCGCACAAAATGAAATCACACTCTTTTAAAATGCGAATGGCTCGCAGTGTAAGGTCTTCAAGGTTTCCAACAGGAGTCGGGACTACGAATAGCCTCATGCCATGTAGCGTCTAGTCACCAAATCGGTAAAGTCTTTCACTGCCATAGAATCTGGATTCCAACTATACTTATCTTTCAAAGTTTGAAGAACACGAATGGCTTCGTCGCGATTCGTGTTGTTTAGTTTCTCCAACGTCACTTCGTATTCTTGGTTGTTTCCTTTGAACAAATCTTTACAGAATTGAAAACGTTGATTCAAAGAAATGTTCTTTTTTAAATCGCTAATTGGCGAACCCTCTAACTTCTTAGCAATGGTCGCCTGCTGATTCGCATTTTCTTTGAACGTATCGTTCAACGAAACCATTGGTTTTGCTTCTTCGCGCGCTGGAGCCTCTGTAACAACTGTCATTACGGGCATTTCAGCAACCGGCTCCTCATTCGGAATCAACTGAAATACAATCTCTTCATCATCACCATCTTCTTCTTCTAACTCCTCTTGCGAAGGTTCTTCCGCAGGACCTTGCTCCGCACCTTGTGTAACACCTTCCACAGGACCTTGCTCCGCACCTTGTGTAACACCTTCCGCAGGACCTTGCTCCACCTCCTTGATCGCATCAATCAAATTCACTTGATTCGCCAATTCTGGTGGTGTTGAAACAGGCGTGGTGTCTATTTTAATCGGTTCTGAAGTTTCAAGCACCGCTTGCATTTTTTCGGCCGGAGTAATTGTTTCCGTGAACGCTTTGAAACGAAGCACAATGAGTTTTTCGTAAAGCTCACTGCATAATTCAACCAAGTGCTGGGTTTGTTCCGGCGACATGTTGCCAGAAAGCAGCTCGTTAATATTGGTGTGAAGTTCTTCTGAAAGTTCTTTCAATCGCATTGAGTTTTCCATAGTACAAATTGTACTTCAAAAATAAACTCCCAATGCTTTCCTTTTCAGGAAGTATTGGGAGTTATTAAAAGAGGAAAGTGAACACTTGCCTCTTCTGAAAGTTGAAATTAGTTTCCTTCGGTTTCTTCTTTTGGAATTTCAGGGTAAACAACCAATGGACAATCGCCAGGAGCTGCAACCAGTTCAGGGTCTATTGTTTCTGGCGTAACCAAAAGTTGGTTCGCAATTTTGTTGGTTGGATCTAATTGAAGTACTTTATTCCAGGCAGATTTAGAGCAGTTGATGTCGCCCATATTTCCGTAGTACAATCCTAGGTATTGGTATGCCTCAGCTAAGTTCTTTTTGTTCTTTTCAATGATAGCAGGATCTTGCCCAACCAAAATAATTCCTTTCTCGTAGAACGGTTTTGCCAATCCTTGTGCAGGGCTAGTTTCTGTTACTGCCGCAAGGTCTATTTTGTTTTGAGCTTTTGCAACCCAGAACCACGCTTCTGGATAGCGAACAGAGCTTCTGCGGAAGGTAGTGTCTGCCAACACATACTGTTGAGAGAAATAGTACATCTGTCCTTGAATGAATTGATCCTTCGGATCGGCACCCAATTTCACCATTTTCTTTTCGTACCAGTTCGCTGCTTGGCTGTAAAGCTTAATGCGGAGTGCTTCGTTTTCTTTACCCTTAGAAGCAATGGCTTTGTTGGTATAGATAGTTGCAATTTCGTTGTAACCCTCGGTGTATTCCGGGAAGAGCTCAATAGCTTTTTCCAAGTATACAATTCCCAAACTGTCTTGACCTAAGCCTAAGCAAATTTTGCTGTAGTTGACATAGTCAGAAGCATCTTGGTTTTTTACAGCTTGTCTTGCGAAATAAATATCCATTGAATTTTTCGCTTCAGCGAAGTTTTTCAACTCGAGGTATGAATATCCCAATACGCGGTTTAAGGTGAAGTTCTCTGGATTACAAGGGATGGTTGCCGTAACTTCATAAATCGCACGCTCATAGTTTTTCGTCAGGTAGAAAAACGAAGCGTAACGTTGTTGAACGCGACAAGAGTTGTTTAACTCTAAGTATTTTGAGTAGGCTGAAATAGCCTCGTCAAAACGTGCGTAATCTTTTAGAAGTTCTGCCTTTTCGCGGTATGAAGGTGCGAAGGTTGGATCAGTTGCGATTGCTTCATTGAAGAATTTCAACGCTTCGTCATTGTTTTTCGCACCGCGGTATAATTTCGCTTTGCGGTACAACGCTGGGACATATTTCGGATCAATTTCCAAGCACTTGTTGTATTGCGTAATAGCTTTCGATTGGTCGTTGATTTCTTTAAAACTGTTGTAGTCTCCAAGCGTTAATCCGAGTTGCAATGCAATGTTTTGATTCGTGATTTCAACTTCAGCTAAAGCGTCTAAAACGGTTTTTGCAGCATTGAGATTCTTTGATGTTTCAGCTATGTTTGCCGCAGCAATGGCAATGTAGGTGGTGTATTTTAAATCTTTTGTTGCTTTGAATTTCTTGTTGTCGACAATGCTGCGTGCTTTCGCGAAATAGGTCTCGGCCTTTCCTCCGTTTCCTTCACGCAATTCAATTTGCCCCAATCCAACGTAGTTCAAGGGGAAAAGGGAGTCTGCTAGTAACCCTGCATAGAAAGCTTCTTTCGCCTCAGCAGTTTTAACGGGATCAATTAATTTTCCATCTACTGCCCACTCTAAATAATTATATCCATCTACAGCGAATTTTTCAGCACTATTCGACATGCCAGCCAAATCACGAAGTGCTTTTTCATAGCGCTCATTCAATGTTGAAGTGCGAATAGGGTCGAATGCTGGATTTAATTCCAGGGGTGCTTTCTGTGCTGTGCACGAAAGAAGTAGCAAGTTGGCTACTAGAATTGTGAATAGGTTCTTCATATTCATGTTTACTTATTTCAGGTTTAGTCTTTAATTCGAATAACTCTTGTGGGCGACGTAGCAGCAACCATGCCCATTTTGTGAATGATCAATTGTCCCTTCTCTCCGTTCAAGAAAGAAATGAATCCAGTTCCCACCGTTCCCTTCAATCCTGTGCGGATAGCATAGACATCTCTAGTGAACGGATAGCTCTTGTCGAACACATAGGCTTGGAAGGGATATCTCACGCGTTCCGGATGATCCGTAAGGGTGTTGTTCAATATACCGACAACATCAATTTTATCTCTGAACGCCTTCGTCACCTTGTCTTCTGGATCGGTTATCCAACTCACTGAAATAATTCCAATGGCTCCCGGATTGTCGTGAACATAATTAATCACGGCAGCCGTGCTGTCCATAGCGAAGAAGTTTGCAGGCATTCCACCTCCATTCAAAAAATTCTCTTGAACATAACGCGCATTGCACGATCCGTTGTGATCGAAAATAATTCGAATGTCTCCGCTTTTGTTGGAAGGGTTAATCTGATTCCAATTGGTGATTTGTCCGCCTAGAACTTGCTTCGCTTGATTAAGGGTTAAAACAGAATCTTGATTGTCCTGATGAATAATAAGTGCAATAGCATCTGTAGCAATTTTCACAGATTCAGGAATGCGTTGCTTCGAAGCAAAGAAATCCAATTCAGTTTGCGAAAGTGGTCGGTTAATTATTGCAGCTTGAATGCTATCTGCCAACAATAAGCGAATGATTTCCTCTTCAGTGGAATAGGTCGGTTTAATTTTCGCCTTATCGTAAATCTGCTGATAGACGGGAATTTGTGATTGCATCATGAGACTGTAACTCTCATCGACTCCAATTTTCAACTCACCCGATGAAATGCCTTGGGCTGTTGTGTCGTAGTTGCCGCAGCTAGCAAGCAAAGCGCCTACGAGCGCTAAAAAAAATAGTTTTTTCATCATGTGGTTTTTTCAGAATTTATTTCTTTCCACGCATTGAAAATTCTTCTTGCGCGCATTGCAGCATACAGCAGTAACACAAGCGCGAACCAATATTTACGTTGGCCCGGCAAGGTGTTGTCTAACGCATTGGAGGCCGCACAAAAGATGGCCATTCCAATGAATACTCCTACCATAATAATCTGACTAATGAGCAACGGCTTTTTTAGCATAGGGTGCAAATTTAATCGTTTACGAGTGAAAATTGAATAGGAATAGTTTGTTTTACAGCAACGGACGTATTTCCGCTACGTCCAGGGATCCAATTCGGCATTTTTTGAATGGCTTTTATAGCTATTTTATTCAAATCTTCGCCATTCTCAATGCCACGTTCAATGCCCACTCTAGAGATGCTTCCGTCTTCTTCAATAACGAAGGAAACATAGACTGTTCCTTCGATTCCGAGGTTTTTCATTCGCTCCGGGTAGTAGATATTTTCTTGAAGAAATGAATAAAGTTCAGAAATTCCGCCAGGATATTCGGGCATGAATTGAGCGAATGTTTTGAAATTGTTATTTTTTTTCTTTTTCACAGTTGTGGTGTCAATTTCGAAATTGGGTTCTTCAGGAAATCCGAAGAAATCATCGTCGCCGCCAAGACCAATTCCTCCAAAGCGTGAGAAGACGTTCGTTTTCTTGGTGGTGTTATCCACTATAGTTACCGTGCGGTTTTCAGCGCCACCCCCTTGTGCTTTCTGCACGAGAGATTGTTTCTTTGGTTCTTTTTTAGGTTGAATTTTTATTTCATCCAATCGAACAGTCGCCAATTGCGTCAATTGCACTTCAGGTGCTTTTTTCTCAATGGCCTTGTTGGAAAGGGTTAGTGCGAAGAGAAATCCAGAGACCATACAAATGCCCATAGCGGTAGAGAGCAAAGTTCTGCGGCCGTAATTCTTACGAAGCGTATAAGCTCCATACATTTTGTTTCGAGTTTCAAAAACCACTTCATCGAGTGTTTTGAAAAGGGTGTGAGTCGTTTTCATAACTGTTGTTTTCTTTTTCAAACGAAAGGTGAAGTCCAGTTGGTCTATGGCCGTGCTATATTTGATTTTCATATATGAACAAAAATTTCATTCCTATGCGAGGTGTTTTTCTAGTTTTATGCTTGCTTATTCTTGCTGAAACCCAAGCGCAGCAAGAGAAATTCCTTGTTTCAAATGGAAAGAAATTACCCTTGAAAGAGTATGTTGTGAATGGAGATTATGAAGCGCGATTGCCCTTTATCTTGTTTTTGCACGGTGCAGGAGAACGTGGAAGCGACAATCTTGCTCAGACGAAAGTGGGTTTGCCCACTCTTATGGAAACGCTAAAGTCCGCCGGGTTGGAACACTATGTTTTGTGGGCACCGCAATGTCCGAGCAATCATCGCTGGACCGAAGTCGATTGGAAGGCTGTTGTTCACACCATGAGAAAAAATCCGACGTGGCCTATGCAAGTGTTAATGAATGGCATCGATTCTCTCGTGTTGAACACCACTTTGATTGATACCACGCGCATGTACATTGTTGGATTGAGCATGGGCGGATACGGCACGTGGGAATACATTGCGCGTCAGCCGTATCGCTTTGCAGGTGCTATGCCCGTTTGCGGGGGAGGAGATATTGCACAAGCGAAGAACAATACGCAAACCGCAGTGTGGGCCTTTCACGGCGAAGCCGATAATGTTGTGCCTTTTGAGAATTCACTTCGAATGGTGATGGCAACAAAAAAGGTGAACACGAATGTTCACCTCATTTCTTATCCAGATGTCAAACACGACAGTTGGAACAGAGCTTTCGCGGAAAAGAAAATCGTTCGCGATTTCATTTCAACACGAAAAAAATAAATGCAATTATCCGAGTTGTTCTTTAATCGCTGCGATCTTGCTCAACGCGTCCGATTGCTTTTTTCGCTCTCCGTCTAAAACGGCAGCCGGTGCGTTGTTTACGAATCGTTCGTTCGTCAATTTCGCCTCTACAGACTTCAAGAATCCTTCGAGGTAAGTCAACTCTTCTCTCATCTTCGCTTGTTCGGCTTCAACGTCTACAGATGCAGTATATGGAATGAAATATTCAACCCCATTCACCATGAAGCTAAACGACGGATTCAACTTTTCTGTCACTTCATTCAATTCTGAGATGTTACATAAATGGGTGAACGCTGCATCAAACGAAGAGTTTCTGTTTGCTGTTTTCATGAATGAAACAACCAAGGCTTCTTTGTTCGGAAGGTTTTGCTTTTTGCGAACGTTACGTACTTCAGTCACCAATTGTTCGAACTCTTCAAATTCTTTTTGAATGTTCGCATCGAAGGTTTTTGCTGCAGGCCAATTCGAAATACAAATCATTTCCGATTCGCTCTTCCAAGAGTCCATGTGCTGCCACATTTCTTCCGTTAGGAAAGGCATAAACGGATGTAACACTTTCAATAAATTTTGGAAAATATCAAGCGTATCGTTGTATGTTTTCGAATCGATTCCTTTACCGTAAGATGGCTTGGCCATTTCCAAGTACCAAGCACAGAAGTCGTCCCAAATTAATTTGTACGTCTGCATCAACACTTCGCTAATGCGGAACTTGTCGTAACCGTCTTCCATTTCAGCAAGCACTTGCTCGAAGCGATTGTTCATCCACTTCACAGCAATGGCAGAAGATTCAGGTTGCTCCAACGAAGCATCGATCTTCTCTTCCCAACTCTTCACCAAACGGAAAGCGTTCCAAATTTTATTGGCGAAATTTCTTCCTTGCTCACACAACGACTCGTCGAATGGAAGGTCATTTCCAGCAGGAGAAGAAAGCAACATTCCAACACGAACACCGTCTGCTCCGAACTGTTGCATGAGTTCAATCGGATCGGGTGAGTTACCCAACGACTTGCTCATTTTTCTTCCTTGCTTGTCGCGAACGATACCGGTGTAGTAAACGTTTTTGAAAGGGAAGTTTCCAACGTATTCATATCCCGCAACAATCATTCTAGCCACCCAAAAGAACATAATCTCTGGAGCAGTTACTAAATCGGCAGTAGGGTAGTAGTAGTCTAATTCTTCTTTCGAATAGAATCCATCGAATACACTTATTGGCCACAACCATGAGCTGAACCAAGTGTCTAGAACATCATCATCTTGCTTCAAATCTGTTGCACTCCATGAAGCGCCTTTGGCTTGAAACTGTGCAACAGCATCTTCGATATTTTTAGCAACTTCAAAACTTCCATCAGGTGCGTAGAACGCAGGAATGCGATGTCCCCACCACAATTGACGAGAGATACACCAGTCTTTGATGTTCTCCATCCAGTTGCGATACGAGTTCTTGAATTTCGGAGGGAAGAAGCGAATGGTGTCGTTCATGACGTTTTCCAAAGCAGGTTTGCTTAGGTCTTTCATGTCTACGAACCACTGCAACGAAAGGCGTGGTTCAATTACCACATCTGTGCGTTCTGAATATCCAACTTTATTCAAGTGCTCTTCGGTCTTGGCTAATAAACCGGCAGCATCTAAATCTTTCGCAATTTGATCACGAACGGCGAAGCGCTCTTGACCCACATACATACCTCCTGCTTCGGAAATGGTTCCGTCTGCGTTCATCATGTTAATGACTTCCAATTGGTATTTTTCACCCAACATAAAGTCATTTTGATCGTGCGCAGGTGTTACTTTTAAGCAACCTGTTCCGAATTCAATTTCAACATATTCATCTGCAATGACAGGAACAGCCCGGTTCACCAAAGGAACAATAACTTTCTTTCCGTGAAGGTGTGTGTAACGCTCGTCTTTCGGATTCACGCACACAGCGGTGTCTCCTAGAATGGTTTCAGGACGGGTAGTTGCAACGGTTAAGAATTCGTTGGTTCCTTCAATTTGATATTTCAAGAAATACAATTTCGATTGTATTTCCTTGTGTATTACTTCTTCGTCTGATAAAGCGGTAAGTGCAGCAGGATCCCAATTGATCATGCGTTCTCCGCGATAGATTTTTCCTTTTTTATAAAGGTCAATGAAGCAGTCGATTACGCTTTCGTAATATTTCGGATCCATGGTGAAGCGCGTGCGATCCCAATCGCAGCTTGCACCGAGTTTCTTCAGTTGATCTAAAATAATTCCGCCGTGCTTGTGTGTCCATTCCCATGCGTGCTCCATGAACGCATCGCGAGAAAGATCAGATTTCTTAATTCCTTCTTTGCGCAGTTTCTGAACCACTTTCGCTTCAGTAGCAATAGAGGCGTGGTCGGTACCCGGCACCCAACATGCGTTGAATCCACGCATACGTGCACGACGAATGAGTAAATCTTGAATGGTGTTATTCAACATGTGTCCCATGTGCAAGACTCCTGTGACGTTTGGCGGAGGAATAACAATGGTGTACGCGGGCTTGTCGTTGGGAAGAGACTTAAAAACCTTCTTCTCTAGCCACATTGCGTAAATGCGGTCTTCCGTCTCGGTTGGAGAGTATTTGCTTGGAATTTCCATGTGTGTTGAATGAAGGTGCAAATTTAAGCACCTCCCCTCAACTTCAACGGGAAAATATCGATTAAACGGAAATTACCTTCCGTGCAATTTCTTCGCTTACTTCAACCTGTATCAAACAATCTCCAATTTCTCGGATGAGTGAAAAGTGAAATACGCCGTTCTTATTTTTTTTATCGTTCAGTATGAATTCAAAAATCTGTTCTTGTTCGTCCTTGTTGAAAGATGGCAAGGGGCTGAAAATATTGAGAACACGATCTTCAATGGTTTGTGCTAATGAAGCGCTGAGAATTTCCAATTGAACAGCTATTCTATTTTCAAGAATCATTCCCCAACCCACGGCGTTACCATGCGTTATGGGTTCAGATTTCGCTAGAAAAAACGATTCAATCGCGTGTCCAATGGTGTGTCCGTAATTCAACTTCTTCCGAACAGAACGTTCGTTAGGATCCTCCCTGGTAATTTCAGACTTTATCTCATTTGAGCGTTTGACAAACACAGCAATGTGCGAAGCTTCATTGGAATCTACATGCGACAAGGCTTCCCAATACTCAGCATCGGCAATAAGCGCATGTTTTAGCATTTCAGCGAATCCCGACTTCAATTCTTTTTCGGGCAGTGTATTCAGGAATCCAGTGAAAACAAGAACGCTTTTCGGCCAGCTAAAAAGTCCAACCGCGTTTTTCACATCCATTAGATCTATTCCGCACTTTCCGCCCATGGCAGCATCTACTTGAGCCATAACAGTCGTTGGAATATTTATAAAGTCTATTCCTCTTTTGTATGTTGAAGCTACGAATCCGCCTATATCTGAGATTACTCCGCCTCCCACATTAAGCAGAAGCGATTGTCTATCGGCATTGTTATGAAGCAACTCTTCGTAGAGTTGTCCAACAATCTCGAGAGATTTACTTTCTTCTCCTGCCGGAATTTCAATGATCGGAATTTCATTCAACACGGGTATAGTCTCCAAAAGGAAACGAACGCAGTGCTCGTTGGTATTGGAGTCACACAAAATAAATGTTGCCGAATGCGAACCCACTTCTTCTGTGAGAATTTTTTTTATTTCGTCGAATGAATGAATGGTATTGACGTTCATGGGTTGGTGAAATTATGAATTATTCTTCAGAGCTGTTCTTCAATTGCACCTTTCACTGCAATCTTCAAGCAGAATCTTAATTTTTGACTATAATCAGTTTTCCATTGGAGCAGCCTGAGGCAACTTAAAATAGATTGTCACGTCTTTTAATTACCTAACTAAAAAGATCATGAACTTAACTATCGCTTTGCAAGAGATTTGGGTTAAACAACCCCATCTCATTCTAATCGCAGGATTTATTATACTTGTCGGATTTGTTTCTAAAATGAAACTATTTGCTAAGGCCAATCAACCCATCGAAGCAGCCTTTGTTCCAGGTTGGGACTTGATAATTATCATGAAAATCATTGGAAGACCGGCCAAGCATGCTTGGTATTTCGCTATTCCCGTTCTGAATATCTTCTTCGGGTTCAAGGTATTGGTTCAATTGGCCCAATCGTTTGGAAAGCGCACGAATACTGACGCGTTGTTAGTTTGCTTATTCAACGTTTTTTATATGTTGAATTTAGCGCTTGCCTACGACGAAGAATATGTCGGTCCGGTTTACCAGGATACCATTGAACCGGCTGTTCCTGTTGTGAAAAGAGCGGCCTAGTGAATAAAAGAGTCCAATGAAATTTTCACTTCTTGTGGAAGAGTAACTTTCAACAAAGGCTCTTGTTCCATTGCGCGCTCAATAGCGAATACAGCCTCTTTGTTTCGTGCCCAACTTCTGCGTGCGATTCCATTGTTAACGTCCCAGTGCAACATGCTGCGTAACTTCTTATCGCACGCTTCACTGCCGTCGAGGAACATTCCGAATCCGCCGTTTATTACTTCTCCCCAACCAACTCCGCCGCCGTTGTGTATGCTCACCCATGTAGCTCCGCGGAAGGCGTCGCCCACAAAGTTTTGTACCGCCATGTCTGCTGTGAATCGAGAACCGTCATAGATGTTACTCGTTTCGCGATAAGGAGAATCGGTTCCACTTACATCGTGGTGATCTCTTCCTAAAACCACAGGGCCAATCTTTCCTTCAACTATGGCTTTGTTGAACGCCGCTGCGATTTCCATTCGTCCTTGCGCATCTGCGTATAGAATACGTGCTTGCGAGCCCACCACTAACTTGTTGCTCTTCGCTTCGCGAATCCACTGGATGTTATCGGCTAATTGTTGTTGAATTTCCAAAGGTGCCGTTTCTTTCAACTTCAACATAACTTCTAATGCTATGTTATCAGTTGCATCCAAGTCTTCAGATTTTCCGCTTGCACAGACCCATCTAAAAGGCCCGAACCCGTAGTCGAAACAAAGGGGGCCTAAAATATCTTGAACATAAGATGGATATTTGAACTCGCGTTCAAGTGTGGGCACATCGGCCATAACATTTGCTCCTGCACGCGAAGCTTCCAACAAAAATGCATTTCCATAATCGAAGAAATACATGCCGTTCTCACTGTGTTTTTGAACAGCAGCAGCATGACGAATCAGAGACTCCTCAACTTTTTCTTTAAACAGGTTTGGGTTCTCTGCCATGAGTGCATTGCTCGCTTCGTAAGACAATCCAACCGGATAATATCCTCCCGCCCATGGGTTATGCAACGAAGTTTGATCGCTTCCTAAGTCAATTTGAATGCCGCGTTCAGCGAACACTTCCCACACTTCAACAATATTTCCAATGAACGCAAAGCTGTGTGCTTTTCCTATTTTAAGTTCTTCTTGAACACGCGTGCAAAGCGTATCAATATTATCAATAAGCTCATCTACCCATCCTTGTTCGAAACGCTTTGTCGCAGCTTTCGGATTGACCTCTGCTGTAATAGATACGCAGCCTGCAATGTTACCTGCTTTGGGCTGCGCTCCGCTCATCCCGCCTAATCCCGCAGTGACGAAAAGCAATCCTTCGGCAGCACGCTCATAGACTGTCTTATCGCCGCGCTTATTTCGAAGCATGCGCGCTGCATTCATAACCGTAATGGTTGTCCCATGCACAATACCCTGCGGACCAATGTACATGTATGATCCAGCAGTCATTTGTCCGTATTGCGTTACACCCAACGCATTGAATTTTTCCCAATCGTCTGGCTTGCTATAATTCGGAATCATCATACCGTTCGTTACCACAACCCGAGGGGCAGAAGGGCTTGAAGGGAAGAGCCCCATCGGGTGTCCACTGTACATCACGAGCGTTTGCTCTTCGGTCATCTCACTCAAATACTTCATCACCAAACGATACTGCGCCCAGTTTTGAAAGACTGCACCGTTTCCGCCATAAGTAATCAATTCATACGGATGTTGGGCCACGCGTGGATCCAAGTTATTTTGAATCATGAGCATGATGGAAGCAGCCTGCTGACATTTTGCAGGATATTCAGAAATTGGACGAGCATACATATCGTAGGTCGGACGATAGCGGTGCATGTAAATACGTCCGTAAGCTTTCAGCTCTTCAGCAAATTCCTTTGCCAATGTTTCGTGTAATTCCGAAGGGAAATAGCGAAGAGCATTGCGCAAGGCTAAGCCCTTTTCTTCCTTTGAAAGAATTTCCTTTCGCTTCGGAGCCCGGTTAATGGCCGCGTCCATAGCTGGAAAAATCGGCAATGCTGTTGGAATTCCTTCTTGAATTTGATCTTGAAATGTTGACATAAGTGAGTGTGCTAAAATTGAGCAGCGAGCGACAAATTTAAGCCGTTCATGCGGTTGTCGTTGAAGTTTTGAAAAGCGAATGTGTAACTGTTGGAAGTGATGTTTCGCCATTCAGCTCGGAACATCAAGTGCTCGTCAAGTAAATAATTTATGTTGAAACTGTATCCCCATAAATCATTGTTTACTCCGGAAATAACCAGGTTGTTTGGGTCTTTTAATAACTCCCCACGCCCCACTAGTGTAAGCTTTTCATTTGCCTGATAGGCCATTCCTATAAAGCCGGTTGCCCAATGTTTATCCAGCCCTTTATTTCCTGTTTTCTGCATCCCGTAATCTGCTTGAAACTGAACGGTCCATTTGTCCTTTAGCTGAACTTGCGCATAAAAGTTTTGAAAGAATCTTGTTTGCGAACTGTCAAGTACCGCCACCTCTCCAAAGTATGTGGAATGATTCAAAGTTATTTTGGAAGTGGGCTTGTACTGAATTTGCGAACCAAAGTCGGGTCGCGATTGTTGAGCGCGAAGGGTCATGGTTTGCCATCCATTTAGCGCAAGCAATGATCCGAAGAACTTGTTGTTTTTCGAGGTGTATTGAAGGGCTAGGCCGCTTTCGTAATACGGAGAGTTCTCTGCTGCTAAACTTCTGCTTAGCGACAAATTGGAGAATCCAATAGCAGACTCGAGGCCAATGTGCGAGGGAATTACCCCTGCTAGTAACCAAAAGTTTTCCTTGCGACTCAATTTATAGGATACATTTCCAACATAAAGTGCCCCGAACCCAATGGGTTCAGACGAAGTAACCTTATTTGCATAGGTACCTTCAACAAGCGAGAGCTGTGTTTTTAGGCGATTAGAGCTGTACTTGAAGTCGAGAACCGCTGTATTTAAAGCCACATGATTGGTTGAAGTGTGGCTGTATAAAAAATCAGGACGCTGATGGTCGTTCCAATTGTGTTGATCTTGGGCGAAATAAATCTCGGTGTATCCTGAAAAATGTATGCTGTCTTTGTTAATTTGAGAAAAAGCGGACAGCGGGAACAAAAGTCCTAGAATAAAGAACAGGCGCATACAGTGGTTTTTACAAAGATGCGAAAGTTATTTATTGAATTTACCTGTCTTCTTGTCGAATCCGTATGGACAGTGTCTGCAACCGCTTTGACAGCAATGGCCTCTTTTAAGGTGATATTCTTCTGTGAATATAAAGTAACCTTCTTCGCTCAAGTAGTAGTCTTCTCCTAGTACTTTTGATTCTGTCTTGTCACTCATGCAGCAAAAATGCAATTTTAAAACGTGAATACTGAAATAAACTTTAAACAACCATTCTATCAGTCTTTAGGAAAAGAACCTGAAAGAGAGATAACCGTTAAGCGTTTCGATGAGATGCACCCAACTGTCAATGGAAACAAGTGGTTTAAATTATTGTTCAATTTAGATGAAATGAAAAGGCGAGGGGCCAAAAAATTGGTCACTTTTGGAGGCGCCTACAGCAATCATATATACGCTACTGCCGCCGCGGCCAGTGAATTGGGACTTCAGTCAGTAGGCATTATTCGCGGGGAAGAACCGAAGAGTTATAGTCCAACCTTGCTGTTTGCAAAGGAATGTGGAATGGAGCTGTGCTTTATTTCCAGAGCCGATTACGAAGAACGGAATAGCGAGGAAATGAAGGCGTGGGTCTACGAAAAATGGGAGTCGGCTTTTTTAGTTCCTGAAGGAGGATCGAATTATTTGGGCATGAACGGCGCTATGCAAATGGTGAGTGAAGAAGATTTTAAATTCGACAATTGGCTGGTAGCCGCCGGAACAGGAACAACGGCTGCTGGACTTTTGGTGCAATCGAAACCCCATCAGAAAGTTTGGATATACAGCGCATTGAAAGGCGAAAATTACATGCGAAACGAAATTCGAAACAAACTGATTTACTTTTTTCACGACGAAGTTGCTGCTGATGAAGTGTTAGAACGAGCAGTTGTTTTCAGCGAAGATGAATTTGGAGGATATGGAAAATTCAATGACCGATTAATAGAGTTCGTTCAAGAAATGAATCGAGTGCATCAACTGCCGCTCGATGTTGTCTATACCGGGAAATTAATGCATTCGTTCTTTGTGCAAAATAAAAAACCGAACGAAGGTTCGGTTTTAATGTTTCACACGGGCGGATTGCAAGGCAATCCGAAAACTATATTCGACTAATCTTTAACATGTTCGTAGTTCCTTGCTCTGCAATAGGCATAGAGGCTACGTTAACCAAGAAATCACCTTCTTGAACATATCCGTTTTTCTTCAAGATGTAGCGAATGTCCGCAATCGTTTGGTCGGTACTTACCATCTTGTCGTAGTAGAATGCCTTCACTCCCCAAACCAAATTCAACTGGGTTAGAATTCGTTTATTTCCTGTGAAAACGAAGACTTGTGCCTTCGGTCTAGAACTTGAAATTTTATATCCTGTGTATCCTGAAAACGACATAGTTGCAATACTGGTTGCTGCGATGCGCTTCGCAACGCGACAAGCACTGAAGCAAATGCTATCTGTGATAAATCGCGTTTCATCCATTTCATAAGGAGCCTCTTCGAGGTAATACAACCCCGGGAATTTTTCAGCTTCGTTAATGATGTTGTGCATCATCGTTATTGCTGCAATCGGGTAGGCACCCACACTGGTTTCTCCGCTTAGCATGACTGCATCTGCTCCGTCTAATACAGCGTTAGCAACGTCTGTTACTTCAGCGCGTGTTGGAGTCATGCTTGTGATCATGCTTTCCATCATTTGCGTAGCAACAATGACTGGCTTTGCAGCTTCAACGCATTTTTTTACAATCATCTTCTGAGCGAGTGGTACTTGTTCAATTGGGATTTCAACTCCAAGGTCTCCACGAGCCACCATTACCGCATCGGTTTCGCGAATAATATCGTCGATAACTTCAAGGGCTTCAGGTTTTTCAATTTTCGCCACCACTTTCGCGTGCTTGCCGTTTTCAGCAATGATGCCTTTTAATACGCGAACGTCTTCCGCTGTGCGGACGAATGAAAGTCCAATCCAATCGATGTTCATCGAAAGAGCAAATTCCAAATCGTTCAAATCTTTTTTCGATAAAGAAGGAAGAGAAACTTTAGTCTCGGGAAGATTCAATCCTTTTTTCGATGAAAGAATTCCACCTTGAACAACTTCACACAACACTTCTTTTTTACCGTCGGTGGAAAGAATACGAATCGCAATTTTTCCATCGTCTAGCAAAACGCGTTCGCCGGGCTTTACGTCCGAAGCGAATTCTTTGTAGTTGGTATAGATGTGAGTGGCTGTACCTATTTGCTCTTCGGTAGTGATAATGATTTGCTTACCCGCTTCCAGCATTACACCGTTGTCTTGCATAACTCCCACGCGCAGTTTAGGACCTTGCAAATCGGCCAACAGAGCGGTGTTTGTGCCCAACTCTTTGTCAATTTCACGAACGAAATTAACTACACTCGAATGATCGTCGTGTGTGCCATGTGAAAAGTTCAAACGCACAACATTTAAGCCGGCTTCAATCATTCCTTTTAGGACTTCTTTGTTTGCAGATACTGGACCGATGGTCGCAACTATTTTCGTTTTTTTCATAATCAATCGAAGAACAAATGACTCACATGCTTTAAACTTTCTTGTGAAAGGTGGAACGCCGCGAGTACGTTGTTTATTTTTCTTATTTGTTTAACCAATTCTTCTATGTCTTCTCTGCCTTCTACTTTTAGCAGATATTCTATTTGCGCATATTCTGGAATGAGCGCACCCTGGAGTGAACGATTCGATATGAGGTGTATGGTAAAGTGATTTTCCTCGGAAACAAATTTGAACAACTCGTGCTCAGAGTTCTGTTCTTTTGTCTCGAGTATGTAAGGCTTCATGCGCTCCAAACTCCATCTCATATCCTTGTTTAAAAACCACGCCAATCGAAAATCTTTCTCTCTCGAGTTAATTCCGATTAATTCGAAATTCAAGTAATCGTCGTTTGAAAACGTAATGCTTTTAGCGCCCATCTTAGTTAGTGTATTTTTTACACGAACTACGCAAAGGTAGTTATTTCCATGTGAGTTGTGCGGAATTTTCATTCACAATTAATTCGGCATTTCGACCCATGTAAAATGCCCTATTGTCATTCAAATGTCCTGCGGGAAATCCCATTGTTACCGGGATGTTACAGTCCAACCCAATTTCAAGAATCATTTCAACAAGAGATTTGCCCCAAGGGTTATTGCTTGAAAATCCGAATTCTTCCGTATTGTCCCTCATTTGCGTAAATCCGCCTAAAATCAATCCTTGAATATTCTTAAACAAGCCTGCACGCCTCAGCGCTGTAAGCATTCGATCGACATGATACAGCATCTCGTCTACATCTTCCAAAAAAAGAATTTTCCCTTCCGTATTCAATTGGGTGGCTGATCCAAGTTGGCTGTAAATCACTGATAAATTTCCACCTACAATTTTCCCTTCGGCGTTTCCTTTTTGAATTTGATTTTCATTCCAATTGACTAAAAAAGACTCGCCAAATAACGCGCATCTTAAATTCTCTAAGGCTTCTGGGGTAGCGTGTTCAAAGGAAATAGGCATGGTAGAATGAATGCAGGCAATGTCGTTGTTTGTGCAAGCATTCAATAAAACGGTCACATCGGAATATCCGCAAATCCATTTCGAGTCGTTGATGTAAGGAAGAATTTCGTCGATGGTGTGAATGGTGCCGTATCCTCCTCGAGCCACCAGCAAGGCTTTCACCTCGTTGTCGTTCCAAAGTGAAAGGAAAGATTGGGTACGTTCTTCAACATTTCCAGCCAACTGAAAACTTGGCTTGAAAACGTTTTCCGCCAATTTAATTTTTAGTCCCCACGATTCAATAACGCCTTTGGCATATTGCCATTGCTCGCTTGTAATGAATCTGGCCGTGGCAATAATGCCAATCGTGTCGCCTTGTTGTAAAAAAGCTGGTTGCATCGCTTTATCTTTGGTTCGCTAAATTCGCAGTTTTCTGCTCAATACACCACAAAAAAGATGAAGTCACCGAAAAGACACCTTGTAACCTCAGCTCTTCCTTACGCGAATGGCCCCATTCACATTGGACACATTGCAGGTGCATATTTGCCTGCCGATATTTATGTTCGCTATTTAAGAGGAAAGGGAAAGGACGTGGCTTTTATCTGTGGATCCGACGAACATGGCGCTGCCATTACG
Organism: uncultured Bacteroidota bacterium; assembly: GCA_903932685.1. Taxonomy (GTDB): domain Bacteria; phylum Bacteroidota; class Bacteroidia; order Flavobacteriales_D; family Sanyastnellaceae; genus CAIZGX01. Next base: position 41,690 of record CAIZGX010000046.1, on the reverse strand, counting down.
TTGCGTGCGAAGAAGGAAGGAAAGACTCCCCGCGAAATAGTAGATTTTTATCACAAGCTCATGGGCGACGCGTTTCGCGATTTCGGAATTTCTTTCGATGAATATTACAGAACATCGTCTCCGGAACACATTGAAATGAGTCAGCAAATTTTTCTTGAATTGAAAGAAAAAGGTATACTCGAAACACAGCGGTCTGAGCAGTATTTCGATGCTGAGGCACAACAGTTTTTAGCTGACAGATATATTACAGGGACTTGCCCGAAGTGCTCGAGTGAAAAAGCATACGGAGATCAATGTGAGAAATGTGGTTCAACATTAAGTCCAACAGAATTAATCAATCCCGTTTCTACCTTAAGTGGGAGCACGCCTATTCTAAAAGAAACCACGCACTGGTATTTGCCTATGCAACACCACAGCGAATGGGTGCGCGATTTTATTGAAAATGGAAAACTAAACGGAGAGCAACACCACGATGCTTCGAAGTGGAAGTCGCATGTAGTTGGACAATGCTTGAGCTGGATTGATGGCGGTCTTCAAGCGCGCGCTATGACACGCGATTTAGATTGGGGTGTTCCCGTGCCGGGTGAAGAAGGAAAAGTGCTTTACGTGTGGCTCGATGCGCCTATTGGTTATATCACGAACACGAAAGTGTGGGCCGAGAAGAACGGAAAGAATTGGGAAGATTACTGGAAGAGCGATGAAACGGAATTGGTTCATTTCATTGGGAAAGACAACATCGTTTTTCACTGCATCATTTTTCCAATTATTTTGAAATCGCACGGCGGGTTTAACCTCCCGGTGAATGTGCCTGCCAACGAATTCATGAATTTGGAAGGAGATAAAATTTCAACTTCAAGAAATTGGGCGGTATGGTTACACGAATATTTGGAAGATTTTCCGAATCGTCAAGACGAGATGCGCTATGTTTTGGCTTCAATAATGCCCGAGCAAAAAGACAGCGAGTTCACATGGAACGATTTCAAAGACCGTGTTAACAATGAGCTTGCGGATATCGTTGGAAATTTTGTGAATCGTGTATTTGTTTTAACGCACAAGTATTACGAAGGAAAAGTTTCTAATCCAACCTACGATGCCTCTTCTCAATTTGAAGAAGCGCAAACGGCCTTCAATACCATTGGTGAAAAAATAGAAGCCTATCGTTTCCGCGAAGCACAGGCTTTGGCCATTCAATTGGCACGTATCGGAAATAAGTTGCTCACCGAGACCGAACCTTGGAAACTTCAAAAAACTGAACCTGAAAAAACCGAGGGTATTTTGAATACATGCGTTCAGCTGGTTGCTGCCCTGTCTGTGGCTTTAGAACCTTTTCTTCCATATACAGCAAAGAAATTGAAAGCGGGTTTGCAGTGGGAAGGAGTGAAGTGGGATGATGTGAATGTTTCACAATTAATTCCAGTAGGACATACCATTGGTGAAATGCCCATTCTATTCCAAAAGATAACGGACGAGGAAGTAGCGATTCAAGTTGCGAAATTGGAAGCATCTAAAGTTCAACCCGTGGTTGAAGTGGAAGCAATAAAACCAAATGTTTCGTTCGAAGATTTTCAGAATATGGATTTGCGCATTGCTGAAGTAATAGAAGCGCAGCGTGTTCCGAAGACAAAGAAATTGTTACAATTGAAGCTGCGTATTGGAACAGAAGAACGCACTGTAATTTCAGGAATTGCTGAGTCGTATGAACCCGAACAAGTTGTTGGAAAGCAAGTGTTGTACTTAGCGAATTTAGCTCCAAGAGAAATCAAAGGTGTAGAATCTTCAGGTATGATATTAATGGCTGAAAACAACAAGGGAGAGCTTTCGTTGCTCTCCCCTGAACGTCCCGTTGAATCGGGAAATACTGTTCGCTAAGATCAGTCTACATTATCGTGTAAGAATGGATTGTTCGTGCGCAATTCAATGCGTGTATTTCCATTCTCGTCTGTTACTTCTCTAGAAATTGTGCGAGAAACTGTGTTTTCACTTGAGTGGTTTCCTTCGTCAAGAGTAACTTTTCTTCTCATGAACGCAGGCTCGCTCTCCAATTCGTTTAAACCCGTTTGAGATTTCATGCGCATTGTGTATTCACGAATACGTGCCTCACGCTCTTTGTTACGCGCTTGCAGCTCTGTGCGAGGTGGACGATTTTCAATAGCGACCTCTTGTTTGAAAGTCATTTGTACCTCAGGAATCTCACGGTCAGAGGTAGGACGAATACTCTCGAATGCAGGAGTGAAAGAGGCCTCAGTTTCAGTAATCTCTTGAATTTTGAATGTGCTTAGCTCTGGAATTGCAGGTTCTTCCAATTCCATTTTCACTGTTTCTTCGCTAGCCAATTCAGCTTTTTCGAATTCAGCAAATGAAAACAAAGCCACCTGCTTAACAGGCTCTTCAACAGTTGGATTCGATTCGAATGAATTTTCAATTTCCAATTCAATCTCATCAGCCAACACCAATTTGAAAGGCTCTTCATTCACTTCTGAAACAGCTGATTCTGTCAAGGTATCAGTTTCAGCAACTACTGCAGGAATTTCTTCTACAACTGCCACTGGCGCAGCTGGCGCATCACCTAAAATGAATACAGCCGCAGGAGCAGGTGCTTCTTTCACGGCGTTCAGTGGAAGAAGTGTTGCGATTTCTTTTGCTGCGAAACCGGTTGCAATAACATTCACGCAAATATCTTCTCCGAGTTGTTCGTCTTTGCCATAACCCCAGATGATGTCCGCTTCCGGACCAGCAAGTTCTTGAATGAAATCGGTAATCTCTCCGATCTCGTCCATTTTCAACTCGTTGTTTCCGTAAGTAATATTTAACAAAATGTGAGAAGCTCCTGTAATATCATCGTCGTTCAACAAAGGAGATTCCATAGCCAATTGCACAGCGCGTAAGGCTTGGCCTTCACCATTAGCTCTTCCACTACCCATAATAGCAACGCCGCTTCCACGCATTACCGTGATAACGTCGTTCATATCCACATTCACAATACCCGTAATGGTTATTAACTCGGCAATGGTTTTAGCAGCGGTGCAAAGCACGTCATCTGCGTGACTGAATGCATTGCTTAAAGAAAGGTTTCCGTATAGTTCACGCAACTTATCGTTGCGAATAATCAAAAGCGTATCAACTGCTTTGCGCATTTCTTCAATACCTGCAGTTGCTTGAGCAGTTCTTTTCTTGTTTTCAAAAGCGAAAGGAACGGTAACAATACCTACCGTAAGAATACCCATTTCCTTTGCAACTTGCGCAATGACAGGAGCAGCGCCTGTTCCAGTACCACCACCCATTCCAGCCGTAACGAAGACCATTTGAAGATCAGAATTGAACAACGCGCGAATTTCTTCGATGGACTCCATGGCAGCATCTCTTCCAACTTCTGGACGAGCCCCTGCTCCGCGACCTTTCGTAAGCGTATGACCCAATTGCATTTTGTTTAGAATTGGACTATTGTCCAACGATTGGGCATCGGTGTTGCAAACTACGAAGTCTACACCGTTAATTCCTTTGTTGAACATGTAGTTAACGGCATTCGAGCCGCCACCACCCACACCAACAACTTTGATAATGGCGTTTTCTTCTTGTTTTGGAAGGTTGAAATTGAGCAAATCTGACATCTTATAAAACTTTTTGAGGTAGGTAAATCAGGTAATATTTTGGTCCTCCGAAGTAAGCGCACAATTGCTCTTGGTTGCAAACGGACTTTTCAAAATAGTGAACTACTAAATGTTAGTAAAGAGCTGTTGTGGAAATGAATAAATATTATAAGGAAGAAAAAATCTCACGTTGTACCTTTGCGCACATGTCTCAACAAGATATTCAAGATAAGGTCAAAGAAATTTTCACGGCGTACTTAGAAAAGCATTTGCATCGCAAAACGCCCGAGCGATATGCTATTCTCGCTGAGATATATACCATCGACGATCATTTCGATATTGAAGCGCTGTATGTTCGAATGAAGAACAAGAAATACCGAGTTTCCAGAGCAACGTTGTATAACACCATAGAGCTATTGCTAAACTGCGCACTTGTAAGAAAAAATCAGTTCGGACAGAACATAGCGCATTTCGAAAAGGCTTATCAGAATCAACAGCATGATCACATTATTTTAACAGACACAGGGGAGGTATTCGAATTTTGTGACCCTAGAATTCAAAACATTAAGTCAACATTGGAAGAGATTTTCGACATTGAAATTTCCATGCACAGTCTTAATTTTTATGGAAAAAGAAAAAGGAAATAGTTTCCTATTTCCTTTCTTGAAAAGTTATCTTCTATTTTATTTTGCCGAAAGCAATGCTGCTGGCTCTTGGTAGTAGCGATCTGGTTTTTGTGCGCCATCGAAATTCCAACGTTGCCATGCGCCAACTCTCACTCCGCTTTCATACAGACCTTGAGATTCTTTGATCCCGTTCGCGAAGAAATAAACGAATTCACCCTGCGCAATACTCAGAGACTCATCCATGTATGTTCCCATCATCATTAATTCACCTGTTTGGAAGTTAATTTTAACCTCAAAAAGAGACTCGCTTACTTTAGTAATTGATCGGGTGAATTTTGCTGCTGCCTTATTCTTTGTAACATTCAATTGAGCGTCTAGCAATTGAGTGGTTGTTTGAGCGAAAGCGCTTGTTGTAAGAACGATTAGCGCGATAAGAGTGAATAATTTAGTTTTCATGACGTGATAGTTATGTAGGGGTATACCTACCTTCGCCAAAAAAGGTTACATTTTTTAAAATATTTTTTTTTAAAAACACACGATAATGGATTATTTGTTCGAGAAGAAGTGGAAAGAAACGTTGGAAACAGCCTCGAAGAATTTTGGCGAAACCCTAGATTACTCGGCTATTCTCCTGTTAATTGGACTGCAGGAACTGGGGATATTCGATTTGAAATTCAAGAAAGATCAAAAGTTGGAACTCATGCACGTGGCCGTATGCACATTATTAGAACCATACGGGTATTATGAGTTTGAGGGAAGAGACGTAGACGGATGGCCACACTTTGTTAAAAAAGAAGATCTCCCGGTGTTGAGTCCAGGAGATCAGGAAATTCTATTAAAAAAGGCAATGATGAAATACTTCGGAAACGAAGCGTAGAGATTAAATCTCTATTGTTACCTCAGTTGTTTCTTGCTCTTCAATCTTAATGATGCCAACGCCATAAAGGGCACCCTTGTAAGCTTCAATGTCTAAAACGGCAAACCCAGCTTGACCAAGTTTGTAGTTTTCAGAATAATCCATTGTTACTGTTCCAGTGGCATCTGTTGTTAATGTGGTATCCAATGCAATAGCATTTGGAGGAGGAGGAGTTTGAGAAGGTGAACCGTACAAACGCACTGAAGCTCCCTGCACAGGATCGCCGTTTGCATCTACAACATGAACTACCGCCACGGTTGGTTCTTCTTTAACACATGAAGTTAAAGTCATTGTAGTTCCCACTAGAAATAAAATTCCTAAAACAAATTGAAAAGTTCGTGTAGCCTTCATAGACGTTTGCTTAATTTTGTCGAAGATTAATCGGTTAAGTATCACAAATTAAAGAAAAAAAAATGAATTCACGTCTATCTTTCTGCGGTTTAGCTATTTTTTCTTTCCTCTTATTCTTGAATGCAACTGGATGTAAATCGCAAGAACCCGTTAACAATGGCACTTCTAATTTAACCATTGGAGAGCCTGTACCTATTGAAAATAAAGAAAATCAAACAAATAACAACATGCAAACAGATCACACCAACACACGTATTAAGGTTTCAACGTCATTAGGCGATATGGTTATTCGTCTTTATGACGAAACCCCGCAGCACAGAGATAATTTCATTAAGTTGGTGGAATCAGGCTTTTACAATGATTTGCTATTCCACCGTTGTATCCGTGGGTTTATGGCTCAAGGAGGGGACCCAAACAGTCGCGGAGCAGATGCAGGAACGCAATTGGGAATGGGTGGTCCGGGGTACACCGTTCCAGCGGAATTCAATTCGAACTTCATTCATAAGAAAGGAGCACTTGCGGCTGCGCGTCAAGGCGATTTTGCTAATCCAACGAAAGCGTCGAGTGGAAGTCAGTTCTACATTGCTCAAGGACAAGCCATGACAGACGCCCAGATCAATCAAGTTGAGCAATACGTGAAGCAAAAGAATGCGAATTTCGCATACACTCCAGAGCAGCGTGAACTATACAAGACCGTTGGGGGTACTGCTCAGCTAGATATGGATTACACCGTTTTCGGAGAAGTTGTAGAAGGATTAGATGTACTTGACAAGATTCTTTCCATGCCAACTGCTGCAGGTGACAGACCACTTCAAGACATTAGCATGAAAATGGAGGTGATCAAGTGAGTTTGGTTGAACAAATAGAGCAACTGAAACTAGAAGTTGCTTCCACCCAACTCAACTCTGCTGATGAGGTAGAGGCTTTTCGTGTGAAATATTTAGGAAGAAAGGGCATTTTGAACGATTTGTTCGAGGCCTTCAAGGCCATTCCAAACGAAGAAAAAAAGGCGGTAGGAGCAGTAATGAATGGATTGAAAACTGCCGTTCAAGAAAAAATAGATGAAGGTTCTTTGCAATTCAAATCGAATAAAGGTGACGTTGAAGTTCCGGATTTCACTCGCCCATACGGAGAGTGGATACACGGAAGCAGACATCCTTTGCAACTGGTTCGCGAAGAAATACTTTCCATTTTTGAGCGCATGGGATTCAGTGTGGAAGACGGACCAGAGATTGAAGACGATTGGCATGTATTCTCAGGATTGAATTTCTCGCCGGAGCATCCCGCTCGCGATATGCAGGATACGTTTTTTGTGGAAGGACAACCGGATACTGTTCTTCGCACCCACACAAGCAGTGTGCAAGTGCGAGTGATGGAAACCACTAAGCCTCCCATTCGCATTGTTATGCCAGGAAGGGTTTACCGAAATGAAGCAATCTCAAGTCGCGCGCATTGTCAATTCCATCAGATTGAAGGATTGTACATTGACGAAGGTGTTTCTTTTGCCGACATGAAGCAAGTGCTTCAAATGTTTACAGAAGCGTTTTTCGGAAAAGCGAAGATTCGTTTGCGTCCTTCTTACTTCCCATTCACAGAGCCAAGTGCTGAGATGGATGTATACTGGGGATTGGAAACAGCGGCTGATCATAGAATTACGAAAGGTACAGGTTGGTTAGAAATTATGGGATGCGGAATGGTAGACCCAAGTGTCTTATCAGCCTCAGGCATTGATTCAGAGAAATATTCCGGGTTTGCATTTGGAATGGGAATCGAACGAATTGCCATGTTGCGATATGGGGTTGATGATTTGAGACATTTCTTCGAAAACGATATGCGCTTCTTGAACCAATTCAAGAAAACCATATAGTATTTTTTACAATAAGGTAGTGTACATTGTACACTTTTTGGAGGAAGTCTTTTTGAACAAGGCCTTCCTAACTATATTTGCAAGGAACAAAAAATTATGGCAACAGCGTCGAAGTCAACTAAAAATGCGTCAACCCCTACAGGAGAGCGCTTTACAAAGGCTACTTATTTGAAGTGGTATCGTGAAATGCTATTGATGCGCAAGTTCGAAGAGAAGTGCGGTCAGTTGTACATCCAACAAAAATTCGGTGGTTTCTGCCACTTGTACATTGGACAAGAGGCCGTTCTATCTGGAATGATGGAAGCGATTAAGCCAACCGATAAGGTTATTACGGCTTATCGCGATCACGCTCATCCGTTGGTAATGGGTTCAGATCCTAACCGTGTAATGGCTGAACTTTACGGAAGGTCAACGGGACTTTCGAAAGGAAAAGGTGGCTCTATGCACATGTTCGACAAAGAAAGAAATTTGTTTGGTGGACACGGAATTGTTGGAGCTCAGATTCCAATGGGAGCGGGTATTGCTTTCGCTGATAAATACAGAGGTGAAGATCACGTGACGGTTTGTTTCTTCGGAGACGGAGCCGCACGTCAAGGTGCTTTGTATGAGACGTTCAACATGGCAATGACATGGAAGATTCCTTGCATTTTCGTTATTGAAAACAATCAATATGCTATGGGAACTTCTGTTGAACGTACGTCAAACGTAACCGATTTGAAAACATTGGGTGCTAGTTTCGAAATGCCATCAGAGTCTGTAGATGGAATGAATCCGGAAGCTGTTGCTGAAGCATTCGACCGCGCGGTTGCAAGAGGAAGAGCAGGCGAAGGTCCAACGTTGTTAGACATTCAAACCTATCGCTACAAAGGTCACAGTATGAGTGATCCTCAGAAATACCGTAGCAAGGAAGAGGTTCAAGAGTATATTGAAAAAGATCCGATTGATTTTGTCTTGAGAAAGATTCGCGATAACAAGTGGATGACCGAAAAGGAAATTGAAGCAATGGAAGAGGAGATTAAAGCAGTAGTTCTAGAATCAGTGGAATTCGCTGAAAACTCGCCACTGCCAGAAAAAGAAGAAATTTATAAAGACGTATATTCTCACGACGATTACCCTTACGTAACCGACTAATAAAAAAATTATGGCTGAAATAGTTCGTATGCCCAAACTAAGTGACACCATGACGGATGGAACCGTTGCGGCTTGGCACAAGAAGGTGGGAGATAAAGTAAAAAGTGGTGAATTGTTGGCGGAAATTGAAACCGACAAAGCTACCATGGAGTTTGAATCGTATGTAGACGGAGTTCTTCTGTACATAGGAGTAGAGAAAGGAAAAACTGTTGCAGTAGATGCTTTGCTTGCTGTGTTTGGAAAGGAAGGTGAAGACGTTTCGGCTATTGTTGCTGCTGAAGGCGCTGCTCCTGCAGCGAAGGAAGAAGCGCCAGTTGCTGCTGCCCCTGCCCCAAAAGCGCCGGTGGCTGAGGCTCCGAAGGCCGTTGTTTCTCAAACACCAGTTGCTGCGGCACATTCCCCAGCAGCAGCGCCTGTTCCGTTCAATGATGGACGCATGCGTGTGAGTCCCCTAGCAAAGAAATTAGCCGAAGACAAAGGATTGCCGCTTCAGTACATTCCTGGTTCAGGAGATGGCGGACGTATTGTGAGAAGAGACGTTGATGCCTTTATGGCGGGTGCATCTGTGCAATCAGCATCGGCTGTTGAATCTTATACCGAAGAGAACGTTTCGCAAATGCGTAAAACCATTGCGCGTCGTTTAGCTGAAAGCAAATTCACGGCACCGCATTTCTATCTAACCATGGAAATTAATATGGGAAGAGCGGTTGAAGCGCGTGCAGCAATGAATGCAGCAACCGGTTCGAAAGTATCATTCAACGATATGGTTGTTAAGGCCACAGCATTGGCTTTGAAACAACACCCCAAGGTAAATTCATCATGGCAAGGAGATACCATTCGATACAACCACCACGTTCACATGGGCATAGCGGTGGCAGTTGAAGAAGGGTTGTTGGTTCCCGTTGTGAGATTTGCTGATACCAAGACATTGGCTCAGATTAATCAAGAAGTGAAAACATTCGCAGAGAAAGCAAAGAACAAAAAACTTCAACCATCTGATTGGGAAGGAAACACCTTTACCATTTCAAATTTGGGCATGTTCGGGATTGAAGAGTTCACGGCAATTGTGAATCCACCAGACGCATGTATCCTTGCTGTTGGTGCCATTCGTCAAGTTCCTGTTGTGAAGGACGGTGCTGTAGTGCCTGGACACACCATGAAATTGACATTGAGCTGTGATCACCGTGTAGTTGACGGAGCATCTGGTTCGGCATTCCTTCAAACGTTAAAAGCAATGTTGGAAGAACCGGTATTGATGTTCATCTGATAATAGATACTAAAGTAAAAAGAGCACCAAGTGGTGCTCTTTTTTTATGCTTTGAAAAAGCTTTTATTTCTTCACGAATCTCTTGGTGATAACGTTTCCGTTTAAATTCAAACTTAGCAAGTATGTTCCCGCCTGAAGGCTGTTCACATCGATGCTTTGTTGCTGAGCACCAGGGAAGCGAGTAGCAGATTCAGTTTGAACTTTCTTTCCAGTTAAATCATAAATTACATATTGAATCTTGGCAGATTCTTCCAATGAATAATTCACGGTAATGTTTTCTGTAGTTGGATTTGGATAAAACGAAAAAGTGAAAGGTGAATTCTCTTGTTCAGAAACACTAACTCCCGCAGGGGTAACAACTTGAGAGGCGTTGTAAATATAATCACCGGTTTTCGCACCGTTATTGTTGGTTGCGTTACCTGCGTAATAGATGGCTATGGCTCCAACATCTGTAGCGGGAGCGGTCCACGTAAACGTGAACGAATGGGCGTTAGCAGTTGCTCCAGCGTTCATGTTGTGTACAATGTTTTTCCTTGAGTTCCCTGAAATTGTAGCGTTTTTGGTGGTCGTGCCAGTGCCCGGGGTTAATGTGCCCGCATTAGCTCCTGAAGGAAGCAATGCCTCAAGACCAATACCAAACAAAGATCTTCCTTGTTGCGACACGGTAGCCGTAAGCGTATAGGTTTGTCCCGGAGTGTATTCCCAATTCACTAAATCAGTTGAGGTTAGTGTAACCGAACCGCCCATAGTATTGTCGGTGCTTCCCGTGTGACAATTCGATTGGCTGCAGGTTTGTTCTCCTGGAGAACCTGTAGCACCTGCCTTGCCGTTATCGGATTCTATTCCTGCAAAGAAGAGCATTCCAGCTGTACCTAATGCGAAAGTTAAATGATAGAATTTTTTCATGTGATAAATATAATGAGAGTTCTTTAAAACAAATTGGCTTCCGAAGAAGCCAATTTTAATAAATATATAATCGGAATTAATCCTATCCCCACGAAGCAATCTTTTCGGCTTTGTATTCTCCTGCTTCTAATTTTTCACGAACTTTTGAGAAACACTCGATGGTGTAACGAACGTCTTCTAGCGTGTGAACAGTAGTTGGAATTAATCGCAACATGATGACGTCTTTTGGAACAACCGGATAAACTACAATAGAGCAGAAGATGCCATATGTTTCACGAAGCTCAACGGTTACATTGGTGGCTTCACCCAGAGTTCCTTTTAAAAACACAGGGGTAACTACGCTGTTGGTATGCCCGATATCGAATCCAGCCTCTTTCAAACCGCTTTGCAAAGCACGGGCAACGTTCCATAAGTTGTCTTGAAGCTCAGGCATTGTGCGAATCATATCTAAGCGCTTCAAAGCGCCAATTACGATTGGCAATGGAAGCGCCTTCGCGAATGTTTGCGAACGCATGTTGTATCTCAAGAATTCAATAACGTGCTCTTCAGAAGCAACGAAAGCACCTACCGTAGCCATTGCTTTCGCGAATGTTCCGAAGTAAACATCAATCTGATCTTGCACCCCTTGGAAATCTCCAGCACCACGTCCGTCTTTTCCGATAGAACCGAATCCGTGTGCATCGTCGACGAATAAACGGAAAGGAATAACTTTTTTGAATTCAGCAATTTCTTTCAGTTTTCCTTGATCACCCGCCATGCCGAATACGCCTTCAGTCATAACCAAGATTCCACCACCGGTCTGATCGGTTAAGCGCTTCGCTTGGTTCAACATTTTTTCAAAGCTCTCCATGTCGTTGTGCTGGAAAACAAAACGCTTCCCTTGGTGCAAACGAACACCGTCTACCATGCACGCATGGCTCTCACTATCATATACAATTACATCATGTCTTCCTACAAGGGCTTCAATAGCCGACATACAACCTTGGTAACCGAAGTTCAACAAGAAAGCGTCTTCTTTGTGCATGAATTCAGCAAGTTCTTGCTCGAGTTGCTCGTGATATTTGGTCTGCCCAGACATCATTCGTGCACCCATTGGATACGCCATTCCCCATTCTGCAGCTGCATCTGCGTCTGCCTTACGAACATCTGGATGATTTGCTAAACCAAGGTAGTTGTTCAAACTCCACGTCAATACAGGTTTCCCACGGAATGTCATGTGAGCGCCAATATCACCTTCTAATTTAGGGAAAGTAAAATAGCCATGCGATTCTTTAGAGTGCTGACCAAGTGGCCCTCTGTTGTTCTTGATTTTTTCAAATATATCCACGCGTAAATTTTTTAGAATTACAAAAATAATGAGGAATTATCTAATGTGACCTATGAATTATCATCTTGTGAACAGACGATTGTGATTCTTTTGCCGTTACTTGACCGCAAAACCCTATTTTTGCGCTGGAAATGAAAAGATCTATCATCCTCTTATTCGCGTTAGCAATAGCAGTTTCGGGTTGTACTGAGTACAGCAAGGCCTTGAAAGAGACTGACCCTACAAAGAAAATGGCTAATGCTAAAAAGTATTACGAGGATGGTGAGTGTTTCAAGGCTTTACCCATGTTGGAAGAGCTAATAGGCTTAACACGCGGAACTCAGCAATCAGAAGAGGTCTATTACTATTTTGCCAAGACGCATTATTGCTTGAAGGACTATTACATGGGCAATTATTATTTTAAGTCCTATGCAAAATCCTTTTCATCAAGTCCAAAAGCAGAGGAGTGTTTATTCATGGCGGCGCTTTGTAGTTATAGCTTGTCTCCTAATTACACCTTAGATCAGACCGATTCGAAGACCGCGGTAGATGAATTGCAGTATTTCCTAGATCAATACCCGAACAGCGCTTTGCGAGATTCGGCAAATCACATGATTCGCGATCTCAATTTTAAAATCGAAAAAAAGGATTTTGAAATAGCTGAGCTCTATGTTCAAACCATGAAATACAAAGCGGCGTCAAGCAGTCTGCAAGAATTTTTAAAGAAATATCCGCAATCGAAATTCAGAGAACAAGCCATGCTTTTGATCATCGAAAGTAAATATTTGCTGGCTGAAGGCAGTATTGACACAAAGAAATTGGAGCGTTATAGAGAAACAATGGAATCTTATATTACATTTGTATCCGCTTTTCCAAAAAGTACCTTTCTAGATAGTGCTGAAGATTTCTATCTAAAGAGTGATAAAATGGTAACGAAATTAACGACAAAATAGAATTATTATGAGTAACTATAAAGCCTCAACGGCAGCTAAAACAACCATTACGCGTAATACGAATGAGTTGTACGAGAAAGTAGAAGGAAACTTATTTGAAACTGTTGTTCTATTGAACAAACGTACTTTTCAAATTGCTCGTGAAATGAAAGAAGAGTTGAGCCAAAAGCTTGAAGAATTTGGTAGCAACCAAGACAACTTGGAAGAGGTTTTCGAAAACCGCGAACAAATTGAAATCTCACGTTACTACGAAAGATTGCCAAAGGCACACAGCATAGCTATTCAAGAGTTGGAGGAAGGAGCTATATTTTTCCGTTACCCAGAAGAAGAGAAATAATATTGAATTGAATTCTTTGAAACCCCGAATTTTCGGGGTTTTTTTATTAGGTTTACCTCGTGTTGAAAGAAAAAAAAATAGTACTCGCCGTTACAGGTTCCATTAGTGCCTACAAGTCTCTATTCTTGTTGCGACTTCTTGTGAAAGAAGGTGCCGAGGTTAAAGTTATCATGAGTAAATCGGCACATGAATTCATTCAACCCCTTTCTTTCAGCACCCTTTCTAAGCATGCGGTTTGTTCTGATTTCACAGAGAGTAATTTGAACGGCGTTTGGAACAATCATGTTGAAATGGCGCTATGGGCTGATCTTATTCTTGTTGCTCCCTGCACGGCAAACACGCTTGCGAAGTACGCTTCAGGAATGTGCGATTCGTATTTACTCGCCGTCCTGATGAGCGCTCAGTGCCCATTATTTTTTGCACCGGCAATGGATCACGACATGATGGAGCATTCGGGAACACAAGAGAATTTGAAACGTATTGAAGAAATGGGTTGCACTGTTCTTGCCCCTGGATATGGTGAGTTGGCAAGCGGATTAATAGGAAAGGGACGACTCTCAGAACCTGAAGAAATTCTTAGCGCGGTGATTGCTCATTTTAATCCGAATCAACCATTGAAAGGAAAGAAGGCGCTGGTTAATGCCGGTCCAACCTATGAAGCAATAGATCCTGTTCGATTTATCGGGAATCGTTCAAGCGGAAAAATGGGCATTGCCATTGCGCAAGCGTTGCGCACACTTGGAGCCGATGTGACCTTGGTATTGGGTCCCGTGCACGAGAATGTTCCAGATGGGATAAAAATTATACGCATTGAGAGTGCTCTTGAAATGTATGAAACCTGCACACGAGAATTTCAACATGCTGACTTTGCTGTATTGGCAGCAGCCGTCGCGGATTATCGTCCAGTAAATGTTAGCACCGAGAAAATAAAAAAGAAAGACTCTCCGTTAGAGCTGCGCTTGGAAGAAACCGAGGACGTTGCAGCTTCATTGGGAAAAATGAAAAATGCAAAGCAAAAATTGATTTGTTTTGCCCTAGAAACTGAGAACGAGGAAGCCCACGCAATTGCTAAAATGAATCGAAAGAACGCCGATCTATTAATCTTGAATTCACTCCGAACTGAAGGGGTTTATTTTGGTTCATACAACAATGCCATTACTCTTTTTCATTCCAACGGAAGTAAAAAAGAAATATCTTTAAAATCGAAAACGGAAATAGCTCAAATTATTTCCAATGAAATAGCCGACCTTTTTCAATGAAGAAAAGTATAGTATATCTGATTTTATTTTTCATTTCGTTCCATGCTTTAGCGCAGGAATTGAATTGCGATGTGAAGATTATTCCGCCAAGAATCATGATTTCCGGCCCGGAAGTTTTTCAAACAATGGAGCGAGCCATTGAAGAGTTTTTAAATGGAAGGAAATGGTCGAAAGACCAATGGCAGCAAGAAGAGCGCATACCGTGCACGATTCAAATTACCATTGAAAAACAAAACAGCCAACGCGATTTCGAGGGTACCATTCAAATTGGTTCAAGTAGACCGGTTTACAATTCCGATTACAAAACGCCTCTTGTTTCAATCAACGATAGGAATTTAACTTTTCAGTTTCAGGAGAACACGCAATTGCAGTGGTCACCGGATCAACACCGCGATAACCTAAGCAGTGTTCTTGCATTTTATGCTCTTTATATTATTGGAAGTGATTACGATTCATTTTCATTGGAAGGGGGAACGGATAATTTCTTGATTTGCCAGACGATTGTTACCAATGCGCAGAATGCTCCAGAATCTGGATGGCGCGCCAGTGGAGAAAAGGGACAACAAAACAGATATTGGTTAATTGAAAACATTCTCACTGAAACATTTAGTCCGCTTCGCGAAGCGAATTATAACTACCATCGACAAGGCCTTGATAAAATGTACACGGAACGAGCGACTGCCACCAACAATATTATTGATGCGTTGAACGGCTTAAATAACATTCATAAAATTAAGCCATCATCTTACAACATGCAGGTCTTTTATTACGCGAAGGCCGATGAAATTGTAAATATATTCAAGCCTTTACCCGATGAACAAAAAACGCCGATAGCGGAATTGTGTAAGCGTCTAGATCCGGGTAACATTGCCAAATACGAGCGTATTTTACAGAAATAGGCATAACTTTTTTCTTCATTCAAGAAGGCCTAGCTGTAAATTCGCTTTATGCTAAAATCGCTTCATATTCGTAATTACGTTCTCATTGAATCGCTTCATGTAAACTTCAACAAAGGTTTCGTTGCTATAACCGGTGAAACTGGAAGTGGGAAGTCGATTTTGTTGGATGCCTTTGCTTTACTTCTTGGCGATCGTTCCGACGTAAAGAGTATTCGTGTGGGACAAGACAAATGCACCGTTGAAGCCGTATTTGCAATTTCAAAAGAACGGTTCGATTCTTTTTTTCATGAAAATGATTTAGATTTTTCGGAAGAAACGGTTGTTCGAAGAGAAGTAAATAGCAAGGGAAAGAGCAGAGCTTTTATCAATGATACTCCGGTTAATTTAACCGTATTGAAACAATTCACAGAGCAGGTTGTCGATTTGCATTCTCAGCACGAGAATGCCCTGTTGTTCCGCAAATCTTTTCGGTATGAAATGGTTGATGCTTTTTCGAAATCGAAAGACCTTTGGAATACCTATCGCTCGAATTTTTTAAGATGGCGTGACATTCAGAATGAGTTAGAGCAACTTCGACTTCAATTAAATAATGAGAAGGCAACGGAAGACTATCGCTTGTTTCAATTGAATGAATTGACACTCGAGGATTTCAGTTCCTTTGATGTGCCTGAAATGGAAGGTGAATTGAATCTTCAACAGAACTCTGGCGAGCTTCTAGAATCGTTGCATACCATTACGAATTTGCTGAACGAAGGGGATAGCAATATCCTTCAACAATTAAAAATTGCGAAGCAGCAATTGATGAAGTGGGAAAATGGTCATCCGAAATTGCAACAGTTCTCTTCTCAGTTGGAGTCCGTGATTGCTGAGCTTCGAGAGGTTGATATTGACTTGCAGAAATTCTCGGATTCCGTTACACTGGATCCGGAGCGCGCTTCTTTTATCGAGGAACGTTTGAATTTTGTGTTCAAGATGTTCAGAAAACACAACGTGAACAGCATTGAAGAATTGAGTGCTTTGAAATTAAAGCTTGAGCAAGATGCACAATTGACAGAATCTTTGGAGGTGTCCATTCAACATAAAGAAAGAGAAGTTTTGCAATTGGAAAATCAGTGCAAAGAGCTCGCGACGAAATTGTCGCACTTGCGTATGAAGGGAGTGAAGGAAGCGGAAAAAGCAATTTCTACGTCGTTGCATAAATTGAATTTAACACATGCCCAGTTTCAAATTGAAGTAACAGGAACCCCCGAATTACACGTTTATGGGGCCGAAAATTTACGCTTTGCTTTTTCAGCAAACAAGGGACAGCCATTTGAAGATATTAAAGCGGTTGCTTCAGGCGGAGAGATTTCTCGGGTGATGCTAGCCATTAAAGCGGCAACATCGCATTTAAATGAAATGCCCGTGCTTATTCTTGATGAAATAGATCAGGGTGTTGGCGGAGAAACTGGTAATCGCATTGCCGCATTGCTCCGCGAGATGTCGGTTTCCGCGCAATTACTTGTCATTACTCACCTACCACAGATTGCATCGAAGGCCCATCAGCAATTTAGAGTGACCAAGCGAGTTAACGGAGAGTCAACTATAAGCGATTTGCAAGAGCTGAGTGTTGCAGATAGAGAGATGGAATTAGCCCATATGCTAGGCGGGGATCAGGCCGGCGATGCAGCGCTTCAAACCGCCAAAGAATTAATGCAACACGTTTAATGAACGACTTTCAAAAACTTTGTTCAGTTTCCGATGCAAATGAGTTGTTGGATGGCCGAATTCTTTTGGTTGATAAACCTTTGAATTGGACGAGTTTCGATGTAGTCGGAAAGTTGAAATGGATACTACGCAGCGAGGGAAAATTCCCGAAGTTTAAAATAGGACATGCAGGTACGCTGGACCCTCTGGCAACAGGGCTGTTGGTTGTTTGCACGGGCAAGATGACAAAGTCCATTACCGACATTCAAGGCGGCACGAAAGAATACATAGGCAAGATTGTTTTGGGTGCAACTACCCCCAGTTTCGATAAGGAAACCTTGCCCGAGAATTTTCAATCTACAGAACATTTGACTCTTGAAAAATTGGAGGAAGTTGCGAAGACTTTTATTGGAGAGCAACTTCAAATGCCTCCAGTTTACAGCGCAAAACAAATCGATGGGGTTCGCGCTTATGAAATGGCTCGCAAAAATGAAGAAGTTAAAATGCGCGAAAACTTCATTGAAATTGAAACGTTTGAATTGAATGAGTTTAACGGAAAGGAAGTTTCATTCTGCATTCGATGCTCGAAAGGCACATACATACGGTCTATTGCGAATGATTTTGGGCATAGATTGGGCGTTGGCGGATATCTAAGCGCCTTGCGAAGAACGGAGAGTTTTCCTTTTCGAGTGGAAGAAGCCAAGACTCCAAAGGACTGGGTGAAGTTATTTTACCCTAGTTATGAGGCTGTAAATGAACATTTTAGTGACGACTCGGTGAAAAAGGTCTTTACAAAGGCTTTTTGATTTCGTACTTTCGCCCCCCACTTAAATAATAACACCTTGATTTCCACAATGAAATTGGGTCAATTCAAATATGAATTGCCTAAAGAATTAATAGCTCAGCATCCTTTGCCTCACCGCGACGATTCCAAATTAATGGTATTGGACCGTAAGACTGGAAAGATAGAGCACAAGAAATTTCGTGATTTGCTAGATTATTTTAGCGAAGGCGATGTAATGGTGAACAACAACACGAAGGTTTTCCCTGCGCGTATGTATGGCAATAAAGAAAAGACTGGGTCAATGATCGAAGTTTTCTTGTTGCGTGAATTGAACGATAAGAGTTTGCTTTGGGATACCGTAGTAGATCCAGCTCGTAAGATTCGAATTGGAAATAAATTGTATTTCGGTCCAAACGATGAGTTGGTAGCCGAGGTTATAGATAACACGACTTCTCGCGGAAGAACTCTTCGTTTCTTGTACGATGGGCCGCATGAAGACTTCAAAAAGTTGGTTTATAGCTTAGGCGAGACGCCACTTCCGAAATACATTGAGCGTCCGGTTGAACCAGAAGATGCTGAGCGCTATCAGACGATTTACGCGAAGTATGAAGGCGCAGTAGCCGCACCAACAGCGGGTCTTCACTTTTCGAAACAGCTTTCAAAGCGTTTGGAAATTGCTGGAATTCACATGGCTGAATTGACCTTGCACATTGGCTTGGGTACATTCAGAACTGTTGAAGTGGAAGATTTAACGAAGCACAAGACAGACAGTGAGCAATTGATTATTCCTGAAGTGACTGCTGATTTAGTGAATGACGCTAGAGAAAAGGGAAAACGTGTTTGTGCTGTTGGAACAACAACGCTTCGTGCTTTTGAGAGCAGCGTTGGAACGAATAACACATTGAAAGCGTTCGACGGATGGGCAAGTAAATTTATTTTTCCGCCGCATGATTTCCAGATAGCTGATAGTTTAATTACGAATTTTCACGAGCCGCAAAGTGTGTTGTTAATGATGACAACGGCCTTTGGAGGGTATGATTTCGTTATGGAAGCATACAAAGAGGCCATTAAGAAGAAATATCGTTTCTTCTGTTATGGTGATGCTATGTTGATCATCTAAAAACACTCGGAAACACGTTGAATCAGGAAAATTTAATGTTTTCATGAAAGAAATGTTGAAAAGTGTTTGCAGATAAGAAAAAAGATTGTATTTTCGCACCCCCAAATTTTAGGGAACTGACTTTAAGAATAGAGATAAAATGGATACGTTGAGTTACAAAACACCATCGGCAAACAAGGAATCTGCGAATAAGCAGTGGTTGATTGTTGATGCAGAAGGAAAGAATCTTGGACGTTTATCAAGTGAAGTAGCAGCTGTGCTTCGCGGTAAGCACAAACCATTGTTTACACCACATGCAGACTGTGGAGACTACGTGATAGTTGTAAACGCAGAGAAAATCGCACTTACTGGAAAGAAGTGGGACGAGAAGGTTTACATCCGTTACACAGGTTATCCTGGAGGACAACGTTTCGCTAGCCCGAAAGAAATGATGGCTAAGCATCCAACTGCAATGGTTGAGATGGCTATTCGCGGAATGCTTCCAAAGAATCGTTTGGGTCGTGAAGTATTTAGAAACTTGTATGTTTATGCAGGTACTAACCACGAACAAACAGCTCAACAACCATCAGTTTATACTTTAAAAGGATAATTTAGTCAATGGCAACTACTACGCAATATACCAATACTTCAGGTCGTCGTAAGACCGCAGTAGCACGTGTTTACCTTTCAGAAGGAACAGGTAAATTTGAAATCAACGGAAAAGATTACGCACATTATTTTCCAACATTGGTACTTCAGTACCGCGTTAACCAACCTTTCATCCTAACCGGAAACGAAGGGAAGTACGATTTCAAAGCAAACATCAACGGTGGTGGAATGACTGGTCAAGCAGAAGCAGTTCGTTTGGCTGTCAGCAAAGCATTAATAGAACTTAATCCCGATTGGAAACCAGCATTAAAAGCTGAAGGTCTTACCACTCGTGATCCACGTATGGTTGAACGTAAGAAGTTCGGTCAACGTAAGGCTCGTGCACGCTTCCAGTTCTCTAAGCGTTAATCGCTGGGGAACTTTTTGGAAAGCTTACCGAGCTTGTTTAGCATCCAAACTTCAAAGACTCGTATTTAGGTATGGCTACTTTGGGGTTGACTTTTAGAGAACGTAAACAAGAAT
Organism: uncultured Bacteroidota bacterium; assembly: GCA_903932685.1. Classification (GTDB taxonomy): domain Bacteria; phylum Bacteroidota; class Bacteroidia; order Flavobacteriales_D; family Sanyastnellaceae; genus CAIZGX01. The sequence goes on along the minus strand of CAIZGX010000046.1, from coordinate 21,585 downwards.
AAAATAGAAAATGGCAAAAGTTACTTTTGATGAATTGCTAGATGCCGGAGTACACTTCGGACACCTTAGCCGCAAATGGAATCCAAACATGGCTCCGTATATCTTCGGAGAGAAAAAAGGAATTCACATTATTGATTTGAACAAGACCATTGTTAAGCTTGAAGAAGCTTGCAATGCGATGCGTCAAATCGCAAAATCTGGAAAGAAAATCCTTTTCGTTGCTACCAAGAAACAAGCTAAAGATATCGTTGCTGAAAAAGTAAGCGCTATTGGAATGCCTTTCGTTGTAGAGCGTTGGCCTGGTGGAATGTTAACGAACTTCGTTACCATTCGCAAGGCGGTTCGTAAAATGACTTCTATTGAGAAAATGGAAGCTGACGGAACTGCTGCTACCATGAGCAAAAGAGAGCGTCTTCAAATGACTCGTACTGTTACTAAAATGCGTAAGAACTTAGGTTCTATTGCAGACATGAACCGTGTTCCTGCTGCATTATTCGTTATTGATGTAATGAAAGAACATATCGCAGTTGCAGAAGCTATGCGTTTGGGTATCCCGGTATTCGCAATGGTTGATACCAATAGCGATCCACGTAAAATCGATTTCGCTATTCCAGCAAACGATGATGCTACAAAGTCTATCAGCAAAATTTTAGATGTAGCTATCGAGGCTATCGCTGAAGGATTGGCTGAGCGTAAAGTTGATAAAGATACTGGGGAAGAAATTCCAGCAACAGCTGAAAAGAAAGAAGATAGAAAGCCGGCTACTCGCAAGCGTGCGCCGAAGGCTTAATTTTTAACGAATTAATTTTTTGAATCATGAATATTACAGCAGCAGATGTAAATAAGCTTCGCACCATGACAGGTGCGGGTATGATGGATTGCAAGAAAGCACTTACCGAAGCGGAAGGTGATTTCGAAAAGGCAGTTGAATTGCTTCGCAAGAAAGGTCAGAAAGTGGCTGCAAGCCGCGGAGATCGCGATGCAACGGAAGGAGTTGTTTTAGCTAAATCTAGCGCAGACAACACCAGCGGATACATGATCGTTCTAAACTGCGAAACAGATTTCGTAGCGAAGAACGAAGGTTTCGTAAGTTTCGCAACAGCTATTTTGGATGCTGCTATCGCAAACAATGCGAACAGCCCTGAAGCAGTTAAAGCGTTAACTTTCCCTGGAACTTCCTTAACTATCGAAGAAAGAATTACAGAGGAAATTGGTAAAATCGGAGAAAAAATTGATTTGTCGACAGCGTCACAAATCAACGCTGGATTCGTTTATTGCTACAACCACCCAGGTAACAAATTGGCTTCTATCGTAGGTTTCAATAAAGAAACTTCTGCAGATGTGGCGAAAGATGTTGCTATGCAAACTGCAGCTATGGCTCCAGTAGCTTTGGATGAGACTTCAGTTCCAGAAGAATTGAAATTAAAAGAAATCGAAATTGGAAAAGAATTAGCGATCAACGAGGGTAAACCTGCGGATATGGCTGAGAAAATTGCAATGGGTCGTTTGAACAAATGGTTTAAGGAAACTACTTTGGTGAATCAAGAGTTCATTAAAGACAGCAAATTAACGGTTGGTCAATATGTGAAGTCAGTAGATAAAGATTTAGCTATCTCTGGTTTCTTACGCAGTGGATTATAATTCAAATTGAATTAGAATAGAAAAGGGCTGTCTTCGGACAGCCCTTTTTCATACAGTTAATTTCAAACTACAAGAGGGTAGTAGGACAAACGAAGTTTGAGCATGGAGCATTGGTCTTTTTAATTTCAGCAAATCCTCCTTCTACGTCTACGAAATTGTTCCAGCCCCGCTGACGAAGGATTGAAGCGGCAATCATGCTGCGGTATCCGCCCGCGCAGATGAGCAGAAACTTTTCAGTTTTAGGAATGGATGAAAGGTGAACATTTATTTCATTCAAAGGAATACTCAATGAATCGAGCACGTGCTCTGAATCAAATTCGCTTTTCTTTCGAACATCAATGACAAGAGTTTTCTTCGAAATAATTTCGTTGGCGAAATCTGCTGGAGAAATACGTCTCGATTGATCTATTTCTTTACCCGCCTCAATCCAGGTAATCATTCCTCCTTCCAAATAACCAAGGGTATTGTCATAACCCACCCGCGAGAGGCGAATGGCGCATTCTTTTTCTCTTCCGAGCTCTGTAACAAGCAAAATGGGTTGCTTCAAATCTGTTACCATCTCACCCACCCATTGTGCGAAGTTCCCATCAATTCCAATGTTCACACTGTTCGGAATGAAGGCTTTAGCAAAGTCAGTAGCATCGCGTGTGTCCAACACAAGTGCCCCTGTTTCATTGGCAGCGGCTTCAAACGCTTCAACAGTTAGAGGTTGTAGGGCGCGCTCAAGAACATTGTCTAAACTCTCGTAGCCGCGAATATTCATTAGTACGTTTTGTGGGAAGTAAACGGGAGGTGGCGTAAGTCCGCTTAAAAGAATTTCCTTGAATTCTTCTTTCGATAATTTAGGATCGAGGGCGTAGTTTAATCGTTTCTGATTGCCCAAGGTGTCTGTTGTTTCCTTGCTCATCATTTTCCCACAAGCGCTGCCTGCGCCGTGGTTTGGATAAACAATTAGATCATCGCTAAGAGGCATGATTCTATTTCGAAGCGAATCGAAGAGATAACCGGCAAGCTTATCCTGTGTTAAGTCGGCAATCACATGCTGTGCTAAATCGGGTCTTCCTACATCGCCTATGAATAGGGTGTCTCCGGTTATTAATCCGTGCTCTTTTCCTTCTTCATCTATAATGAGATAGGTTGTGCTTTCCAAGGTGTGTCCAGGTGTGTGAATGGCCTTAACCTGACATTTTCCAACTATAAAAATTTGATTGTCTTCAGCAATAGTTGCTTCATAACTGGGGTTTGCTGTTGGACCGAAGACTATTTCAGCGTTCGCTTTCTTTTTTAAGTCGAGATGTCCACTTACAAAATCGGCATGAAAATGTGTTTCGAAGACATATTTGATCTTGGCGTGATCGGCATGGGCTCGGTCTATATAGGGTTGTACTTCGCGAAGCGGATCGAAGATCGCGGCTTCACCGTTGGACTCTAAATAATAAGCGGCATGGGCGATACAGCCGGTATAAATTTGTTCTAGTTTCATTTTGAAATAGTTTTATAGAACAAATTTGTAACTTTTGGTTGAAGCGAATTGTGGCGAATGTTACACAGCAGCTTGATTTTAATCAGTATCGTTAGGAGGGATAAAAGTGAATTTCAATTATTTGAATGAATTCTAAATTATTTTGTCTGTTGTATAAGTGATTCCGATTGTATTTTCGCACAGCAAAACAAAAACCATTATGGGTCTTTTTACATCATCACTCATTAAGAAATACTGGATGGCCGCAACAGGCTTGTTCCTTGTTTCATTCCTAGTCGTTCACGCTGGAATTAACGCTATGATTTTCTTCAACGATGGAGGGGAAACCTTCAACGAGTGGGGGCATTTCATGGGAACCAACCTAATCGTGCGAACCATGGAAATTGGTTTGTTCTTAGGGTTGATTCTTCACATCGTAGACGGACTAATGCTTTACTTCCAAAACCGGAAGGCACGTCCAATAAAGTATGCCTACAACAAGCCTTCTGCAAGCAGCACGTGGTATTCAAGAAGTATGGCTCTACTGGGAACCTTGATTCTTATTTTCTTAGTGATTCACTTGAAGGATTTCTGGTTGAAGACGCGAGTAACAGGTTTAACTGTTATGCCAAGTCACGTGAAGATTGACGGAGTCATGCATGAGAATTTATTTGCAGAAATGTTGTTGGTGTTTAAGAATCCAATGGCTGTGGTTATCTATTTACTCGGATGTTTCTCTTTGTTCTGGCATTTGTTTCATGGGTTCAGAAGCGCGTTTCAGTCGTTGGGATTGAACCACAGAAAATATGCTTCTACCATAGAATTGGCGGGTTCAGTATTTTCAATTGTGATTTCAATATTGTTCGCATCTATGCCAGTTGCGATGTACCTCGGTTGGGTTAAATAATTCGGATTAAAAATTACTTCCAATGAAGTTAGACGGTAAAATTCCAGAAGGACCACTTGATCAAAAGTGGACCAAGTATAAGAACTCAGTTCGTTTGGTGAATCCTTCGAACAAGAGAAATATAGAAGTGATTGTTGTTGGAACCGGTTTGGCTGGTTCTTCAGCAGCAGCTTCTTTAGCGGAAATGGGTTACAAGGTGAAAGCATTTTGTTTTCAAGACAGCCCACGTCGTGCCCACTCAATTGCTGCGCAAGGTGGTATTAACGCTGCAAAGAATTACATGAACGATGGTGATAGCACTTACCGTTTGTTCTACGATACCATTAAAGGTGGTGACTACCGTTCACGCGAAGCAAACGTTCATCGATTGGCTGAAGTAAGCGCGAGCATCATTGACCAATGTGTGGCGCAAGGAGTTCCATTCGCTCGCGATTATGGCGGGTTATTGGACAACCGTTCTTTCGGAGGAACACAAGTTTCTCGTACGTTTTATGCGAAAGGACAAACAGGACAACAACTTTTGTTGGGTGCTTATTCAGCACTGAGCCGACAGATTGGTAAAGGAAGTGTGAAGTTGTACAACCGCCACGAGATGATGGATTTGGTTGTTGTAGATGGGAAAGCTAGAGGAATTATTGCACGTAACATGATTACGGGTGAAATAGAAAGTCACAGTGGTCATGCGGTTGTATTGTGCACAGGTGGATACGGAAACGTGTTTTTCCTTTCAACCAATGCAATGGGGTCGAATGTTACAGCGGCATGGCGTGCACACCGCAGAGGTGCTGCATTTGCGAATGCTTGCTTCACACAAATTCACCCAACGTGCATTCCAGTAAGTGGAGACCACCAGTCTAAATTGACATTGATGTCTGAGTCGTTGCGTAACGACGGACGTATTTGGGTTCCACTTCACAAAGAAGATGCGGAAGCCATTCGTGCAAAGAAATTAAAACCAACCGATCTTCCAGAAGAGCGTCGCGACTATTACCTAGAGCGTCGTTATCCTGCTTTCGGAAACTTAGTTCCTCGTGACGTTGCGTCACGTGCAGCTAAAGAGCGTTGCGATGCGGGTTTCGGAGTGAATGCAACCGGAGAAGCAGTTTACTTGGATTTCGCATCGGCAATTATGCGTTACGGTAAAACAGCCGCAACGGTTCAGGGTGTTCACAACGCAACTGAAGATCAAATTCGCGAATTAGGAACGAAGGTGGTTGAAGGGAAATACGGAAACTTGTTCCAGATGTACGAGCAAATCGTTGCTGAGAATCCATACAAGACCCCAATGATGATTTATCCAGCTGTTCACTATACAATGGGTGGTCTTTGGGTAAATTATGAGTTAATGACTACTGTTACGGGTTGTTATGCATGTGGTGAAGCGAACTTTAGTGATCACGGTGCTAACCGTTTAGGTGCATCGGCATTGATGCAAGGATTGGCAGACGGGTATTTCGTACTTCCATATACAATAGGAAATTACTTAGCAGATGAGATTAGCACAGGTGCTATTTCAACCAAAACAACTGAATTCGTAGAAGCAGAGAAGGCCGTAAGAGAAAGATTGGAAGGATTATTCAAAACAACAGGGACCGAAACAGTTGATACTTACCACAAGAAATTGGGTAAGATCATTTGGGACTATTGTGGAATGGCGCGTAACAAACAAGGTTTGGAATTCGCAATTTCTGAGATTCGCAAGATTCGTGAAGATTTCTACAAGAATGTAAAAGTTCCAGGAGGAATGAACGGAGTAAATACGGAATTGGAAAAAGCAACTCGTGTTGCCGACTTCATTGAATTAGGCGAGCTCATGTGTTTAGATGCATTAGAGCGAAATGAATCATGCGGTGGTCACTTCCGTGAAGAATTCCAAACAGAGGAAGGTGAAGCGTTGCGTGTAGACGAAGCGTTCAGTTACGTAGCTGCATGGGAGTTCACAGGCGATCCTTCAGCTCCGAAGATGAACAAGGAAGATTTGATTTACGAAAATATTAAAGTTCAACAACGATCATACAAATAAGATGAGTAACGGAAACATGAACCTAACGCTAAAAGTTTGGCGTCAGTCCAACAGCACTGCTGCTGGAAAAATGGAGAATTACCAATTGGGTGGTGTATCTCCGGATATGTCTTTCTTGGAAATGATTGACATGTTGAACGAGCAGATTATTCGCAAGGGCGAAGATGCTATTGCGTTTGACCACGATTGCCGTGAAGGTATTTGTGGAATGTGCAGCATGTTTATCAACGGGGAAGCACACGGTCCGAACCGCGGTGTGACAACGTGTCAATTGCACATGCGTTCGTTCAAAGACGGCGATACTATTTACATTGAGCCGTGGAGAGCTGAAGGTTTCCCAGTGGTGAAAGATTTGATGGTGGATCGCGCAGCGTTCGACCGTATTATTCAATCCGGGGGATTCGTTTCTGTGAATACATCTGGAAGAACCATGGATGCTAATGCGATTCCAATTCCGAAAGACGATGCAGATAAGGCATTCGATGCGGCAACTTGCATTGGATGTGGCGCTTGCGTAGCAACTTGTCCGAACAGCTCTGCGATGTTATTCGTAAGTGCGAAAGTTTCTCAATTTGCGTTGTTGCCGCAAGGACACCCAGAGCGCAAAGAGCGTGTCTTGAATATGGTGAAGCAAATGGATGAAGAAGGATTTGGAAATTGCAGCAACATTGGTGCTTGCGAGGTTCAATGTCCGAAAAGCATTAGCATAGAAAATATAGCACGCATGAACAGAGAGTATCTTTCTGCTAGTGTGAAACCAGAGAATTGATGATTAGAATTACTTTGAAGCACCAAGCGCTAATTATGCTCTTGGTGCTTTTTTGTTTTAAGTCGAATGGTCAAGCCGCTTGGGATTTGAATCTCTTAGCGAAGATCAATGGTGGTCCTGAAAAATCGGATTGTTTTTGGGAAGCCTATACCAACAGCATTACCTATGTCACTGTTGGAACCCCTTTGGTGATGGGCACTGTAGGTGTTTTGAAAAAAGATGAAGTCTTGAAAAGACAGTTTGTGGGTATGGCCGGTGGACTAGCTTTGAACGGATTCATTACAGTGGCAATGAAGTACGGCATTGCAAGACCTCGTCCGTTTGCGGTGCACGGTGATTTGATTTATAAAAAGACGCATGCTGGCAGTTCATCGTTTCCATCTGGACATACAAGTTCAGCATTTCAATGGGCGACGAGTTGCGTGTTGGCAAAACCGAATTGGTATGTTGCAGTTCCTGCATACATGTATGCCTGCGGAATGGCATACTCGCGCATGCACTTAGGAGTGCACTATCCCACCGATATTCTTGGTGGGGCAATTGTTGGATCAGCTAGCGCATTTGCTTCCTACTACATAAACAATTGGTTTTGGAAGAAAATGGACTCTAGGAAAAAGTAGAGTTCTCCGCTTGTCACACCTTCATTTTAAGTCATAAAAAAAAGCCGCAGATGCGGCTTTTAAATGCTTGAATTTTCTTCTTATTGTTTGAATCCAGAAACAATACTGATGCATCCGATGTGTTGAACCACCGCGTCTTTTTGCTCGGGAACTTTTATCTTAATTACGAGCTGTTGTGTGTTTTTCATTTTGAATTCAAAGGCCTCTTTGTCTTGGGCGTCTTTGTTGGTGTAGATCTGCTTCCCGTTGATATCACTCACTGTGAATTCAACTTCGCCAAGGATCGGGTGAGCAACAACCAACAAGCGATAATCGCGACCACCGAAGAAGGTTACCATTAGTTCAGCATCTTCGCCAGGAGCCATTTGCGCCGAGTTGTAGCTGTCGTTTTGAACGTACCCATTCAATTTTGGAAGGACTTTATTTTTAGTGAATGGCTTACATTGCGCCGATGCGAATGAAGGAATAAAGACCAATAAGAACAGGAGAATTTTATATGCTTTCATGATATCTGCTGAATTTTTTATTGAATGTATTTGTTACGAATGACAACAGTTTCTGCTGCTATTTTAGCAAGAGTTGCATCGCTCATGGTAACAGTTTCTGTGCTGCCAATTGAGGTTACTCCAGTGTTATCTTTTTCAACAGAAGTTTCTCCCTTAACGACAATCACATCTTTGTAAATGGCTTGCAGTCGGGTAAGATCTTCTTTCATTTGATTTACGCGATCGCTAGTGGCAAATAAGTTCAAGTAGTTCACCAATTGATCAAGAGAGTATGTTTGTTCTGCAACGCGTTGCTTCATGGCTTTCTCACCTTTCTTCCCTGCATATTGCGTAGACAAATAAAGTGTTTCAATCCATGCTCCAGAAACGATAAGTGCACTCACGTCTGTGCGTTTACCTTCTTTCAAATATGCATTTACATTTTGATAAGAAAGCGTCACGTAACTTAAAAGAGAGTCTTTGTTGTTCTGGTTTTTTTGCACGCGCTCCATGAATTTCTCATCCATAGCAGCTTCAATGCCTAAAGCACTTGCTAATGTTTTCGAAGCGGCTAAGTAGTTTACAGATTCTTGTTTCTGTTCGAAGACTGTGCTGTAGCTTAAGTCTGCAGCGTAAATCCCAAGATTGATTGCGCGATTTTCTTCGTCGACATATTTCGCAACTTTATCCACCGAGTTCAGCATGGACTTATCGAAATTGAATCCAGCGTCTTTAATCATATCGGCCATTTCAATGGGAGCCGGAATGCTAAAAAAGATTTGCTTCAACGCTTGCTCGCGGTCTTTGAAGAACTCATCTTTGTTGGTTAGTTCGCTCGCTCCAGATTCTAGAGGAGCTTTGTTTTCGGCTTTGTTTTCACTTCCGCCGCAGGCAACCAATGCGAGGCTGCCAATGCATACACTGACGATGGCAGTGAGGGAGAGGTATTTTTTGATCATTTGATACTAATTGATTGTTACAGCACATTGATACGCACCTTAAGCGAATATAGTTACAATTTCATTTAGTTATTATGTTATTAATGAGCCTCGAGCCAATTGTTTCCCGCTTGAATCTCAACATCCAAGGGAACTGAAAGTTTTACAGCGTTCTCCATTTCATGCTTCACGAGCGCAAATACTTGTTCAACTTCTTCTCTAGGTGTATCGAAAAGTAATTCATCGTGAACTTGAAGAACCATTTTGGTTTTCAATTTTGCAAGTTTCAAGGCAGATTGAATTTTCACCATGGCCACCTTAATCACATCGGCTGCCGAGCCTTGAATGGGGGCATTCACCGCATTTCGTTCAGCGAAGCTTCTTGAAATAGCATTTGAAGCGTTGATGTCTGGAAGGAAACGTCGGCGTCCCAGCACGGTCTCAACGAAGCCTTTTACGCGACAATCTTCTACCGCTTGATACTGGTAGGTCTTAAGAGCTGCAAATTGCGTGTAATACGCTTCAATGATATTCTTCGCTTCAGTTCTTGAGATGCCCAACTGCTGTGCTAAACCGAATGGACCTTGTCCGTATATAATTCCGAAGTTAACGGCCTTCGCTTTGCTTCTCATGTCTTTGGTTACGTCTGCTAACGGCACATTGAAAACTTTCGAAGCGGTGGCTTTGTGAATGTCTTCGCCTTGCTGAAACGCTTCAATCATGTTTTTATCTCCGCTCAATGCTGCAATAATGCGCAGTTCAACTTGAGAATAATCGGCGCTGACTAAGACGTGATTTTCATCGCGCGCAACGAATGCTTTTCGAATTTCTTTTCCGCGAGAAGTTCGAATAGGGATGTTTTGCAAATTCGGTTGGTTGCTACTCAATCGACCAGTTGCAGCGACCGCTTGCATGAAGTTTGTGTGCACACGTCCGGTGATTGGATTAATCATGTTCGGAAGTGTATCAATATAGGTGCTCTTTAATTTTCGAAGTTCGCGATAATCGAGAATAAGTGGAACGATTTCATGGGTATGTAAATATCGTTGAAGAACATCTTCACCGGTGCTGTATTGTCCGGTTTTGGTCTTCTTCATTTCAGTGGTTATTTTCAGTTTTTCGAACAGAATAACCCCCAATTGTTTCGGAGAATCTAGGTTGAATTTCTCTCCAGCAAGCTCCGTTATTTTTTCTTCGATAATATCGAGTTCTTTGCCGAGCTCTACGCTGTATGCGTTCAAGAAATCTTTATCCACTCGAATGCCTTCCCATTCCATGTTCGCAAGCACTTCGATGAGAGGTGTTTCAATGTCTTCTAAAACGGAAGTGGTTCCTTGCTTTTCTAATTCAGGTTGAAAAATTTCTGCGAGTTGAAGTGTTACATCGGCATCTTCCGCTGCGTAATCTTTAATGCTTTCCGCAGGAAGATGCGCCATGGAATTTTGATTTTTTCCTTTCGGACCAATCAACGATTCAATGGAAACAGGTTTGTAGTTCAGGTACTTTTCACTCAATGCATCCATGCCATGTTTTCCATCGGCATTAATGACATAGTGCGCGAGCATGGTGTCGAAGATTTTGTTTTGAATCTTCATTCCATATTTCTTCATCATCTTGAAGTCGAACTTGTAGTTCTGCGCGACAAGTGTTTTCGAAGAGTCAGAGAAAATTTCATTGAAAATTTCCAATTGCTTTTTCGCTTCTTCAAAGTTGGAAGAAATGGGAACGTACCAACCGGTGTGTGTTTTCGTGCTGAAAGAAAGTCCAACCAAATACGCTGAATGTGGCTCTAGATCTGAAGTTTCGGTATCGAAACTAAAGATGGTCGCGCGCTGTAGTTCTGAAATTAATGATTGAAGTTCCTGTTCAGTTGTAGCCATGACATATTCATGAGGAACATTTTCAATTGTGTTTTTCGGTGTGGTTGGGATCTCAACTTCTTCTCCTGCCGATGAAAATAAATCAGGAACGGAGTTGCTGTTTGAAGCAGGACTTGATGTTGTGATTACTTCGGGCTCTTCGTTTAACACACGCTTGATTAACTGACGGAATTCAAGCTCTTCAAAAACTTCACGAACGGCATCTTTGTTTATCTCACTCACTTTCAACGCCTTTTCGTCGAACGGAGTGGGTGCATCGAGCATGATGGTTGCGAGCTTTTTCGAAAGGATTCCCTGCTCTTTGAAATTCTCAACGTTTTCTTTTTGCTTTCCTTTCAGTTTATCTGTGTTAGCGAGCAGGCCTTCAAGTGATCCGAATTCAGCTAAAAGTTTAGAAGCCGTTTTTTCACCAATGCCGGGAAGTCCAGGAATGTTGTCTACCGCATCGCCCATCATTCCAAGTAAATCTATAACCTGACTAACATTTTGAATGTTGAATTTTGCGCAGACTTCCGCTTCTCCTAAAATCTCAGCTTTTCCGCCTTGGTAACCGGGCTTGTAGATAAATGACTTGTCGCTCACGAGCTGACCGTAGTCTTTATCGGGCGTCATCATATAGGTATGAAAGCCTTTTTCTTCAGCTTTTTTAACAAGTGTTCCAATGATGTCATCGGCTTCGTATCCGGGTGCAATGAGCATAGGAATATTAAAGGCCTCAACAATTTTTTTGATGTAAGGAACTGCGAGCTTGATGTCTTCGGGCGTTTCGGAGCGATTGGCTTTGTAGGCCTCGTAATCGATTTCACGCAGGGTTTGTTCTGGCGCATCGAATACGACAGCGATGTGCGAAGGTTTTTCGTTCTTCAAGATGTCGAGAAGCGTGTTCGTGAATCCGAACATGGCTCCGGTATTTAGGCCTTTGCTATTGATTCGCGGAGTGCGAATGAATGCGTAGTAAGCTCGGAATATGAGTGCGTAAGCGTCGAGAAGAAATAGTTTTTTTTCGTGTTCTGAAGATATCATGTTACGAAGATAGTGCAGCCATATACGCGGCCACATACTTCCCCATAATATCGAATTCTAAATTCACAGTTGTTCCATTTTCAATGAACTGAAAAGTGGTGTGTTCGTATGTGAATGGAATAATAGCCACCGAGAACGAAGTCTTCGAACTGTCAACAACAGTAAGACTAACGCCGTTCACAGAGATGCTTCCTTTCGGAACGGTAATATGACCTAGTTCGTTTGGTGAATATTCAAAAGTGAATTTCCAACTGCCGTCATTTTCCGAATTGGAAATACATTTTCCAACCACATCTACATGCCCTTGTACGTTATGTCCGTCAAGTCGATCGCCCACTTTCACGCATCTTTCAAGATTAACTTTATCTCCTTCCTTCCAACTTCCAATGGTTGTTTTCTGAATGGTCTCATCAATGGCTGTAACGCGGTATTGGTTGAAATTTATTTCAACCACAGTTAAACAAATTCCGTTATGCGCGAGGCTCTGATCTACCTTCAATTCACTGGTAAAATCGCAAGAAAGCCACAGTTCTAAATTGGTTCCAACGGTTTCCGTTTTTACAATTTCCCCGAGCGATTCTATAATTCCAGTAAACATATTTTATTGTTGAGGTGAAGCCTGTGTAGCGTTCAAGATTTGAATATACCCTTCTTTGAATACAGGCACAATTCCTTGAAGACGAATGGTGTTGACCATTAGAGTGTAATAGTAGGTTCCGGCGCTTACAAGGTTTTGAGTCTTTTGGTCGGTTGCATTCCAAAAGATATCTGGATCGGTTGTTTCAAAAAGAAGTGTTCCGTATCTATTGAAAATTTTCAAGTCGATGCTCTCAATTGAACGATATGGGAAGGGCTTCAGAATATCATTCAATCCGTCTAAGTCTGGGGTGATAATATTTGGAAGCTCATACGTTGGGCAGTTGTCTATGCAAACAACATTCGAAGGCAAGCTTTCATTCTGATAAAGCTCTCCGTCGGGCCAAAGGTTCAGTGAGTCTAGCGCAGTAATGTAGAAACAGCCGGCAATACTCTGTAATCCATTTGGATGCAGGAATTCAAATTCGGTACTATTGGCACCGTTCAAGGTTCCTAGCAATGTGTATTGACTAGTGTCTGTTTGGGCGTAGTAGATGTTATAAGCCGTAATGTCTTGTGAACATGACGGGTCAATGTTGTACCAGGAAATTTGAAGTGAAGGAATTTCACAATTGTTAATTTGAGAAATTAGAGGTGGGCATGGTGGTGTTGCGTCGAATGGACTTCCGCATACTTCCTGACTGAAATTGTACAAGGAGTCTGGAACATTAGGTGCACCGTATGATCCCAGCGTAAGAATTTTGTAGCAATAATTTGCATTGTTTACCAAGCCGGTATCGAGGTATTGTGGTGCAGTTGTTTCATTCAATAAAGAATAAATTAATTCTCCGGGTGCCTTTCGATAAATGAAATACCGAGAATTTATCCAAGGAAATTGTCCTTGTAAATTTAACTGAATGGCATTGTCTTGAGGCGTTGCAACAAGCCAAGGGGAAGTTGCGCTGGAGGAATATCCAACGACGTCTTCATTCGAATAAAATTTAATACGGTATTTTTTAAGTGAAGTGAAGGTGTCGATGTTTGAATGATAATAAATGGTATCGCCTGTATTTAGAATGGTAAATGGATTGGAAGCGAAAATAGTTTGCCATGTCCCGTTGTTGTCGAATTCTAGTTCGTAGTGGTAGGGAGGAAGGAAAGCGAGGGTGTCTAGCTGGGTAGGAGGCGACCACCAAACGGTATCACTTCCAACCGAAATATCTGTTGTTTCAATACTCACTTTTGTAATGACAGGAATGTCCTTTTTTATTTGAACGCACGCCTCTTCGCTGGCGTAACTCAAAGCGCCGTCTGGCCATACTGTGACAATGCGGTAGCAAAATGGAACACCGAATCCAGGAGCGTTATCTTGGTAAAAATTACTGTTCGCGCCAAGTGTTTGTCCAATGTAAACGAATCCTGTATAGGCAGGCATCCCCACTTCGCAATCTGAAGGATTGAAGTTGTATCCGTTTTGTTTTCTGTAAATGAAATAGCGAACATTTGCCAATTCGTAGTTGGAAAATGAGCTTAGACATGGCGAAGGATTCCAAGATATTCCAACCGTTGCTCCCACAGCATTTGCTTGAACGTTTTGCACTTTAGGGGCTACTACGGTAATGTTTACTGTTTCTATATCAGCCAAAGGAACGAAACCGTTGTCGAGCGCTTCAAAGCTCACGGTATATGGCGTCGCGCGCACCTCATCGCATTCCGGATTCCAATAGAACGTATCAGTGAACGTATTGAATTCGGCTTCGTGAACAACGTTGGTCAATGGGCCGCCAAATGCACTGATGAAGACAGCGTTCCCATTGGGATCACTTGCATTGACATCGAACTGAAGGGTGCTTCCTGCTTCCACACAATAGTCTGGAAGCGGAGCGATAACAGGAGGTTGATTGTTACAGGTTATAACAGTAATCTGCATGTCACGAATGACATAACCCACTAATAATCCATCTCGAAATTCTTCAATTTTAATGGCAATATTGAACTCGCCTGCCAACGGCGGAACGACCCAAGTAACATCACCTGTTTGAGAGTCAATACTGAAGACATCGGAACCGTTAACAGTGCTTGCGTCCGGCAGTAACCAACCTGCCAGAGCTAACGCATCAGCACCCATGCATGGCACGAGCGAGTAGACCAAAGAATCTCCATCCGGATCGAACGCAACAGGATTGTGTATCCACGGTTGATTCAGACAAGCGTCTTCAATGGGCATTTTTAAAAGCTGTACGGAATTGTTATGTCCAGTTGCTGGCGAAATAACAAGCATGGTCTGAATCGTGAAGACTTGATTCACAGAATTCAAAATGTTTATCACACCCTCGTTTCTGTTGGGATCTTCCATGATTAAATAGTAGACTCCAGGTCCTAAGTAGGTGTGATATCCGACATACTCATTTCGCTTTGCGTCACCAGAGGCTAAAATCGTTTGAGAGCTTCTTTCTAAACTGTCGAGCTGATTTTCTGTGGTACCTGAAGGTTCGTCGCCCCATCTGATTTTTAAAAACGGACGGTCAGCGGCGAAGGAGCTGGCCTTTGTAATCGTGTTAATGGTTACTTTGTAGGTGTATCCACTTATATGCTCGTAAACAATTTCTCCTGCACGATTGTGCGTAGCCCAAGCCGCAAGGGCTATAATCCAAGCGCAAAAGGTGAGGAGTAGTTTTCGATTCATTTTATCTTAGACAATCTATGTTGTCATTTAGTTTACTTACTCAACACAAATTTTTGTTCTAGCGATTCCGTTTTCTGAAACGACTTCAACAATGTAATATCCTGGAGCAAGATCACTAACTGAATGAAAACGAGAATAGGTGTTCATTTGTTTGACACATTTTCCGTCTGTGGATAATATTCTTAATTGGAATATTTGAATGTTTGAAGGAAGATTAAGCTGAATGGATTCTGCAGCTGGGTTCGGATAAACCTGTAGGTTGAAGTTTCCATTTAAAATTTCAACGCCATCCACGATTTCCAAGTTAACGCAGTAGTCTTCCACTTCGCCATAACCGTAGGTTCCGCATGAGCTAGGAGGAGCTCCTGCACCGAATATTCCAACGTAAGCCATTCCAACGCGCATGCGTGTGCTGCCTGGAGCAAGGGCTGCCGCTGCAGGAACAGTGATGGTTCCGGTAACTGTATTTTGAGAACCGCTGCCTGCATCGTAGGCTAATTCAGCAGGTTCGTCGAAAGTTCCATTGGCATTGTAGTCGATCCATACTTTGAAATACTCACTGTATGATCCTCCTGGGAAACCAGGTGTAAGTGAGACTGGATAAGAGTTTCCTGCAACCAGTGTCAACGTGCTAAGATCTGTGTAATCGGTGTAGTTTGCATTTGCGGTGCTAATGTTCGTGAATGAACCCACAGTAACCGCGTCTATGTATTCATCCGACGCGTTTCCACCATTGGCATCACAATAAACAACGTCGGTACATGAACCGCAACCGGTTGTAGAGAATTCAAACGAAGTGAAAGGATTTTCTGGATTGACGCAGATTGACCCTACTTGAATGGTGTAGGTGGTGCAAGAATCTAAGTTAAAGAATGTAATATTTGGCTGAAGCGATTGAATAATATCGGTTCCGTTTGGTCCTGTTAACTGAATGGTATATCCATCTGCAGCGAAGATGTCATTCCATGCAACTGTTGCTGTTGTTGCACCTTGTGCATTCGGAACCGAATATTCGTTCGGGTTTACGCAACATCCTTCGGTGGTAAGTAAGAATGAATTTGTCCATTCGCCTTGAACAGTGTCACAGACAGAAGCAAGTTGAATTTCGTAGGAAGTACATGCGTTCAAACCGCTCAACACAAGATTATTGGCGTTAATGCCTTCAACAAGAGTCCATGTTCCGCTGCCTTGAACTTGGTATTGGCAAACGAAATTTGTAACATCCGGAGTGCTGTTCCAGTAGATATTGTATTCGAGCGTGCCCGGCGTCTGTAAAGCCGCAATTGCAAAAGGTGCCACGCATCCGCCAGCCGAACATTCATTCAGCAGTAAATCAAGACTGTTTTTAACATTCAATCGTCCGCCTGTTACCAATTCGGGTTGAAGGTTAGCTACGATATCTACTCCATTGAAAATATAGTCTCGAATAAGTTGAGCTCCCGTGGAAGGATTCGAGTTTGCTATTGCCATGAAAGAGTTACAAGGCGCGGAATACAACAGTGCTATTGCACCGGCAACGCATGGGCCCGCAAAGGACGTTCCCGAAGTGTTTCCGTAATTGGTATTGCCCGCAAGATAAACCGCCTCGCCAGGAGCACCTATGTCAATGGTTGTAATTCCGTATCCGCTGAATGTTCTCACGTCGGAGCTATTTGTTGCAGTTACAGCAACCATATACTCGCTGGGACAAGCGGTAGGAAGATCTCCAACAACATCAACGTTAACATTGTTATTCGCTGTTGAACCGCAAGAAAGAATTCCAGCTACTCCAAGTGTGTCGTACATAGCGCACCAAAGTGGGGCTTGAGAAGGTTGTCCGTTGTCGGTTCCCCAGCTGCTATTTGTTGCAACAACGTATGCGCCTTGTGTTCCGCCAGACAAGTTGTACATGCGACGCATCTTCAAGGGATAGGTGTATGCTGCAATGACATTGGCTTCTGAAATACCACCCATGTCTACTTGCATGATTTTTACATTCCAGTTTACTCCTGTAATTCCAATTCCGTTGTCACCTTTTGCACCAATCATGCTGCTTACTTGCGTACCGTGATTTCCAGCTGCAATAGCGTCGCTGTTGGCAGTCATATTCCAACCGTCAATGTCATCGATATAACCGTTGTTGTCGTCGTCAATACCATTTCCATCTATCTCATTGGTATTGGTCCAGTGGTTTTCAATGATGTCTGCCTGATCCCATTTTGCACCGCCGCCTTCAACAACACAAACAACAATTTCGTCGCCAAATGCTGTTAGTCCGCCGGTGGTGATGTCCCAAGCTTCAGGTGTGTCAATATCGTTGTCTGATGCGTCGTCATGAAACCATTGCTGGCCATATGAAGGGTCATTGGGAACAATGCGCTCAGCAAGTTTGTGATTGGCTTGCGCCAGTTGAATGCTTGAGCAAGTTGGAGCGTAGCGAATGATTTCATTCAACGAAACCAATTCTTCATTGAAGGTAAACAACCAAGCGCGCATGATGTCGCTGACCTCGTAGCTCACTTTAATTTCAGGAAGTATTCCGAAATGTTGAGTTAATTCTTGTTCTGCCTGGGCAGGAGAAAATCCTTTTTTAAGTTGAAGGATAAACTCATTGTTCATTCTGGCAGCTTGTCCGAATGAAAGAAATGAAAAAGCGATTACGCTTAAAAAGGTTAGAATAGATTTTTGGAAGTAGATTTTGTGCATCATAACAATTTCGATATTGTGTAAATATCGGAATGAATGCACCTTACATGTTCACAGAAATGACATTTTTCCGCACGAAGTTTATGCCTCGTTTACAATTATACGCTTCACGCGTTGGGGAATACTCGTGAGCACTTCATAGGCAATGGTATCGCAGTCGTTCGCGAAAGCCGTAATGGGGTGTTCTTCGTTGAAGATAATAGCCTCGTCACCCTCCTTTGCCTCAAGGTTAGAAATGTCTACCATGGTCATGTCCATGCACACACGCCCCACGACAGGACAGGCTTTTCCGTTGACGAACACTTTTCCTTTTCCGTTGGAAAGAGATCGGCGGAAGCCGTCTGCGTAGCCAATCGGAAGAACGGCTATTTTCATTTCTTGGTTGGAAGTGAATGTTCTTCCGTAACCAACCGTTTCATTTGAAAGAACTGTTTTTATTTGAACAATGCTGGTCTTTAGGCTTCCGACGGTGCGCAACATTTTTTGCTCCTCTTCGAACGCTGAAACTCCGTAAAGACCAATACCCAAGCGAACCATGTTGAACTGAGCGTTTTTCCAACGCTGTATTCCGCCGGTATTTGCGGCGTGAAGAGTGGGAGAATAACCTAGAACTGCTGATATTTGAGCACAACGATTTTCAAAATCGTTGATTTGAACTTGGGTGAAGGTATCATGACTTTCATCTTCCGATGCGGCAAAGTGGGTGAAGATGCTAGTTATTTCAATGTTTGAATTTTCTCGAAGTAATTCAAGCAATTCAATGGTTTCATTGCTTTTGAATCCAAGACGGTTCATGCCGGTGTCGAGTTTCAAATGCGCTTTGAAAGTTTTTTCTGCATTGAATTCTTTAGCAGCTTTCGCGAACGCGTTGAATGATCGAATGGAAAACAATTCAGGTTCTAAACGATGTTTGAAAAGCGGAGCGAAGTCGGTAACATTCGGTTCAAGAACTAAAATGGGAAGTGAAATTCCTGCTTCGCGAAGTTGAACTCCTTCGTCTGCATACGCTACGGCCAACGCGTCAATTCCACAATTGGCAAGGCAGACAGCCACTTCAACCGCGCCAATGCCGTATCCATTAGCTTTCACCATTCCCATGAGTTTTACATTGGGGTTCAGTAACGAACGGAAATAATAGTAGTTGTTGGCAAGGGCGTTCATGTTGACCTCGAAAATGGTTTCTTGGTGCTGCTCTTGCAGTGCGCTCACTATTTTTTCGAAATGAAATTTCCGAGCGCCTTTGATGAGCAGGGCATTCGAATCGATTTTATTTGAAAGCAGAAATTCGACAAGTTCTGCGGTGCCTTGAAAGCACGAGAAATTTCTTGGTAATTTATTTTTATGTTGAAGGAAAACTTCACCAACAGCATAAATGTTGTCGATTTGAAATTCATTCATGAGTTCTACAACACGTGAGATCCAAATCTCATCGTTCATTCCGCTTTGTAAAATATCGGAAATGATAACGCTTCGTTTTTTTGCTTGAATGTTCAAGTTGAAATGCTGAAGCGCAAGTTTCAATGAGGTTAAATCGTTGCTGTAACTGTCGTTCAACAATTGCATTCCGCCAATTCCTTTCAATTGTTGCATGCGCATTTCAACGGCCATTAGCTGCGGCGCTTTTTCTGACAATTGAGTCATTGAAAGTCCATGTTGGAGGGCTGTTGCAGCGGCAAGCGCGAAATTATCGATGGATATAGTGTCAATAAACGGAATCTCTGCTGAAGAGGTTTTTCCTTTCCAACTGAAAGAAATAATTGAATGTGTTGAAGAGGATTTTATTTCTCGAATGGAAAAATCGTCTTGTGTTTGATTTCCAACTCGAATGATATTCCCACTAAAATTTAAGTCAAGGGTTGAAGGAATGATGAGCGTATCGCAGGAACCGAATAGCTTCATTTTTTCATGAAGCAATTCGCTTTGTGAAGCAAAGTTTTCAGCATGGGCGCTTCCTAAAAAGGTGAACACACCTGTTGTGGGTTGAATGATACGTTGAAGCGCGTTCATTTCTCCTGGAAGAGAAATCCCAGCTTCGAATAACCCGAGATTGTGCATGGATTCAATCTGCAGTACAGCTAGGGAAACGCCAATTTGTGAATTGAAACTTTTTGGACTTCTTACAATGCAGTAATCGTCGGCAAGCAATTGATTGATCCATTCCTTCACAATGGTTTTTCCATTGCTACCTGTAATTCCGATTACCGGAATGTTGAATTGTGCGCGGTGATGTGCAGCAATTTTTTGAAAAGCATCGGTTGTGTTTTCAACATGAATCACGATGCAATCATCGGATAGATGCACATGTTCCGAGACAATAAAAGTTCGAATTCCCTTTTTATAGGCGCTTGCAACAAACAGATGCCCGTTGAAATGTTCGCCTATAAGTGGAATGAATAAAGTGTTTTCCGCGTCAACAGTGTGGCGAGTGTCTGTACATATCGCATGTATGTATTTCGTGCCATCTCCGTCAGAGATATTACTCTCAAGTAGCAGAGAAAGATCTGAAAGAGTAAGATTTAATTTCATTTCGGAGTGTTGACTTCCGTGACTGCTTCTTCAATTAAAACCTCTTCTTCTTCTTCCTTGAAGAAACGTCTTTGAAAGAGTAATATGAGAATGATTCCAATTGAAATAGAAGCATCGGCAATGTTGAAAATAGGAGGGAAGATTTCAGCTCTTTCTCCTGCATGAATTGGCGACCACAAAGGGAAGTCGAATTCCTTGGTAAGGTGTATCATGTCAACTACATTTCCCATGAGAAAAGGAGCATAACCTTCTGCAGAAAATGCTGCAGTATCTGAATAGGCCGAGTAATCTTGATAGTGAGGATCAAAGGTTGACCCTTTGTCGAAGCACATGCCGTAAACAGCGCTGTCAATGATGTTCCCCAAGGCACCAGCTACAATAAGTGCTAAGCAGAAAAGGTATCCTTGGTGGGTTTTCTTTTTTGTAAGCCTGAAGATGTAAATAATTATGGCCGTAACAACAATGATTCGGAAAATGCTCAGAGCTAATTTCCCGCTTGTTCCGGGGAACATCCAACCGAATGCCATACCCGGATTTTCAACGAATTGTAAATCGAGCCAACCGGAAATAAGCTCGAAATTTTCTCCGTAGAGAAAATTGAGCTTTATCCATATTTTTAATAGTTGATCAAGCGCAACAACGCTTAAAATAGTTAAGAGTACTTTTCTCACTATACGCGATCTTACTGCATGTTTTTAGCTTCAATGCTAAGGGTAGCATGAGGCACCAAACGCAAGCGTTCTTTAGGAATAAGCTGCCCTGTAACACGACATACACCGTATGTTTTGTTCATGATACGGAGAAGAGCGTTTTCTAGGTTCTTAATGAATTTTTCTTGACGTGAAGCCAGTTGAGCCACTTCTTCGCGGCTGTTCGTATCGCTTCCGTCTTCCATCATTTTGAATGTAGGCGAAGTATCGTCGGTGCTGTTGTCACCTTCTCTTGAGAGAGACTCTTTCAACTCTTCAAAATCGGAACGAGACTGTTCTAATTTTTCTTTGATTAAGACTTCGAATTCTTTCAAATCCTTATCTGAATAACGTAATCCTCTAACTGGTTCTGCTGGCATCTTCACGGGTTCTTTTTTAATCTCTGGAGCAGGTTTATAAACGGGAGCAGTAAACTTTGCCTCGGGTTTCTTCACGGTCGCTGGTTTAGCGATAACTGCTGGAGCTGGTTTAACTTTCTTTACTTCTACTTTCTTTACTGGCGCAACTACTTTTTTCGCAGGAGCGGACTTCTTCACTGGCGCAATTACTTTTTTCGCAGGAGCAGCTTTCTTTACTGGCGCAACTAGTTTTTTCGCAGGAGCAGCTTTCTTTACTGACGCAACTACTTTTTTCGCAGGAGCAGCTGTCTTTATT
>CAIZGX010000045.1 GCA_903932685.1 uncultured Bacteroidota bacterium | reverse complement strand
CGTGCTTGGCATTGTCGTCATTCAACCAATTATCACTAAGAGATTCTACTCTGAGAATAAAATTGCCTACTACCTCATTTCATCTTCGAGTATCACTCTTTCCGCGCAAATAGCGACTCTTCCAATTACACTTTACGTCTTTCACTCCTTTCCCACATACTTCATTGCGGCCAATCTCATTTTAGTCCCCTGGTCAAGCTTGATTCTACATATAGGCATCGCCTTTATTTTCTTTTCTAAAATTCCAATATTCGGAAATTTGATTACTCAGCTTTTAGATCTCACAACTTCGGGAATGAATCAATTCATTCACTTAATACACTATTTGCCGCATGCTCAATTATCAAAAATTAATTTCAACTTTGAACAAGCACTAACCGCCTATGCATTGTTACTCTCTACTTTTCTTGTAATAATTTATAAAGGGAAACAGGTTATTCATTGCGCAGGAGTGCTAACCCTACTATTTATTTTCTTTAGCTACAAAACACCAGCAAATACTGGAGTAATCTTCACTTATTACAAATCAAACATCATGCTCATTGGAACTGAATCTGAGATCATCCTTGCTTGCAATAATGATACGCTTGCAAAGAAATACGCCTCAAAAATTTCAATGTGGAAATGTCAACAAAACAGAGCAAGCCAACAGGTTATACAAATTCCTTTTCCCACTTATTTCTCTTGGAATGAAGATCAAAACGATTTCTCCTTTGGAACTTTTCGATATCGAAAAAGAGTATCTCATCTCATGTTGAATGAAGAGATAATAAAGAACAAAATAGATTCAACTTTTTTGAATGAATTTCAGCATGAAAAGACATTAATTGGTCAAGGCATTTCGAAAAAGAAAAAAGAAATCATCAAAGTATCGCTCACTAAAAGAAATCTTCCTTTTCAAAATTTACAAAGCCATCCTTTCAACATAAAATAAGAATACCTTTGTCGCATGAGTCGCGAATTGTATTTAACAGAATGCCCGCGTGATGCGATGCAGGGCATTGCCACATTCATTCCTACTGAACAAAAAATTCAATACTTGAATCACCTGTTAACCCTTGGATTCGACAGATTAGATTTTGGGTCTTTTGTAAGTGAGAAGGCCATACCTCAGTTGAAAGACACGCGTCAAGTGCTTGATCAACTAAGCCAAAGTCAAACCAAACTTTTAGCTATTGTTGCGAATGAACGCGGCGCTGATGAAGCATTAACCCACGAACGAATTGAATTTATTGGATATCCATTTTCAATTAACAATACTTTTCAGCTTCGAAATACCGGCAAGAGCATTGAAGAAAGTTTGGTTGTTTTAGAATCCATTCAAAAGAAAACAGAAGCGCAAAATAAAAAGCTTGTCGTGTATTTGAGTATGGCCTTCGGAAACCCATATAATGAAATTTGGAATGAAGAAATCCCTACAGCGCTTTCTCAGCGATTAGCTAATGAGTTTGGCATTTCTGAAATCATGATGTCAGATACTATTGGCAGCGCTACTCCAGAAAGTATTCAGCAATTGTTCAAAGCTTCACTATCGCTTTCAAAATGCACTGTTGGCGCACATCTTCATTCGCGTTTCGACAATGCGATGGAGAAAATTCAAACGGCATATGATAGCGGGTGTCGTCGATTCGACGGTGCTTTTGGAGGTTTAGGCGGATGCCCAATGGCCAACGATGAATTGGTTGGAAACATGCCTACTGAGTTGTTGTTGTTGTTTTCTGAAATTCATTTGAATGAGACTCGAATCTCTTCTGAAAGTATTGCACAGACACTGCAGCTCTCAAGCCAAACCATGAATCGTTAGGGAACTTTCGTTCCTCGCGCTGCTTCCCAAAGAGAGAAGTAATCCTGCACAGACAGTCGAACATCTAAAGCTTTTTGAATTTCTTGAATGCGTTCCAATTTGGACGTTCCTATAACCACAGATGAAATAAGCGGATGTTTTAGTACCCAAGCTACTGCAATGCATGCTTCTGAGCAATTGTATTTTTCTGAGAGACTCGCTAGTTGGAGCTTCAATTCCGTTGAAGTATTCCCAAGATGAATAATTGGAGAATATGCAGCTACTGAAAGATTTTGTAGAGCGAATGATTCCAAATTCCCATTTTCCAAAGCCTGAAAATCGGAAAGCGAAAATTCAATCTGATTGTGTTCAATTTTTATGTGTCTGGTAAGCCAATCAACTTGTGAAGGAAGGAAATTAGAAACGCCGAACGATCTTATTTTCCCTTCAGAAGTCAGGCTTGATATAGCTTCAGCAACTTCATCTGCCTGAATCAATGGTGACGGTCTATGCAGGAGCAGTATATCGAGATAATCCGTTTGAAGATCGTTTAAAGTGCGCTCAACGCACGAAACGATATGCTTTTTTGAGTAGTTGTAGTGTTTAACAAAATTCCCGCGTTCCAAAGAAAGGTTTTCAATACCCATTTTTGAAATAAGACGTACTGAGGGCCTTGAAATCTTAAGACATCTCAATGCCTCACCGAATTCCTTTTCGCAGGAATAATCGCCATACAAATTAGCTAAATCAAATTCATTCACGCCGTATTCGAGCCATTTGGAAATTGCATCTGCATTTTGTTGAGTTGACATTTTAGCCCCCCAACTCCCCCAGCGCATAGTACCTGCAATTAGCTTTTTTTCCATTGTACAAATTAAAGCAAAAAAAATGGGGTCAACGACCCCATTTAACATTCAACAAAATTGAATTATTTCTTTCTGAAATAAAGACGTGTAATAAAAAGACCTTGTCCGTCTTCCTTTCCAGCATCGCTTTCAACTCCAGAAGCAACGAAAGCCAATTCATAACCTTGTGCATCCATTTCGTTCAACTTAGACATAATCAAAGCATCATTTGAAGCAATATTTTGAAAATTGATACCTACCATGCTGAAGAAGTTCAACATTTTGGTTTCACGCATACCACCAATTTTGATGTCACTGCGATCGATGTCTCCTTGTTTAGAATCTTTTCCATCTACACGAGCAGTGGTATATGCGTTGTAGTCCAATTCTGTAGTAGCTTCAAGCATACGAGATCTTCCAAGACCACCAGGAAGAATTGACTCGACAATTGTAACAACTTTGTACTGTGCAGAAGCTATTGAAGCTGTGCAAGCAATCATAAGGGCTAAGATAATTTTTTTCATTTTATATTTTTTAGTGGGGCGAATTTACGTTTGAATTCTTAATATAGCTCTCTATAAAGGAGTTTATTTCCATTAATCTTTGACTCTTAAACCAAATTTAGCGGATTACTAACATAGAAAAACAATTAGACACGAAAAAGCCCCCTGATTTCTCGGGGGGCTTTTTGAAGATCGGCGACGACATACTCTCCCACATGTTACTGTAGTACCATCTGCGCAAGTGAGCTTAACTTCTCTGTTCGGAATGGG
>CAIZGX010000044.1 GCA_903932685.1 uncultured Bacteroidota bacterium | reverse complement strand
TTGAAATTGCTTCAACAAGAAAAAACAACGAACCATTGGTGCAGGAAGTAGCCATTTGTTTTGGAGAACGTCTAATGCGTGGCAATCGAAGCTGGAAAGCCAACACAGAAATATTTGATGCGTTTGACTCTCCTAATTACGGAAACCTTGCCAACATTGGAACACATATTATTTTCAATGAACAACTTCTGTTTCGTTCTAAGAAAACATTGAAGTTTTCTAAAGAAATGACTGAAGGTGTTGGTGTCTTGAAATTATATCCTGGAATTCTGCCTTCTTCCATTGCATATGCGTTAGCTCGTCCGAATATGAAAGTTTGCATCATTGAATCATTTGGAGCTGGAAATATTCCCCGCAATGAAGAGTTTTTAAATGTGTTCAAAGAAGCTATAGGTCGCGGAGTTTCAATAATAAATATTTCTCAATGCAGAAGAGGAAGTGTGGATGAAAGCCTATATAAAACGGGGAAGGCCTTTGCTGAAGTCGGAGCTGTTTTCGGAAATGACCTAACTTTTGAAGCGGCCATTACCAAGAGTATGTACTTGTTAGCACAAGGATTTTCTGGTGAAAATTTTCGTCAGGCTTTAATAGAAAATATTGCGGGTGAATTAAGTGAGAACCAAGTTCTGTAAGATATTATCATTTGCTTCGTACTTTCGTGAAATGCGATTTATACTTGCTGTAATTGTTTTTGTACTTTTCACTTTAACTGCACTCGGACAGTTCGTGACGAATGGCAGTGCATTTTCAACTGGAGGAAACTGTTTCACTCTCACCCCGCCATTCAACACACAAAACGGTTCAGTCTGGTCCACTTCAACCATTGATTTAAATCAAAGTTTTGATCTAAACTTCACCATGAGTTTCGGCGCGAGCGATGCAGGTGCAGATGGCAATTGTTTTATTTTACAGCCTGCCGGCACCAATGTCTTGGGAATTGGAGGCGGCGGACTGGGATTTCAGGGATTGCCAATTGGGTTTGCTGTTGAATTCGATTCATACACGAACACCAATCCTAATTCGGATCCTGGGTATGATCATATTGCTTTTTTGAAAAACGGCAATATGAACCACGCCAATGCAAACAACCTTGCTGGACCTGTGCAAGCGAGTGCTACGAATGCCAATATTGAAGACAATGCAAATCATCAAGTGCGCATGGTTTGGGACGCGCCTTCCATGACTTTCAGCTGTTATTTCGATTGCAACTTCCGATTGAGTGTTACAGTGGATATGATTAATACAATTTTTCAAGGAAACCCTATCGTTTATTATGGTTTTTCTGGCAGTACTGGCGGATTAAATAATCTTCAAACCGTTTGTCTTCCGACTAGCGCAAATCCTATGATTACCCCGCTTCCTACTTGTGAAGGTGGTATTCTTACCTTGAATGCACCGGCCAATGCGGCTTCCAACATACAATGGGAACCTGCTGGAATTATTGACAATCCAAATGCCTCAACCATTAACGCCCTGATGGTTGCAGATACCACATTTACAATTTCGTATTCGGACCAATGTGGAATTCCGCACCAATATTCGGTTTCGGCAACAACGCTCCCCTATCCGGCAATAACCGTTCCTGCTGATTCCATCGTATGCGACAACAGCACTTTAACACTGAACGCAACAATATCTGGCTCATACACCAACATGATTTGGACAACAAATACAGGGTCTATACCGAGTGGACAAACAACACCTTCCCCCACTGTATCTGGAGCTGGGACCTATACCTTTACTGCATTCAATGGCATATGCAGTGTGAATGATGCTGTGATCATTTCGGAATTACTTTATCCAATAGCAACTTGGTCCGACAGTGTCTATTTCTGCGCTGGGGAGAGCGTTGTTCTTGAT
>CAIZGX010000043.1 GCA_903932685.1 uncultured Bacteroidota bacterium | reverse complement strand
TATCCAAAAGGCAATTGCTTTGAAGTTTCTAATGTCCTTAAATCTTGATAAGAACGTTCAGGATTCGCGTGATGATCGCTGTGTCTACTTAATTCAAATAAAACTACCCTACCAAGCATATGATCTGAATTCCAGGAATGTTCAGGTGCGACTTTCTCGTATCTGTTATCATTCACCCTTTTCCGAGTTAATCCATAATGCTCAATGTAATTAACGGATTCGAGTAACATTGCCCCAAGCAAAGCTGCAGTTAGGAATGCCCAAAACGCAATTGGATTCCAAATGAATAAGGCTAAACATATTGCAAACTGAAACACGGAGTATAAAAATGTTTCGTTCAATAAGATTGATCTGTTTTTCCTTTTGCACTCGCTCAATGAAATCCTCCAGGCCGATGCGTAACTTCCTGGAATCACGCGCAGCCAAAAACGATAAACTGATTCGTTTTTTCTAGCCGTTGCTGGATCTTGTGGGGTTCCTATCCACTTATGATGTCCTTTGTTGTGTTCAACATAAAAATGCATGTATAAAGAAGTGCTTAATAGGATTCGAGCTACTAATCTATCGACGAAATTTGGAGAATGTCCCAATTCATGGGCAACATTTATTCCAAATACGCCACACATTATACCCATGGCTGTAAGGTTTCCCACCCACTCCAGTAAATTGATATTCGTGTTGAGCTGAGCTGAAAAATAGAGATACAACAGCAGCAATTGCGTGGGGAGAGTCAGATACAATAGCACTTTGAACCACAGGCTACTTTTAACACTTTCTGCTTGAAAATTTGAATGGTTGGGTTTCCATTTCCATTCAAAGAAAGGAATTACTCCGAAAGCAAAAAGAAGGGTGAAATAAGAAAAAACATATCCCAATTCGAAACCTAGGAATGCCAATGCTGGAAGAACAAATGCCATTAAATATTTGAAGAATCCCATACTCAAATATAATCTCTATTGCATATTCTTCGCTTTAAACGACTCTAAAATTTCCTCATCTGTTTTACCCAAAACAGCTAGCGCCATTTTCGCTTGTTCAGCCCAAAAAGAAGTTGAAAAATCCGATATGAGAAGCTGATACTCTTGACGTGCTATATCGAACTGCTTAAGTTTTGCATCGTTAATGAATGCATAGGTGTAATGCAGTTCAGCTAGTTTTTCTTTATCATTCTCGAGCGCAAATGCGTTTTCGAAACAGCTTTTAACTTCTTGGTTGAAATGTGCTTCTCCGCTAATGCTTCCTGCCTTTTCATAATACATGACTTGCGTATTTCGGTCTGTTGTAATTAAGGCTAATTCTTTACACGCCTTCACCACATTTGTAAGTTGCTCGCGTGACATTTTCACAATCGGTGTTCCCGCTTTAACATTAGCGTCGAAATCATTGACTACTTTCAGCAAAGAGTCTCCATTGATTTTCTTTTCTTTTGGCGCTTCTGCTGTTTTTGTGCCGCATGAAGCAAAGAGAAATGCAGAAATGGCTATCAAAAATAATGTTCTCATCCTTTATAAAATTTCATTCTGTAGTCTGCAGAAATATTTCCTTTTTGAATGTCGCGAAGTTTTCCTTTTAGAAGTTGTTTCCTAAGCGGGTTAATGCGATCAGTGAAAAGAATTCCTTCAATGTGATCATACTCGTGTTGTACCACACGTGCAGCGAAACCCTCCAATTCTTCTTCGTACAACTCCCAATTCTCGTCGTAGTATTCGATTTTCAATTTTGACTTGCGCTTCACGTCCTCGCGAATTTTTGGAATAGATAGGCACCCTTCCTCGCAAGTCCATTCAGTTCCTGACTCTTCGAAGAGTATGGGATTTATGAAAACACGTTTAAAATCTTCGCAAGAAGCATCACCGTCTTCACCTTCGGCAACGGCTGACGCATCAATAACAAACAAACGAATGGATCTTCCAATCTGAGGTGCTGCTATTCCCACTCCGTTGGAGGCGTACATCGTTTCAAACATGTTATCGATGAGCTCCTTCAAATTCGGATAATTCTCATCAATTTCTTCCGCTTTCTTTTTTAAAACGGGATCTCCGTAAGCGATTACTGGCAAAATCATAACTTTAATATTAAAGCGTAATGTATTCTGAAATCTCTAAACCGTATCCTTCCAATGCGCTCCGTTTGATTTGAGCTGATGAAATTAATTTCATTTTAGAAACGTTCAAGGCACGAATAATTTGCGCACCAATTCCGTAGTCACGGTCGTCGTTGTTTCGCTTTTCATTCTCCAATAAAACGAGTAATCCTTTTCCTTCTGATTGAATGGTTTGAAGTGAACTGTTGAGGGAATTGTGTTGTTGAAGAAGCACATCAATAAAATCTCCATACGACGACACCGCCTGAACGCGAACAGGAACCGCTTCGTCTTGACTCCAATTACCAAATTTCAAAGCGGCGTGATTTCTTTGGTGTGATTCACTTGCGAAGTGAACGATTTCCACTTCCATTCCCAACCAACTTCTATTCTCTCTTCTTGTTTCTTCAATGAGTGTTTCACGCTGCAGGCGAAAAGCCACGAGTGATTCTATTGAAATAATTTTCAAATCCAATTCCTTCGCTATCTCCAACAATTGAGGAAGACGCGCCATAGTTCCGTCGTCGTTCATTATTTCCACCAGGGCTCCTGCTGGTTTCATTCCGCACAAACGAGCTAGATCAACAGTAGCCTCGGTGTGTCCTGTTCTTCTTAGCACTCCGCCTTCTTTTGCGATAAGCGGAAAAATATGCCCGGGTCTACCGAGATCTTCAGGTCGAGTGCTTGGGTCTATTAACGCTTGAATGGTCTTTGAGCGATCTTGTGCGCTAATTCCGGTTGTGCATCCGTTTCCAATTAAATCTACGGAAACAGTGAATGCTGTTTTGTGCGGATCAGTATTGTTGGAAACCATGAGGTCTAGATTCAATTCTTCGCAACGCTCTTGTGTAAGTGCTACGCAGATCAGTCCTCTTCCAAATTTCGTCATGAAATTGATTACCTCTGGGGTAACAATTTCTGCAGGGGCAATAAAGTCGCCCTCATTTTCACGATTCTCATCGTCAACAACAATAACCACTTTACCGATTTTAAAATCGGCAATGGCCTCTTCAATACTATTCAATTTCACTTCGGCTGTTGACATAGTTACATTCTTTCGGGCATTTCAATTCCCAATACATTCATAGTTTTCTTAACCACCTCACCTACCTGCTTGGTAAGCGCCAAACGAAAAACTCTTAATTCGCTGTTTGGTTCGCGAAGAATTGCACATTGCTGATAAAAGCTATTGAACTCGCGAACCAATTCATAAGTGTATGCGGTAAGAACAGCAGGATTATAGGTTTTCGTTGCATCGTCGAAGGCTGCTGGAAGGTCGAGCAAATGCTTAATCAATTGTCTTTCTGCCTGATGAAGCTCACCTGTGTAATTCAATTCGTTCAATTCGCCTTCAACCTTTCTGAGAATGGCTTGAGTGCGCACATAGGCGTATTGAATGAAAGGACCTGTATTCCCATTGAAGTCGATGCTTTCCTTTGGATCGAAGAGCATACTTTTCTTCGGATCTACGCGAAGCAAGAAATACTTCAATGCACTCATACCAATGATGTGATGCAAGTGATCCTTTTCTTGCTCTGACAATCCTTCGAGTTTACCTTGTTCTTCAGCCACTTCTCTCGCTACTTGCTTCATCTCGGCCATAATATCGTCTGCGTCTACGACAGTACCCTCGCGACTTTTCATTTTTCCTTCAGGAAGTTCAACCATTCCGTAACTCAAGTGAAAACACTTTTCGGCTTGCTCCAAACCTAATTTTTTCAATATTTTGAATAGGACTTTGAAGTGATAGTCCTGCTCGTTTCCAACGGTATAAACCAATGAAGACGCATCTGGATAATCGCGGAAACGCAACATAGCCGTGCCAATGTCTTGTGTAATGTACATGGCGGTTCCGTCTTTCCGAAGCACCACCTTCTCGTCTAAACCTTCTCCCGTTAAATCAATCCAAATACTACCGTCTTCTTTTTTGTAAAAGACGCCGTTTTCCAATCCCTTCATCACTTCGTTTCTTCCTAGAATGTAGGTATCACTTTCGTAATACAATTTATCGAAGTCAACACCCATGGTCTTGTATGTCACGTCGAATCCGGCATACACCCATCCATTCATTTTCGACCACAACGCAAGTGTTTCTTCATCTTTGTCTTCCCACTTCACTAACATCTCACGCGCGCCAACAGCAATAGGAGCTTGCACCTCCGCCTCTTCTTTGGACAAACCAGATGATATTAACTCGGCAACTTGTGCTTTGAATTTCTTGTCGTATTCAACATAATACTTTCCAACCAATTTATCTCCCTTCATTCCTGAAGAATCAGGGGTTTCGTTCAATCCTGATTCCATCCAAGCAATCATGCTTTTACAGATATGAATTCCACGATCGTTAATCACCTGCACTTTCGTAACCGAATGACCGTTCGCCTTGAAAATTTCGGAAACTGAATAACCCAAGAAAATATTTCGAAGGTGTCCTAAATGCAGAGGCTTGTTGGTGTTAGGCGAAGCGTATTCTACCATTACTCTTGGTTTTGAATTCGCTGCCGCCAGACCGAAATTCTCAAGATGAGTTAAGTTTTGAAATTGATGTCCCCAAAATGAATCATTGAAATGAAGATTCAAAAAACCTTTCACCACATTGAAACGCTCAATTGCAGGGATTTCAACTTGAAGTCCTTCGCCAATCGCTTGTCCAACTTCCTCTGGCGACTTTCCCATTTTCTTCACCCACGGAAACGTAACAACTGTTAAATCTCCTTCGAACTCTTTGCGTGTTTTTTGAATTTGGATTTCACTGTCAGAAACTTCCATTTGGAAGTTATTTAGAAAGACATTCTTCAATGCTGAATGAAGCAATTGATGGGCTGTTTCGACGTTTTTCATACGAAGCACAAAAGTACATGGTTTTTAGAAGACTGAGTAAAAAAAAAGCCACTCGCTTGAGTGGCTTTTCTTTGTAAGCGGTGATGATTATTATTTTTTCTCGAATTTTGCATAGCGCGTCTTGAACTTGTCAATACGACCTGCTGTATCTACTAATTGCATCTTACCAGTGTAGAACGGGTGAGAAGCTTGAGTAATCTCTAATTTAATTACAGGGTATTCGTTTCCGTCTTCCCACATGATTGTTTCTTTGGTATTGCAAGTGCTCTTTCCTAAGAACGCGTACTCATTCGAC
This sequence comes from uncultured Bacteroidota bacterium, assembly GCA_903932685.1. GTDB lineage: Bacteria > Bacteroidota > Bacteroidia > Flavobacteriales_D > Sanyastnellaceae > CAIZGX01. The sequence goes on along the minus strand of CAIZGX010000043.1, from coordinate 11,790 downwards.
ATGTCTTTGAAAACTACCAAACGGTAAGATTCTGGGTGTATTCCTGCTTTCATAATCTGTATTCTTTATTAAAACGAGTGCAAATATACATGAATTTTCTAAAAATACAAGTCCCGTTTCACATTCCTCTGTTTATAAGTCGAAAAACCTAGATTGAAAGGCCTGAATTGTCGCTATATGTTTGTCATGTCTAAGAACGCTTAGAGATTGTGAAATCACGTGCAAATGCACATTACAATATTTAAGTATACTGCCGAGTAACAACGGTTACCAGTAGTTTTGGTTAAATTAGAATTTGTTTAGGTAATTAGTCTGAAAAACCCTCGTTCGCGAGGGTTTTTCGTTTTGTCTATCTTCGTAACATGAGTTGGGCTGGATTAAAAAAGGGATTTGACATGTACTTACGCTTAGAGAAATCTTTGTCGGAAGCCACCCGTTCGGCCTATTTAAAAGACGTTGGCAAATTAGAGCAGTTTACCGAGAGTATTCCCGTTTCCTCCATTACACATGAAACGATAACTTTCTTCCTTAAGTTCCTCCATGAATTAGGTCTTGAACCAACCAGTCAGTCTCGCATAATTTCTGGGCTGAAGGGGTTCTTCTCTTATCTCATCTTAGAAAAACTGATTTCCGTGGATCCTATGGAATTTATAGAGATGCCTCGAACCTCAAGAAAACTTCCTGATGTATTGAGTACAGAAGAGGTGGTTGCGATTATCGAGCTTTGCGATTTGAGTAAACCCGAAGGCACACGAAACAGAGCCATACTTGAAACGCTTTATAGCTGTGGGCTTCGTGTTAGTGAGCTCACGGATTTGAAAATTTCACAGATGCGCACAAGCGACCAACTCTTGCGTGTTGTCGGCAAGGGAAATAAAGAGCGATTTGTTCCTATTGGAGAAGAGGCCACCAAGTGGATTCAGCATTATTTCGAGCACATGCGAAATCACATGAAGCTTGCACCGGGTCATGAAGATTTTGTGTTCCTCAATCGAAGAGGAAAGAAATTAAGCCGCATGTACATCTTCACCATTATTCGAGAAAACTGCATGGCGCTTGGCATTCAAAAACAAGTGAGTCCGCATACTTTTCGACATTCATTTGCGACGCATCTTGTGGAAGCCGGAGCCGATTTACGCGCTGTTCAAGAGATGCTTGGACATTCGAGCATTACAACGACTGAGATTTATACGCATATAGACCGTTCAAGATTGAAAGAAGAGATTCAGCTCTTTCATCCGCGGTACGGCGCCCAATAATCTATCCAACATTTCCTTTTTTTTTACAAAGACTTAATACACCTGTAATCATTAATCCTGGTGATGGTCTGCTTATATTTGAGCGTCATTTCTACTTATGAAAAAGCACATACTCTTTTTTCTATGCTCTCTCACTTTCTTTGGCGCTAAGGCCCAAACAGTTACTATAGCTTCAAGCGACCTGGTTTTGTGTCCGGGAGAAAATACAACCCTCACCGCAACAGCTGATCTTCCGAATCGCGTGTTGGATTTTCCGCGTGCTGCAAACCAAGCAATCGTTCTTGGCAATGTGCCTGCACAAACCATAGGTACTTTTAGCTATGAGTTTTGGTTCAACACTCCAGATTCTATTGCCCTTCTTACTGAATACGTCGATGGTATTGGTATATACGATGGACAGGCAGGACAGAACTACGCTGTTTATCCTCAAAGTATTTTTAGCGGGGTTCAAAGGCGTTCTTCCGGAATTTCAGTTGGAACAAATGGTATATCTGTAATGGAACAAAGCCATCAGTTCTCTGCATCTCGATTAACCTATGCGGCAGATTTATCTGGATGGCACCACTGCGCCGTTGTATACACTTCTAACAATTTCGAACTTTTCATTGATGGAGTTTCTGTTGGAACCCGAGCGAATGGATCTAACTATGCCAATAATAATTTTGGGGTTCCTTTAACCGTGGCTTTCCGCCCCAACCTTGGAAATAACTATCCTGCGCTTGGAGGTATTGACGCTGACCCTAATGATGGATACTTGGGGCAACTCGACGAATTTCGCATTTGGAAGATTGCTTTATCAGCGGCCGATGTAAGCGCTATTTACAATAGGAAGCTAATTTCACCGAATATGCAGAATGTCATTGTTCACATGCCTTTCGACATGGGAACGCAAGCAAACTTCAGTACAATTACTTCAAGTCCGACTATAACTATTGCAGCGCCGGGCGCATCATCTGGCGTTACCTTTCCGTCGGCTGCTATTCCACAAATTGAAACTTTTGCGGGAACAACTTTGCCTACCGCTATCTATAATCCATTTTTTGTTGGATACGTTTGGAACGACGGAACCATTGGAGACACGTTGGTTGTTTCACCAACTGCCGCATCAACATCTTACACATGTTCAGCGACTGCAGGAACTTCAAATTCCTCAGCAACCATATCCATCGCTGTATCGAATCCAACGGCGACGATATCTTCTTTAAATCCGTTAATTTTTTGTGCTGATACCTCTGCAACCTTAACCGCCAATTCGGGCTTAGCTTACTTGTGGAATACGGGAGATACCACCTCATTCATTACCGTTGACACTACCGGAATTTACACCGTTACGGTAACGAACACCGACAATTGCGTTGCTAATTCAACGGGTACTTCCATCACGGTGAATCCTCTTCCTACACCAATCATTACCCCCTTGTCTGCCGCAACATTTTGTGAAGGTGACAGCGTGCTTTTATCAAGTAGCCTTGATTCACTTTTCATCTGGAATACAAATTCTACTGATAGCATTTTGGTTGTGAGCACATCCGGTGATTATACTATTACGCTAACCAATTCATTCAATTGCTCAGCAACGTCAGACACCTTATCGGTTGTGGTTAATCCGAATCCGATTGCTACAATCATTGCGAACGGTCCCCTATCATTTTGCAACGGAAATGATGTCCAGTTAACTTCGACCAATGGAGTGCCATCTTGGTCTACGGGATCTGTGGACACGACCATTACGGTGATTCAATCTGAAATGATTCAATTGTTCGTTGTCAACGAATTCGGATGCACCGATACTGATTCATTGGGCATTACTGTATTTGAAGTTCCCATTGTAATTGCGGCGGCTGACACTTCGGTTTGTATTTCTAACGGTCCATTTGCACTAAACGCCACACCCGATTTAGGAACTTGGACGGGAGTGAATATTTCGAACAACACCTTCACTCCGGCTACCGAAGGAACGTTCGGTTTTCAATATTCGTTCACCGATGGAAATGGATGCACCTCTGTTGATTCAACGTATTTCACGATTGCGGTTCCTCTTGAAATGACAGCAGGTCCTGACGTGAACGTTTGTATGCCGAGCGACATGATTGATTTGGCTTTTAGCGCATCGCCTGCAGGAGGAGCTTGGAGTGGATTTGGCGTTACTCCGGAAGGGACTGTTATTCCTGTTCTTTCAGGAAGTTATGCTTACGCTTATTCTTTCGAAGATCTTTGTGCAACATCAGATACTGTTTTTGTGAACGCATATGACTTACCTGCAGCACCTGTAATCGGCGGGGAATTGTACTTATGCAAAAATGTTCCTTCTCCATTGTGGTCGAATTATGTTGGTGGAAATCTATGGACTACTACTGACCCTTCAGATACCATATACATTGTAGACGCCGGAACCTATGGGGTTACCCACACTGATATTCACGGCTGTTCTTCTTATTCTGAAGTTATCGTTCAACAATATCCAGAGCCGCAGATTCCATCTATCTCAGGTGAATCAAACGCTGTTTACAACAACACGTATTCATACGCAGTGGCTTCCCTTGCTGATTACACATACAATTGGATTGTTACAGGGGGCTCCATTATTTCTGGACAAGGAACGAATGCGATAGAAGTGGCATGGGATCAATTCATCACTGGAGTTGGCGAAATACAAATGACTTGGGCGAATGCCTACGGTTGCGAAAGCACACAGTTTTATGCTGTTAGCGTAGATGTTTCTGTTCAAGAGATAATCGCTTCCAACTTGCGTGTTTTTCCTAATCCAACGCGCGACATCTTAAACATTCAATGGGATTTCATGAATGAAAACACTTATTTATCGCTGTTCGATAACACCGGTAAATTAATTACAACGCAGAAACTGAACAACCAAACGTTGCACACCCTTGATTTAAGTGGATATGAAAACGGCGTTTATCAATTGCGATTGAGCAATGAAAACGCCGTAATAGTGAAAGCAATAGCAGTGGCGCGTTAATTACGCGTTACGTCCAACTGCATTTAAATCTTCGAAAGCTTGCTTCAGGCGAGCAACAAATTCCTTTTCTCCTTCACGTAACCAAACGCGAGGATCGTAGAACTTTTTATTTGGCTTATCGTCGCCATCAGGATTTCCAATTTGATTTTGCAGATACGCCGCTTTGCTTGACATGTAGTTGCGAATTCCGACCATATACGCGTATTGCATATCTGTATCGATATTCATTTTCACGGCACCGTATGAGATGGCTTCGCGAATCTCTTCACGAGAAGAACCGCTTCCACCGTGAAAAACGAAGTTTACTGGTTTCGCTCCTGTGTTGAATTTATTCTGAATGAACTCTTGCGAATTATTCAAGATTACTGGAGACAACTTCACATTTCCTGGCTTGTATACGCCGTGCACATTTCCAAACGCTGCAGCTACTGTGAAGCGATTTGAAACCGCGTTCATGTGCTCATAAGCATAAGCAACCTCTTCAGGCTGCGTATAGAGTTTACTGCTGTCAACATCGCTGTTGTCAACGCCATCTTCCTCTCCACCGGTAACGCCCAATTCAATTTCGAGAGTTACGCCCATTTGAGTCATCTTCTTGAAATATTCAACACTCAACTCTATATTTTCATGAAGAGGTTCTTCCGAGAAATCGAGCATGTGGGAACTGAATAATGAGCGACCTGTTCTTTCGAAATGCGCCATTCCGTGCTCCATCATTCCATCCATCCACGGAAGTAAATTCTTCGCGCAATGGTCTGTATGCATGATCACAGGCACGCCATATGCCTTTGCCATTAAATGCACATGATGAGCACCGCTCACAGAGCCTAGTATTGCAGCTTCCTGATTTTTGTTATCAAGTGCCTTGCCTGCATAGAAAACTCCTCCACCGTTGCTAAATTGAACAACCACTGGCGAATTCAAATCGCGCGCTGTTTCAAGAACTGCGTTCACACTGTTGGTTGAAATAACGTTTACTGCTGGCAAGGCATAGCCGTGTGCCTTTGCATCGTTTAACACCTCAGTAACTTCGTCACCGGATAATACCCCTGCTTTAAATTTCATGATTTTATATTGAAGTTGTAAAAGTAATGTGATTCGATCCGCCCGCTACGTGATAAATGCTTCGTGCGTAACTCAACTGGAATTTCTTAAGATTAACGGTCGTTCCGAATGAAAGGCCAGCCGTAGCCGGTCTATTTGGAATTGAAAGTTCTTTTCGTTGACGGTAATTGTATCCTAGGCCAATGCGCACATTACTTCCCAAAATAATTTCAGTGCCTATGACTAGGTGACGCATGAGCAAATCTCCAAACTCCCATGTGCGTTCTTCCACGGGTAATCCGGTTAATGGATCAACGATGATTGTCGCATTCGGATCAGTGTATTTCACGTTCCACTTCTGAACATTCTCGTAGGCGATATGAAACAAGAACGGAGCATTCTTCGGACGCTTACTAATACCGATTTGAAGTTCAAGTGGAAGTTTTTCTCTTGAGCTTTCACGGTATGTCACGAGTTGCATTCCTACATTTTTCAGAACAAAGCTTGCCGCAAAATTAGTTTTAGGTTGGAAATACGTTGCAGCGGCGTCTATGGCTAAACCATAGGAATAGTAGGTATCGAAAACAGAATACAGATTTTTTAAGTTCAGGCCTACACGCCACAAGGAATCGATTTTGTAGGAAGCTCCAAGGGTTAATGCGTATTCGTTTGAAGAGAAGGTCCCGAGGTTATTTCCCAAGCCATCGAGTCTTGCGCTGGTCCCGTATCCGAAGTATTGGAGTGTACCTGCAAACGCAAATTTGCTCTTTGTTGGATGGAATCCGAAAGTTGAGTACCCGAAATTTGATTGTCCAAAATAGCGCACGTAGCTCATGGCTAATTTTCGATCCATGAGCGAATCGATTAGTGCCGGATTAATGGCGGCTGTATTGATATCACTTGTGCATAGCGCTATTGCATTGCCGCCAATTGCCGCAACGCGGGCAGAACCAAAAATGTTAATTCCTGAAAAAACAGTTGTGCCCGCTTGCGCGAAGCTGCAAAGTGAAGCTACGCAAATGACACAAGTGAGGAGTTGCTTTTTCATATTTCAGGCGTACAAGTAACGAAATAGTTCTGAATATATTTCACAACTCACGTTGCTTTTTCTTTTAGAAGCGCTTTGTCTATGACCTCGTACATATCTGTCACGAAGTGAAACTTCAACCCTTTTAAATAACGCTCATCGATTTCATCGATGTCTCTTCGATTTTTATCGCAGAGAATTATTTCTTTGATTCCTGCGCGCTTCGCCGCGAGAATTTTCTCGCGAACACCGCCTACGGGTAGGACTTTTCCTCGGAGTGTTATCTCTCCTGACATGGCGAGAAACTTCTTCACTTTTCGTTTGGTGAACGCCGACGCAAGCGCCGTTAACATGGTAATACCTGCGCTTGGGCCGTCTTTTGGAACGGCGCCTTGAGGGACGTGAATATGCACATTCGTTTCATCGAAGACTTTCGCTTCCATGTCTAACAGGCTCGAATGTGCTTTTAAATATTCTAGCGCTAATACCGCGCTCTCTTTCATAACATCGCCCAAGTTTCCGGTTAGCGTTAGCTTTCCTTTTCCTTGCGTTAAGCTCGCTTCAATAAACAAAATATCACCACCTGTTGGCGTCCAAGCCAATCCTGTAACCACTCCCGCAACATCGTTGTCAGCGTATCTGTCTTTCTCATAGCTCACACCCAATGCCTTCGAAACATCTTCTTTCGTTAAAGCCGCTTTGAACTTTTCTGCGAAAGCCATTTGCTTCGCACGGTGACGAACCATTTTACCAATGCGCTTCTCTAACGAACGAACACCGCTTTCGTTGGTGTATGATTCTATCAAAAACGAAAGCACTTCATCGGTGAATGAAATGTTCTTTTCCGTCAATCCGTTTTCGGTTAATTGCTTCGGCACCAGATGGCGCTTCGCAATTTCCAATTTCTCTTCTAGTGTATAACCGTTTACTTCAATGATCTCTAAACGATCGCGAAGTGCAGGTTGTAATGTAGAAAGTGAGTTGCACGTAGCAACAAACATCACATTAGAAAGATCGTATTCTAACTCAACAAAGTTGTCGTAGAACGCATGGTTCTGTTCCGGATCTAAAACCTCTAACATCGCAGAACTTGGATCCCCGTGAACCCCCTGCCCCATCTTGTCAATTTCATCCAAAACAAAAAGTGGATTCGATGTTCCTACTTTCTTTAAGTTCTGAATAATGCGCCCGGGCATGGCACCTATGTAGGTCTTGCGATGGCCGCGGATTTCCGCTTCGTCATGCAAACCGCCTAAAGACATGCGAACATATTTTCTTCCGAGTGCTTCGGCAACACTCTTTCCCAAAGATGTTTTTCCAACACCTGGAGGTCCGTACAGACAAATGATAGGCGATTTCATATCGCCCTTAATTTTTAAAACCGCTAAGTGCTCGAGGATTCTATCCTTCACTTTTTCCAACCCGAAATGATCTCGATCGAGTATTTCTTTCGCATGATTCAAATCGAAATTATCTTGACTGGTTTCGCTCCAAGGCAAGTCTAGCAGCAACTCCAAGTAATTCGACTGAACGCTATACTCTGCGGCTTGCGGATTCATGCGTTCGAGCTTTGCCAAATCTTTTTCAAATGCCAAACGTACATTTTCTGGCCACAACTTCATCTTTCCTTTCTCACGCTTCACGTCAATTTCTTCTTTCTGCGGATTTGCTCCTAGTTCATCCTGAATCTGCTTGATTTGTTGCGTTAGAAAATACTCCCGTTGTTGCTTTGAAATGTCTATGTGAACCTTCTTCTGAATCTCCTTCTTCATTTCTAGCATTTGTAAATCGCTATGCAATTGCTCAAATACTTTCTTTGCCCTTTCATCCAAATCTGCAATTTCTAAAAGCTCTTGCTTTTTCTCCACATCTGCCTTCATATTGGATGAAATGAAGTTGGTGAGGAAAGACAATCCACTAATATTCTTGATTGCCAAAGCCGCTTCGCTTGGAATATCTGGAGAAAGGTTAATGATGTTCAAAGCGTGATCTCGAAGCGATTCAAACAACGCTTGCTGCTCTTTACTTTCCGCTTTGTTGTTGATTTCTTCAAACGCTGAAACTTGCGCTTCAAAATACGGGTCGGTATTTACCAAACCTTGAATGGAGAAGCGCTTTTTCCCTTGAAGAATAACCGTCGTGCTTCCGTCTGGCATGCGTAACATGCGCAAAATGGTGGCCTGTGTTCCTATGTGATGAAGGTCTTCAAAGGAGGGGTCTTCCATGTCTGCATTGCGCTGAGCAACTACGCCTATGGTTTTCGTTCCGGCGTTCGCGTCTTGAATGAGGCGAATGCTGCGGTCTCTTCCAACTGTAATTGGAATAACAACACCTGGAAAAAGAACTGTGTTTCTTAGCGGCAGAATAGGTAACACTTCAGGTGTTTCCTCATTGGCCATATTGTCTTCATCCTCTGCTGTGATTAGAGGAATATATTCGTTATTATTTTCTTCGTCGGAAAGAAAATAGGTATCTACTTCATTGTTCATACGCCTCAATTTTCAATGTCAATGCCACTTTTTTTCCTCTGCCTTTATGACCGAGAAGCGGCTGTTATTTTAAATACATACGCCAATACGGCTCTTTCAGATGCTGACATTTCCTTTCCTCTCCGTTGCATCATGCGCTCTGCTGTTTGAATAGCCTTATCCAAATTATGCTCTATTGTTCCTGTTCCCCAAGTAAAAGAAGGAACACATTTCGGAGGAAAGTCTCCAGCAAAAACATTGGCAGCAACGCCAACATAAGTGCCTGTATTCAGCATGGTGTTTATTCCGAATTTCGCATGATCGCCTACGATTGCTCCGCAAAAAGTAAGTCCCGTGTTGAATTCGTTTCGATCTAAATCATTTGAAATAGAAACACTGCCGTAGTTGTTTTTCATGTTACTGCAGTTAGAATCTGCGCCGAAATTCACCCAAGAACCAATGACTGCATTTCCTAAAAACCCGTCGTGACCTTTGTTGCTGAATGAATGAAAAACGACATTCGAAGTCTCTCCTCCTATTCGACATTCTTCACCGAAAGAAGAAGGGCCGTAACATTTCGTTCCCATCTTCAACACTGAGTGTTTCCCGATGTACAGCGGACCGCGCAACATACTTCCTTCCATAACCTCTGCTCCTTCATCAATGAAAATAGGGCCACTTTCAACGTTCAGCACCGCATCGAAAACCTTTGCCGTTGAATGAATAAATAAGTTCTTCTCTTCGCCAATTACTCTGCAATATTGACTTGGCTTCGCGTTATTATTTTTATTCGCTAAAGCGAAGTCTTCACGAAGTAAATAATCGTTTACTGAAAACAAATCGGTTATTCCATTCAACCACATGGACTCTGCTGTCCATGCGCGATGCTCGAAGGAATCCCAATTCATGTGCAAACCTTTCGCGGCAACGCATACATCGTGAATGAAGAAGGCTTCATTGGATTTCAAACTTTGAATGGCAGCAACCGCTTCATTATTTGGAATTACACGTGAATTAATATACAAGCTCTCACCAGCGGGAATCGGTGCATATAGATCTTGCAGCGAACTTCTTGTTTGAATGAAAAGTGAATCATTCTCGAAAAACAATTTCCAACGATCTTGAACGGAGTACATTCCAGCAAACAAGTCAGCAATAGCCCGGGTGTGCGACAGCGGTAAGAATGAATTGACCACGTGGTCTTCAAAAAGTACGATTTGCATATTCTCCAAATTTACTCGCTACGCTTGAATTTCCAACTGGAAATTCCTACCGCGACAATTATCGTGAAAAAGAAATAACACGGCACCAAATAGCGCTGTTCTATGAATCCAAGAACTCCGCCTAAAACAAAGAATAGCATCCATCCTGTAACCAGCCACCATCTGTCCTTCAAATCCTTCAGTATAACTGGGATAAAAAGCGCCAATGCAATGGCATTCACCAATAACAATAAAGCGTAGGAGCCAACCTTCACTCCTTTCTGAACAACGTTCATGTGTGCGAAAGCCGGACCTGGAATGTTATCTATTCGCGCTGGAAAAAGGAACTGCTTCATCAAACGAAAACGATTCAAGACATAGTAATCAGACGGATGCTCGTGCATGTAAACCGACTTATACTTTCTTGCGCGAGAGACTATTTCATTCCCTAAACTGTCTTTCGAAGTTCCTACCAACTCGTAATAAAAGCGATGGTAGTCTTCCTTCAAACGCTTCATTTCTTCAGCTCCGTATGCGGTTGTGTAATGACGCTCATTCAAAGGTGAAGTTGTGCTTCCGTCTTTTGCGATTAAATAGTTCGAAGCCGAATTCGGAACCCAAGGCTGACAATCTTCTCCCCAGGCAATCACTAAATCGCGAATGGCCAAGAGTTGTTCCGGCATGTATCCGTAGCAGGAAGAAAAAGAATCTACCATTGGAATGAATCGATTTGTCTTAGAATAATTATATCCCGTCCAACTTCCGAAAGCCAACAACAACGGCATCCCGAAGAGTATTGAAGATTTGAAGAAGTGTGTTCGCTTCAACAAAATAAAATAGAGAACAGGAATGAAGAGCACATGAATTTGTCGGAAGAAAATAGACCACATCAAAAACAACGACGACAAAAAAACGAGTTTCCAATTCAATTCATTATTGAAACGAATCGCTAGATAAAACGCAAGAATCAAAAATGAATTTCCGAGGCTATCGGAAAGAAGCATCGGATCCCAAACAGCGATAAGCAAAGACACTGCGTAGATAATTCCAGCAATGTAATACGCCTTCTTATTCTGAGCCAGATGCCCGGCCAAACGCGCAACCCAAACTACACTGAGTATTCCGAAGACGAATTGAAGAAGGATGACAAACTGATATGCGACAAATGGATTGAAGACAGCGCTTACTCCTGAATAGATTGGTGCAAACGCAGGCATGCGACAAACACTTGAATATCCAGCGCCTTGCGCTAAAGACTCTGCTGGATTGAAATATCCTGAGGTGTCTCCGGCATGAACAGCAAGACCCTCAACAGGTCCCGACTGCCAATAACTTGAATATTGAAAAAAGAGGTAAGCAAAGAGTAAGCACTTAAAAACAACCAACGCGAAAATGAATTTTCTTTCTTCTCGGTTGGAAAGTGGAATGCTCAATCTTGATTCAAACATGCTTTGAAATGTTTGATGACATAATCCATTTCTTCTTGCGACATAGGTACATATAACGGAAGCACAATGCTACGATCGGCGGCATCTTCAGAGACTGCAAGCGAAATGTTTACACCTCTATTTTTGTATGCTGTTTCTCGGTGTGAAGTCATTATGCCTCTTCGTGTTGAAATACCTAAGTCCAGCATTTTCTGCATAATCTCATTCCGAGAAATTGGACAAGATGATTTTATATAAACTGAAAAGGACTGCCAATTCGTGAAATCATTTTCACTTTCGAAAGGCAATCGAATGCACTCGATATCCTTCAATTCATTCAAATAAAAACTGGCAATTTCTCTTCTTTTTTGAACAATGGAATC
>CAIZGX010000042.1 GCA_903932685.1 uncultured Bacteroidota bacterium | reverse complement strand
CCAAAAAATCAAACAGAAATAAAAACCGAAGAACAGCCTAAATGAACACGGAAACTTTTTACTACGACAACAAAATTGTAAAGCAATTTGCCATTGCCACCGCCATGTGGGGACTGGTTGGAATGTTGGTGGGATTAACCATTGCCTTGCAAATGGTTTGGCCATTTTTGAATTTTGATATTCCTCAGACCACCTTCGGACGTCTTCGCCCGCTTCACACCAACGCAATCATCTTCGCGTTTGTTGGAAACGGCATCTTCATGGGCGTTTACTATTCGTTGCAGCGTTTAACGAAGGCGCGCATGTTTAGCGACTTCCTGAGTAAGATTCACTTCTGGGGATGGCAGTTCATTATTGTATTGGCCGCGCTGTCATTGGTAATGGGTTACACAACAGGGAAAGAATACGCAGAGTTGGAATGGCCTATTGATATTCTTATCACATTGGTTTGGGTCATCTTCGGGGTGAACATGTTCGGTACGTTAATTAAGCGTCGCGAACGTCACTTGTATGTGGCTATCTGGTTCTTCATTGGAACTTGGGTTACCGTGGCTATGCTTCACATTGTGAATAGCATTGAACTTCCTGTTTCTTTCACGAAGAGTTACTCTTGGTACGCAGGTGTTCAAGATGCGTTGGTGCAATGGTGGTACGGACACAATGCGGTTGCATTCTTCTTAACCACTCCGTACTTGGGACTCATGTACTACTTCATTCCTAAAGCAGCTAACCGTCCGGTTTATTCCTACCGACTTTCTATTATTCACTTCTGGGCCTTGATCTTCATTTACATCTGGGCTGGTCCTCACCACTTGTTGTACACTTCGCTTCCAGATTGGGCGCAAAGCATGGGCACCGTGTTTAGCATTATGCTTATTGCTCCGTCTTGGGGTGGAATGATCAACGGATTACTTACGCTTCGCGGTGCATGGGATCGTGTGCGAGAAAGTGCAGTGTTGAAGTTCATGGTTGTTGCCATTACCGCTTATGGTATGGCCACTTTCGAAGGACCTATGCTTTCGTTGAAAAACGTTAACGCTATTTCTCACTTTACAGACTGGACCATTGCACACGTTCACGTAGGTGCTTTAGGATGGAACGGCTTCTTAACCTTCGGTGTATTGTATTGGATAATTCCACGCATGTGGCAAACAGATCTTTACTCGAAGAAATGGGCGAACTGGCACTTCTGGATTGGAACCCTGGGTATTTTGTTGTACGCCATTCCTATGTATTGGGCGGGTTGGATGCAGAGCAGTATGTGGAATGAATTCACACCAGAAGGACAATTGCAATATCAATTTTTGGAAACGGTTCAAACCATGCGTCCGTTTTACATGGCTCGTTCATTAGGAGGATTGCTCTATTTAATTGGTGCAATTATCATGGTGGTGAACTTGGTGAAAACAGCGAAGCAAGGCGTGTTCTTGGCTCAAGAAAAAGCCGAAGCTGCTCCGCTTGAAAAAGTTCGTATCACAGGAAACGAGCACTGGCACCGTGTTATTGAAAGAAGACCGCTTCAGATGTTGGTGTTCGCCTTAGTGCTTGTTGCCATTGGAGGTGTTATTGAAATGATTCCAACTTTCTTGGTGAAGGAAAACATTCCAACCATAGCTGCGGTGAAGCCTTATACTCCGCTCGAATTGGAAGGTCGCGACATTTACATTCGTGAAGGATGTTACACGTGTCACTCGCAAATGATTCGTCCATTCCGTTCTGAAACTGCGCGCTACGGCGACTATTCGAAAGCTGGAGAATTTGTTTACGATCATCCGTTCCAATGGGGTTCGAAGCGCACAGGTCCAGACCTAGCGCGTGAAGGAACAGGAAGCTTGAAACGCATGGACAGCTGGCATTACAACCATATGATGGATCCGGCGTCTATCTCTACCGGATCTATAATGCCTCGCTACCCTTGGTTGTTCGAAGACAATATTGACTTCGAAGAAATTACAAATAAGATGAAAGCGATGCAAACGCTGGGTGTGCCTTATACCGATGCAGACATTGCTGCCGGAGCCGATAGTGCAAGAAGACAAGCCGTGCAAATAACAAACGGATTGATGCTCGAATACATGCAAAATCAATTGTTAACGAGCGACGAAGGCCTTCAACCTGGTCATGAAATCATAGCGCTTATCGCCTATTTACAGCGATTAGGAAGAGATGCAGCACCTGTTCAACAATAAAACTGAAGCAAGATGAAATTTATAAACTACCTCGAATCCATTACAGATGTAAGCATCTATCCGCTTACATCTCTGTTCATTTTCGTCATCTTCTTCGCAGGCGTTTTATACCGTGTGCTTCGTGAAGACAAAGCAAGTATTGAAGAACAAAAAAACATTCCATTCGATCTGTAAAGCCATGAAAAAAGCTATAAACATATTGGGAATTCTGTTGCTTGCTGGAACACAAGTCTTCGCCCAAACCGTTACCACTGTTCCAAATATCAACACCTCGACACCCGGGGCAATCAGCAATTATTCACCTTATCAAGACCCCATTTTTTACGGGCTCATTTTTGTTGCAGTCATGCTATTGATTTACATTCTGCAGTTGCAGGGTGTAATGAAAGCAGTTGCAAGAAAGGCCAAAGTTGACAAGCAAAATCAATCGCATCAATGGCCCACGACTATTTTAATCATTCTCATCTATTTCGGATTTTCAAATTCTGTATCTGCAGCAACTGGAGATCAAATGTTGAAATTCCTTCATGACGGATTTGGAAATACTCCCTTCAATGCGCTGTTCACACTAATAGTCTTTGAATTGTGTGTGGTTTTATATTTCAATCGCATGATTAAGTATTTGACAACTGATTTTATTGGATTGAAGGAAGGAGCGCCTGAAGCACTTCCTGAGCGCATAAGACCTTCGTTCTGGACCAAGTTCCACCAGTCTGTTGAAATTAAAGACGAAGCCGCTATTCTTACAGACCACGATTACGATGGCATTCGTGAATTGGACAACGCCTTGCCCCCTTGGTGGAAGTATGGCTTCTATTTAACCATTGTTTGGGGATTGGGTTACATGGCTTATTACCATGCGGGTGGAAACGGACCGTCTTCTCTTCAAGAATACCAAACGGAATTGGCAGAAGCTGAAAAGCAAATGGAAGAGTATCGCTTGAACGCGAAGAACCTGGTTGATGAGACAACTGTTGCATTACTTACAGGATCTGAAGACCTAAAAGTAGGCTCTGCCTTATTCGCTTCGAACTGCCTAAGCTGTCACGGTGCAAAAGCTGAAGGTAAAATTGGACCTAACCTCACCGACCAATTTTGGAAGCACGGCGGCGACATAAAAAACCTATTCAAAACCGTTAAAATTGGTGTAGCCGGAACAGGAATGAAATCTTGGAAGAACGATTTGTCGGCTATGCAAATGGCGCAGGTAACTAGCTATATTCTTTCCTTGCAAGGGACCAATCCCGCAAATGCCAAAGCTCCAGAAGGTCCTTTGTATACAGCCCTAGCAGATAGCACGGTTGCTGTTACCAATATCTTACCCGATAGCACTGCCACCGAGAAAAAATGATAGGAGAAGTCGAAGAAGAATTTAGAGATTCAGTTGCGCACATTAGCGCTGAAGGAAAACGCGTATGGTTCTTTCCGAAGAAACCAAAAGGATATTTTTACAACCTTCGAAGTTATTTGTCGTGGTTGTATTTGGTGGTGTTCTTTGGCTTACCGTTTGTCAAATTTCATGGCGCTCCGTTATTCTTGTTGAATATCATTGATCGCATTTACATCATCTTCGGTGTTCGCTTTTGGCCACAAGACTTCTTCATTTTCGTCTTGGGAATGCTCATCTTCATCGTATTCATTATTCTCTTCACGGTAATTTTTGGAAGAGTATTTTGCGGATGGGTTTGTCCACAAACCATATTTATGGAAATGGTTTTCCGCAAGATAGAATATTGGGTTGAAGGCGATCGCAAAGCGCAGATGGCTTTACGCGCGGAACCCTGGAACAGCAAAACACTCTCGCGAAGGATTCTAAAAATAGTTCTATTCCTCGCTGTATCGTTCGCTATTGCGAACACCTTCCTCATGTATATAATTGGAAGCGATGCTGTCTGGAACATTGCAACCGAGCCTGTTTCATATCATATTGGCGGATTCCTTGCCATTGTCATTTTCAGTTTTGTATTTTTCTTCATTTACTATTGGTTCCGCGAGCAAGTGTGTTTAATTGTTTGTCCGTATGGAAGAATGCAAGGCGTCATGCTCGATAAAAATTCCATTGCGGTTACCTACGATCATGTTCGTGGCGAGCCAAGAACCAAACACGTGAAGAAAACGACTGACCAGCCACATGGAGATTGTGTCGATTGCCTAGAATGCATTCGTGTTTGCCCGACCGGTATTGACATTCGCCACGGACTACAATTGGAATGTGTGAACTGTACGGCTTGTATGGACGCGTGTGACACCGTAATGGAAAAGACACATCGCGAAAAAGGATTGATTCGCTATGCCTCTGAAAACAGCATTGTAACAAAAACGAAACTTCGCATTAACAAGCGCATACTCGCCTACTGCTTTGTTCTCTTGGCATTAATATGTGTTGAAGCGTTCTTATTGATTACTCGAAGCGAATTAGAAGTGAATAGCGTTCGCACCCGCAATACACTCTTCACTGTTGAGCCAGACGGGGAAATTGGAAACCTCTACAACATAAAACTCATTAACAAGACATCCAATGAAATGAACCTGGAATTCAAAATTGAAGGAAAGCATGCGCATTTCGATTGGATCGGTCATCAGAACAAATTGCAGTCAGGTGAAATGAAAAACGGAGAGCTGTTCATATATGTTCCATTGAACGAATTACCTACTCAAAGGAACCGCGTGGAATTGGAAATATACAGCAACGGCGAACTGAAAGCCACCGAACACCTGGTGCTTCTGGCTCCGAATAAATCAAATAGACCATGAACTGGGGTTGGAAAATAACAATACTCTACATCAGTTTTGCAGCAGGCATTCTGACTTTGGTTTTTCTTTCGATCAATCAAAAAATTGACTTGGTAGACAAGAACTATTACGAAAAGGAATTGGTTCACCAAGGAAGATTAGATCAGCAAAAGCACTACGCCACGCTCGAGAAAAAATGTTCCTTTGAATTTGAAAATGGAACTGTCGTTATTCACTTTCCGTTTATGTTGAATGAAATGAGGGACGCTACGGTGAAGGTGTATTGTCCAAGTAACAATACCTTCGACGCGAGCTATAACCTTACGGTTTCGTCAGATAGCGCCTTTGCTTTCACACTTCCAACCGGAATTCCTTCACGATACAACATTGAAGTTTTTTGGAAGAAAGACGGACTGGAATATTATTTCGAAGAAATAATCGGACACAAACATGTTCATTGAACTAATAATAGCCGCCCTATCCATGGGCCTTTTAGGAAGTCTGCATTGCGTGGGAATGTGCGGGCCAATAATCGTTAGCATTCCTTGGTCGAACACGCAAAAGGCTTTACAGATTAGTCTTTATCATTTCGGAAGAGCCACAACCTACACCCTAATGGGAGCAGCGGTTGGAGGGGTTGGACAATTGTTTCTTCCGAAAGATATAGGAGTGTGGCCCGCACTCATTAGCGGAAGTGTTTTAATTCTTGTCTTCATCGCGCAATCGTTTCCTTCTTTGTTTCAGAACACCGTATTTCCAGCATTATCTGTCGCGACCTACTTCCGGAAATTCTTAAAAATGGAAAGTGTCTTTTCGCGTTTTTTCATGGGCATGGTGAACGGTATTCTTCCTTGCGGAATGGTCTATTCAGCCTTGGCTGTAGCCATTCTTTATCACAATGCCCTGTACTCAGGACTCTTCATGTTCATTTTCGGAATAGGCACTTCGCCCCTATTGATTCTGCTTTCCAGAATTAAAATGTACCTAAGCAAATACCCGTTCTTCAAACGCGAAAAGACCATACGCTTTGCGTTGCTTATTTTAGGATTGCTGGTTATCCTGCGGGGCGCAGGTTTAGGGATTCCGATGGTGAGTCCGAAGCGGAATTGCTGCGCCTCTAATCACTCTGTGATCAATCTTTCAGATCAATCACCTTCGGTGACCAATTCTTCGAATCAATCGCTTCGCGATCAATCGTTCCGATTTATCCTTTGGATTGATCACGCAGTGATTGATTGCGTCGCAATTGATCTGACAAAGTCAGATTGATCACCTTAGGTGATAGATGACGTAGCGTATATTTACCCCATGAAAAAACTTCTCATCCGAAGCGCAATCGCGCTCGTATCACTTGTGATTCTATGCTTCATTGCAGCCTATTTTTGGTTGAAGAGCAGCTTGCCTATCTATTCCGGAGAAATGAAATTAGCAGGGCTGCACGAGCCTGTTGACGCGTATTTCGACGAATTCGGAATTCCGCACATAGATGCAAAAAATTCAGAAGATGCGTACCGTGCACTTGGATATTTACATGCGCAAGAAAGATTGTTTCAATTGGAATTGTTACGCAGAGCGGGCAGTGGAACACTCGCTGAAATCATTGGAGAAGACATGGTGAAAGTCGACCGCATTTTTAGAACGCTCGGCGTATCTGAGTATGCCAAAACTTCAGCAGAGAATTTTCAAAAGAATCACGTCAACGACGAAATGTGCAAGGAAGTAAACGCCTACATGGACGGTGTGAATCAGTTTATTGAAACCGGTCCTACCCCACCCGAGTTTGCCCTCATGGGAATTCCGAAAAGAAAATTAACTGTTACAGACATGTTCAGCATAAGCGCTGCCATGAGTTTCTCTTTTCAAATGGCCAATAAGACTGAGCCTATCATGACGCACGTTGCGTTGAAATATGGAAATCAATATCTCTACGACTTAGGAATGCATCACGATTCAACGGAATCTGAAATTCGACATTTCGACAATAGAGACATCGATTCCAGTTTAATGATGTTAAATAATTTATTTCTTGAAGCCGAAGAAGCCCTTCCTGTTACACCCTTCGATGGCAGCAACGCATGGGCTGTTGCCGGAAGTAAATCGTCCACAGGCAAACCTATTTTCTGCAACGACACACACATTGGATACGGACTTCCACAAACGTGGTTTGAAGCACATGTTAAATGTCCAGAATTTGAAATAACAGGACATTTCCTTGCGGGAATTCCATATGCCCTAATTGGTAGAACCCCTCATCACGCATGGGGTATAACCATGCTTGAACAAGACGAAATGGATTTCTACGCGGAGAAGAGAAATCCGAACAACCCCAACGAAGTGTGGTACAAAGGACACTATGTTCCACTCACCTTTCGAACCGAAGAAATAAAAATAAAAGGAAAAGAAAGCCTTGTGCTAACGGTTCCAATTACTCCACACGGACCTGTTGTAAATGATGCGTTTGTTGGAATGAATAGCTCCACTCCTATTTCAATTTCATGGATCTACACCCAAGTGGAAAACAAAACATTCGAGGCCTTTCGTGAAATGAATCTTTCAACTTCCATGAGCCAATTCGAGTCGACACTTTCATACATACACAGCCCAGGATTGAGCCTTAACTATGCAGATGCAGAAGGAAACATAGCTTGGTGGGCATGTGCACATTTGGTGAAACGACATCCATCTTGCAACTCTTGGGTTATTTTGAATGCACTAGATACGTTGAACGAATGGAACGGATACTATTCATTCAAAGAAAATCCACGTTGCGTTAACCCTTCATGGGGATATATCTATAGCGCGAACGATTGGCCGGGTCCTCTCGCAGATGGCTCTTATTACCCTGGTTACTACAAGCCTCAATACCGTGCAGATCGCATTAAAATGTTGTTAGAAGAAAGCAATCAATGGTCTGCTGAAAAGATGAAGACTATGCTGAATGACGTCACCTCAACCGTGGACGCAAGTATTCTTCAAGCACTTGAACCCCTTGTTAAAAAAAGCAAATACTATGAAGATGTTGCCCCTGCATTTCGCTGGAACGGCGCCTATGAACCCGAAACAGTTGGTCCAGTTCTCTTCAACCGATTTCTTTATTACTATCTGAAATTCGCTTGCGAAGATGAAATGGGAAAAGATCATTTCAATCTTTTCCTTGACACGCATCAACTGCAACGCACTCAATTGGATTTGTTCAACAATGAGCAAGCCGTGTGGTGGGACAATGTTCATACAAAGCAAATTGAAACTCGCGAAGACATTTTACTTCTCGCCTTCGAGACAGCGGCTCAGAAATTATTGAAGGAAGAAGGCGTCGTTGAAAAATGGGCTTGGAAAAAAGTATGTAAGCTTGAATTGAAACATCCCCTCGGAATTGTTGCACTATTCAAACCTTTCGT
This sequence comes from uncultured Bacteroidota bacterium, assembly GCA_903932685.1. Taxonomy (GTDB): domain Bacteria; phylum Bacteroidota; class Bacteroidia; order Flavobacteriales_D; family Sanyastnellaceae; genus CAIZGX01. The sequence continues at coordinate 10,832 of CAIZGX010000042.1, read as the reverse complement.
AAACCGCGAAGAGCTTCCTGTTTGGGGTGGGAATGAAACCATTCATCAAACAGGTTTCAAATTAGACAGCACTGGAACTTACCACGTTCACTTCGGTTCGCAAATGCGCATTATTCATGACTTCGCAAACAACGACAGTTGGAACATCAATCCAGCCGGGCAAAGCGGGCACCCATTAAGCAAGCACTACCTCGATCAAGCAGAGCTCTATAGAACCAGAAAATTCAGACACGAGTGGAACAATTGGGAGAAAATCAAATCATTCCCTAAGTTGCGCTTATCTTAGACACCTCATTAAATAGCATATAAAATGAAGAGATTATTCATTGCCGCATTTGCCCTTTTCATCGGATTAGCCGCAACAGCTCAAGAAAAGAAAAACCTAACATTAGACGAATCTGTCCTTGGTCAATTCCGACAATTCTATCCGGAACAATTGCAATTGCAATGGATACCTGGCACCGATCGTTACTCTCAAATAAAAAACGACACGCTGTATAGTCAAGGAGCCATGAGCAATTCGAAGGCTACCGTTGAACTTACACTTGCTCAAGTGAACAGCGCTTTCGAATTGAATGGCATTGAAAAAGCTTCAAGCATGCCGCGTTGGGAATGGAATTCCGCAAACGAACTTCACACAACTGCAGCAGTCGCTTCAGTAAAAAACAAAACAGTTGAAGTGACATTCAACCTTAAAAATAAAATGGCAACTGTGGTTAATGCTTACGACACCGATGCCGAAAACCTAGATTTCCACAACAAAGGAAATTTAGCTTTCACTAGAGTAAACAATTTGTTCGTGAAGAGCGGTGCAGAAGAAAAACAAGTGACCTTCAATGCGGAAGGAATTGTAAGTGGACAAAGTATTTCACGAAACGAATACGGCATTGCAAAAGGAACCTTTTGGTCGAAGGAAGGAAATCGTTTGGCCTTCTATCAAAAAGATGAATCAAGCGTGACTGAATATCCGTTAATCAATTACAACACAACTCCTGCTAGCGTAAACAACATTCGTTATCCAATGGCCGGAGATTCAAGTGAAAGAATTAGCATTGGTGTATATGATGTGAAATCAGGAAAAACAATTTTCCTTCAATTAAACAATGGTATTCTAAACGACACCTACTACGCGACGAACCTTTCATGGAGTCCCGATGAAAACTTCATTTTAATTGCTGAAATGAATCGCGGTACCACCACTTGTAGTTTGAATGTATACAGCGCAACAACCGGAGAACGCATTCGCACAGTATTCACGGAAACAGATGCGCGTTGGGTTGAACCCGATCAAGCGCCTTACTTCTTGTCTAACTCAACATTCTTGTGGTACACTTGGAAGAACGGATTCCACAATTATTATTTATATGATTTGGCTGGAAATTTAACCGCGCAAACCAATGCGAATTTCGAATTGCTTTCGATTTTGGGAATAAGCGACGACAAGAAAACCATCTTCTTCGAAGGAACAGGAACAAACGCGACAGAGCGTCACCTCTACTCTGCTCCCACTTCAACATTGCAATTAACAGCTCTTACAAACGAAGCAGGAACGCACGCTTGTAAGATTTCTTCAACCGGAAAATTCTTCATCGATCAATTCAACTCACTCACCGTTCCCAATCGTGTTTCAATTGTTCCTTGCGGAAAAGGAATGCCGAATGTTCTTTTGAAGTCAGAAGACAAATTGAAGAATTACAATATTGGAACTACGGAAATATTCTCCATTAATGCCAACAACGGAACGCCTTTGTATTGCCGATTGATTAAGCCTTCGAACTTCGATCCGGAAAAACAATATCCAGTTGTGGTTTATGTGTACAACGGTCCGCACGTTCAGTTGATCACGAATTCCTATTTGGGCGGAAGCTCCTTGTGGATGAACTATTTGGCAGAGCAAGGGTATTTGGTTTTCACGGTAGACGGACAAGGATCGGCGCATCGTGGAAAAGAATTCGAACAGGCGATTCACCGTCAATTGGGAACACAAGAAATGGCCGACCAATTGTCAGGTGTGGAATGGTTGAAGAAGCAATCATACGTAGATCCTGCGCGCATGGCGGTTCACGGATGGAGCTTCGGCGGATTCATGACTACCTCGCTTATGCTTCGTGCTCCGGGTACATTCAAAGTAGGTGTTGCCGGCGGACCGGTTATCGACTGGCGCTTGTATGAAGTGATGTACACCGAGCGTTACATGGACACTCCGCAAGAAAACACTGAAGGATTCGATGCGAACAACTGCACGAAATACACAGATAAACTTCAAGGCAAACTTTTAATGATTCATGGTGCCGACGATAACGTGGTGGTTCTTCAACATAACATGCGTTTCTTGAAAGCGTGTGTTGACAAGAAGATTCCGGTAGACTTTTTTGTTTATCCTGGACACGAACACAACGTTCGTGGAAAAGACCGTGTACATCTCATGAATAAAATAATCTCTTACATCACCGATAATTTATAATTTCGGCCCACTTATGAAAAACACTTCACTTACTGAAAAGCACGTTGCGCTTGGAGCGAAAATGGTTCCATTCGCAGGATACAATATGCCTGTTCAATACGCAGGATTAACTCAAGAACACCATTGCGTAAGAAATGCAGTAGGCGTTTTCGACGTTAGCCACATGGGCGAATTCTGGATCAGCGGTCCAAAGGCATTTGACCTTATTCAATATGCTACTTCAAACGACGTTTCGAAATTGTTCGACGGGAAAGTGCAATACAGCTGCTTGCCGAATGCTACAGGCGGAATTGTTGACGATCTATTGGTTTACCGCTTGAACGAAGAAATGTATCTTTTGGTTGTGAACGCTTCGAACATTGACAAAGATTGGAATCACCTTTCTGAATTGAACAAAGAGTTCGGAGCAACCATGGTTAACAAGTCTGAAGAAACATCATTGCTTGCTGTTCAAGGACCAAAGGCTGCTGAAGCACTTCAGTCGTTAACAGATATGAACCTAAGTGAAATGGAATACTACACCTTCAAAATCGGCACGTTCGCTGGCGTTGAAAACGTAGTTGTTTCAACAACTGGATATACCGGTGCAGGTGGATTCGAGATTTATTTCCCGAATGAAAACGCAAACGAAATGTGGGACAAAATCTTCGCTGCAGGGGCACCACAAGGCATTGAGCCTATTGGTTTGGGTGCAAGAGATACCCTTCGTTTAGAAATGGGATTCTGCCTATACGGAAACGACATTAACGACACCACTTCTCCTTTGGAAGCCGGTCTGGGTTGGATCACGAAGTTCAGCGCACCTTTCTTGAATTCTGAGAATTTAAAAGCACAGAAAGAAGCTGGAGTAACTCGCAAGCTTGTTGCATTCGAAATGATCGACCGAGGTATTCCGCGTCACGATTATGAAATTGGCGATGCCAACGGAAATGTTGTGGGTGTTGTAACTAGCGGAACACAAAGCCCGAGCTTGGAAAAAGCAATCGGATTGGGTTACGTGCCAACAGCTATGACTGCCCTTGGAACCGAGATCTTCATTTTAATTCGTGGAAAAGCATTGAAGGCTGTGGTTGTTTCCCTGCCCTTCTTCAAGAAATAATTTCAATTTATGTTGAAATAGAAACGCCCTCCGATGAGGGCGTTTTTTCTTTGTGCATAATTGGAATTACAATCCCAATTTAGCCTTCAATTCATCCTTTGAAAGGAATCCTACGTTGGAGAATTTCATTTCATTGTTGAAATAATACTTTAATGTTGGAAGAGCGTCTACACCAAGTTCTGCAGCGATGTTCGGATTCTGATCTACATCAATGGTTACAATTTTTAACGAAGGATTTTCCTTCGCCAATTCTTCCAAAGAAGGCTTCATCTTTCTGCAAGGTGCACACCACTCTGCTGAAAAATCGACCAATACATTTCCACCCGAAACAAGCGTTCTATAATCTTCAGAACTCATTCCGCCATTAGTACTCACCTTTCCAGAAACTACAGGAAGTCCTGCCGATTTCCATTTCAATATTCCACCTTGAAGCTCGTAAACTTCTTTGTACCCTTGTTCGCGCATAGCAGCAGCAGCGCTAGAACTTCTTCCACCACTAAGGCAATACACGAACACAGGAGCGTTCTTATCAATGGCATCTAATCTGCGTTGAAAGTCGTTGCCATTCCAATTGGCAAGAAGGGCGCCTTCAATGTACTCTTTCGCGAATTCTTCTTCCGTTCGAACATCGAGGAGAACCGCATTGGGCGTGGATTTCAACTTTTCTGAAAATGTCTTTGCATCGAGCACAGGACTTCCGCCGTTCGAGGTGCAAGCGCTAAAAAAGAGCGCTACAAAAAGGAATAAACTTGAATATTTCATGTAGCGAAGATAAGAAGGCGAATTCTTCCCTTGTGTGATAGGAATTACAAAGGCCGTTCCTATTACATTTGTAATATGAAGGTATACGTTCTCCTGGCAGCACTTTTTGTTTCTTCTATTTCCAGCATAGGTCAATGCGTGGTTATTAATGAGGTCATGGTGAATGCCGCGGGAGCTTGCGACGGAAGTTGCACGCCGAATACTGGTGAGTGGATTGAATTGTATAACAACTGTCCGTTCACCTTGAACATTGAGTGTTATATCCTTACAGACGGAGACTTTTCAATTACGCTTCCTGCAGGGACGACAATTCCCGGAAATGGATTTATTGTCATTGGATCTTCCAATTCGGGTGTGGCTGTTGACGTGAACATTGGCACTTGCGGATGCACCACAGGACCAAATGCTCAGGTTGGAATTTTAACGAATAGCGCAGAGCAATTAATTCTTTACGACAACCTCGGAACCATTATAGACGGTATTGTTTGGGGTGGCGGACAATGGAATCAGCAAACTTCGTTTACTACGAATTCTTTTGGTATTTGTCCGACGTTCACGGTGCCAGTACTTTCTGTTTTCACACAGATTCAAACCGTGCCTGCGCAAGCCAATAACGACGGACTTACCGTTTTCAGAAGCTGCGATGGCGTAAACCCGTGGGTTTCAGGAACACTTCTTCCTTCTCCTGGAGCTTCGAACAACAGCGATGTACCTGTATCGGCTAGTTTTAGTCTTTCTGAAAATAGCGTTTGCGAAGGCGACTGCGTTCAAGTTACGAATACTTCAGAAGGTAATCCAGGCTTGTGGACGTGGCTTGTCAATGGAGTTGCAGATCTAACGTTAGACAGCATTGCACCTAACATTTGTTTCAATGCCCCAGGAGTTTATACTTACTCGCTTATTGCAAGCAATGGATGTTCTGCAGATACGCTAATCGATGGCGCCACGGTGAACGTTATTCCATTGAGCACCCTGAATGTTACTCCAAATGTAGACGATGTTGTTTGCGACAACTCACCAACGGTCTTCAGCACTACCAGTATTTGCAGCACGTATCAATGGCAAATGAATGGCGTTGATATTGCGGGAGAAATCTCAGATTCATACACAGCAACTGCCGATGGTGTTTATTCGCTTACTTGTCCGAACGACATTTGCATAGCGCCTAGCGCGCCTGTTGAGATAGACTATCAGAATTTCCAAACCGAGCTCTCCCCTGCTTCAACTGTTTTATGCATTGGAGAAAGTCAGCAGTTAACGCTTAGCGTCTTGAGCGATGGTCCTGCGGTGAACAACGAATGGACGTTGAATGGAAATCCGCTTACTTCTGGTTTTACCAGTTTCTTGGGTGTCGACATGGGTGTTTATTCTGTCATTAGTTCTAATCCAGATGGCTGCACATATACCGCATCAGCAGAACTCATTAGCGCAAATAACAATCCGGTTATTGCCATTCAAAACCTCACGCAATCGGGATGTTGGGACGGACCAACGACCCTGGGAATTGATCCAACTTATTCGAACATTTTTTGGTACGATGGCTCTTCCGATTTCACAATTGAATTGCTTTCCAATTCAATTGTGAGTGTTTCTGCGCTTGATCCAAACGGATGCGACGCTTCGGGCACCTATACCATAGATCTTCCTGAGTGTGCGAATCTCGTTGTTCCGAATATCTTCAGTCCAACCAACGACAGTTTCAACGAAGTGTTTCAGTTGGTATTTGCCGGAGATGGAAGCACCACTGCTGTAGCGAATTATTCCATTCAGATTTTCAATCGTTGGGGAACGTTGGTGTTCGAATCTACTGATCCGGATAACAATTGGAACGGAACCATTAACGGAAACGAAGCTTCAACGGGCGTTTATTATTACGTTGTGAATGCTGAATACGCGAACGGAGAATCGATCTTATCGCCCGAGCAGCGCAGCGGATGGTTTCAGTTGGTTCGTTAGAATCTGAAGCTAGCGCCCATGCGCACTCCGAAGTAATTGTAATAAATTCCATCTAAAACAGCTGCACCCGAAGCCGAAAGTCTACCGTAGTAGCGCATGTAGCTGTGAGCTAACAACGCATGAATGTTTATCTGATCATTTAATTTAAGCGACACTCCTGCACCATCGTTGAAGTCGAACGAACCAACGCTTCCTTTGTGGTAAGCAATTCCAGTTGAAATCATTACAAGCGGACTAATCTTTTTCGTTGGCATTAAGCGTGCGCGAAGGTCGAGCATGAAAGGAACTGAGAACCCGATATCGTCAGAGTATCCCATTGCACCAATGCCTATTCCTGCGAACGCCCAGTTCTTGTAACCTATTCCGTTCACAGAATATACTCCACCGAAAGAAGAAGCATTCGCAACTGTTCTTTCATCATAGATGGGCGCTCCTGTCCAAGGATCAAAAACCGGCATACCCGTTGAAGGATCAACGCGAGGAACATCAATCGTGAATCCACCAACCTTTCCAACACCTAAACCAACAACTCCTTCATTCACCGACTCGAAATAAAAATCTCCGTAGGTTTTCGTTGCTTTCGGTGCAGGCATGGTATTGATGTCCGCAGAAGTTAATTCTGCAGGCTTCGAAGTGTTCTTGTTGTTAGCATCAAGTACAATGTATTCAATATCGTTAAACGGAATATCAACCACGGCATTCACCGAAATCTCAATGGTGAAAGACTCTTGTGGTTTGTAACCCACAATGCGTGCTGTAAGCACGTCACCGTTTTTCAAATAAATTTTAGACTTCCCTGTACCCTGCGCTAAGCCAGCAACAGAAAGGAAACAAGCGAAAAGGAATAGAATTGCTTTGTTCATTTTGCTAAAATAAGGTAACAACATGCTACAAAAAAATTCCTGAATTCGCAACGAACAATACCCTTCTGTTTTTAAAAGAAAAAGCCTCGAATACATCGAGGCTTTTCAAGCGGAGAGCTAGGGATTCGAACCCCAGGACCTGTTACAGTCAACAGTTTTCAAGACTGCCGCAATCGACCACTCTGCCAGCTCTCCGCGGCAAAGATAATATCTTTTTCGAATCACAAAAGAGTTTTCTTAAATTCGTTGCAATGAATCTCGCATCTTACTCAAAATCAATAGTACTCTGCTGCATTTTTTTCGCAACAGCCCATTTCTGTGCTGCTCAGCACTATGTTATCCTTCAAAATGGAGATTCAATCACGGGAATTCGATTGACGTACGATTCGCCCATTGCGCAGAATGCTTATTTCACGCTGGATCAGAACAGATGGAAGGCTAATGAGATTGCGAAATTCAGTAACAGCAACGGCACCTTCGCGAACCTTTCACACATTCATGGTAACGATACCGAACGCTATGCCGTTCGTATTAAAAAAGGAAGAGCCAATGCTTACGAGGAAATTACGTTCGGCGTGTATTGCGACGATACACTGAAAGTTTATCCGGGTATGAAGAAGGTTAACAAGCTCTTGGCTTCAGGAAAAGAGCTCGATTATTACTGCATGGGCAACAGTCCAGTTTACGCCGCGAACTACAAAAACATGATGCGCGACTTCAGTTCGAACAGCGAGTCTGTCTACTACATTGAACATCACCGCAAACTGAAACACATGCAAGCAGCTCTGCTTGCGGCAGGACTGGGGATTATGTCGTATGAATTCTTTCGTCAAGATAACTTCGAATTCACACCCATCTTCGCTTTGGGAACTGTAATCTCGTTAGCGCCACTTCTTGCGCAGAGCCCAAAGAAAGAAGATATTTGGATTGCTTTTGATGAGTTCAATAAACCGAAGGTGGGAACGGAGTGATTGAAACATCGTTTGTAAATTCGCCCTCAATTAAACAGCCATGCAAAAATCTATTCCCGCTTCAGTCTTTTCATTCTTGGAAGAGCTTAAAGAAAACAATAACCGCGAGTGGTTCAATGAAAATAAAGAGCGATACCAAGAGCAACACGGTTTTGTGGTGCAATTTGCAGATGAGCTGTTGGAGAAGATGAAGCAAGTAGACAACATTGAAACGGCTAGCGGAAAGAAATCGATTTTCAGAATTTACAAAGACGTTCGTTTTTCAAAAGACAAATCACCGTATAAAACCAACATTGGCGGAGCGTTCACGCGCGCTACAAAAGAACTGCGTGGCGGATATTACTTCCACATAGAACCGGGAAATTGTTTTCTAGGCGGTGGATTCTGGGGACCTTCTCCGGAAGATTTGAAACACATTCGCATGCAAATAGCCGCCGATCCGGAGCCGCTTCAAGAAATGCTTTCATCCAAAGAATTTATTTCCACCTTCGGAAAACTAGAAGGCGAACAACTGAAAACCGCTCCGAAAGGATTCGACAAAGATCATCCTGCTATTCACCTCATCAATTACAAACAGTTCTTGCTTGTGAAGCACTTCACCGACAAACAAGCGCAATCAGAAAAATACCTCGAAAACGTTTTCACCACTTTCCAAGCCATGCGTCCGTTCTTCGATTACATGAGCGAGATACTTACGACGGATCTTAACGGAGAACCGTTGTGAACTTCGTAATTGGAAAATCGAAGATTTTATTCCTACTGTGTAATGTGAAAACCGTTGGTTTTATTCCTACTTTGTAATTGGAAAATCAAAGATTTTATTCCTACAAAGTAATTAGAACTAATGTTGTTGATTAACAGTCGGAGACATTCGCCGAAGGCATTCGTCAAGGACATTCGTGCTCGCACATTCTTCCCTCTTTAAAAGATCCCAACCACCGTCCCTTCCCTCCCATTCCACTGAAACACCTCTCCTGCTTGTTTTCCAAGCAAAGCAGCACCAATAGGAGAAGATGCGCTGACGACAAAACAATCTCCAGATTCGGTAGTTAGTTTTCCCAATGAGGTAATGATGTAAAACCAACCTTCGCTAGTTTCAACCAATGAGCCACTTCGAACGTGAGTGTTCGATTCTAGTTTAGATGGATTGAATCGCTCTAACTCTTCGCATTTGCGATTGTGCTCTTGCATCTGCTTTCCCATCTTCTCCAATTCCAAATGCACCTGCGCCGCCGCAGTCTCGTGCTTATCTCCAGCTGAACTCTTCCCCTCTTGCTTGTTCGATTCCATGAGTTCATTCCACGCCAATTGCATCTCAGCCCCTCGCTCCTGAATCACCTTCACCAACGCTTCGTAAACTTCTTTTTTATTCATTTTTTCAATCACAAATCACTTTAAATAAAATCGTCGAAGACATTCGCCAACGGCATTCGTCCGAGGGACATTCGTTACATGGTAACATTAATTGCTCCGCAACATTACCAAGTGAACTTAATCCCAACACAATTCTGCATACTCGGATAAACATACGTCTTCGCTTCAGGAATGCTTAATACCGAAACGGTCGGACGCAATTCAAAAAACAAATGCATCTTTTTCATGACTTCGTTTTTCTTTCCCAAACAAAAATCTACTCCAATTGGAACGTACAACGCAGCCATGTACCCCATCTTATTTTGATAAACCTGACGATTAACATTCGAAGAATTGTACACAGACTGAGTTGAAATGTAATTGTCGTTGGTATCTGTTATTTGCTCTGAATCCCATGAATGCGAATAGATCTCCGTGCGCGGTGCAAGCGTAATTCCGAAGTTCAATCCAACTCCTGAATAAAACGAAAATCGTTTCGAAATATCGGTGGATGCCAAATATGAAAAATCCAATTTCACCGCAGTTGCCATGTATGAGCTGTATGTAAAATCGCGATGAGTCGAATCAATAAATCCGTATATGCTGCCGTTAGCAGAAGACACCAACGTGTCTATTCTTGTTGTAAAAGAATTAGAGGTGTTGTAGATGGAAGCGCTGATGCCCTGCGCCGATATCCCTGCGCGGAAAGTGCGATTCTTATTGTACTCTCCTGCTAACCCGTTCTTCTTTAACGGATGAAAAGCAACATTCAAATTTAATGTCGGTGCATCCCAACCAAACTGAGTGGTATAAGGCGTTGAATTCGCGGGTATCAGTGCTCCTGGGGCAAGAATATTGAATTCGTTCTGGTTAATGTTTAAAGGTGCCAACGAGCGATCACCTCCAAATGAAAGTTGAAATTGTGAAATCTTGTATTTCGGATGTTTCACTTCTTGAGCGGTTACTATTGCGCTCGATGCGATGGCCAAAGCCAAAAGAAGAATGTTTCTTTTCATTGAATGTTATTTTTTTTCGGAAGGAGAACGAAGTTACTTCGAATATATTTGCTGAAAGCTAATTTCTATTCGCTTCGAAAAAATTACAAATCAAAAATTATGACTGCAACTCACGTATTAGCCATCCTAACCATTCACACAGACAACCTTCCTGAAAACTTTCAGGAAATAATTAAACACGAAAGAGAAGTTGTTGCAGAATGGAAAGCCGAAGGTTTTCTAGATCAATTATTCCTTCGTCCAACCAGAAACGGAGCAATCCTGATCTTCAAAAATCTAACGGAAGAAGAAGTGAATGAAAAGATGAAGACCTTACCGCTTTATCCTTTGATGAAATCTTTGGAGGTG
>CAIZGX010000041.1 GCA_903932685.1 uncultured Bacteroidota bacterium | reverse complement strand
GTTGTGTCATCCCGCAGGGTCATCAGCTCCGCTGTCATCAATCGCAGATTGTCATCACAACTTTGTTGTGTCATCCCGCAGGGTCATCAGCTCCGCTGTCATCAATCGCAGATTGTCATCACAACTTTGTTGTGTCATCCCGCAGGGTCATCAGCTCCGCTGTCATCAATCGCAGATTGTCATCACAACTTTGTTGTGTCATCGCAAAGCGTATTTCAACTTTGTTGAAATATTTATCGTAATATTGCAATATACAAATACGAAATGGGAACCACGAAATCAGATCTATTCAACAAAAAACAAAACGAAACTGCTTCATTGTTGAAGGCCATTGCGCATCCTGCACGTATCGCCATTGTTGAATATCTAATGAACGTAGAGTCTTGTATATGCGGTGATATCGTGAATAAACTTCCACTTGCGCAGCCCACGGTCTCACAGCATCTGAAAGAACTGAAGTCAGCTGGAATCATTCAAGGATCCATAGAAGGAAATACCATCTGCTACTGCCTGAATGAAAAGACCATTCAAAAATTAAAGGTCTATTTTGAAACAATAGAGAACAAAATTTCGAAACAAAATAAATGCTGCTAAACTTTTTTCTATGCAACCGAAACTCAAATTCCTCGATCGCTTCCTAACCCTTTGGATATTCCTAGCCATGCTTATTGGTGTGGGGTTGGGTTATTTCTTTCCAGGTATAGCGAATATCACCAACAGCCTTTCAGTTGGAACCACAAACATTCCGCTCGCCATTGGATTAATTCTAATGATGTTCCCTCCCTTAGCAAAGGTGAACTACAGCTTATTGCCGAAGGCTTTTCAAGATAAAAAAGTCATGACGCTTTCGCTATTCTTGAACTGGATTGTTGGTCCCATACTCATGTTTGTGTTGGCCATCTTATTTCTAAAAGATGAGCCGCATTACATGGTCGGACTTATACTCATTGGTCTTGCCCGATGCATTGCTATGGTTATTGTTTGGAACGACTTGGCCGGAGGAAACAGAGAATACGGCGCCTTGCTTATTGCGTTGAACAGCGTGTTTCAGGTGCTGTCGTATTCGTTCTACGCATGGCTTTTCATAAACGTACTTCCAAATCAATTGGGATTCGGGAACTTCCAAGTTTCAGTTCCAATGGGAGAGGTTACACAAAGCGTTTTGATCTATTTGGGAATTCCATTTCTTGCCGGATTTTTAACGCGCACATTCCTGATTAAATCAAAGGGAGAAGAATGGTACAATAGAGTTTTTGTTCCTAGAATTTCTCCAATCACGCTTTACGCTCTGCTCTTCACCATTGTGTTAATGTTTAGTTTGAAGGGAGATAAAATTTTGGAATTGCCCTTCGATGTGTTGCGTATAGCTATTCCTTTGGTGGTGTATTTCGTACTCATGTTTTTCGTGAGTTTTTTCGTGAACAAATCCATGGGAGTAGACTACGCGAAAAACGCCGCCATCTCGTTTACCGCAACGGGAAATAATTTCGAGTTAGCTATCGCAGTTGCAATCTCTGTTTTCGGAATTCATTCAGCAGAAGCGTTTGTGGGTGTGATTGGTCCGTTGGTGGAAGTGCCCGTTCTTATTCTATTGGTAAAAGCCAGTTTATTCCTCAAGAAAAAATATTATACACGATGAAAAACATACTTGTTCTCTGCACTGGAAACAGTTGCAGAAGTCAGATTGCAGAAGGTTACTTGCGTCATTATGCAGGTGAAAACGCAAACGTATACAGCGCAGGAGTTGAAACACATGGCGTAAATCCACGCGCCATTTCAATCATGAAAGAAGCGGGAATTGACATTTCCAATCACACGTCGAATCACGTCGACGAATACGCGAACATCGATTTTGATTTTATCATTACCGTTTGTGATAACGCCAAAGAACGTTGTCCGTATTTCCCTTCGAAGGCAGAAAGATTTCATTACAACTTTCCCGATCCGGCTAAAGCAACAGGCTCGGAAGAAGAAGTTTTGAATGAGTTTAGAAGAGTTCGCTTACTCATAGATGAGTACTGCAAAGATTTTGTTTCTTTCAATCTGAATTGATTCAATTATTTTTGATCAAAACTATAATCATGAGTTCCGTTCAAGAATATGTCAATGCATTGCCAGAAGAGAGACAGGCTGTTGTTCAGAAATTGCAATCTCTCATTAAGAAGAATATTCCGAAGGGTTTCGATGAACAGATGAGCTACGGGATGATTGGATATGTTGTTCCGCACAAGATTTACCCAGACGGTTACCATTGCGATCCGAAGTTGCCGCTTCCATTTTTAGCACTCGCCTCACAGAAAAATTTCATTGCATTGTATCACATGGGCGTGTATGCGAAACCTGAATTGTACGATTGGTTTGTTGCAGAATACCCCAAGCATTGCAAGTCGAAATTAGACATGGGAAAGTCATGTATTCGTTTCAAGAAAATGGAAGATATTCCCTACGATTTAATTGCAGAATTGGTGACGAAAATGACGGTGCAAGATTGGATTTCCGTCTACGAAAAAAATTACAAGAAGTAGTTTAAATCCCCTTCACAAAAGGATTTTCATTCTTCTCTTCCCCAATGGTGGTCGTGTCTCCATGCCCGCTGTAAATAACAGTCTCTTCAGGAAGTAAATACATTTTTGTTCGAATGGAATGCGCAAGCGTTTCGAAATCGCCACCCGGTAAATCTGTTCGTCCAATGCTTCTTTCGAACAACACATCTCCGCTAAAAACAACTCCGGTTTCTTTGAAGTAAAATGCGACATGTCCGGGACTGTGTCCGGGTACAAACAACACTTCCGTTTCGAAATGATGTCGAATCATTTTTCCTTCTTGAAGAAGATATTCAGGCTCGGGTCCTGCGGTGTAGGGAATGCCATACATGCCAGCGACCAATTCGCTTCGTTCAATATTCACTTGGTCTAATTCATGCGCAATTCCCTTCAACCCAAATTCACGAAAACAAAAATCCAATCCCATAATGTGGTCTATGTGGCAGTGCGTGAGCCAAACATCAACAACGGTTAATTCTTCCGATTTCAACCAAGAAAGAAACTCAGATTCCTCAATACGATTGCTCATACCGGGGTCAACGATAACCGCTTGTTTTTCGCGGTTCCAAATGACATGGGTATTCTCAGAAAAGGCGTTGAATTGAAAAGATTGAATATTCATTGCGACGTGGTATTTTATGTTTGCGAAAATACGCGTACTTTGGTTGTATGATTCGCGGAAAGGAGCCAGCATTTTATTTTCTATTTGTTCTGCTGGTGTTGAATTCAATTGCAGGGCAATGTCAATTTTACAGAGGTTCCAATGTTTCTTTTGGAAAAAACAGAATACAACACAAGCCTTTCGATTGGTCGTTTTTTCCAGGTGAGCACTTTGAAGTGTACTATTACCAAGGGGGACAGCAGATAGCCGAGCGATCGTTGTTGTATTGCGAACAAGAAAAAACGCGCCTTCAAAAGTTTTTCAATGTGCAGCTCGACGATAAAATTCAAGTGGTTTGTTTCAACAAACAAAGTGAATTTCGTCAAAGTAATTTAGGATTGTCAGACGAAGAAACCGCGAGTATTGGCGGCTCCACGAATATATTAGGAAATAAGATGTTCGTGTATTTCGAAGGAACAGATTTAGAATTGCGTGAGCAAATAGCCTTGGGTCTTTCACGAATCATGTATTTGCAATTGATGTACGGAGGCGATTGGAAAAGCGTGGTTCGCGGAAACAATCGCATAGCCATTCCCACTTGGTTTTCGGAGGGTGTAATTCGCTATGCAGCATTGAAAGACCAACGCGAAAGTGAGCGCACCGCGGAAGATTGGTTCGCGAACGCACGCTATCCGAACATTCATAGATTAACGGGAAGACAAGCGGAATTGGTTGGACACAGCTTCTGGTCATACATTGGAAACATCTACGGTGAAAATGTTGTACTTGGAATTCTAAATATGACACAGTTGTTTCATGGCACCGACGGGGGATTTCAGTATGTCATTGGAAGAAACACAGAGACTGTTGTGGGCGACTATCAGCGCTTTTTAGAACAAGGAAGAGACCTGGTGAAAGTGGAAGAGGAATTGTCTAATCTTCATGTCAAACGAAAGAAGTTCCAATTACTGGAACCCGAACAGGTTGGGAAATTCAAGAACGAATACTTGCACGTTACGCCATCGAATGATCTTCTGAAATGGGCCTATACCATGCACAACAAAGGCGAATACACGGTCTATATTTACGATACAGAGACGAAGGAAAAAACGAAAGTAGCTCGCGGAGATTTCAAAAGTGATCGTATTCCAGACGCGAGCACACCGCAATTGGCCTGGCACCCGAACGGAGAAGTGCTTTCATACGTTACCGAGAAAAACGGCAAACTATTTTGGAATACCTATCAACTTGAAACCGAACAAAAGTCTTCAAAAGAATTATTTCAGGTTGAAAAAATACAGAGCATGAAATATGCTCCCGATGGAAAGAAGGTGGTTATAAGTGCAACTGTTAACGGTAAGACAAATATCTGTCTATTGCCTATTACTGCAAATATTCCCCAGAAATTAACAGACGATAATTTCGATGATACAGATCCAGTTTTTTCCGTAGATGGAAATACAATTTACTTCAGTTCGAACAGAGGCAGTAACCTCGCCTTGAATTATCACGACAGCATTCGTTCGGAGGATTCGAATTTCCACATTTATAAATTGAAATTAACCGACGATTATAAAAATGAGGACCTCATTCAACTAACGAATGCGAATTATTCTGATCGCAAGTTGGCTTTGGCGAAGGACAATAAAATTCAATTTATTCGAAGCAAGGTGTTGTATGATGAACGTTGCTCGGTATACAGAGACAGTGCTATTGCGAGCATTGACACGACCATACATTACCGTTATTTTAATGTGACCGAAGTGTTGCAAAAATCGAATCGTCAAACCACGGGTTTTTTCATAGGTTCCAATCTTCAAGAAGGAATTTGGATTACCGATGAGTTGGGAGTTCCCTATGCAACAGATCTGAATTTGGTGAATGATAGGGCTATAGAAATTGAAGGTGATGAGAGTCAACCGGAAGAAGAAAAGGCTCCTTATTCCGAAATGATTTGGTTTCCCAAGAAGAAAGATGCAACGCGAATCGACACCGAAAACTTTGCATTTCCAGGAGATAAAAAACGCCAGCAAGAAAGTTTGAAGCAGGCAGAGGTACTAACCAAATTGACGAAAATAGAAATTCCGAAGACAAAGAATTACATGGTGAATTACACCACGAGTTATGTACAATCTTCCGTCGACAATCAGTTCGCGAGTTCATTTTATCAGAATTACACGGGACCCACAAGTATCTCACCTGGTTTTTCAGGATTCTTTAAAGTTGGAATTTCGGACTTAATGGAAGACTATAAGTTAACCGCTGGTGTTCGCATAGCAGCCAACTTCAACAACAGTGATTTCGGATTGTCTTTTGAAAATTTGAAAAACCGTTGGGACAAGAAAGTGTCTCTGCAACGACAAGGACAAGAGGTCACGCAGCAGTATGCCACCATACGTGTTCAGACGTATAATCTTACTCATGAATGGAAATACCCATTCACAGAGACAAGTGCCGTTAAATTGACTGCTATCGGTCGTAACGACCGAATGGTCGTTCTGTCGAGTGATCCATATACGGCAGCGTATAAGAATCAGAACGAGTGGAACATTGGTGGAAAGGTTGAATACATTTTCGATAACACGTACATCAAAGGTTTGAATTACAGAACGGGTACCCGCTTTAAAGCTTGGGGTGAACACTTCCGTCAGCCGAACAAGCTGAAAGAACAAAATTCTATCTACGTTGCTGGTTTTGATTTCCGTCATTATCAATCCATTCATCGCGATTTAATTTTTGCGTTTCGCTTGTGTGGAAGCAGTTCCTTCGGCGATTACAAAGTGGTAAATTATTTGGGTGGAGTAGACAATTGGCTGGGTCAGAAAGTAGATAATTCCGTTCTAGTCTCTGCTAACCAAGGTTACACGTTTCAGGCGTTTGCCGGACCGTTGAGAGGCTTCTACGTGAATGCACGGAACGGAAACAATTTCGTTTTAAGTAATTCAGAATTACGTCTTCCGCTCTTCCGGTACTTAAGTAATCGTTCGATCAAATCAGATTTCGCCGATAATTTTCAAGTCATTGGATTCTTCGATATTGGAAGTGCATGGACAGGCAAGAGTCCCTACGACGATGCGAATGACTTCAATACAATTACCGTAACACAGACTCCAGTAACGGTGCAATTGAGAAGCAACAAAGAGCCCATCATTTACGGATATGGATTCGGAATGCGTTCGAAAGTTTTAGGTTACCACATGCGGGCCGATTGGGCGTGGGGCGTAGATGATCACACAGTGTTGCCGCGGGTATTTTACTTGTCGTTGAACTTAGATTTCTAAGTTATTTCAAATTCCAAACAGTGTATGCCAACGTGTGTCCAACCGCTTTTAAAGTGGGTTTGCTAATCACGCTCATGTTGTCTGAATGCGTGTGATGCGATCCTCCGAATTCAAACTGAGTTCCCATGAAATTTGGTCGCATATCTACAATGTCTAGTGAAGGAACATTTGCTTGAATCATGAACAAATGGTCATCAACGATTCCAGCAGTTTCTTCATTTGGAAAATATTCGCCGTAACCAAGTTTCGCAGCATGGCCCCAAATGCGATTCACTGCATTTCCTGCCGATTGCATCGAATACCCCTCCTTGTGAAATCGCGCTCCTTCAGCACCAACCATATCGAGCAACACAGCATAACGCATGGTGCGCTGAGGTTTTTGTTTCGCCCAAAATTGTGAACCTAAACACCAAGAGTAAGCATCGTTTTCTCCATCGGGAGCCCACTCAGGTTTTCCTCCGTCTTCACTGTCGAAAAGAATGAAATCAACACCAATGTCTTCAGGTAAATTTTTTGAAATGCGCGCCAATTCCAACAATACACCAACACCACTGGCGCCGTCATTCGCACCGTCAATGGGTTGTTTGTGTTTGCTCGGATCGGGATCCTTGTCTCCGTATGGACGACTGTCCCAATGCGCAGCTAATACAATGCGCTTCGTGACACCTGCATGAACAGAAGCAATTATGTTGCGAACAGGAGTGATTCCACCTTCCCAATTCGGCATGGAACCTAGTTGTTCCTTAACGCTGCAATTGTAACTTTTGAATTTTGAGATTAGCCAATTTCCACAAGCGGCATGGTTTGCATTTCCCGGAACACGCGGACCGAAAGCCACTTGTTTTTGAATAAAAGCGTAACAACTGTCGGTCATGAAATCGGCTGGTTCTAACACAGCTCCATTCTCAGTGGCGTTGTTTTCTATGCCTTTTGAATTTTTGAAATATGGAGCAAAAGTCTTGAATAAAAATCCGCCCACAACGAATACAACAAGCACAATGGCTATGACCTTCTTATTATTTTTCATGTGTCCAGGTTGTTCCTTCTTTCGAATCTTGAAGTTGGATGTTTATTGCTTTTAATTCATCGCGAATTAAGTCAGATGTTGCGAAATCTTTTTTGGTTTTTGCTTCTGCACGCAAACGTATGATTACTTGCATGAGGTCGTTTGAAATATCATTCGATGCGCCACTAACTTCCGCTTGAAGTCCAAGTACTTCGAATACAAATCCGTTTACCAATTTTTGAAGACGTTCAATGTCTGCTAGCGTCAATTGAATCTTATTATCCAAGCAAGAGTTAATCACTTTCACGGCTTCGAACAAATGCGCAATAAGAATAGGAGTATTGAAGTCATCGCTCATGGCTTCGAAGCAATTCTTTTCCAACGCGGCAATATCATAGCTACTCGAATCGCTGGCAGTTAATGAACCTGCTTTTTCTACTGCTTGCATTAACCTTTCGAATCCTTTCTCAGAAGCCTTCAGTGCCTCATTGCTGAAATCTAATGTGCTTCGGTAATGTGCTTGCTGCATGAAGAAGCGAACGACCATGGGCGTAAATCCTTTTTCTAAAAGTGTATGTGTTCCAGAAAACAATTCGTGTGGAAGGAATGAATTCCCTAAAGACTTCGACATCTTCTGTCCGTTTACAGTAAGCATGTTTGCATGCATCCAATAACGAACAGGGGCCTTTCCGCAACACGCAGAATTTTGCGCAACTTCCGATTCGTGGTGTGGAAATTTCAAATCCATTCCACCGCCGTGAATGTCGAACTCTTCACCCAAATATTTTGTGCTCATCGCAGAACACTCCAAATGCCATCCTGGGAAGCCTTCTCCCCATGGCGAAGACCAACGCATAATATGTTCCGAAGAAGCGGCTTTCCATAAAGCAAAATCGGCGAAGAATCGTTTCTCTTCTTGTCCGTCTAATTCACGTGTATTCTCTAACAATTCATCTACGTTCCTTCCACTTAATTCACCATAGGGGAAAACGTCTTTGTATTTCTTCACATCGAAGTAAACACTTCCGTTTACTTCGTATGCATATCCGTTTTTAATGATCTCTTCAATCATGGCAATCTGTTCCATGATGTGTCCGGTTGCGCTAGGCTCAATGCTCGGTGGATGGTTGTTGAATTCACGCATCATGTCGTGGAAATACGTCGTGTATTTCTGTACAATTTCCATGGGTTCAACTTGCTCTAATTTCGCTTGTGCACCAATGCGATCAACACCTTCATCGAACTCTGTAGTGATATGTCCTACGTCAGTTATGTTTCTCACATAACGAACTTTGTATCCGAGAAAAGTCAAATAACGATAGACCGTATCGAACGTCACGAACGTTCTACAATTTCCTAAGTGCGCGTAATTGTAAACAGTAGGTCCGCACACATACATTCCAACGAATTGTTTGTGAAGGGGAGTGAACTTTTCTTTCGTTCGCGTAAGACTATTGTAAATGAACAAATCAACCATACTGCAAAGAAACGAAGACGCAATAAAAAAAGCCCCATTCACCGAGGCTTTTTATAAGACTATTGAAAAGAGTTACTAGACTTTCTTCGCAATTTCTTCCAACATGGTTGAAACTAATCGAGGCATGGGGTATTCAATCTCCCAACCCCAATCGTTCTTCGCAGAAGAATCGTCGATGCTGTTCGGCCATGAATCGGCCAGGCCTTGACGGAAGTCTGGTGCGTAACTAATTTCGAAGCCAGGTAAATGTTTCTGAATTTCTTCAGCCAATTGTTTCGGTGTGAAGCTTATTCCTGCTAGGTTGTATGCGCTTCGAATTTTAATATTCTCAGCATCAGATTCCATCAATTGAATAGTCGCTCGAATGGCGTCTTCCATCATCATCATCGGAAGCTCCGTGTTTTCCGAAAGAAACGATGTGTATTTATTTTCCTTCAACGCAGAATAAAATATATCTACTGCGTAGTCTGTTGTCCCTCCGCCTGGAGCAGAGCGATGTCCAATTAATCCTGGATAACGAAGACTGCGAACGTCTACATCGTACTTCATGAAATAATATTCGCACCATCTTTCGCCAGCTAACTTAGAAATTCCATAAACGGAGGAGGGCTCCATCACTGTGGTCTGGGGCGTTAGATTCGGCGGAGTAGTTGGGCCGAAAGCAGCAATGGAGCTTGGCCAAAACAAACGGAACTTAAATTCTTTGGCAAGCTCAAGAATATTTAAAAGCCCTTCCATATTTAACTTCCAAGCGTACATCGGATTTTTTTCTCCAGTAGCACTCAATAGCGCAGCAAGCTGATAAACCTCAGTTACAGCATGGTCTTGAACGCATGCGCGCAAAGCTTCAGCGTCCAGTACGTTCAGCTGAACATAAGGTCGATTTTCCGAAGAAACGCTTTCTGCTGCTTGAATATCGGCCCCAATAACGTTGTCTTGTCCCAACTTCGAACGAAGGGCCATCACAAGCTCAATGCCTATTTGTCCTCTGCAGCCAATAACCAATGCTTTTCTATTCATGCCCATAGTTGAAAAATGTTTTCAAAAATAGGTATTTTCGCGCCATGGCAATTCCTCAAATTGAAATAGAAGATTTCGATTATTCACTTCCCGACGATCGTATTCGTGTTACTCCACTCGAAGACCGATCGGCAGCCAAATTGTTGGTCTATGAAAACGGAACAATTACTGATTCGGTTTTTTCTGAATTGCCGAATTTTTTGATGGAAGGAGATTTGTTAATCTCGAACAATTCGAAAGTTATTCCTGCCCGAATTATTTTTCAAAAAGAGTCCGGTGCCTTCATAGAAATCATGTGCCTAGCACCCTTCGGATACTCATACACAGAAGCCTTTTCGGCACATGATAGCGTTTCCTTCACCGCGTACATCGGAAATTCAAAACGATGGAAAGAAGGAAAATTAGAATTGAAAATCAATTGGAACAATTCCCCCGAAAGTGTTTTCATCGAAAGAACAGGAATTGAGAAAGATGCCTTCGTTGTTGCTTTCACTTGGAACTTCAATGCTGTCTTCTCCGAAGTCATAGAGGCCATCGGACAAGTTCCATTGCCACCCTATTTCCAGCGCAAGCCCGTGGCCAACGATATTGGCAGATATCAAACCGTCTTCGCGAAGACAGAAGGATCTGTTGCCGCACCCACCGCCGGTTTGCATTACACACAAGAAGTTCTTCAGGCCATCGCGAGTGCAGGCGTTAAGCAAGAGCAAGTTTGTCTCCACGTCGGAGCAGGAACTTTCAAACCCGTCTCAGCAGAGCGCATTGAAGATCATGAAATGCATGCTGAATTTTTTGAAGTGACGCGAGAATGTATTCAAGCCATTTTGAATTGCGAAGGAAGGGTCGTTGCCGCGGGGACAACTTCCATGCGAACACTTGAAAGTTTATATTGGCTCGGCGTTCGCGCTTTAGAGGGAAAAGAGACAGATTCTGTTCATCAGTGGGATGCCTATACTTCAGATGCAATTTATTCGAAGGAAGAGGCGCTTATGGCATTGTTGAACCATCTCGATGCAATGAATAGAAACAGTATTTGTGCGTCATCGAGTATTTGCATTGCTCCCGGATATTCATTTAAGATTTGTTCTGGTCTTCAAACGAATTACCATCAGCCGAAAAGCACATTGTTATTGCTCATTGCAGCAACAGTTGGTGAAGAGTGGAAGCGTATTTACTCGCACGCAATGAACCATGAATACATGCTCTTGAGTTACGGCGACACCATGTTGCTGTGGTTCTAAGAAATGAAAAAGGATGCCGAAGCATCCTTTTCAAAATTTTCAATTTTCAAATTAATCTTCAGGGAAGAAACGGTAGTCTTCAATTTCAGCTGCTTCACGAAGTGAATTAAACAACGTTGCTGGAGCACTCGCTTTTTGTCCGCGTATTTTATCCTTTCTGAAAGAAACGTAATTGTCTGGGCTTTCAACGTTAGTCACATCAGCGACACGTTGAATAACGTAAACTCCACCTTTTCCTTTAATAGGAGCAGAGATGTTTCCAGTTGGCAAACCAAAGGCAGCACCAATGGCAGCACTTTCAGTTTCTTGAACACCGCTTGAAGGAATGTTACGCATTGCCATTGAAAGCGCTTCGAATGTCATTACTTGACCTGAAACTTTACCAGCGATTTCTTCCATAGAACCGCCAGTCATCATAGCCATGTACTTTTCAGCTTTCTTTTCTTTAATCACTTCTTGCTTCACGCGATCGTATACGTTGCGCAATGAAGGAACTCCTTTTTCTTTGATTTCCATCAAACAAACAACTACGATTCCATCATCAACTGAAATAGGTTGCGAAATAGCACCTTCTTCAGTATCCTCATTGTAAGTCCAAACAATGATTTCAGATGCATTCTGAACGCCGCTCACCGCAGTAGCATCCGGACGAACGTTCGGAGAGTAAGTTAATCCACCGTAGCTCTCTACAGCACCAGCTCGGAAGCTTGCGCTGTCGCCGTGGTTCTGAATGAAATCAACTGCTTTTTGATAAGTCTCTTTTTTGGTAGCAGCACTTGGAGAAATAGGTCTTTCAACTTGCGCGTAATAGGTTACTGCTTTCGCTGCACCTTTCTTAGTTACCTCAATCAAGTGAGTTCCGAATTGCGTTTCTACAATTTGAAGATCTCCTACTTTTCCGTTGAAACAAGCCGCATCGAATTCAGCAACCATTGCGCCTCTTCCGAACATGCCTAGGTCACCACCTTTCACAGCAGAACCTGGGTCAGTGCTGTACTTCGTTGCCATTTCAGCAAAGTTCTTTTTAGACTGAATAACCTTCTTCAAAGAATCTGCTTTCGCTTTGCCTGCAGCGCCTTTCTCTTTGAAGAGAATGTGACGAGCTTGAACAGAGTCAACTTCAGTTCCGCGAGAAGTAATTTTCGCAACTCGAGCAATTCCGCCAGAAACGAATGGTCCCATTACGCGACCAATGCTGTCTGAAAGTGCTTGTGAATTGAAAGGCTCAGGGAAACTTCCCAAAGCATATTTTACTTTTCCGTTTGCAGGATTACCTGAATTCAAAACAGCAAATGTTGAATCTTCTTTTGAAGTCTTGTTCGCTTTGAACGAAGCCGCAATTGTTTGAAGGCTTTCAAGCGTCGCAGAACTGTCGGCAGCGCTCGTCAACAAAGGAATGCGAACATATGCAACGGTACGACTTCTTTCTTGCTTGAAATCGCGATCGTTTTTGTGCTCGTTGTAATACGTTTCAATGTCCTCATTCGAGAATGAGATTTCACTCTCCATAATTTGAGAGTAAGGCTTAACAACGTATACGATAGAAGCTTTGTCGTTCGACTGATGGAACAAACTCTTAGCGTCTAACGAGTTTACGTATGATCCTGCACCAACCAATGCGTCGTACTTTTCTTTCAAACGCTTTTCAACAACCATTCTTTTGTAACCAGTGAAAAGATTTGGCTTCTCAGTTTCCATTTTCTTGAAACTCTCGCGCATTTGCTCTTTGAATGGCAAAGAGTCTTGACCTTGGTAGAAGGTGCTCTTCACGTAAGAACTCAAGTATTTCCCGAAAAGAATTTCGTCTAACTCTTCGTCAGTAACCATTAGCCCAAGACTTTGGTATTCTGGTTGAAGAAGGGTAGTTTCAATTAAATTGTTCCATACATCGTTTTCCAAACCGTGGGTTTGGCTGTTGTTATAGCTGAACAATTCAGATTGCTCTTGAAGCATAGCTCTCCATTGGTCTTGCTTAACGCTTTCGCCATTAATAACACCAACTTTATCTGAAGCGCCACCGAACATTGCCATTACGGCGTCATACGGGATTAGGAAGCCGACAATACCAATGCCGACTAGGGCTAGTACTAGCCATCCTTGTTTACGAAGGGTTGAAATCATTGCCATAGTTATGGACTGTAAAATTTAGGATTGCGAATATCGGAAATTTGCTCGGAAATTCCTTGTTTTTTTTTAACGAACTAGCTATTTGTTAATTCTTCAATGTTTTGAAGTTGGACAAGCTTAATTTGTCGCTCATTTACTGCAAGAATGGTGAACCGATAACGATCCATGACGAATTCCTGGTTCACTTCCGGAAAATCTTGGTGGAAGTTTAAAATGAGTCCACCAAGCGTATCGTACTGTTCTTCATTTTCAGGGAGTTCCAACTTGTATTTTTCATTGATGTAGTGAACATCAAGTCTTCCAGAGAATTCATACCAGCCTTTTTTAACCTCACGCTCTACATTATCAATGGTGTCGTGCTCGTCTTCAATCTCTCCGAAAATCTCTTCAATAATATCTTCGAACGTGATTAATCCGCTGGTCCCTCCAAATTCGTCAACAACGGCGGCCACACTTTTTTTCTGACTGCGGAAGATTTTTAAAATCTCATTCGCGGCCATTGGTTCAGGGACAATGGCAATTGGACGAAGAATTTCTTTGATTTCCTTCGGGTTCTTGAAGAAGTCACTGAAGTGAACATAGCCAATCAGCTGATCAATGTTTTCGCGGTAAACGATAATCTTCGATAATTTGGTTTCAATGAAAAGGTCTTTTGCTTTCGCAATGCTTTCATCAATATCAATAGCAACAATTTCATTGCGTGGAAGCATGCAGTCACGCGCTTTCAACAAAGAAAAATCTAACGCGTTTTGAAAGAATTGAATTTCTAAATCCAATTCCTTTTGTTGTGAATTACCACCAGTGAAACCTTCCAGATAATGATTCAGATCTGTTCTTCCGAAAACGATGTCTTGCTCTTTCGGAGAGTTCCGAAAAAGCACAGAGATAATCCATTCGCTTACTTTCGTTACGCTATAGGCAAACACAAACAAGACAGCATACCAAATAGCAATAAGTGGAGAAAGTCGCAGTAACCATTTGTTCGGCTGTGAAGAAAGAAGTGCTTTAGGAATGAACTCACCGAATATCAAAACCACCAGTGTAGAAATAATTGTTTGAAGAATCAACAAACCGTAGGCGCCTATTGCTTCTTGAAGAAAAGGAAAATTGGATTCAATAATGGAGGTAAGAATATCACCGAAGACAATTCCATAAATAACCAAGGAGATGTTATTTCCAACTAAAAGCATCGCAAGGAAAATTTTCGGCTTTCCAACCAACGAAGAGAGAATAGAAGCTCCGAATACGCCTTGCTTTTTGTCTAACTCAATTTTTAATTTGTTAGAAGTGAGAAAGGCAATTTCAACTCCAGAATAAAAGGCACAGCCGAGCAGTGTTCCGAGAATAATGAATATTTGAGAAACTTCTATGTTACCCATTGTTGTTGTTCATTCTACGATACATTCCAAAACGAAAAAGGAACCACATTAAGGCTATCCCCGGTATAAATAAATTATTTGCGCCTTTGTCCCAACCCACCATAGATATCATATACACCGCATAGCCGAGCGAAGCTACAACCACAATCGCCCAAGCGATAAGCACGATTTTATTTAGATTATTCATTGTTTTCTGTATTGAAATTACCTGAAGTCTGATTGATTTCGTAATTGGAAAAAGATCCGTTGCTTCGGAGCCCCGTACCCTCAAGCACACTGTTTTCGGAACTTATTTTTACAAAATCGGGTGTGTAAACTAAATCAGAGTCGAGATAAAAAACCAGTGAATTGGTTTCAAGCTTTTCCTTCTTCCAATTGGCTAAAACCAAATTGCCTTTCGTCCACAAGATGTTACTTTTCTGAGAGAAAATAGCTTCGTTTCCGTCCATGTTACCTGTGTATTGCCCAAGTGAATCAAAGAACTCAATGTGAAATGTTTTCGGTGCAATTAAATAAGAACTGTCGCTAACGTATTGATCCAATTGCACCGCATAGATCTTGGTGCGAACAACGCCGTCAATGGAGTAACAAAAGGTAGAATTGAAGGTGCTTTGTGCAGGAACAAGCTTAGGGTCAGTAATAGCCTTAATTTCAGAAATTTCATTTTGACATCCAGCCAAAATGAACACCACTGCAAACACAGCTGCTATTTTCAGTCTGGGGTTAATCATACTTTCTCTGCACGAACCATCGCTCGAACGGATGAAGTTTAAATCCAATCAGGAATGACGCGTAGTTCTCTTTCGTTGAGGTTTCAGTGGCATTGCCATATGTTCCAAACTCAGCTGATAGACAAAGACTGCTAGTCGTTTTGGAAGAGCGCATCGGCAATTGCAATCCACATGTAAAGGCCTCTTGAACAATATTATTCCCGTTCAGACCAACGGATGTCTCAGCACTCTTCATTCCCACGCGGTAGGTGCATGCTCCGAAATAATTATTTTCTCCGCCATTGGCGTTTGGAATGAATTCCAATCCGAGGCCAACGCTTTTAGAGTTGTGAAAACTTTGATTGGAAACTTGAATCAACGAATTGAAATTCTCAACAGATTTCCAATCTTGTTGGCGGTAAGATGCGCTAAAGGAAAGTGTGCCAGCTTTTTTAAATTCGTGCGTAATAGCTGCACCGAATTGAATGCGTTGAGGAATGACAAATGAGAGATTCGTATAGGTCGTGTCCAAAACGGTAAGTACGGCCAATTCAACACCAGAAACAGAGCGCGTTGACTGACGAATGTCTTGCACCTTCGGGTTTACGTTGTTTTCCAATTCATAGGTTCCTGCTACATGAAACCAAGTTGACCGACTCACTTTTCCGGCTGTTTTTCTTTGGTGAAGAGGAAATGAGTAATGTGCGCCAAAGGTGAAATTCGCATCTGAAAAAGACTTGCGATTGGTAATCTTACTGTTGTAAATTGAAGTGTTGTCGAAAACAATGCGATCCACTTGAAGAATGGAGCCAAAACGGAAATTCAAATTACTTCCTAATGATAGAGAATGAATGCGTGAGTGAGTGCTATCTGAAAACAGGATGAACGTTCGTGCAAACCCCATTTGAATTTTATTTATACCGCCCTCACCTGTATAGCTGTAATTGGCGTTTAGGCTATCGTTAACAGCCGAAGTGTTCGAGAATTGATAGCCAACAATGCTTTCAGGAGTAATGCCCATAGCGAAACCCCATTTGCTTCCTGTGCGCTTAAATCCAAAGGCAATTTCTCCAACTTGTCCGCCGAGGTAATTGGTTTCGGTGTTAGACGAAAGCAGTTGCGAACTCTTAGCGAAAACACTTCCTTGAAAAGTCGTTTCAGTAAACAAGGCAAACGAAGCCGGATTCGATAAATTCACTCCTGACAAGTCAGGCAAAGCAATAGATGCGTTACCCATGGAGGAGTATCGCGCATTAAATCCAATGTCGGTCAATCCAATTCCAAAACGTGAGTAAGGTGAATTAACTGGAATTTGAGCTTGCACGCACATGCACATGGCCGAAATCAAAACAAGAAAAACGTATTTAAGATTCATTCGCACACAAGATGGCATACAGTCCAATTAAAGTTAAATTCAATTCTACAAAGATGCGGTAATTAAGCTGTTTAGCAAAATGCATCGAATCTGCACCCGTAAATATCACTTGGAGTTGAGGGTGCTGCTCCAGCGCTTGTTCAATATATCCCTTCAATTCCGCTTCAATTCCAAAATTAACGCCGCTGAGCATGGCTCCTTCAGTTGAGTTTTGAAAAATTTCGGAAGATTCTACAAATTCTAAGAGGGGCAACTGCCCGGTGAATTCATGCATGGCGCGCAAGCGCGATTGAGCACCTAACGAAATAACGCCTGAAATTAACTCGTTCGATTTACCAATGGAGTAGGTAATGCAAGTTCCGAAATCAACGATAAGTGATACGGTGCTTTCAAAAATTCTCGAGGCACCTGCAACATTCGCAAGTCGGTCCTTTCCTGCTGCACCTGAGGTGTAACGGCAGATCGGAAAATTCGCTTCTGGAACAATTCGGCAAAAAGAAAATCGATTTAAAAATTGAGTTTGTTCAGATGCACTTCTTACGGAAGAATAGAAAAATGGAAGGTTGTGTTTTGAATGCAACTGATTCAATTCAATGCTAAGATTTTCATCAAGAATTCTTCCCGATTCGACCAAACCATTGTTAACGAATAACCCCCATTTTAAAGAGGTGTTCCCTTGATCCAATACAATGCAATTCATAGGGAAGGCTAATTTTTAAGCACGGTAATGGTTCCTCTTCGCTCGTATAAAACGCCCACTCCGTTTTTCACAGTGATGTAATAGACATAAGCGTTTTCATGAACATAGTCACTACCATTCATTTTGCCATCCCACTTTTCAGAAAGTTGGTTTGTTTCAAATACATAGTCGCCCCAACGACTGAAAATATTCATCGTGTATTGTGCGGTGTCTGCGAAAGAAATGACCGGGTAAAACAAATCATTTTCGCCATGGATCATCATCGCGTTTGGAATCCAAATGATTGGTTCTTGGTCCAAGCATTTTTTGTTGCTGTAAGAGAAGAATGTCTCATTCGGGAAATAACTAATGGGTTCTGAATAGCCTTGAATGCGGTAACAAAATTGTCCCTTTGAAGAAAGGAAAGGCTCTAAGTCTTCGCTGAAAGACAAATAGCTTGCTGAGCCTGTTGAAGCTTGTGTTTCCGCGGCGCCGTCTAGCGAACGAAGAACCTCATATTCTTGAACACCATTCTCCCAATCTTCGTATTTCGACCAGTTCAAACTATTCAATAATAATTCAGAGTTGTTTTCTCCGCGTAGACGAATGTTTCGTCCGACGTTGGTCGTGTCTAAATAATAACCGCAGGGATTTTGAACGATTACTCGGTAATCATAAATCACATCATCAGAGTTCACTTGAGAATCTGTAAACACAATGTTTGTAGAAGATTGAGTGATGTCCATGTGATATTCCCAATTGTAGGGAGCGTATAAATTCTTTCGTTGAAGAATGTACTTATGCGGAACCAATGTCGCCTCACTTCGCACGGTAATGTCAATGTCTTTCGAACTATTCACACTTACCGATGTAATGTAGTTGATGTTGGGCGGATTGGGATAAGTGACGTTAATGCTTTGTATGTTGGAAGTAGAAGTTGCGCCCGAATTTGAATAAGCAACCACGCCGTAATAATGAATGCCAGATGAGATACTCGTAAATTCGTGTATGCCTGTCAAGTTATTGCCACTAACGGTATCCACGGGAGTGAAATTTATTCCGTCGACGCTGTGCACAACGACGTAATAGTCCACGCTTGAACTCCAACCCGAATAAGCGCTCCAAGAAAAATCGATACTGGTGTCGCACAAGGTATATGCTGTTGGACTTAAAAAAATAGTGCAATTGCAGACGCTTCCTGTGGGACTTGTATTTGGACTCGGTGGTGTTCCTGAATAACACGTGTCAATTGCTGAAAGCAAATAACATTCAGGTCCGCTGCTCGGTGTTGAAAGCAAATCGCTGAATTGTGTATTGTTAATGCCGAACACCGTATCGATGAGATTAACTGTTGTTCCATTGCATGAATAAACAATGTAACCATCCGTATCTCCAGAAGTATTCACGTCCCAGTTCAGTTCAGCTTGTCCTGTGCTAGGATTCACTGTTACTCCTGTGATTGTTGGTATTGCAGGAGCAGTTTGGTCTGAAAAAATTCCACCGGCAATGTTGCTTGCGAAATCACAATTCGGCAAACCACTGTATCTAATCTGAAAATTCAGTTGCTCACCGCAGACTGTAACTTCATAATTAAATGAAGAAGCGGTACTGGGTAGGGTGGCTAATTTATTCCAAACACCGGAAGGATATTCTAACCAAACTTCCGCGTTAACGGCAGCTAACCAGGATGCATTACTTGAGGCTGAATTCCATTGCAAATTCACGAAGCCAGGTGGAGAAACCGAGGCGGTTGCTGTTAAAAATGTGCTGCAAAAAATCTCTGAATTTGTGAAGTTGGGAGTACCTCCTACGATATCTTCTGTGGAGATGTAAACACAAACCGATGCTGCTGCTGCGTCAACGTTTGAATAGACATAGGTTCCAGATAAATTCGTTGATTGAGCTATTTCTGAAATACCGCCGGTTGCATCTGTTGCGAAGATGTGGTTCGTTGAAAAAGTAATTGGATTGGTTGCTGTATTCCAAGAAATGGACACGCTTGATCCCTGCACTTCAAGGCAAGTTATAGTTGCAAGAGATTGTCCATTACTCGAATGAGTAAAGAATAATCCGAAGACCAAAAAGCACGATAGAATATACCTGTTCATTTCTTTGAAGAGCGCAAAAATAGGCCTTGGGTTGCATACAATCGCCAAAATCAAACGTAATTAAAATGAAATATTGCCTATTAATTTTTGTGCCTCATGAAATTCGGAAATGGTTTGCTCAACAACGTCCTTCGCGGATACAATTTCTTTGATCCGAGCACTTACTTGTCCAATCTCCAATTCTCCTTCCTCAAGATTGCCCAATGACATTCCCTTTTTTGCTCGCCCGCGTCCAAGTAATTCTTTCAATTCGTCCAGGCTAGCGCCTGTTTCGTATGCATGAAGAACCGATTTGTAAAATGGGCTGTTCAGCAAACGCACGGGTGTTATCTCGTGAAGAGTGAGCTTGGTATCACCTTCCTTGGCTTGCAAAATGGCATTTTTAAAATTATCGTGCCCCGCGGATTCATGTGTCATAACGAATCTAGATCCCATCTGAACACCTTGAGCTCCGAGCGACATGGCCGCGAGCATGCTTTTTCCACAAGAAATCCCACCTGCGGCTATCACAGGAATAGATACGGCTTCCACAACACTTGGAATCAAACAAAGTGTTGTTGTTTCTTCGCGCCCATTGTGTCCACCAGCTTCAAAACCTTCAGCCACTACCGCGTCAACTCCGGCTTCTTGAGATTTTAGTGCGAAGGCACTGCTGCTGACAACATGCGCCACTTTTATTCCCGAAGATTTCAATCTTTCTGTATATTTTTTTGGACTTCCGGCCGAGGTGAAGACAATGGGAACGCGATACTTTTCAATGAGATTTAAATGCTCCTCAATGTTCGGATAAAGAAGTGGAAGGTTGACTCCAAAGGGTTTGTCGGTCAATTTCAAACAGTTTTTAATCTCCTCCTCTAGCTGATCTGGATACATTGAACCTGCTCCAAGCAGCCCTAATCCTCCTGCATTCGAAACAGCTGAAACCAAATTCGCTCCCGTGCACCAAATCATTCCTCCTTGAATTATGGGGTACTTAATTCCAAAAAGCTGACTGACTGAATTCATGTTGAAATTTTCTCCAAAAATGCGAAAAACTATTGACTGTTCGGTAATTGTTGATTATCTTAGCCCACGACTTTATCCAAAATGAAAAAAATAATATTCTTTCTTAGCTTGGTTTTGGCACTTCTGTCAAACGTTTCGTCGGCTCAGTACCGTTGGGATTATGGTTTGAAAGTAGGTGCATCAAACTACCTCGGAGACATTGGTGGAAAATATCTTCCAAGAAGAGATTTCGTTGTAGATATGCATTTGGAATCTACCCGATTTGCCACTGGATTGTACGGAAGATATAAGGTAAATAAGCGCCTTGCGTTTTCTGCAAACTTCGATTGGATCCGTATTACAGACAGAGATGCATACACCACTTACGCTCCGCGTCGCGCTAGAAATGCGAATTTTCAAAACGATTTATTGGAATTAGGCGGAAGGGCAGAGCTTACCATTTGGTACGACAATGATATTGGAAACAAGGGGTATTACAATCCCGATTTTAAAGTCTTTTTATTTGGAGGTTTAGCTGGATACAGAACTAACCCGAAAGGACAGATTTATAGCAACGGAGATTTGCAATACGGTGGAGAGTGGTTCTCCTTGCGCGATTGGAAGACCGAAGGCCAGAAGGAAGCTTATTCGAAATACGGATTGGCAATTCCAGCAGGTATTGGGGCATACTTCACTTACAACAAGAAATGGAGAGTGCAATGGGATTTAAGTTGGAGAACTGTGTTTACTGATTATCTAGACGATATCTCAACGGTATACACCACCCCTAATTCTGACGACAGTAGAGCATATGAGTTTGTAAATAATCAAACCTATCAAGCTTTGTTAGACGGTTTGGTTGCTGAAAACCCTCAGTATACAGCAAGTGATTTGTCAATTGAAAACTTTCAAATTTCACCGAATCCGACTGCTTATCAATCACCTCGCGGTGACGCTACGCACAACGACAGTTATCTAACAACCCAACTTACTGTAACGCGCGTGGTTCGTGGAAGATCAAGCTTCTACAAATCGAAGTACAGTTACATGAAAGGAAAGAGTGGAGTTAGAAAATCAAGAGCGAAGTTCTAAGCTTAAAAATATTGTGTCAATTTAGAAAGTGGTTTACGCAGCAGCGTGAACCACTTTGGTTTTAAACCATTCATTTTCCAAGCCATTCGATCTTCGCGATTGGCACGAAGGCGATTTTTCAAACTAAGATTACTCACGCCTCCGGCGCGCATGTGAATCATTACTTTCGGAAGGTGTTGTGCACTGCACGATTCCTTGAAAAGAAATCGAAGCATCAACTCGTAATCTGCCGCGCTTTTGAATTGAGTTTCGAAAGCTCCGAAGCTTTCATAGCAAGATTTCTTCACAAAAAAGGTAGGGTGTGGAGGCATCCATCCTTTCAAAAAGTTCTCTTTGATATATGAGCCACTTCGCCATTTCCGAACAATTTTAGCCGTGTCAATCGGATCTACATAATTCAAATCACCATAAAGGCAATCTGTGTTATTTTTTTGAAAGGCAAGAACCACCTGTTCAATCACATCATCTGCACAGTAAAAGTCATCGCTATTCAAAACGCCAATAATATCTCCAGTTGCAAGGGCCAACCCTTTGTTCATGGCGTCATAAATCCCATTATCTTTTTCATATAAGAATTTCGTCACTACCCCTTGTGAAGCAACATTAAATAGGTTCTTCGAAAGGTCCTCCGGAAGGTCTTGCGAAGCGCCTTCGGAACGACCTTGCATAGCACCTTCGGAACGACCTTGCGAAGCACCTTCGGAACGACCTTGCATAGCACCTTCGGAACGACCTTGCGAAGCATCTTCGGAACGACCTTGCGAAGCATCTTTCGCAGAATCTTGCAAAGCATCCATAAATTGCTTCACAATTTCTACCGTTCCATCAGTGGAATTTCCATCAACAACAATGTATTCGATGTTCTTATAAGATTGTTTTCGAACGGAAGAAATCGTATCACCGATGGTTTTCGCACTGTTGTAACTAACAGTTATGATACTCACTTTCATGGAATCAGAAATTTCTTCCGATTAAAAAATGCAAGACTTGATTGTAGTTCCCTTTTTCGTAATAAGAATTCGGATTGGCGAAATTTGGTGAAGGTCTTGTTGGAAGTATACTAGACGAGAATTTTGCTTCCACAAAGAGATGGTCTCCCAATTGAACGAGCGCTCCTATACCCAGACCCACATCGAAGTTTCGAAATGCGGGTGAAACGGGATAAGTCAACTGATTGGCAAGAATTTCCTGTTTTATTATTTGTCCGTAATAGAGTCCTGATAAAAATGTGAATGGACCATTCTGGTAGGACCACTGCACGGGAACTTCGATATAATTTAGTCGAAAAGAAAATGT
Organism: uncultured Bacteroidota bacterium; assembly: GCA_903932685.1. GTDB lineage: Bacteria > Bacteroidota > Bacteroidia > Flavobacteriales_D > Sanyastnellaceae > CAIZGX01. The sequence goes on along the minus strand of CAIZGX010000041.1, from coordinate 26,161 downwards.
GTTGAAGTTCAGTGTGTCGCGTTTGGTTCGTGATCCTTTTTGAGAATAATACAGACCAATTCGAAGTCCGTTTGTTTTGTTGAATGGAGCGTTGACATAGGCTCCTCCAGTTACTCCGAATTTATCCCATCCGCCAAGGCCATCGCCACTTATTTGAGAGGTGGTCATGCCTATAGCTATTCCTGCGTTGAATGCTTGTTGAGCATGTAATTCGCAGGAAAGAAGAAGAAGAAAGACAAGCTTAGTTAATTTCATATTCTATAGCATTCAAAACGGCATGTGTGCTGGCGTCAACTAAATATCCAATAACAGTCATATTTGTAGGCTCCCAACTGGCGTCAACAGGAATAGTAAAGCTAGTCGTTGCAGTGAAGCCAGCACTTGGACTGTTTATGACCAAATTTCCCATAGGTTCGGAAACATTGGTTCTAAGCACATGTTCGTGCTCGTATTCTTCAATTTCAGATGGCGTTTGGCTGTAATCTTCTTGGGGACTTATTAAGTGATTTTCAACTAAAAGAACTACCAAATTCACATTACCAGTATATCCTTGAAGGAATTGTGAATTCATGTGAATATTGAAAACATTATCAGCGCTCACATATTCGCAATTGGCTTGCAATTGAACAGGTGTAGCAACATTCATTTGATTCGTTACAATGTCTTGCCAGTTGCTCGGATTGGCTGGGTCTAGATATTCGTAGCTGCTTAATCCGCCAAGGCGGTCAATGCGCGCAGTCGGATTGAATCCGCCGTTCAGCTGTGCCCAATAAAGATTTCCTACAGGAGTAGTATAATCTGTCTGAAACAAGGTACCACCGGTTGAGGCAAGGGAACCGGCGTGAATGGCAACCGTTACCATTCGCGCGCCAAGTTCCGCGTCTAGCGCTAAAGCAAGCGAAGTAGAAGGTGGACAGAACCCGCACAAGTGACCTGTAAATTCCTCGAAAAGCACGTTTTTTTCAGCAACAGTGATTGTTGGAAAGGTTGGTGCTTGTCCATACAAATCTTCGCGATATTTGTTTTTCGCTACTGTAACCGGATTTTCAATTTGGTCACAAGACCCAAACAATAGGGCAAAAAACAAAAGTGATAATATTGTCTTTTTCATATTAAAAACTGGCTGTATACATAAGTTCAAATCCATTTGTTGCTGGCACTGCTCGACAAACACCCCCGATGCAGAATACACCTTCTCTGCGCTTTCCATAACCTAAGGTAATTCGCTGCGAACCGTTTATATAACCGACTGTTCCAAATAAGTAGTGAACCCGCTTTTCTTCTGTTGAATTCCCGTAATTGTATTGGTCAATCAAGGCAACACTCCAATGTGGAGAATGAGAGAATTCGGCAACCACGGTCGCCCAATCGCCTTTGTCCTGATCTGTTTGAAGTCCTTGAATTTCAAGATGAAGATTGTCTTTAGGAGTGAACTTGTAGTTCATCTCTACAACTTCAATATTCGCATAAACAATTCCCTTGAAGTCATTCGTTACCGGGGTAACTAGGGTGTTAAATTCGAAATAATAATATGTGAAGGCTGCGGAGAATTTTTTGCTCAGTTTTTTCTTAACTTCTAAATTGAAATCGCGAACGTATTTGGTAGGTCCAAACTTTAATGAATTTACTTCGTAGCCGTCTGTATATGCTTCAATTCCCGTAAGTCGGGTTGTATCTAAACCATTTGCAGCTGCGAAGTTTGCGGAGAGCTGTGTGCCGTATTTGCCTCCGAGCTTCGTTCCTTTTTTGAAGGTATAAAAGACTTCGCCCATAAAACTGACTTCCCCGGTTAGCGGTGTTGCATAGGGATATAAGGTTGCTGCTAGATTGTAGGTATGTTGTTTTGTAATTGAAGGAAGGTAGTTGGTAGGCACGTCAAATAACTTCAAGTTACGATCTGCACGGAAACTCATGTTGTCTATGTATTTCACAGCTGCATTTACCCCAAGACCGCTACCGCTGTATGAAGCGTTCAAAAAGAATGCTTTACCTTTTCTGTAGAGGTAGGCGTTATCCGCACTTGGGTCATTGATTTTTTGAGCATATTCAGCCGATAAGGCTAAAGCTTTTCTATTTAGCTGTAATCGAACAGCAGAGTTAGAAACGTTATTTGGAGTAAGGAAAACTAAGGAATCTTCGAAACGGGTTTCTCCGCTCTGGTATCGACTTACAAAGCTAGCCCCTAAGGTCAGTTGCGTTTGTTTTTCTGCAAGCGATTTGAAAATAGAGTTCAGGTTGAATTCAGCATCGCTTCCGCGAATTATTCCATCAGCATTGATGATTTTACTATCAAATTCAAGTCTCTGGCGACCGTATATACCTTTCAGAGTTATCCCTTTTTTAGGAGTAATGATTAATCGGGCACCATCGAGTGCATTGTCAATTCCCAAGTTTGGTTCCCAGTAGGTGCGAAGGGTTAATCCGTTTCCAAATTGTTCGTAGAAATTTCCTATCGTAACATTGAAAATACTGTCTTGGTATTGAATGTAACGGTTTCCAATTCCGGTGCCCTTGTATCTGTTTTGAGCGCTGAATCCTTGAATGGCATTGTTATACGTTTCAAAGCGCATACCAGCGCTGAAACCGCCTTGGGTGTACATTAGATTTCCAAATCCGTTTATTGCGGTAGTTGCAGGGGGAACGGTAGCTCCAATCAGACTGTCTTCACTGTATTGTTGCGAAAGAAACTGGAAATTGCCATGCAATTGACCAGGTTTTTTCGGGTCGCCTTGTGCCTGAGCTCCAAAAGAAAAACCGAGCAAGGTTAAAAATATAAGTATCTTTTTCATTCTATTCATTGAGCTTCGAAAATACGTCGCAATCGGAAATAAAAAAAGCCCTTTCGGGCTTATAAATAGGAATGAAGAGAATTAGTGCTTCAATTTTAAAAGTTGCTCGTGAACTTCAGCTTCGTCGCCTTCTGCATAGTTGTTATGTTGCCAAACGATTTTCCCTGTTCCATCCACTAAAAAAGTGTGAGGAACATTGTTTACGCCCAAAGCTTGCGCGAACTGTTTGTTGCTGTCGAGAAGGATTTCGTATGGCCACATGACACTGCTTACATAGGGCGCAACACGCAAAACAGATCGTTGATCGTCGATAGAAACTGCAATGATTTTAACGCCAGTTTCCGCTTGCCATTCTTCATATAAATCTAGGTAGTTATTCAATTCTTTTTTGCATGGGCTGCACCAGGTGGCCCAAAAACAGATGAGCGTAGGTTTTCCGTCTTGTGCAAGATTGGCTGTGTTGATGGTTTTGCCGTTGAGATCTTTTAACGAGATACTCGGCAAGGTTTCTTGTGCAGATAGCCCTAGCGAAACGAACAAGAAGAGGATTGAAATTGAAAGACGCATAAATATTTTTTTTAAAAGTAAAAAACTTTAGCCAATGACTGTACCAAAAAAAAGAGCCGACGCATCGTCGGCTCTTCTTCCTTGAAAAATTCAAGATTATTTTACAGAAACACGAACAGTGTTCACAGTTCCGTTGATCGTTACATTCAACATGTAAACACCAGCAGAAAGGTTAGAAACATCTAAACGTGAAGTGTAGTTTCCGGCAACTTGGCTACCTACGTATTCAGTCATTACGCGCTCACCAAGAACGTTGATAACGTCAACTGTAACAACGCTGTTGTTAGTTAAACCGTACGCAACATTGATGAAATCATTTGCAGGGTTAGGATAAACGCTAACACCAGCAGAAAGATTAACTTCTTCGATACCTACTACAGTGTTTACGTTAGCGGGAGCAGCAGCTTCATCGAAGTTGTAAGATCCATCGTAGTTCCATAGAGAAGAGAAAGTAGCACCAGCATCGCTTACAGTTGTAACGAACATATGTCCGTTTACAGGAGCACCCCATTGCATGTCATAGAAACCATCACCGTAAGCATCAACTGCAGTGAAAGTGTAACAACCAGTAGATGGAAGGTAAACGTTTTCAATTTTAGTTGAGTTGTCAGCAGGCATTGGAGCTGCACTGTAATCACGAGAAGCTACAACGTTTCCAGCATCGTCAGTGATAGACCATGAAGACTCTTCAGGATAACGGTCGAATAAGATATCAATCTTAACGTGAGTTGTACCATCTGCTGCGAAAGCGATAGGAGCTGAAGTAGCATTGTTTGAAGTGTTGTCATCAGAAGAAGTGATGCTCACATTCAAATTTGTAGCACCAGTGATTGCAACAGAACCAACGTTAACAGTTGCTACAGCATAAGTAGACAAGTTACCAGTCCAGTTGTATACCAACGGAGCAGTACCACCAGTTACAGTGATAGTGCAAGCAGTTAAAGGAGCAGTACCGTTGTTTTGAATAGTTACAGCAACGTCAACGTTTCCGCAAGTAGCTAAGTCACCATCGTAGCTTAACATAGAAGGGTCGTTAGATTGGAAAGCTGGAGGAGGACACTCTTGAAGAGTAGCATACAAACCAGCACCATCTAATTGACCAACTTCAGTTACAATACGGTTAGGGCAAATGCGGTATACCGTTGGGTAATAAGCAATAGCATAATCATCATTGATTGCGTTGGCTACAGCAGTTGCTGGGTTTGCCAAAGGAAAATCAATTGCAGTTCCTGATGGGTTTAACCAGTTACCTTGAGTTGAACCACCAGTACCAGCCATGTCAGCGTCAGTAGTCGTACCATCACCGTCAATCCAAATTACCATAACCTCATCAGTAGTAGCAGCAGATACTCCAGGAGCACCAGCAGGACCGTGGTTGATATACAACTCGTCCAAAGCACCAGACAAGTGGAAGTTCCAACATGGTCCGCACCATGTTGCAGATACGTCAAGGTATACAGTGTATCCTTGATCTAAATAGTTGTACAAGTTGTGCGAAACACCAAATTGGTCAGTGATTGTGAAATCTTGACCAAATGATCCTGCAGGCAACTGAGCGAAAGACATTGTTGACGACATTACGGCAACAACCATCAATAGTAGAGCTTTTTTCATGTGATTAAATTATTAATAGGTTTACTTTAGGGCAACGAATATAAAGAAATATTTCGCCCAATTACTTTTTATATCTTTGGAAAATGAAAAAAAATCTTCTCTTTTTTGGATTCGCGCTCTCTTTTATAGGTTTGTCAGCGCAAAGCATTGAATTGGTAAATCCTGTTGTTCAGGTCAACGCTACTGCTGCGACACTTACAGGGGCAGGTGAAATGGTTGCCGAATGGCCGGTTACTAACATCTCGGATGTTCAGATTTCTGTAAAATGCAGCCGAAGCATAATTTCTGAAGTTGCAGGTACTTCGAATTATTTCTGTTGGGGGGTGTGCTATGGAGAAACGACAAACGTTTCCCTTTTAGCGCAGACTATATTAGCAAGTGACACCAATCATACGTTTTACGCTCACTACAAGCCTTTAGGAAACCCAGGCGAAACGCTAATTACCTATTGCTTTTTCAATACAGCGAATCCAGCCGATCAGGCTTGTCAGACCGTTAGCTTTTGCTACGAGTCCACTTGTCCACTTGCAATTGATGAGACGGAGAATTCGAAACTTGAACTGATTGGAAGCAACCCTTTGAAGGGACTGAGTTTCATGAATTACAAGCTGCCTACAGGAGAAACAGAAGGCCAACTAATCATTACGAATCTTCAAGGGAAGTTGGTGAAAAAAACTACAGTAAAAGGAAACTCGGGTAGCATCTTAATGAATGCTGAAGATTTTGCTTCAGGAGTATACCAATTTACACTAATGACTGCGAAAGGGCAAGAAACCGTTCGAGTGGTTGTTGAATAATTAGATAAAGATTTTAAGCAAGTACAACCTCGAATTTCGAGGTTGTTTTATTTTTGCAAACTCAAAGAAAGAAAATGAAGCAAATAAAGAGGAAAGAGGCGCTCGACTACCACGAGTTAGGGAGGAAGGGAAAGCTGGAAATAGTTCCGACAAAGCCATACAGTACGCAGCGAGATTTGGCCATGGCATATTCTCCGGGAGTGGCTGAACCGGTGAAGGCAATAGCAGCAAACATAGACGATGTATATAAATACACCGGTAAAGGCAATTTGGTGGCGGTAATTTCAAATGGAACCGCTATTCTAGGTCTTGGAAATCTTGGGCCAGAAGCGAGTAAGCCAGTTATGGAAGGAAAAGGAATGCTCTTCAAAATCTTCGCAGATATTGATTCCATTGACATTGAGATGAAGGCCACAGAGGTTGATGATTTCGTAAATACCGTTATCAATATCAGTCCTACGTTCGGGGGTATTAATTTGGAAGATATTAAGGCACCTGAAGCTTTCGAAATCGAAGAACGATTGAAGGAAGCCTTGGACATTCCTATTATGCACGACGATCAGCACGGCACCGCCATTATCTCGAGCGCAGCTTTGTTAAATGCACTTGAAATCGCTGGAAAAAAAATTAGCGAAATTAAAATTGTGGTAAGCGGCGCTGGCGCTGCTGCTTTAAGTTGCTTGAACACCATGATTGGACTGGGCTTGAATCCTGTGAATATTCGCATGTTCGACTCAAAAGGACTCATTAACACTTCACGAGAAGATATTGATCACAGAAAGAAACGATTCGCTGTTGATTCGAATGAAGAGTCATTGGCAGAAGCATTGGTAAATGCTGATGTGTTCTTGGGATTATCTCAAGGAAATATTGTAACGGCAGAAATGGTCTGCACAATGGCAGATAATCCAGTTGTTTTTGCCTTGGCAAATCCCGATCCGGAGATTCCATACGAAGAGGCAATGGCTGCTCGTCCAGATGTTATTATGGCAACTGGAAGAAGTGATCATCCGAACCAAGTCAATAACGTTCTCGGATTCCCATTTATTTTTAGAGGGGCATTGGATGTTCGCGCAACAAAGATTAACGACGCAATGAAATTGGCGGCTGTCAAGGCTTTGGCAGATTTAGCGAAATCGGCTGTTCCAGAAGAGGTAATGGAAGCCTATCATATTACAAGTCTATCCTTTGGAAAAGATTATATAATTCCAAAGCCAAATGACCCGCGTTTATTGGTAGCTGTCTCAACAGCCGTAGCAAAGGCAGCTATAGAAAGTGGAGTTGCTAAAAATCCAATTACAGATTGGGATGCTTATGCAAGTGAACTGTTAGGTAGAATGGGACGTGATAATGCCTTGACTAGAGGTATTTCAGAGCGCGCTAGAAAAGATAAAAAACGTGTAGTATTTGCAGAAGGAGATAATCCGAAAATTTTGAAAGCTGCGGAACAAGCCAAAGATGACGGAATTGCAATTCCAATTTTATTGGGTGAAGAATCTAAAATCCGAGAGCTTATTCATGAGTTTGATTTGGATTTGGCAGATGTAGAAATCATTGATCCCCGTCTAGATTCTCACAAAGCAGAACGCGAGAAATATGGTGAGTTTTTCTATCAAAAGAGAATGCGGAAGGGTATTACTAAAACCGAAGCTACTCGAATCATGCGTGAAAGAAATTACTTCGGCGCAATGATGGTAGAAACAGGTGTTGCAGACGCAATGATCTCTGGAATGACACGCAATTACGCTAAAGTTATTCGTCCCGGGTTGGAGACAATAGGTGCCGCGAAAGATGTTAAAACAGTATGCGGAATGTATATTGTTCAAACGCCAAAAGGACCCATGTTTTTCGCCGATACAACCGTTAATCGGGAACCAACTGCAGAACAATTAGTTGATATTACTTTGTTGGTTGCCGACGCTGTCTCCAAGATGAAAATCGCACCGAGAATTGCGATGTTGAGTTATTCAAATTTTGGTTCTTCTCACGGCTCAGATCCTGAAAAAGTAGCCAAAGCGGTTTCAATTCTTCATCACAATCATCCTCATCTTATTGTAGATGGGGAAATTCAAGCAAATTTCGCCCTTAATCCTGAAATGAGAAAAGAGAATTTTCCATTTTCTAAATTGGCCGACTCGAAAGTAAACACACTTATTTTCCCTAACCTTTCTGCTGGAAATATTAGCTACAAAATTCTTCAAGAAGTTGCAGGAATGGAAGTTATAGGTCCGATTTTATTAGAAATGAAAAGGAGTTATCATATCTTGCAGATGGGCTGCTCTGTGCGCGAAATTGTGAACATGGTTCGTATTGCAGTGGTTGACGCTCAAGCCAAAGGAACCTTAAACAGATAATATGCTTTACTCGTTAACAGGACAACTCATTGAGAAATCGCCGGTGCATGCTGTAATTGATTGCAGCGGGGTGGGTTATTTTCTGAACATTAGTTTGGCTACTTATTCAGCGCTTCCAAATAATGGAGAGGCCATGCTTTACACGCATTTACATGTCAACGGAAACGATTTTTCATTGGTGCTTTATGGTTTCTATTCCGATCAGGAAAAGGAACTCTTCAAGAAATTAGTCAGTGTAAGTGGCGTTGGGCCGAATACCGCACGAATGGTGCTTTCAAGCTTGAATGTAAACGAGCTAATTCAAGTCATTGCCAGTAAAGACCTACCTTCTTTGAAGAGAATCAAAGGTATTGGTGAAAAAACGGCCGAGAGAATTCTAGTTGATCTTCACAACAAAGTTGGAAAGACCGATGGAACTTTTGTTGAAAAAGTTGGCGAACTGCACAATACAACTCGTCAAGATGCGTTAGTGGCACTGTCCCAATTGGGCCTAGACAAAACCAAAACTGAAAAAATGTTGGATAAAATTCTTCTGACAAATGGCGAATTGCCATTGGAAGATCTTATTAAACAGGTGTTGAAACAGATATAGTATTGTGAAAGAAGTTGTCCTCCGCCTCCTATCAAGAGCCATTTTCGTAATGGCCCTTTGTGTTTCTGGTTGGTTGGCTTGGGCAAATACTTCTGTTCAAACGAGAGTAATTGCTAAATCAAATCACAATTTCGTATTCGCGCCAGATACCGTAACTCCTATTTGGCCGAACGAAGACAGCCCTTCACCCAGTGAAGGCAATGGCGGAATTGAAATTCCACTCCCCGATAATATTCATTATTCTGTTGAATACAATCCTGAAACGGGTCGTTATGAAGTTATTCAGAAAGTTGGGGACAAGTTCGATTATCGGAGAGCCACAACGATGGATCAAGCGGATTTTTTAAATTTTCAACTTGATAAAAATGTTTCCAAGTATTGGAACAAAATCAAAGACGACAAGGCTGCTGCGAACAAAGAATTTGCTCCCGTGATTAAAGTTGGTGGAGACAATTTCGAACATATTTTCGGGTCGAATGAGATTGAAATCCGTCCTCAAGGTTCGGCCGAATTAACGTTCGGTTTGAATTCTCAGCGTACCGAAAATCCTCGTATTCCCGAGCGCCAGAGGAAGAACACCAACTTTAATTTCGATCAGAAAATTCAAATGAATGTCATTGGTAATATCGGTACCAAGATGAAACTAAAGGTGAATTACAACACCGAAAGCACATTTGATTTTGAGAACAATATGAAGGTGGAATACACCGGTGATGAAGACCAAGTCATGCGTAAAATTGAAATGGGAACCGTAGCATTGCCTCTTACCGGAAGCTTAATGCCCGGTAGTCTTGGTTTGTTCGGAGCCAAAATTGAAACGCAATGGGGAAAGCTAAAGAACACCACAATTCTTACCCAACAAAAAGGTGAACGAAAAGAAATCACTGTTCAAGGCGGTGCGCAAACCACACGATTTGATATTGCAGCTGACAATTACGAAGCGAATAGACACTACTTTCTTTCGGGATTCTTCAGAGACAATTACGACAATGCTCTAGCCTCATTGCCTGTTGTTAATAGCGGTGCGAACATTACGCGTATTGAGGTTTGGGTAGTGAATCAACAAGCCAACACGCAAGATGTTAGAAATATTATGGCATTTACTGATTTGGGTGAGAACTCCCAATACATGGCTACAGATTACAATAACTCATCTCTGATTAGCCCAGGGCAACTTCAAAATCCAGACAATGAGAACAACAACCTCTTCAATGTTTTAAGCAATAACCAGAACATCTTAGATTTCTCAAATGCCAATGCCGCCATTCAAGCTTTAGGTTACGGAATGCGTCAAGGAATTCACTACGAGCGCGTAGGAAACGCCCGAAAACTGACTCCGTCTGAATACAGCTACAACGCACGTCTAGGATTCATCTCCTTGAAGCAGTCACTGAATAATGCCGAGGTTTTGGGGGTTTCGTATGAGTACACATTGAACGGACAAACCTATCAAGTAGGTACACTGTCGCAAGATGGAGTTGCCGCACCACAAGCCTTAATGTTGAAAATGCTGAAGTCTTCAATCACCTTGGTGAAACTAACCAATGGTGATCCTTCTCCGCTTTGGAAGAACATGATGAAGAACGTTTACAACCTCGAATCATTCGGAATTTCTCCAGAAAAATTCAGATTGGAAGTTTGGTACAACAACCCAGCAACGGGTGTAAACATGAATTATATTCCTCGAGAACCGTTAAGTGGGAAGCTGTTGCTTCAAGTCATGAATCTCGATAGAATCGATGCGCAACAAATGCCTGGGAGTGATGGATTCTTTGACTTTGTTCCGAACGCGTCAACGTCGGGCGGACTAATTGACGCTTCTACCGGAAGGGTGTTTTTCCCAGTGGTTGAACCCTTTGGCTCGCATTTGTCTGATCAGATTTATGCGGGTTTAGGAAATACCCCTCAAGCTGCGCAAGTTGTTTCGCAAGTTGTTTTTCAAGCGCTGTACGATTCAACAAAGACTGCAGCGCAAATTGGGTTCCCTCAATTGAATCGATTCAGAATTAAGGGAGAATACCAAAGCGCTTCGGGTTCTGAAATTTCATTGAATGCGTTGAACGTTCCGCAAGGGGCGGTTACCGTTACAGCGGGAGGAATGAGACTTGTTGAAGGAACGGATTTCACGGTGAATTATAATTTGGGAAAAGTTACCATCCTCAATGAAAGCATCATGAGTTCAGGACAACCGATCAAGGTTGCGGTAGAAAGTAACTCTATGTTTAATCTGCAATACAAGACTTTATTGGGAAGCCGATTCGATTACAAATTCTCAGAAAATCTAGCAATGGGTGCGACTTTCATGAATTTAAAGGAACGACCCCTTACACAAAAAGTTAACGCCGGAGACGATCCCGTCAACAATGGAATGATTGGTTTCGATATGAAATTTCAAAAAGAAGTTCCTCTCATTACAAAATTGATTGATAGAATTCCGGGAATTCAGACCAAAGAGAAGTCTACCGTAACATTTAGTCTTGAGGCAGCAAAAATTTTCCCGGGTCACTCTCGGGCAATTTCAAAAGATGGAAATGCATACGTCGATGATTTCGAAGGAAGTCAAAGCGTCATAGATCTTCGTTCGTTAAATCAATGGTTCCTGGCCTCAACGCCGAAACTGCAGTCTGCGCTTTTTCCTGAAGGAGATTTCGAAGACAGTCTGGTTTATGGTGCGAACCGAGCGCAATTATCTTGGTATATAATAGATCCACTTTTTTACAGAAACAGTTCATACACCCCACCGAACATCACAGCAGACATGCAAAGTGATCACCGCATGCGTGAGGTATTGGAATCGGAAGTTTTCCCAAATAGACAATTACCTTCGGGCACACCACCCAACATTACCTGCCTAGATTTAACGTACTACCCAGAGGAAAGGGGCATGTACAATTATGAATTACCGAACGGCTATTCGGGACGAACTTCCGGATTGAATGACAACGGAACATTGAAAGATCCAGCATCGAGATGGGGAGGAATTCAACGGGCATTAACAACAACTGATTTCGAAACTTCCAACGTGCAGTTCATACAGTTTTGGGTAATGGATCCATTCCACGAAGATTCGGAAAATATCCAAGGGGGTGACCTTTATTTCAATTTAGGAAACGTTTCTGAAGACATCATGAATGACTCTCAAATGAGTTTCGAAAATGGATTCCCCTCGGCAAACAACGATCTCCCTATTGAGCAAGGAACTTGGGGTAACTATCCCTCACCTACGACTTTCAACGTGGTAAACGCATTTGACTACACCTCTGGAAATTACGAGCAACAAGATATTGGTTTAGATGGTTTGAATTCAACGGCGGAACAATCCTATTTTGCGAACTGGTTATTGCAATTGCAAGGGTTTTTAACTCCCGATGCCTATGCAAAATATCAGCAGGATCCTTCGGCCGATAACTTCAGTTATTTCCGAAGTTCACAGGCCGATGCAGCTAACTTGAACACCGTTGAACGCTACAAAAATTTCAACAGATACGAGGGAAACTCAAATACTAATACACCCGACGGATATCCCATTGCAGCCACAACTATTCCGAACTCGGAAGACATTAACCAAGATATAACACTCAACACAATTGAAAGTTATTTTCAATACAAGGTAAGTCTTCGTCCAAATGATTTAGGCGATGCTAATTTGGGAAGAAATTATATCACAGACACCTTCGTTACGACGAAAACTACAGCGAACAACGAGGAGCGTCAAATTCGCTGGTACCAATTCAAAATTCCAATTAAAGAATTTGAAAAACGCGTGGGAAGTATTGCAGATTTCAGATCTATTCGTTACCTGAGAATGTATTTGAAGGGTTGGGAAGAGCCGGTTACTTTGCGCTTTGCACGGTTGGAATTGGTACGTGGTGAATGGAGGAAATACGAGAGCACTTTAGCGGGAAATCAAGAGCAAGAAATTAACGACGACCCGGAAACAATCTTCAACATTGCCGCAGTGAACATTGAAGAAAACGGAAATCGCGAGCCTGTTCCCTATGCTGTGCCTCCAGGAATTATTCGCGAACAAGACGTAGCTTCTGCTAACTTGAGAAATTTGAATGAGCAGTCACTCTCGTTAAGCGTTTGCAATTTGAAAGATGGAGATGCGCGTGCAACATATAAAAATGTAAAGTATGATTTGCGCCAATACAAACGCCTTCGCATGTTCGCTCACGCCGAAGCTGCGGGTATTCAATCAGAATTAAAAGACAAAGATGTTTCCGTATTCATTCGATTAGGTTCCGACTTCAATGAAAACTATTACGAGTATGAAGTTCCAATGAGTGTAACACCCTGGTACACCAATAATGACGACGAAATTTGGCCAGCGGAAAATAACTTTGACATTAAACTTGCCGATTTACAAAACCTAAAGATTAATCGTCCTTCTTCAACTTCTGTGTTGTCTGTTGTAGATACTATTCTAGACAACAACGTTCACCTTTCGGTAAAGGGAAATCCGAACTTGGCCAACATTACCACAATGATGATTGGTATTCGGAATCCAGACAAAGACACTAATCCGTTCGGAGGAACCGACGATGGAAAGGGGAAATGTGCAACTGTTTGGGTAAATGAGTTACGCCTATCTGAATTTGATGAAAAATCTGGATCTGCAGCTATAGCGAGTTTGAATGCGCAACTGGCTGATTTTGGAAATTTGGCGGTATCAGGAAATATAAGTACTCCTGGATGGGGAGCCATTGAGCAGCGTGTGCAGCAAAGGCAACAAGAAACTAAGATGGGATTGGATGCAAGCAGCACATTGCAATTGGGTAAATTCTTCCCGAAAGATTGGGGAATTCAATTGCCAATGTATTTAGGTTTTTCCGAAAATATCCAAACACCAAGATATAGTCCGCTTCAACCAGACATTCAAATGACCGATTTGCCTACTTTAAGCAAACCTTTAAAACAAAAATCTCAAACATACACCAAGCGAAGAAGTATCAATTTTACCAATGTGAAAATTGCTCCAAAAAAGAGTGACGGTGCAGAGAAAGGAGAGGGTTTGCCAACTGCTGAAGACAAAGGCAAACCAGGAACACAAGCTGCTCCAGCGAACGCAGACAAGCCAAAGTTTTATGGAATAGATAATTTCTCTGTTTCATACGCCTACAATGAAACATACTTCCGTGACATCAACACCGATTGGCGTTTGCAAAAACAATATCAAGGATCCTTCGACTATAGCTTCACGAATAAGCCGAAAGAGTTCAAACCGTTAGCAAATTTCCCAGTCATTAAAACTTCGAAATATCTGAAGTGGCTCAAGGAATTCAACTTCTATTTGGGAATCAGACAAATGAGCTTCAGAACGGAAATGAATCGCTCTTATGAAACAAGTCGCATTCGCAATAACTCGCTGGAATTAACCGGAGTTTATAGCGATATGCTCATTCAAACGCAAGCACAAAAGAATTGGAATTGGACTAGAAACTATTCCATGAAATATGACTTGACTAAGAATTTAAAAACCGATTTCACAGCGAGCAACATTGCGTTGGTCGGAGAACCGCGTGGAGTGATAAATAAGAACGATGTGGATTGGTACGAGTCCTACAAAGATTCTGTATGGAGCAACATTCAACATTTTGGAGAAACAACGACCTACAATCACAATGTAGGAGTAACCTATAAACTACCGTTAGATAAATTTCCTTTGTTGAACTTTATGAGCGCAGATGCGCGATACGGAGGAACATTCAGATGGGATCGCGCACCCTTTACTCAGGATACACTCGGAAATACCATTCAGAACAGCCGACAAATTCAACTGAATGCGCAAGGGAATTTCGAAACTCTGTACAACAATGTTCCTCGTTTGAAACAGGCTTTAACAGGAAAAAAACCTGATGCTGGAAAAAAACCTGATGCTGGAAAAAAAGATGATCCAACCAAGAAAGATGGCTTTGGAGACGACTTAAAGAAGAAGAAAGATAAAAAGGAAAAAGTAGATCCATTAGATGTTGCTCTGCGATTCATTATGATGGTTCGTACCGTGAATGGAAGCTACACGAAGAATGAAGGGCTATCGCTTCCGGGATATGCGAATAATACAAGTATTCTCGGACTCGATGAGCAATTCAACGGCCCTGGAATAGGATTCTTGGTCGGACAGCAGAATACGGATTTAATGGGCAATCCTACAGGACGTAATTTCGCTACAGATGCGGCAAGAAACGACTGGTTGGTGCAACGTCAATCTTTGAATATTCAGTACAACGAGACCTTTACGGAAACTTGGAATGCGAAGATGAACTTGGAGCCTTTCCGTTACTGCAAAATTGAAATTTCTGCAACTCGTCAGGAAGGTAGAAATTACAATTCGTTTTTCAGGTATGACCCAACCATTGACGATTACACGTTTCAATCACCAATGGAAACAGGGAATTTCTCGGCATCTTTAATAACTTGGAATACTGCATTTGTTAAGGACGACAAAGAGAACAACTATGCGAGCCCAATTTTCGATCAACTCTTAGCGAATAGAAAGGAAATATCTAGCCGTTTGAACAATGAGACATATCAACTAGCTAATCCGAATGATTCGGGATATTATGAAGGTTTCGGATCACTTTCTCAAAATGTAATTATCCCTTCATTCATTGCAGCTTATACAGGGCGATCAACAAGTGAAGTAGCATTGAATCCATTTGCGACCAAGGCACAGCCAAACTGGAAAATCACGTATGATGGGTTAACCAAATTGCCTGCAGTGAAGAAGTATTTCAAGCAGTTCAACGTAACTCATAATTATCGCTCTACTGCTACCGCTTCCTACGTAACAAACTTGAAGTACGAAGAGTTTAATAATCTTCCGACAGCCATAGATCAAAGCACAGAGCAGAATTATATTTCCCGACAACAAATAGGAACCGTTACCCTTACGGAATCCATGTCTCCTTTGGTTGGATTCGACATGACTTTGAAGACAAAGAAAGTGAACGATCCGCTGATAAAATTGGAGTACAAGCGCGACCGTACCATTGCTCTAGGAATGGCGAATTATCAGATCACAGAAACGAAGAGTAACAGTTTTGTGATTGGTTTGGGATATAAAATCACCGAACTACCAAACCCATTCGGAAGAAAAAAGGGAAGTAAACTTCCCGTGAAATTACTTGAAAAGTCAACGCTGAATTTACGTGTCGATTTCACCGTTCGCGACAACTTTACCTTGATCAGAAAAATAGAAGAACGGCAGAATCAAGTTACAGCGGGACAAACATTGTTCAGCGTTAAATCCAGCGCAGACATGGCAATTAGCGACAAGCTAACGCTGCGTTTCTTCTACGATCATCAGATTAATAAACCGGCGATTTCGACAAGTTTCCAAACGTCGAACATTACAACCGGACTTGCCATTCGATTTACGTTGAACGGTTCAGGCGGTTCGAACACTGCCCAACCTCAAGGTGGCCAATAATTCTGGGCTTCATTGCACAACTAAACTTTTCTATTTTTTCAGGGTCTCAACATTAAATTTGTGTTAAGTTCGTGAGATATTAATTTTTGTGACCCCAATTGAGCAAATAGTGCAGCAGTTCGCCCCAATTTCTTTGAAAGAAATGGAAGGGGTGGAATTGATGAATCGAACCGATACCAAATTTGTGGTGTCGCTTGATCGGTTGCTTTCAATATTGGAAGAAGTCAAAAATACCTACCGAATCCTTGAAGTGAATGACATTCGATTCAGTCATTACGAAACGCTATATTATGACACGGATGAGTTTCTTTTCTACACTCGTCATCATAACGGAAAGAAAAACAGATGGAAGATTAGAAAACGCTCCTATGTAGACAGCGATGTAAGTTTTCTGGAATTGAAGTTCAAAACAAATCGGGGAAGAACTCAAAAACAGCGCACAGGAATTCCTGAAATTGGAATGGAATTGAATGGTGATGAAGAGAAATTCATCGGTCATAAAGCCGGAATTTATTTCCACTTGTCCCCTCAAATGAAGAATAATTTCACACGAGTAACACTAGTAGAGCCAAACCTGCCTGAAAGAATAACAATTGATTTAAAACTTTCTTTCGAATGGAATAAAATTCTAAAAGAACTGAAACAAATCGTTATCGTTGAAGTAAAGCAGGAGAATAGAAACCGCCTTTCTCCATTTGTGCAAGCTCTAAAAAAGAGACATGTTCGCGAAGAGAGCATAAGTAAGTATTGTTTGGGAGTTGCAATGCTAGTACCTTTCGTGAAGAAAAATAATTTCAAAGAGAAGTTAATTAAAGTGAATAAATTAGAATCAATATTATAAGATTATGTTAGATACGTTCAATGCAATTTTTTTGCAATCAGATTTTGACCCAATGGGAGGAATGAAATTTATTCACTTGGAAGATTTCCTTGGTTTAATCATACGTTTAGCTGTGCACATGCTTTTCGTGGTGCTTTTGGTTCGAGGTATTTATTACCCCATAGCAAAAAGAAAGGATTTTCTATTCACCTATTTGCTCTTTAGTTTAACCATTTTCCTTATGTGTTTCATGCTAGAAAGCGTGAAGCTTCAAATGGGATTTGCATTGGGTTTGTTCGCGGTTTTCGGAATTATTCGTTACAGAACAGATGCTATTCCAATTAAAGAAATGACCTACCTCTTCGTTGTTATTGGAATGTCAGTGATGAATGCGCTAATCAATAAAAAAATATCGTTGGTAGAATTGTCATTCGCCAATCTCGTAATTATAGGAGCGACATACGGTCTAGAAAAGGTTTGGTTGTTGCGTCACGAAGCACAAAAAATCATTGTCTATGAAAACATTGATTTGATTAAAGTTGGAAGAGAGGAGGAAATGATTGCAGATATTGAACTAAGAACTGGAATTAAAGTGAACCGTTTCGAAATTGGAAAAATAGATTTCCTTCGCGATACCGCTTTAATAAAAATTTACTTCTTCGAAGACGAGCAAGGAAATCAAACAGATGATTCTTTCTCGGGAAACATCAACGTCTAAAAGTTTTAGCGAAACATATTCCAGCGCAATACGTCGTCTTCAGCGATGTCTTGCGCTGTTTGTTTTCCCATCAATTGATAAATATCTTTAGGAGAAATTCCACTTGCTGGACGCTTCCAAGTTAAATCTTCGAAAGTAACAACATGTCCCGCTGACATAGCTCTCGCCGCCACTAAACTTCTTCGAGCATTTGCACGAGCAGGCGCTTCATCAGTAATGGCAGTCAATTCAAACCCACCCAACAATTCAACCGTGCGATTCATACGCGTATGGAAGTCTTTAAGATCTTCTTTATCCATCGCATGATAATGGTCGTTACCTGGCAAGGTCTTGTCGTGGGTGAAGTGTTTTTCTAACACTGTTGCACCCAATAGCGTTGCAACCTCTAGCGTATGCATGTCGTTTGGAAGCGTATGATCGCTATATCCAGGAACCGCTTGAGGAAAGCTCGAAATCAAATCTTTGATCATTCCCAAATGAGCATTCGCATCGGGCGTTGGATAGTTCAATACGCAGTGCATTAAGCACAGTTTGTTTTCATATTTCGCAATAGTCTCAACTGCTTGTTGTACTTCCCATTTGAAAGAAGCTCCGGTGCTTAATATAATTGGCTTTCCAAATTTGCATTGGTGTTCAATGAAGGGAAGATTGGTAATATCAGAACTTGAAATCTTGTATACGTTCATTAAATCATTCAAGAAATTGGCACTCTCAACATCGAATGCGGTGCTCATAAATTCTATCCCAACCTCTTCACAATAGCGCGCTAGTTGTTCGAATTCTTTTTTCCAAAATTTGTCATATTTTTTGAATAATTCAAACTGACTGCGGGTAGGCTCTTTGGTAATGTCCCAATAATACGGACTGTCTTTACTCGCAATAGTTTCTGCCTTGTAAGTTTGAAATTTAATCGCATTCGCGCCACCTTCAGCAGCTTCGTCAATGAGTCTTTTCGCTAAGTCCATAGAACCTTCGTGATTAACACCAGCTTCAGCAATAATAAAAGGACGAACGATTTTTTTCGAATCGTAATTGTAAAGAAAATCAGTTAAACTCATAGTCTATTTAATTCTTGAACGGCATGCCAAGCAAGCAATCCCATTCCAATTTTTAGTGCGTTTTCGTTGACGGCGAATTTGCTGTTATGAACGGGTGCGTTCCAAGAACCATCTTCGTTCGAAGTTCCCAAGCGATAGAAGCATCCGGGCATTTGCTGTGAATAATAAGCGAAGTCCTCTGCAGTGGTTCGCATGTTTAAGTCAATCACATTGTCCTCTCCCAAATAATCTTTCGCTTGTGCAATGGCACGTTCAGTTAATTCAGGATTGTTATACACCACAGGATATCCTCTTTCAATTCGAAAATCTAGTTCACCGCCCATTCCTTCAACAAGTGCTTTTGCTAGGGTAACAATTTTCTCATGCGCTAATGTGCGCCAAGACTCAGAAAATGTGCGAAAGGTTCCTTCCAATTTCACTTCGTTGGGAATAATGTTCGTCGCGCCGTTTCCAATTATTTTCCCGAAAGAAAGTACCGTTGGCATTTGCGGATTGCTCCAACGCGATACAACTTGTTGCAACGCGATAAGCAGGTGTGAAGCAATGAGAATCGGATCAATGCATTGATCGGGCTTCGCGCCATGACCGCCTTTTCCTCTAATGGTTACATAAAGCTCGTCAGTAGAAGCCATGTATGCTCCTGAGCGATAACCCACTTTTCCAGCAGGTAATTCAGGAAAGACGTGCTGTCCAAAAATCCCATTTGGTTTTTTATCTTGAAACAAGCCGTCTTGCATCATGAGCAGGGCTCCTCCAGGTAAAACTTCTTCAGCAGGCTGAAAGACGAGAGTTACAACTCCTCCCCATTGCGATTTAGTTTCATTCAGAATTTTCGCAGCACCAAGCAGAGACGAAGTGTGAACATCATGACCGCAGGCATGCATAACGCCATTAACAGAACTTTTAAAAGGCAAATCATTGTCTTCTAAAATGGGAAGAGCATCCATATCTCCGCGCAGAGCAATCGTTTTTGTGGAAGCTAATTCTCCAGTTATTTCTGCACGAATTCCATATCCACCGATGTTTTCAGTGAATGGAATTCCCCATTCAGCAAGATGTTTAGCAACAAACGCCGACGTGTTTTTTTCTTGATAAGAAAGTTCCGGATGCGCATGAATGTGTCTACGAATGGAAACAATTTCCTCGAAATGTTTTTCAGAAAGTTCTTGAATTAATTTTTTCATGGCTCACAATCGCATTTGGTTTTTTCTCCTTCGCGACTAGCTTCTGCCACTGCCACAGTTGAGTCTGTGCATAAAATAATGTAGTTAACATTGTTGTGTGAAAGGAAGTAGCGCTTTGGATTATTCTGCGCATCTGATTTCGAAAAATCTACTTCGCCTTGCCACTTTGCAGTTTCGAAATTCTCCATGGAAATACCTTGACAATCCATTCGGCATTTTCCGTGGTTGGTGACTAATGTTTTTGAAGATTGAATCTGTTTCATAATTTGCTTTCCAGGCAACCATCCCAACCAATCGTAGTTAGGAAACATCATAAATACAAGCAAACAACCAATGGTTAGGCCAGTTGCAAAAAGTAAAAGTCGTCTTCGAAATTTCATGCTATTCAGATTCCCACAAAAGTGCATAAAATTTCCGAGTTAGCCATTAACTTAGTGGCCAATTATGGCAATCATTCAAACAACGAATCTTCAATACACCTTTTCGAAAGGTCCTCAGCTTATATTCCCTTCATTTCAAGCTGAAGAAAATAGCGAATTGTTGATTTTGGGAAGTAGCGGAACCGGTAAGACAACTTTACTTCATCTATTGGCAGGATTAAGAAAACCAAACGCAGGTGAAGTTGTAGTGAATGGAATTCGCTTAAGTACTTTGAGCGGTGCTTCCTTAGATCGTTTCAGAGGGAAGAACATCGGGGTTGTCTTTCAAACGTCACATTTTGTGCAATCGCTTTCAGTAATCGATAACATTCTTTTGGCACCTTATTTTTCGAACAATAAAGTTTCGAAATCCGATGCTGAAAAAATGTTGGACCGTTTGAATATACTTTCTAAGAAAAACAAAAAAACTTCAACGTTGAGTGTGGGTGAACAGCAACGGGTAGCTATTGCACGAGCTTTGTTAAATAACCCGTCATTGATTCTCGCTGATGAGCCAACAAGTGCGCTCGACGACGAGAATGCAAAAGATGTTTTGAACTTGTTGCGCGAACAGACGCATGCCCTAAAAGCAGCGCTGCTCATAGTGACACACGACAATCGATTGAAAGAGGAAGTGAGGCAGCGAATAGAATTAACCGCATTGAAATCTTAACCACAATTCGACATGAAAATTATTTTTATAGCATGGAAAAATTGTTGGCAAAAGGCGGGAGCCACAACCCTAACGCTTTTGCTTTTATCGTTTGGGGTTGGAATAATTTCTATGATGTTTCTGCTTGAAAATCAACTGAGCGATAAATTCAACAAGAACATCAAAGACATCGATTTTGTGCTAGGCGCGAAGGGAAGTCCTCTTCAGTTAATACTTGCCAATGTCTACCACATAGATGCTCCAACAGGAAATATCAAAGTTTCAGAAGCGCAAAAAATCATTAAGAATCCGACAGTGAAAGAAGCCATTCCATTGGCATACGGAGACAATTATGAAGGATGGAGAATCGTTGGAACAACCCCGAGATACGCGGAATTTTATGAAGTGAAATTGAAGGAAGGAAAAGTATTTGAAACGCCCTTTGAAGTCACGGTTGGTTCATACGCAGCGAAAGAATTGGGATTGAAATTAGGACAGACATTCAAGAGCAATCACGGTTTAGACAAAGAAGGCGAAGAGGAGGAGGGGCACGATCAATTGTTCACTGTGGTTGGAATTTACGAAGCAAGTGGAACCGTTATCGATCGACTTATTTTAACACCGGTAGAATCTATTTGGGAAGTTCATGATCACGGCGATCACGAAGAATCTGGCCATGCCGGAATCGTGTCTGCGGAGGAGCACGACGCTGAGCACGCTCATGAAGATGAGCATGCACATGAAGCGGATACATTAGACAACGACCATGCGCACGAAGACGAGCACGCAGAGGAAGAACATGCGCATGAAGAAGATCATGAGGTCACAGCATATCTGCTTATCAAACGGCTTCCAATGGCTCCAATGATTCTTCCGCAATTGGTGAAGAACACGAACATGCAATTGGCCTTGCCCGCAATCGAGATCAATCGCCTAAACGAGAATTTTGGGATAGGCATGAGCGTTGTGAAAGCAGTGGCAATTCTTATCATGATTATTTCTTTCTTAAGCGTATTCATTTCACTCTACAACGCGTTGCGCGAAAGACAATACGAGTTAGCTATTCTTCGCACCTTGGGTGGAAGAAGAATTCAGTTGTTTATTCTTATTCTGTTGGAAGGATTCTTCATGGTAGCGCTTGGTTTAATCATAGGTCTTGTATTGAGTCGTGTAGGAATTACCTTGCTCTCAGACATGGCAAAAGATAGCTTCCACGATGAGTTCAACGCCATGATCTTCCTTCCTCAAGAATATTATTTAGTTGGAATAACGTTGGGGCTCGGCGTGGTGGCATCGTTGTTGCCTGCTTTGCGCGCGTTCTTCATGGACATTTCTAAAACACTTTCAAATGATTAAATCAATCAAATTTTTAGCTTTTATTTTCTCTGGAATTTTATTCTTGAATGCTTCTGAGGGAACAGAAAAATTGAAGGCGCATGCCTACAAGCGTGTTGATTTGGGAACTATTCCAAGCACCATTGTTCCTTTTTTACCAGAAGGGCAGGGGCCCATTGAAATTACATGGAAGACACTGGCAGACGTTACCTACAAAGACATCTACGTGAAGGAATTGGATGCTTATTATTGGAAGCCAACATTCGGAGCTTCCGTCAAAGCAGTTGCAGAAAAAGATATTTTTATTACGGGATATTTGATTCCGGTCGATTACGACGCTGGTTTTTATGTCGTATCGAAATACCCATACGCAAACTGTTTCTTCTGCGGAGGCGGAGGTCCGGAGTCTGTGGTTGATTTGCGTTTTGTTGGAAAGCATCGCAATTACAAAACTGACGAACGCTTGACGTTTAAGGGTAAATTGAAATTGAATGCTGATGATGTTTATCAAATGAATTACATCTTGGAAGGCGCAACAGAATACACGCCATAAATTTTTTATGTTGAAATAAAAATGGCGACCATTGGTCGCCATTTTTTGTTCCGATCTGTTTGGAATTACATCATTCCACCCATTCCACCGCCTGGCATTTGAGGCATGGAGTTTTCTTCTTTAATATCAGAGATTACGCACTCAGTAGTCAATAACATACCTGCAATTGAGGAAGCGTTTTCAAGAGCCACGCGACATACTTTAGTTGGGTCAATAACACCAGCCATGAATAAGTCTTCGTATTGCTCGTTGCGAGCGTTGTAACCGAAATCGCCTTTTCCTTCGCGAATCTTTTGAATAACTACTGCGCCTTCACCGCCAGCGTTAGCAACAATCTGACGAAGAGGTTCTTCAATAGCTCTGCGAACGATTTGAATTCCTGTAGTCTCGTCATCGTTCAATCCAGTAAGGCTATCTAGAGCGGCACTCGCACGAATTAACGCAACTCCACCACCAGGTACAATTCCTTCTTCAACAGCTGCACGAGTCGCGTGTAATGCATCGTCTACGCGGTCTTTCTTCTCTTTCATTTCAACTTCAGTTGCAGCACCAACATAAAGAACAGCAACACCACCAGCTAATTTAGCTAGACGCTCTTGCAATTTTTCTTGATCGTAATCAGAAGTTGTTTTTTCAATTTGCGATTTGATTTCGTTTACACGAGCCAAAATGTTCTCCTTAACTCCAGCACCGTTTACGATGGTTGTGTTGTCCTTATCAATTGAAATCTTTTCCGCGCGACCTAAATCTTCTAAAGTGGCGTTGTCTAATTTCAATCCGGTCTCTTCACTAATAACGGTTCCACCAGTAAGAACCGCAATGTCTTGTAACATTGCTTTTCTGCGATCACCGAATCCTGGAGCCTTAACAGCGGCCACACGTAAAGCACCACGAATCTTGTTTACAACAAGAGTTGCTAATGCTTCTCCGTCTACATCTTCAGCAATAATCAAAAGAGGTTTGCCAGATTGTGCTGTCTTCTCTAGCACAGGAAGCAATTCCTTCATGCTAGAAATTTTCTTATCGTAAATAAGAATGAAAGCGTTCTCTAACTCAACTTCCATGTTCTCTGTATTCGTAACGAAGTAAGGAGAAAGATATCCGCGATCGAATTGCATTCCTTCAACAGTCTTAACATCTGTCTCAGTTCCTTTTGCTTCTTCAACAGTGATAACACCTTCTGTTCCTACTTTCTTCATTGCGTCTGCAATCAATGAACCTACGGTCTCATCGTTGTTTGCTGAAATAGTAGCTACCTGCTTAATCTTTTCGTAGTCAGAACCTACTTCTCTTGAAATATTACGCAATTCAGAAACAACAGCCTTAACAGCCTTGTCCATGCCGCGTTTCAGATCCATTGGATTAGCACCAGAAGCAACGTTCTTCAAACCAGCACCAACCATAGCCTGAGCCAAAACAGTTGCAGTCGTTGTTCCGTCTCCTGCCTGGTCTGCAGTCTTACTCGCAACTTCCTTCAACATTTGAGCGCCCATGTTTTCAATAGGGTCAGACAATTCAATTTCTTTCGCAACGGTTACGCCATCTTTCGTGATATGGGGTGCACCGAATTTTTTATCGATAACTACATTACGTCCTTTTGGACCTAAAGTAACTTTTACTGCATTTGCTAATGCATCAACACCAGCTTTTAGTTTTTCTCTCGCTACGGTGTCGAATGTGATTTCTTTTGCCATGATTTTCTAAAATTTAGTAATTAAACAATTGCAAAAATGTCCGACTCGCGCATGATCAGAAGATCTTTTCCGTCAACGCTAATCTCTGTTCCGGCATACTTGCCGTATAAAATAGTATCGCCCGGCTGAACCGTTGTTGGCTCATCTTTTTTTCCAGGACCGACAGCGATTACAGTGCCTCTTTGAGGCTTTTCTTTCGCTGTTTCAGGAATGATAATTCCAGAAAGTGTTGTAGTTTCAGCCGCAGCGGGCTCTACCAAAACGCGATCTCCTAATGGTCTAACGTTATTTGACATGTTTGTTTGTTTTTAATGTTTGTGCCCGTCGCAGTCACTATTTGTGCCAAGCAGGATTTTGTTTGTTATGTGTGAACTTTCGTCAGTAAAGGACAAAAAAAATGTCAGTAGTTTGAATTACTGACATTTAAAAAATGCTATAATGACAATCATTGTCCTTGTTGTTGGTCACCGCTTTGTTGTTGACCGCCGTCTGTTTGTTCTGTTTGCTGTTCTTCATCTGCAACTGGACGCGCAGTAGTTGAAAGGCTCGTTGAAGCTAAACAAAGTACAAAAAGGGCAACGCCTAAGTACCAAGTAGCTTTTTCTAAGAAGTCTGCTGTGCGCTTAACTCCACCAATTTGTGCGCTACCTGCGAAGCCAGCTGACAACCCGCCACCTTTTGGATTTTGAATTAACACTACCAATCCAAGAAGGAGTGCTGCGATTACGATTAAAACTGTTACAATAAATTCCATGATCTGTTAAAATTTGAAGTGCACAAAGATACACGAATTCAAGGAGGAACAAAGGAAGAACCTTTATTTTCTTTGGTTTAGGACTTTTAGTTGATTTTCGAAGTGAATTTTTTTCTCTGGATGAAGCTCAATTAGTCGCTTGTAGGCCTTTCTCGCACGGTCTATTTTTCCTTGAGCTGCATACAATTTTGCCATGGTCTCAGTAACCCAATCGAAATTTTCTTCCAAACTTTCTTTTGCAAAACTTACCCCAGTGTATTGCTCAACTTTACCAGGCGTAATGCGCGGCTCCGTCGCAATGAATTTTTCTATCAAATCCAACGAAGGCTGAGCAGACTCAGTCGATATTCTTCCCTCTTCTTCCCCTCTCTTAACTTCTCTTACCTGTTCTTTTATTCCCTCTTCATCACTCACACTCCTCAACCAAGTGAATAATGCATCATCTTGTTTAACATCTATTTCAAGGTTCTTCGAAAGGTCCTCCGGAAGGTCTTGCGAAGCACCTTTCGAAGAATCTTGCTCCGCATCTTGTTCCACGTCTTCCTCTTCACTTTCACTAACCTCAAGAAAAATAGAACTCGAAACAGCTGCCGCTAAAATTGATTTATCTAAAAAATCCAAATCTCTTACCTCTTGTCTTCCCTCTTCTTCCCCTCTCTTAACTTCTCTTAACTCTTGTCTTCCCTCTTGTCTTCCCTCTTGTCTTCCCTCTTGTCTTCCCTCTTCTTCCCCTCTCTTAACTTCTCTTACCTCTTGTCTTCCCTCTTGTCTTCCCTCTTCTTCCCCTCTCTTAACTTCTCTTACCTCTTGTCTTCCCTCTTGTCTTCCC
>CAIZGX010000040.1 GCA_903932685.1 uncultured Bacteroidota bacterium | reverse complement strand
GTCTACAAGCTGCACAAGGTCTTCTTTGGTTTGAATATCGTTTTTCATCACTTCATGCTCAGCTTCCTTGTATAACAGAGCAAAGCCCCATAATACGGTTCACGAAAATTCCAGTTCCCGGTTAGCATAAGTGACACCCCGCCCTTCTTAGAAAGATATCCCATTTCAATCTGCGCAGGCACACCAATGGTGGCTCCGGCTTTATAAACAAACTGGTCAACCACCTGAATTGCACTGTCACCATAAAGACGAAGCGAGAGGCCCATGCCAGCACTTGCGGCTAAAAATAGGTTGTTCTTTCCCCAAACCTGTCCCCATAAAACACCCACTTCCAACGATCTGTTTTTTCGGAAGAAAATACTATCATCGGTTCCCTCGATTAACTCTTGAGAGTAGGCCGCACGGAGCGTGGTTGAAACCGTTTCTTCGTAAGTCGATTTCGATGCGAACAATTGGTACGAAACATTATCGGCATTCGTAGCTCCTACACCGAAGCTAGTCCAAGAGGTATTTAACATCGGATTGGTGGTGTACTGTGCTTTGGAATAAACCGAAAGACACACCAAAAAAAGAAGCGTAGCGAGTCGTCTCAATTTCATAGCCGAAAGATAAGTGAAAAGTATCGCACCGCGCAAAGGTCGTTTTATCTTAGCGAAATGAATAAATGGATTTCTTTTATTACCGCGGCTGCATTACTTTCTTCCTGCAGCATCTTGAACAAGAATAAAAAGGTAGCAGAGTTACCTGGATTGGCTTCACCTATTCATCTTCCAACTACCTACACTCGCATTCCCGTTTCGAATTACATTATTCATCCGGAAGAGGTGGTGAGCATTTCAACAAGTCCTTACGATAAAACAAATCTTTCTTCTGCACGCGAAGTAGTTTTTCCAGCAGGGGACTACGAACCCGTTTTCAATTTGAACATAGAAACCAACAGCAGCGAATATGACATCCCCGTTTTCGCTTCAGCGAAGAAAGCATACGTATTCAGTTACATTCCGACTTATCAGAAAGATGTAAATTCTGTTTTTATTGCAGGTGGAATGAACGGCTGGAACAAAAATGCGACACCTTTGAACCGCAACGATGACGGCACATACAGTGTTGAGTTGTTTCTTGAACCCGGATTGTATCCGTATCGCATTTGGGAAAACGGAACAGATGAATTGCTCGACGTGAACAACAAAAACAAAATGCCGAACGGTCTTGGTGGAGAAAACAGTTTCATTGAAATTCCTTCCGCACCGAAACAAACTATGGAAGTCTTTTCTCAAAAAGGAAAAAAAATAATCATTCATTGCAGTAGAGAACCGAAAGGCGCACAAATCTATTTCGAGAACCAACGTGTGCCTGTTTCCATTGTTAATCTCCAAGAACCATATATGAGCGAATGGCAACTGCATTTCAACATTCCCGCAAAGGCATGGAAAATGAAACGTTCGCACATTCGCGCATTTGCACACGACGGAAATCAGCTCTTTAACGATGTGCTTATTCCATTGTCTTATGGAAGACCTGTGAAGAAATCCTTCCAACTCAAACGAAAAGATACCCGAGCTACAGTCATGTATTTCGCTATGGTAGATCGTTTTAAAAATGGAAAGAAAGAAAACGATCGTCCAACAAACGACCCACGCATTAAGCCCATCGCAAATAATTTAGGTGGTGATCTAGTTGGAATTACGCAAGCGATTGAAGATGGATACTTTAAGAAGTTAGGCACGAACACCATCTGGATTTCACCCATTACGAAAAATGCCGAAGGCGCTTGGGGCTTGTGGGATAAAGGCGGAGACACAAGCATGTTCAGCGGCTACCACGGCTATTGGCCAACGTCGCTTCGAACCATTGACGATCGCTTCGGAACGGAAAAAGAATTCAAAAACTTGTTGAAGGTCGCTCACAAACACAAGATGAATGTCTACCTCGATTACGTTGCCCATCACGTCCATCAGGATCACCCTTTAATCAAAGAACACAAAGATTGGGTGACGCCCTTGTATCTTCCAGATGGCAGCATGAACACCGAGCGTTGGGACGATCAGCGTTTGACCACGTGGTTCGATGTCTTCCTTCCAACTTGGGATTTCGCGA
The DNA here is from genome assembly GCA_903932685.1 of uncultured Bacteroidota bacterium. Classification (GTDB taxonomy): domain Bacteria; phylum Bacteroidota; class Bacteroidia; order Flavobacteriales_D; family Sanyastnellaceae; genus CAIZGX01. The sequence goes on along the minus strand of CAIZGX010000040.1, from coordinate 19,062 downwards.
AACCTGAAGTGGTGAGTGCACTAACAGACACTGCCATGTATTGGGTAACGAATTACGATCTAGACGGATTCCGCCACGATGCTACGAAACATATACGCACAGAATTTTGGACAACTCTCACTTCGAAAGTGAAGGCAAGCGGAAAGAACGTTTTTCAAATTGGAGAAACATACGGAAGCCCCGAGTTGATTCAATCTTACATCGGCAGTGAGCAAATGGATGCGCAGTTCGATTTCAATTTGTACGACGCGGCAGTTGATGCTTTCGCTAAACCTGAAACAAGTTTTGCGAATTTGGGAAGAGTCATTCAAGAAAGCGCGAAGTATTACGGATCGCACCACCTAATGGGAAATATCACCGGCAATCAAGACCGCGCACGTTTCATTTCATACGCAGACGGAAGCGTGAAGTTTGAAGAGAATGCGAAGCAGGCCGGATGGTCGCGTAAGATTGAACACAAAGACAATGTGGGGTATGTTCGCTTGGAACAGCTCACGGCATTCTTAATGTCGGTGCCTGGAATTCCGTGCATCTATTACGGAGATGAAATTGGAATGCCGGGTGGAAATGATCCGGACAACAGACGCATGATGCGCTTCGATCAATTGAATAACGAGGAGACGGCACTGCGCACTTCAACACAGAAATTAGTAAAACTGAGAAGAAAGAACTTGCCTTTGATTTACGGAGAGACGTATGTGTTTCAGGCCGACGAGAAGGCCTTGGTTATCGCAAGAAAATACCTTGACAAAATTTCCATTGCAGTCTTCGCGAAAGGCGAAGGCAATGTGAACATCACGCTGCCAGGTTATTGGAAAGGGAAGGTGAGCACAGATGGATTGGAAGTCGTTTCAACCGATGCAGGTTCTAATTCTTACACGTTGAAAGTAGGAGGAAAAGGATACGGATTCTTCTTCGCGAAATGAACCACATTCTTCCGAATAACAAAATAAGTACGCTGAAAGAATTCGCGCTTAAGCAGGTAGGAGAGGTCTACGAAGCAAGAGAAGCGCGCAATATCGTTAACGAATTGTTCAGACATTATTTGAATTTTTCAGCCGCAGACTTGGTGGTGAAAGCAAACGACACCGTTAGCGAATCGCAAATGCTTTTGATTTACAAAGCCGCCAAGCGCATTGCTCGGCACGAACCCTTGCAGTATGTTTTGGGTTCTGCTTATTTCTTCGGAATGGATTTACAAGTGAACAGCTCTGTTCTGATCCCACGTCCAGAAACCGAAGAGTTGGTGAGATGGATACTAGAGACCATAAAACCGAATAATCATTCGGCTATTGAAGGTCACTTCGCACCGAATAATCATTCGGTTCTAGACATCGGAACCGGCTCCGGCGCCATTGCCCTCGCTCTAAAGAAAGCACAATCGAGTTGGAATGTATGTGGAGTAGACGTTTCCAAGGAAGCCCTGCAAGTGGCTCAAAGGAATTCCACTGAATTGCAGTTGGAAGTAGCGTGGAAGGAAGTGGATATTCTAGAAGGAAATTTACCGGAAGGAAATTGGAACACCATCGTCTCTAATCCGCCTTACATCACTGTTTCAGAGGGAAATGAAATGCGGACTTCCGTTGTTCAACACGAACCACACCTCGCGCTCTTTGTTCCCGAAAACGATCCGCTTTTGTTTTATAGAAGAATACTAGAATTGGCAAACAATTGCGAAACAGTGAAACAAGTCTTCTTCGAAATTCACGAGAATTACGCCCCCGAAACATTAGTTCTTGGAGAGTCAATGGGCTGGAAAGGAGAGTTGAAAAAGGATTTACAGGGGAAGGACAGGTTTATTTGTTATTCAAAGTAACCTTGCGAAGCACCTTTGATGTCATCAACCTTGCTCAACATCTTTGGCTCCGCCAATCTTCGGCTTCGCCAATTAGCCTTCCATCCCGCCTTCGTTCATTTTCATGTTCTTACGTTTGAACAACTGCGAATCCATCTTTCCGAATTTCCATGAAATGTTGAAACGGAACATTTGCCAATCGCGACGCTTGTAAGTGATCTGATCGAAATATGGAGAAGTGCTGTGAACGATATTAACACGTGTGCGCAAAACGTCAGTCCCACTAAAAGAAAGTACCAAACTTCTGTTAGCTAAGAACTCTTTACGAATGGAAAGGTCTAAGCCATAGGTAGGTTCAATGTATCCTTGAACAGTATTGTTGCTTCCGCCCCATCCGCCCATGCCCATTCCGCCACCGCCACCACCGCCGCCTCCGCGTTCACTGCTTCCAACTTCCAACGAGCGCTTGCTGCTGTAGTCGAACATAGCTTGAATGGAAATATTTCTTGGCGCTTTGTAAGTGATGTTACTCTTGATCCAAAACGAACTGATGTTGTTCTTCAAATTCGGATCGAGGTTCGTTCCGTCAATTGCACTGTTGTAAACATTAATGTTCGTGCTCATGTCAATGGTCTTTGTGAGCGAATTACGTGCGACAAATTCCAATCCCAAGGCTTGGCTGCTGCTCGCATTTTGATATGAGGTTACTACAACTGTATCTCCAAGAAATTCACTAAACTCTAAGAATTGTTGACGAACCGTTACGTTTGTTGTGTAACGTCCATATGCAGAAACAATAACGGTATTCTTTTTATTCGGAATCCATTGCCAAGAGAGTTCGCCCGATTGTGTGAACTCGGGTTTCAATCCCGGATTTCCGCGCTGAATGTTCAATGAATCGCTGTAGTCTGTAAACGGAGAAAGCGTCATAAAGCTTGGACGGTTGATTTTTCTATTCAAAGCAAATTGAACGTCTTGTTTTTCTGTGATAACGCGTGTTACGAATAACGAAGGGAAAAGCGCAATCGGATATTTATATGCGAAGTTGCTGTTTGCGCTTAAAAGCTCTCCCTTGTAATCGCTGCTCTCGGCACGAAGTCCAGCTTTGATTTTCCAAACAGGTAAGTCCAATGCTGCTGTTCCATAAGCTGCATAAACCTGATCGAGGTAATGGTAGTTCACACCCAACGAAGTAATGTCCTCCCAAATGCCATTGGCTAGTTGCTTGTTTCTGTATTCGGTGGTGAAGTCGCGCACAGAGAAACGTGTTCCTGCTTCAACCCGAAAACGATCGGTAACCTTCGATTCGAAATCTATTTGTGAAGTAATTAAAAACTGAGAAACATCTCCGTGCTGCATCAAATATGTAGCGTTCGCGTCGTTGTAAATATTCTCGTAATTGCCATCGAACACACTTTTAATTCTGTTGTAGTTGATGTCGGCGTTCAACTCGGTTCCTTCTTTTGTGAAGAGGTGTTTGTATAAAACACTTCCACCAAGATTCTGAAAAGCACGCTTGGTGTTGCTTTCACGATAGTAAGAACCCGTTCCGCCTCCAAGTGTATCGGCCTGAACGTTCAACGTGTCGAACGGAGCAAATGACCCTTTCATAATGTTTCCTGAAAAGGTCAAGGTGTTTCTGTTGTCGATCAACCAATCGAATCCGCCTCTTCCATTCAACATGAATCCGTCGTTCATGCTGTATTGATTTTGAAACAGGGAATAAGCAGGAGCCACGTTTTCTCGATATGTGGTTCCAATGCTAATGCTTCGGCGTTGATTGTAATTCGCGTTAGCGAAAAAGTTTATCTTTCCTTGACGAATGTTAAAATCTCCACCGGAGTTCACCCGACCTCTTCTGTCGACGCCTCCTCGAATGCTACCATTATAGCCGCCGCTGCGGTTGTGCTTCATGACAATGTTCACAATTCCACCACCGCCGCCGCTTGCGTCGTATTTCGCCGAAGGATTGGTAATTAATTCCACACGCTGAATGGCATCTGCTGGAATTTGATCAATGGTCAAAGTGGTTGGTCTTCCATCTACAAAAATTTGTGGAGCCGCGTTTCGAAGCTGCACATTTCCATCTGTATCTACTTGAAGGGAGGGTATATTTCTCAAAACGTCTTCAGCTGTTCCACCCGAATTCATTGGGTTCTTGTCTACATCGTAAATGCGTTTGTCGAATTCCAATCGTGGGCCACCACCATCAATCGTCACGGTGTTTAGCTGTCCCGTAAAAGTGAGCTTGAGATTTCCAAGATCTTTTTCCACCAGGCCCATAGGTCCACCGGAAGGCTTCAATGAAAAAACAAAAAAGGCAGCATCTACATCTGCCATTGAAAATCGCAAGGTAAGTTTTTCATTAACGGGTAAATCTTCAATCGTAAATTCTCCGTTCGATTGTGAGAGGGCACCACCCAAAACAAGGGGATTCTTTTCCTTCACCACCAAACTGTCCTCTTTGTAAACCCTCAAAACCACAAATTCTAAGGGCTTGTTGGTGCGTGAATCGAAAAGTTTTCCGTACACACGTCCTTTAGGCGCCGGTCTTCCCGGTTGTCCTCCTCCGCTTCCTCCCGTTCCTCCGGGTCTTCCTCCAGTCTGAGGCTGCGCGTAAGCTCCTGCAGCAGAAATAAACAATACCAATAGGAAGAACAATGTTTTGGCCTTTTGAAGGAAAGAGCGAGTAATAAATGTCATGCGATTAGAACAGAAATAGTTGCAAAAAGTTTAATGCGGTAAAGTTAACGATTAGTGGTGGTGTATCCCTTAATTTTGCGACTTATGAAACCCATTCCTTTTTCTCCTCCTCGTATCGACGAAAAAACGATTGAAGCGGTTACCGCGGTGCTGCGTTCAGGTTGGATAACAACCGGTCCACAGACCCGTGCTTTTGAAAACGATATTAAAGATTATTGCGATTCGGGTCCGGTGTTATGTTTGAACTCGTGGACCAACGCGGTGGAGATGGTTTTGTATTGGTTCGGAATTGGTCCAGGCGACGAAATAATTGTTCCGGCCTATACTTACGCTGCTACGGCAAACGTCGTAGTGCATTTAGGAGCAACCCCTGTAATGGTTGATTGTGCGCCGAATTCGGCACACATGGATATTGAGAAAGTTGCTGCGGCAATGACCGAAAGAACCAAGGCCATTATGCCCGTAGATGTTGGTGGCCTGCCAGTTGATTACGATGCCTACATGGAATTAGCGAAGAGCTATTCAAAGCGCTTCGAATGGAAACCGAAAAGCAAGCCGCAAGAAAAATTTGGAAGGCCGTTGGTTGTTTCAGACGCGGCACATTCATTTGGCTCGTTGTACAAGGGAAAGCGTGTCGGAAATCAAACCGACGTTGCTGGATTTTCTTTTCACGCAGTGAAGAATCTTACTACCGCGGAAGGTGGAGCCATTGCGTTAAATTTTCAGAATGAAATTATTTCAGAAAAAATTCGTCAAGAGATTTATGTGAAGTCGCTTCACGGACAATCGAAGGATGCGATTTCAAAAATGCAACCAGGCAACTGGCGTTACGATATTGTTGAAGCGGGATACAAGTGCAACATGACCGATATTCACGCTGCAATCGGTAGGGTAGAGTTGGAGCGCTTTCAAGAGAGTTTAGACAGAAGAAAAGAGATTTGTGAAATCTATAACCGCATTCTTTCAACCAATAAGAATTGCATTATTCCAACGTTTAAGACCGAATGGTCTGATTCGAATTATCACTTGTACATGCTTCGTGTAAACAAGTTTACCGAAGATCAGCGCGATGCAGTCATTCGTAAAGTCGCTGAAGAAGGAATTTCATTGAATGTGCATTTTCAACCCTTGCCGTTGTTCACGTTTTATAAAAGCGAAGGATATGACATTCACGATTTTCCGAATGCCTTCAACTTTTACAAGAACGAAATTTCGCTTCCTGTCTACTACGACTTGTCGAACGAAGACGCAGAGGGAGTTGCGAATGCGATTTTAAAAGCCATTCAAGAAGTGTAATGAAACGCTTATTCGACATGGTCTTCTCGCTAGCACTTATTGTTGTGCTATTGCCAGTTGGGATTGTCGTTTCTATTTGGATTGTTCTGGATGATTTTGGATCACCGTTCTTTGTCCAACAGCGTGTTGGTTTGGGTGGAAAGAACTTCGGGTTGTTGAAGTTCCGTTCCATGCGCAAAAACGCAGAATCAAAAGGACAGCTTACTGTAGGAATGAAAGACAATCGCATTACGCGCAGTGGTTATTTTATTCGGAAGTACAAGATCGACGAGCTGCCGCAATTGGTAAATGTGTTACTGGGTGAAATGAGTGTCGTAGGTCCTCGTCCGGAAGTTCCGAAATACGTTTTGTTGTACAACGAAGAACAACAAAACGTCCTCAGCATTAAGCCAGGCATTACCGACTTCGCAAGCATCGAATACGTTCGCGAAAACGAACTCCTCAGTGCCTCATCAGACCCCGAAAAAACCTACATCGAAGAGATCATGCCCGCCAAACTAGAACTCAACCTCAAGTACCTCCGCGAGCAAAGTTTTCTAACGGATATGAAGATTATTCTCCAAACCATTAAAGCGATTTTGTAATTATTTAGCTGCACTCATCGAAGCAAGGATGATCGCAACGCCATCAGCCGCCTCTTCCATGGTAATAGTCAACGGCGGCGCAATACGGAAACTCCACGGACAAGACAAGAACCAAAAACTCAAGAGTCCGTTTCTTAAATTTTCTTCTACTACTTGCTGAACCATTTCAGCACTCTCCATGTCAATGGCGAAGAACAATCCCTTTCTTCGAACTTCGATTACGTTTTGATGAGCGCTTAATTTTTCTTCAATGAATTGTCCAATTTGCTCGGCGTGATTCAATAAATCTTCATTGTGAATTTGCTCGAGGAATGCATGCGCTGCTGCGCAAGCAACTGGATGTCCAGCAAAGGTGCTTATGTGTCCGAGAAACGGATTGTGAGAAAGCTCGCGCATGTTCTCTAGCGAGGAAACCAAGCATCCGATTGGCATTCCTCCGCCTAACGCTTTTCCGAGCGTAATAGCGTGAGGAACCACGCCGAAGTGTTCGAACGCGAACACCTTTCCGGTGCGCCCCATGCCGCATTGAATTTCATCGAACACGAGCAGCGCACGTACTTCTTCGCATTTCTTCTTCAACGCATGCAAATACAAGTCATTTGGAATTCGAATGCCTGCGTCTCCTTGAATGGTTTCAAGAATAACACCCGCAGTTTTTTCTGTAATGAAATCGAGATCTTCCCAGTTGTTCAATCGAATGAAGTTCACACCGGGCATAAGCGGACGGAAATTTCTTTTCTTCGCTTCATTCGCACTAATGGCCATTGAGCCCGTTGTGCTTCCGTGATAAGATCCCACGAACGAAACAATTTCCTTTCTTCCTGTAACGCGCTTCACCAACTTAATGGCCGCTTCATTTGCTTCCGTTCCGCTATTCACGAAGTAGCAACAGTTCAATTCGGAAGGAAGCAATTTCAATAAACTCTGCGCAGCATTATCCTGCGCCTCTTGAATAAATTCACCATACACCATCGTGTGCAAGTGCTTATCTACCTGCGCATGTATAGCCTCGCGAATATGCGCATTCCCATGACCCAGATTACTCACCCCAACACCACTCACAAAATCCATAATCCGCGAACCATCTTTCTTATACACATACAGCCCCTCTGCACGCTCCACCTCAATTCCCAACGGAAACGGTGTCGTCTGCGCTAACCCCTTCTCAAAAAATATATTCGATTCACTCATATTATTTCTTCCCCATTCTTACCTTTTCTTACCTTTTCTTACCTTTTTTTCTGAATTCTCATTCAATCGTAAGCTCGTCTAAAAAGACCCACGGCTTCCCGCCAACGCCCAAATGCCATTCAGGAATTTTATCAAACGCCGGAACCGCAATACACTTGACATACTTCACCGCACTAACATCGCCTTTGTAATTCTTGTCGAAGGTAGCGGTGTACTCATGCACTTGCGGACCTTCAACGCGTTGCTGCGAGGTGTAATCTTGCGAATACACTTCGTCGTATGACTTTCCATCTTTACTAACGAAGTATTTTACGTTAGAAGGAAACCAGATCCACGGACGAATATCTTGATAAGCAGAAAGCGAAATCTTTTTGATGTTGGTTGGATTTTTCAATTCAATAACACATTCCATTTTGCCATTGTATCCTTGCCATACACCCGTTCTGAAATCGAGCTTTCCACGAATGCCATCGACAAGCGCATCATTCCCACCGGCAGTGTATTGTGCGTCGTAATTGCCCACTTCCTTCATCACTAAATTTCCTGAACGCTTGTAGAATGTTGCTTCTATCCAAGGACTGTCAATCTCTTGGTCTGAACCAGCCAATCCTTTTACCAGTATGGTACATGTTTTTGTAATCTTAAACGGCTCGGAATAGAAGAATCCTTTTTTCTTGATTCCACCTTCTTCCATTATTTCAACTTTAATTTTAGAAGCACTATTCAAACATGAAATGGAAATCATTTGCTCACCTACGAACGCGCGATTGGGCGCGGTGATGATAGGCGCAGGGACAATGTTTCTTAGATTGTAATTAATTGGAAATGGACTTGCGTAGCCTTGCCCTTGCGTGTTAAACTCCGGCATTGGATCGTAATCTTGCCACCAACCGTTGTATTCACCCGGACAAATCGGATAAGTGTTCCAAGCACTCACAACATACCATGCCGACATTTGTCCACAGTCTTCGTTTCCACAAAGTCCATCTGGAGTAGGAGAGTAGAGGGTCTTCATAATGCTGTCGCGATACATGTGAACTTTATCTCTGTTTACATAAGCATACAAATAAGCCATGTGATGACTCGGTTCGTTGCCGTGCGCGTATTGTCCAATTAGTCCAGTAATATCGGCTTGTTCTCTTCCGGTTGTTTGAGTAGGTGCATTGAAGAGTTTATCCAACTCCGCTTCGAATCCTTTCTTTCCGCCCATCAATTCCATTAACTCAGGAATGGCGTGTGGCGCAAAGAAACGGTACTGCCATGCGTTCGCTTCAGTGTAATGAAAATTCACTTGATACGGATCGAAAGGTGTTGCGAATCCACCGTTCACGCGCGCGCGCATGAATTTCGTTTCCGGATCGAAAACGTTTTTCCAGTTCTGAGAGCGAATGGCATATTGTTGCGCAACCGCTTTATCCCCTATCATTTCAGCGTAACGTGAAATACAGAAATCGTCATACGCAAACTCCAATGTCTTACTTACGCTTTCGCTGAACTCATCTCCAGGAACATATCCATATTTTACATAGGCTTTCTTTTCATCCTGTGGGCCGTTACTCGTTGCAACCATGGCTTCCAACATTTTCAATTCGTCTTCACGGTTTTTGAAACGAATGCCTTGTTGGTATGCTTCAGCAACTACCGGAACGCTGTGATATCCGATCATGCAATACGTTTCATTTCCCGCCAATTCCCACACAGGTAATTCGCCGCGTTCCTTGTGCATTTCAAGGAAGGTCTTCATCCAATCTTGTGTGCGTTCAGGTTCGAGTTTGCACATCATGGGGTGGTACGCGCGGAAGGTATCCCAAAGCGAGAATACGGTATAACGCGTATACCCTTCAGCCGTATGAATCTTATTGTCCATGCCTCTGTATCTACCATCTACATCGCTCCACACATTCGGAACAGTGTAACAGTGGTACAAAGAAGTGTTGTAATTCTCAAGTCCTTGTCCGGTTGGAAATAAAGTTGGAGCAGGCGCTTTTTCAAAAACTTTCTGCCACGCGTCTTCAACTTTTTGTTTGTTGGAATTGAAATCGTTTTTCGGCATTTCAGCATACAAATTCTTTTTCGCTCCTTCTTCATCAACACCAGAAATACCCACACGAATGGTCAATACATTTTTTTCGGTTGGAAGGAAAAGAAACTGAAACGCTTGAATCATTTCAAGTTCAATTTTAGTTTCTCCTTTCTCATTAACCGACTTGCTGCGTTGCATCAGTTGATCGTTCGCAACGAAAGGTTGAGAGAACACAGCGTAGAAATAAGTGTGTTGCTCTGTTGCCCAAGCCTCAGAAACGCGGTATCCGCTAATAGCAGTGTCTCCGTAAAAATGCAAATCGTAATACAACAACTTATCGCGATGCATGAAATCTAAAAACAACAAACACGAATCGCCCGGTTGCATTTTGTATTCATGCATTCCCGCATGGGTAGAGGCTGTCATGCGCGCATCAATACCATAGTCGCTTAATCGAACACCATAAAATCCAGGACTTCCAACTTCCATGTTGTGTGCAAATCGAGAGGCAATGGCATCGCGCCAAAGCGGTTTTTCTTTCGTGTGACCGTTCGTTGGCATGAACAAGATATCGCCATAATCGGAAACCCCTGTCCCTTGTAAATGCGTGTGTGTAAATCCGTAAATAATGTTATCGCTATAATGATAACCACCGCATCCGTCCCAACCGTCGAGACGAGTATCTGGACTCAATTGCACCATGCCAAACGGAGCAGTAGCTCCAGGGAACGTATGTCCGTGTCCGCCCGTCCCAGTGAACACATTCACATTGAATTTTTTACTTGAGCCATCATTTACTGCAACATTGGGAACCTTTACCGAATGACTTGTCGGGTTAGCCTCGAATGGTGCGACGTTATGTGTTCCATAATCTTCATTTGGCGGAATGTGCGCTATGACACACGATCCAAGCGTGAGGCTGGAAAGAAAAAATGCTGAGAGATAAAAATGTATTTTTTTCATGGTGCAGTAGTGGGTGAAACGCAGACTGGACAATTCATTCGGTCATGAACGCCAAAGTGAAGCACTTGGGGTTTCGCTATTTTTATTTGAGTAAGATAAATTTCTTTTTGCTCAGGAGTGAACGCGAGTTCAATATTCGAGTCGCGTTCTTCTCGAAGTTTTTTCAAGAATTCAGATCGCATGTTCAAATCTTTCAAACGCTCTTCTTCATTCACAGAAGGTTGTTCCGCAACAATGCTTATGATTTTTTTCTGCTCTTCAATTAGTCCGTGGTAATGAACGAAAATAGAGGGAATCAAAAGTTGTTGCTGTTCGGAAAGATTCAATTTCGATTCAATTGATTTTATGCGCGCTTGATCTTGCGCAGACAGCATGCTAATGTCAACCGAGTCTCTTTGCATGGGTTGTGCCCATGAGAATAGAGAAAGAAAACAGAACGAAAGCGCGCAAATGAATCGAATCATATTTCAAAAATAGGACAGAAGCAAAGATGTACTACATTTGCCTTGCATTTGGTCAATGAAGAAGTTCATTGTGAAAAGGGAATCGCGCGAAAATCGCGAACTGTGCCCGCAGCTGTAAAGCTCTCATTCGAAAGAATGAAAACGATTGCCACTCAAAGCCACTGTGAAAACGGGAAGGCGCGCAACCGAGAGATAAGTCAGAAGACCTGCCAAGTGTATTAACCCCATCATCGCTCGGGGCCAAGCGAGAACAGGACTATGAATAAAAAACTTTGTGCTGCTTTACTGTTGCTGTTGCCTGTTTTTGTGTTTTCACAAGACTCTTTGCCGCATGTATCCATAATGCCTTTGGAAATTATCTCCGAGCGCAGCTTGAAAGCGGATGAGCTGCACGCAATAGACTCAACTCTTTTACTCCATTCTTCATCGTTAGACATTGCTACCACGTTGCAACGTTCGGGTATTGGTATGGTGAACACCTACGGAGCGCCAGGATCCATTGCATCCTTCCGTTTAGGTGGAATGAGTTCCAACTACGTAACTGTTGAACTAAATGGAGCGGTTTTGAATTCGCCAACACTCGGAATGGCAGACCTCTCTCTTATCCCTTCCTTCTTCATACAATCGGCATCGCTGGGAGAACGGAACTTTAGTGGCTTTCAGCGAAACGTTGGATTAGCAGCAACACTTCGTTTGGAGTCGAGCACCGCTGCGAAAAATGAAGTCTCCATAGAAAGCACGGTGACTTCCTTACAGAATATTTTTTACGGGATGTCCGTTTCAAGGAAACGCGATCAATGGAAGTGGAGCATTCGCGCATTTCAATCGCGAAATGAAAATAGGTTCTCTTACAGAGATGTTCAGCAATGGGAAGCTCCAGTTGTTCTTCAAACCAACAACAACAATATTTCGCAAGGCGTTCAGAGCAATCTTATCTATGTGGGGAAGAAGAGAACCCATTACTTCAATACCATGGCAGTTAATCGATACGCCTTGTTGCCCTCTGTTATGGGTGGAGTAGGTAACTTGAATGCGAATCAACGTGACGATCTGTTTCAAACGTCATTCTATTGCGAAGGAACGCGAAAGAATGTTTTTTCTTTCGCGCATTTCCAATCGAAGCAAGGCGTTTCGATAATTCTTTCAAATCAAGAATATTCGAGCTATTTAGCTTCAAGCCAAATTCAAACAAGTCTCGTTAACGCTTTTGTTAACGCATCGTTGCAAATGCGCAGGGCGCTCGTTCAAATTAATCCTACTGCAAGCGTTACTTCGCTTCAATACCGCGATTGGACTCAGCAAGTGCAGTGGAAAGGAGGTTCGTTGTGGGCATCTTACATTCAAGATTTAGCAAAAGGAAAATTGAGGTTCGTATCTTGGGTGAAGCCCGAATGGCGTTCTGATCGCAGTCCAATTGTGAGTGGGGAAGTCGGTATTGAAATGCCGGAACAGGTAGGTCGATTTAAAAATGAATATTCGATTTCAGCAAGTTCGAAATCGCGAATGCCTTCGGCGAATGATCTCTACTGGATCCAAGGAGGAAATGAAAATCTGATTTCAGAGAAAGCCAATTGGATTCAAGCGAAATGGAGCAGTACCATTCAAAGTTTAAATAAAAGAAGCAATATTCAGTTTCAGCTCAACGCCAAGACTGGCAGGGTGTCCAATTGGATACAATGGATTCCAATGCCGGAAGATATTTGGATGGCCAGCAATTTTAAAACAGTGAGCATAAAGCAAGCCGAAGGAATAATTTCTTGGGAGTTGAAAATGCCAAATGGCGAATGGAACTTTTCTGAGCGTGCGGAATATACCAACGCTTCGGGATTAAACACGAACAATTCAGAAGCGTACCAAATGATTTACACGCCTCAAATTCGCACGAACACTGCTGTAAGTTATTCTCGAAAGTTATGGTCAGCAGGACTAACGCATTCGCTCTTAGGAAAGCGATTCACTGATGAAGGGAACACCGACTCGTATGCTGTTCCCAGTTTCAATTTGCTGAATATAAATTTGAATAGAGAATTGAAATTCAGAAAAAATCAGTTGTCTCTTCAAGTTGAAATTCAAAATATCTTAAACACCCAATACCAATGGATACGCGGATACGCTATGCCAGGTAGGGTTTATTCAATAAGTATTAAATTTTTCATTCACTAAAAATATAGAATCATGAAGTTGAAATTTTTGTCTGTTGTCTTATTCTCACTCGTTCTAGTGTCATGCGATAAATGCAAAACCGATGAACCAACAGTTGCAGATTATACGAACGGTGCGTTCATCGTAAACGAAGGTTCATTCGGTAATTTGAATGGAAGTATTACTTGGACACTCAACAGTGTCTCAGTTTCGAACCCCTTTGCAGATGCGAATGGAACTGCCCTTGGCGATGTTATTTCAGATTTCGATGTGGTAAACGGTAAGTTCTATGCCATTTCAAATTCTACCGCGAAAGTGATTGTCATGAATTCAACTACGTTTAAGGTTGAAGCTGAAATAACAGGATTCGCTTACCCGCGTTCGTTTCAGTATGTTGGAAATGGAATAGCCGCAGTTACAGATGGTAGTTTAGATGGAAGTGTGAAGTGGATTGACCTTTCTACCAATACCATTACTGCATCAACGTCAGTTGGATTTGGCCCTGAAGGTATGTGTGTTTATGCCGATAGACTTTATGTATGCAACAGTGGTGGATGGGACATTGACAATCGTGTTACGGTAATTGATATTCCTTCTCAGTCTGTGTTAACGAATGTAACTGTTGCTGATCGACCTGTGGAGGTTCAAGCCGATGCTACTGGAAATCTATGGGTGTTATGCAGCGGTCAAACGCAATACGATGAGAATTGGACGCAAATTATTGGACACACATCTGCTGCCTTAGCAAAATTAAGTACGTTGGATAATTCAGTTACAACATTCGATGTAGGTGTTTTGGGCGATCACCCGCTACACATGGCAAAAGACGAAACAAACCACAAAATTTACATTTCGAACACAACCGTTCTATCTTTTGACATGCAGACGAACCTAATGACGGATTTCTTGATAGCTGCCTCAAATGGCGTTTCTGTTAATCCTGTAACGCATCAAGTTTGGGTGTGCGGAGAAACGAATTATGCCTCTCCTTCAACCGTGAAGATATACAGCTCAATGGGGACTTATGTAAAAGAACTTACAGCTGGAATAGCAGCGTGGAAAGTTGAGTTTAATTAGTAATGAAATGAAGAGCAATAAAAAAGCCGCTTGAAAAAGCGGCTCTTTTTTTATAAAGGAAATACTATTAGTTCTGTTCTACGAATTTACCGTTTTGCTTCACCAAATGAATATGAGCTGAAGTAGCAGTTAAGTTAACGTTGCTGTTCGACTGACAAACAACCAATCCGCCAGTTGTTGCGCGGACAGAGTATGAAATACCAATTAAGTTTCTGTTCGCATCGAATTTCGGGGTGTACTGAAAATCTAACCCTTGAGCAATCATGTCGTTGCGTAGTTGAAACAACTGCTCACGTGTTGTAGTTGACGAAAGAGTGATGTTCACTTCATTGCTTGTAACAATGTTTTGAGCCATAACTGAAGAGCCCATTATAAGAGCTGCAGCAACTAAAAGAGAGCGAAGAGTTTTCATATGTTTTAATCTTTACACAATTATACAAATAGTTTTTATTTATTGGTGCGCGAATTGAAAAATAATCCTTCCGTTTTATGAACTATTTTCGCCGCTCATTTTAATCCTAACGAATAGTGAGCCAAAAATTATCATCTACTGAATTACGCATTCAATTAATGTCTTCCGATGAATCAATAGCATTGAATGCCATTGAGCAATTGAAGATAAATGGAAAGGCATCTGCAATTTCTCCGCTGTTGGAAGTTCTTGCATCTTCGAGTCATCAATCAATGAAGAAAGAAGCGCGTGAAATGCTTTCAGCCATGCGTGTAAAAAATGCAGAAGAGGAGTTGGTTCAAGCACTTTTCGAAGAGAAGTTTAAATCAATTCAGGTTGAGATACTGCAGTTCTTGTGGAGCAATGGGTTTTCAGCGGCCGGACAGCTGCATGTTTTGGTTGAAGTTGCGGTAAAGAATAGTCTTCAAGGAATGCTTGAACTACTCAGTATTTTAGAAGTAGAGGAAGGCGTTTATTCAGAAGAAGAACAACTGGGAGCCATGAGTTTCCTGCGCAGCACCCCTCAAGAAAACTTCACCCGAGAAGAAAAAATCATTTTCAACGACATCCTCCGCACAATAGATACGCTTGTAATAAACGAATAAACCTCGCGCAGCGTCATCACGCAGTGTCACCCGTGCAACGGTCATCACAACGCGTTATGTCATCCGTGCAACGGTCATCACAACGTGTTGTGTCATCGCGAAGCGTTATGTTATCTCACCAACGTAACCGTCCCTTTATATTCCTGTGCCTCTCCGTTGAATCCTTTGATGGTAGCAACGTAGCTATAAACGTCGTTCGGACAATACGTATCGTTATTCCCGCGATGGTCACCCACCCAAGCATCTTCAATGTTCGTTGAATAATAAACTTCGTCTCCCCAGCGATCAAAGATTCTAATTGCGTATGTCATTACGCTACTCGCTTGTACCATGAAGACATCATTCAAACCATCGTTGTTCGGAGTGAATGAATTTGGAATGTACAGAAGAGGGGGAAAGGTGATGGTAAAGCTATTGCTCGCCGTGCAACCAATTGAATTGGTTACGTTGAAGTATACAGTGGTTTCACCAAATCCATCAAAGGTGTAATTCACGCTCGGATTCGTTAGAACTTCTCCGCCTGGGAAAATCCATTCATATGAACAGTTAATGCATGGTGGGGTATCTACATTAATGAAATCGTAGGTGTACCCGGAAGTATTGTCCGCAGTGAACTGCGCATCTACAGGAATAACATCCACAAATACATTTTCAGCGATTGACTGTCCGCATAGATCAAGAGCAGTAACAGTATACGTCCCTGGTGAGGTTAAATCTGAATAAGTTGCGGTAGTACCATTGCTATTGTTGGTCCATGTATACGTGAATCCGCCACCACCTCCTGAAGCTTGAGCATACAAGACGGCAGAACCCAACACACAAACAGAGGTGTCAGAAGAAGCAGTTAAATTCAAAGGTGGGTTAGGAATGAAAATTAACAAAGTGTCTGAATCAGTTTGATTACAGACATCTGTTATAATTCCAATCACTTGCTCATCAACTGGCGTCACAATAGAGAAAGTAGTTCCATTTCCAGCCACAGCATTGTCCACAATCCAATCGAAACTGTTTCCGCCAGATCCTCCAGAAATTACTGGAGTAATTAGATTGTTGTCCAAACAACCTGCTGTAATATCGTTTCCAAGATCAATGAATACGGGTGGATTTGTAATTGTGATTGGCACTAGTGCATTCGCTGAAGATCCACATCCGTCCGTTACCGTTAATCCAACAGTTGTCGAAACTCCCGGAGTCAATGTATAGTTCACACTTGTTGCCGTTGGAGTACCGTTGTTGTTCCATGCATACGACATTGTTCCACCGCCACCTGTTACCGCAGGTTGAATGGTAAACGGAGTTATGCAGTTTCCAGTCAAAGCAGCAGGAAGGGTAACAGCCAATGGTGGCGCTTCAACAGTAATGATTATATCTTCAGATGTGAATTGTCCGCAACCGTCACTTACCTCGACAAGGACAGTAGCTTGAGAAACAATTCCTGTGTTATCATAGATGTTGTCCCACTCGTCCCATTCGTAAACATTGTTAGTATACCAACTGTATGAATAAAATCCATCTCCTCCAGTCACCGTGGCAGGAATAGTGAAGAAAGTCAAACACGGTGCGTTAACAGTGTCTGGAACCGTAATTACAAGGGGAGGAATATTCAATGAAACTTGTATTTGGTCAGTGGCTACAAGTCCGCAACCATCAGTAACCTCAACATTTACTGATCCTGGGCCATTCCATGAACCGAAGAAAAGTGAATTGCCCCAACCAAATAAATTCGCTCCATTTTCGTCGGTCCAGATATAAGTGTAGATACCATCACCGCCTGTGGTTGTGGCTGTGATGTTCACACTTTCATTACAGCCAATGGTAATATCGCCGTTGTCAATGTTTGTAACCAATTGAGGAAAGACAAGTATGTTAACAGGAAAGTCAGTATTGCCACCAGGCCATCCGCACGTATCTGTTACAGTTAAAAAATAAGTCGTCGAATTAAGCGGGGAAACATCAATGGTTGTTGTAGTTTCATTGGTGCTCCAATTGTACACATAATTACCATAACCTCCGGTAATTGTAGGTTCCAATGTCGCAGTAACGCCCTGACATAGGTCTTGTGGATACCCAGTAACAACAATTGGATCTGGAACATCAGCTACAAAGAAGTCGAAGTTACTTACCAATCCAGAACCGTTACAGGCAGCCAAATTCAAAATGTCCATGTGAACGGTTTCAATACCTTCCGTAAGTCCATCTGCAAATGCGTCGATAACAAAAGACACTGAAGCTACTCCCGGAGGAAATATTATGGTGTCAGGCATAAACGTAAAGTCAACACCATTCACAGCAGTACCTGTCCATGTAATAATACACATGTCCTGAATAGACAGATCGCTAATCTCAGGTCGAGTAAAAGTCAAGGTCGCTTCACCGCAATCTTCAAATAGTGTTTCTTCATTCGGACCACCTGCATTTAAAGTCAAGTCAACGTCCACAACTGCGTTACTTGAAAAAGATCCTTCTTCCAATATTACTGCAGATTCTAACGCTGTGTCACTTCCATCAGCAATGGCTAATTTAATGTGATAGGTCTCTCCGCACTGAACCTCCGCCCAAGCTTCCAATGTAACCGTGTATCCGTTCAAATAGATTCCAACGTTTGGCTGGTTGTCCACATAGTACGAACTGTTCAAAACGTTGTTTACAGAGCTAATGGTAATAGGCAGTGGGGGAGTTGTGTTCGGCAATTGAGCAATGTTTACTGCTCCACCAGGGAATCCAGCGGGTGCGGCATATGGACCGGTAAGTCCAGGGCCAGAAAGTAAGAATGCGAAGATGTCGTTGAAAGAAGAATTAACCCAAGTCAAATACTCATCACTACCGAAAATATAATTGAATCGTAAGGTATCTCCGGTTGGCACAAAATCGAATTCAAGAATAGCTACATCGTTCACACTTCCAACAGAAAACGTTTGTCCAATTAATGGAGGAACAGAATTTGCAATCGACAAAAGAGCGGCATCGCCAGTAACTTCGCAGGTACCGTCCAAGAATGCTGTCGATGCCGGATCAACAATAGTGGCAACAGCTTCAGATGAAAGCGCAATACCTCCGTCAATCGATAATCCAATGGAGTTTCCTCCAGTGACATATCCAATTTGTTGAGGGCAACCGGTAAAAGTAATATTCGTAGCTGCAACACCGCTTCCCAATAGAACATCTTGAACATATTGCTGAATAGTTAATGTTTGAAGCTGAAGTTGAGCGTTAGCAGCACCTGCCGAGCACAAAAGGGAAAGTAAGAAAAATAACTTTTTAGTCATAATAAGGTTTTGACATCTAATAGACTACAAATTTATGTAATTGGTTGCCGCGTTTTTCTTTTTTTTATGCCTATATATTTGCGACATGGTTCATGATGTTCTTGGTTCTGCAATCGAATCTTATTTTCTGAAGGGCGACAACACCCCTGTCCGAGTCTTTATCAACAAAAATGAAGAACCTGAAATGTATCCGAGTGTTTTTTTTCGTGGCTCTAGAAACATGCTGAAGTACGAGAAAATTGCAATGAAGGAATGCAAAGGAAGCGTCCTCGATTTAGGATGCGGAGCCGGTTGCCACGCGCTTTATCTTCAAAACAAAGGCTTCGATGTTACTGCTGTAGAAGTCTCGAAGAAGTCGGCAAGTGTTGCTAAAGCGCAAGGAGTAAATAAAGTAGTCAATGAAGATTGGAGAAATTTGAATTTGAAAAACTTCGATACCATTTTGGTTCTCATGAACGGAATGGGATTGGCGGAATCTCCAGACGAGTTAAAGGGAATGTTT
>CAIZGX010000039.1 GCA_903932685.1 uncultured Bacteroidota bacterium | reverse complement strand
TCTCCTTGCAACTTCAAATCTTCACCCAACAATCCATTCAACATAGAAAGATCTACATTACCTAACTCGAGGCGAAGCGGAGAAGATGGGTGTTCGGAGATCATGCCGTTTATACCAACATATTCAGATTGATTAAACATTCTGAATCCATTCACCCCAAGGTCCTTGTGGCAAAGGGTTATTGAAGCGTTTGGAGCCCAGTCCCACGTTTCATTATTCACTACGAGCGAACTTCTTCCGGTGCGGTATTCAAAGTCATCGAAACTGTGTAAGAAAAAGACTCCATTCAAATCACCTGTCAGGAATTCACCCGGATTTCCCCACATGAGCGCACTATAAACCGTATCGCCCAACGATTGAACATCCCATGACAAATTGCTAATCAATTTTGAATCTCCATCGAGAACTTCATTCACTTGAACCGTTACAAATATTGAACTCAGTTCACGCGAAATATCAACCACCAAATCTTCCGCTTTATAATCTTCGAACTGAATTCTCGGCGATCCTAAAGTTCCTGAAAGCTCATTGTTCTTTTCATCTATAAACAAATTCAGAGATGTGCCTCTGGCTATTTTCAACTCCGGAATGAATGCAGCTGAAATGAATTCAAAATCGTTAATTCGAACCGTTAAATTAAAATCTTGATTTTTATGTGGACGTGAAGAATACTCAAGATTCGGCATAGCATCCGCAATAATATCTTGAAGGCTCGGCCACAACTGATCATAATTAAAATTCCCTTCAATTTTTGCAAAAATAACATCTGAATTCAATGTAATGCTTCGAGTCCCCTCCTGCTCTGTGTCCACTGCGAAATAGTCCAGCTTACGAATTTTCTCATCAATCAAATAAACAATGTTTGCCCCTACAAATTCTCCTTCAATTTCACTCAGAGTTAAACCCTTCAAGTGAGCGTTGAACTCTCCTGCAATAACGGCCGGTGTCTCATCTTCGAGAAGTCCAACAGCTGTTAAATCGAATCGATTTACATTCAATTCGAAATTCAACAACGGCTGCTTCTGAGTGAAATCTATTTCACCATCGAACTTCGCTTGAGCATTGGCATCGGCAATTTCGAATTTACCACTGAAGAAATTATTCTTAAACCTTCCGCTTGAAGTCATCTTGGTGTAGATGTAATCGCCGAATCCCAATTCGCTAATCTCACCTTCGAAATTGAGGTCCATGTTACTCACTTCTAAACCGGTTCCTTCAACATGAATATTCGTCGAAACAACTCCCAATTCTTCGTCTGAATAATAAATTCCTAAATTGAATTTATCTAATTGCAACTGCCCATTGTAACTCACCAACGAGTCAAAATCACTCATGTGAATAGCAGTAGTTAACGAACCAATTTCAGTTGTTGTTTTTCCATACAACTCCACTGCCGATAAGTCTCCGCGAGCATTTCCTTCAAACTGAATCTTACCTAATGTTGTTATGTTCGAAGGAAGCTGCATGCGTGCGCCCTCTGAAAACGGATAAGTTTTCAACGCCGACAAATCTGAGTAATTGCTGGTAATAGACTCTGCTGCCATTTCATACTTCAAGCTGTCTATATTCATGGCGTTCATCAAATGAATATTTCCTTTGAAGTGCGAATGTCTTCCAAACCCGAGGTTCAAATTCCACAAACTCAGATCGTTCAATGATCCTGAAACATCTCCTTCCAATGTCAATACATTATCGAAACCTTTCAAATCATTGCTGAAGACGGAAAGATCATTTAAGACCAATTCCGTTGGCTTAAAATGAATATCCCATTTAACCTTATTGTTAAAGTCGCTCCAAGCCTCTTCGTTCGGTGCATAAATGCCTATGTCTCCAACCAAATGCGTTTCACCCAAATCGGCATCAAGCTCTGTGACTTGAATGGCGTTGCTTTCCATTCGAAAATGAGCATGTATATTGTCCACATTCAATCCAGACCTTTCTTTGAACTTCAATGATTCAATGTTCGCCTGAATGACCTCCCCTTTCATTTCGAAATTTTCAATTGCCGTTGAAAAATTAGAAATGGCAAGTTGTTCTTCGTAGAATGTCCCTTCTTCTGCAAGGGGAAGTGTATAATCGAAGTAGACGAATTTTCCATTTTCAATATTCAACTTCCCCACCCACATGCTGAAAGTGCTCGTGGTATCAACCGGTTCGTCGCTGGAAAAATAATCAGAAAGGAATTGATAATTCCAATCTGCTTCTCCGGCATAGCGCTTGAACTCTATGTTGGGTTCAAGCAGTGAAATACTCTGCGATTCGAACCGAGAATCAGTTGAAGAAAAGGAATAAGTTGCCATGTGTAATTCCTTCGCGTAAAGTAAGGTATCACCCTTGTGGTCTTCAATATATAAACCATCTAAAACAACTCGCGCCCACAAGTCAATTCGAATGCGATTGATCTCAACTTTACGATTCCATTCAGAAGAAAGATAGGAAGCCAAACGATGTCCGCCCCATGTTTGAACCGCATGTATTTGAAGTGATAAAATGACTACAATTAAAAACGCTGGAATAGTTAAAAGCCAGAGAAATCTTCTCTTTCGCTTTTTCTTCGGTTGAACAACAACTATTTCCTCGGGCGTTTCCAATAGCACAAAAATAACCCTTGTAGAACGGAATTCCGAACAAATATTACTTCTGTTGCAAAGAAGTATTGTGCTGCTTCAAGACTTCAACAAAAAGGTCTCTGTTTTCGGGACTAATAATCACTAAAATTCTCCCGTTATGATAAAGAGCAAGCCGCTTCAAAGACGCTGCTGGAGAGCTTATTGGATTGTTCGTGTACTTGTAATGAGTGATGTCTAAAACATCTAAGGTTGGATAAGGAAAAATACCGCAAAACACTTTCAACTTACCATCTGTAGTAATGGTGTAATGCGTATTGAAAACGATTGAGAGAATGAAGGCACTTAAAGGGACATACAACGCCAACATAATCAAGGAATCTCGAACTGTTAAAAATCCTGTTACCATGAAGATAACCAGCACCGGTCCGAATATCCACCAACTGATTCCGCTTTTCATTCTGAAGTTCGCTCCTGGTATCATGACTTAATGAACGATTGAATTAAAAACCACGACAAAGAAATCGAGGAATTCTTGCGGCTTCCACACCAATAAAAACGCAATACCAAAGGCAGCTCCCGCCAAATGCGCGTCGTGTGCTATGGCTGTATTCATTTTTTTATTCATGTAATATTCCAATCCGAAAAAGAGGATAATTGCCGCCCATCCTGGTAGTGGTAAAATGAAGAAAAACAATAACTCAGAAGTGGGGAACATGAACATGTAAAGCATCATGACAGCGCTTACCGCTCCAGAAGCACCAACACTTGTGTAGTACATATTGTCGCCGTGTTTCTTCAAGGCCGGTAAGGTTGCAAAAGCAGCAGCTCCCAGATATAATAAGGCAAACAGAGCGGGTGGCATGTAATGCTCCACCGCTCTTCCAAAACTAAAAAGAGCAAATAAATTGAAAAACAGATGGCCCATGTCTGCATGCACAAGTGTGTGCGACCAAATTCTATAAATCTCTTTGTTGTGCTTCACACGATAAGGTGAAAGAGACAATTTCGACAAGAGTTCCGAATTCGAAAGCGCTTGCCAAGAGACTATGCCCGTTGCAAGACATAATAAAACAGTGAGTGAGATTTGCATAAATAATTTTAACTGGAATGGTCACTTACAATAACCCATCTTCCATTGATTCGTTTCCAAAGCAACGTAAAATGTCCGCTTAATGTATCTGCGCTTCGAAATAAATTCCAGCGCCCATCAACGTATGCGTTCTTTCCATTCAAGACTTCAATTCTAAGTTCATCGAATTTCAATGTCCCCATCTTTTCTTTTGAAGGATAAGCCCGTTGGTATCTTTCCAACGAAGATTTCCAACCCAACGTAACACCATCTTTTCCTAAAAAACGAAGTGAATCACTTTCCCAATAGCCGTTCATGAATCCAACTAGATCGCCCATGTTCCAAGCCTTCTGTTGCGAATGCATGGTGTTGGTTATTTCTTGTTGAATAGAAGACACAGACGCGCATGCTTCCAAAAGAAGCACAGACGCTGCAATTATTGTGATTTGAATTTTACACATTGAATCGGAAGTGCATGATGTCTCCGTCTTGCACCACATATTCCTTCCCTTCAACCGACATTTTACCGGCTTCTTTAACAGCTGCTTCAGATTTAAAGCTTAAGAAATCTGCCAACTTAATTACCTCCGCACGGATGAATCCTTTTTCGAAATCGGTGTGAATCACACCTGCTGCTTGCGGAGCAGTATATCCTTCATAGATGGTCCAAGCACGAACTTCCTTCACACCAGCAGTGAAATACGTTTTCAAATTCAACAAGCGGTATGCTGCTTTGATCAATTTCGAAACGCCTGGTTCATCAAGACCTAAATCTTGCAAGAACATTTGGCGTTCGTCGTATGTATCCAGAGAAGCAATATCTGCTTCAATTGCAGCTCCTATTACTAACACCTCTGCATTCTCATCCTTCACTCCTTCTCTTACTTGCTCAACATATGCGTTTCCGTTTACCACAGAACCTTCGTCTACGTTGCACAAATACAAAACAGGCTTCGCCGTTAGTAATTGTAATTCACGAAGAAGAATGATTTGCTCGTCGTTTTCAGGTTGCTCGGTACGCGCGCTCTTTCCTTGTTCTAGAGCAGCTTTCAATCGCTCTAAGTAATCGAATTGTTTCTTAGCGGTTGAATCCCCTGCTTTCGCCGCGCGTTGAACTTTCGCAATACGCGCTTCTACCGCTTCCAAATCTTTCAACTGCAATTCAATGTCTATAATTTCTTTGTCGCGAAGCGGATTAACAGATCCGTCTACGTGAACCACATTCGGATCATCGAAACAACGCAAAACGTGAATGATAGCATCTGTTTCGCGAATGTTCGCTAAGAACTTATTTCCCAATCCTTCTCCTTTCGAAGCACCTTTAACCAAACCGGCAATGTCAACAATCTCAATAGTTGTAGGAACAATGCGTTCTGGAGTAATTAACTCTGCAATCTGCGTCATGCGCTCGTCAGGAACAGTAATCGTTCCCACGTTTGGTTCAATGGTACAAAACGGAAAATTAGCTGCTTGCGCTTTCGCGTTCGACAAACAATTGAACAACGTTGACTTCCCAACATTTGGAAGACCTACAATACCGCACTTTAACGCCATGATTTTTGAATTAGGCTGCAAAGATAAAGGCAAGTGTTCACTTTTCCACAAAGAACAAACACATCCCTTTTCAACCTAAATTAAAAACTACTTTCGCAAAAAAACTCTTCAATGGTTTCTAATCAAGAACTTTCGCGAATAGCCTCTCAAGTGAGACGTGATATCGTGCGAATGGTCCACGCTGTGAACAGCGGACACCCAGGAGGAAGTTTAGGCTGCACCGATTTCTTGGTGAGTCTTTATTTCCGTCAAATGACAATTAACCCAACAAGCTGGAACATGAACGGCCAAGGTGAAGACCTCTTCTTCTTGAGCAACGGACATATCTCTCCCGTTTTCTATTCCGTATTGGCTCGTTCTGGATACTTCGATGTTGCTGAATTAGCAACGTTCAGAAAGATTAACACACGCCTTCAAGGTCACCCTACCACTCACGACAGTCTTCCTGGCGTACGCATTGCGAGCGGTTCACTTGGTCAAGGTATGAGTGTTGCTGCTGGAGCCGCACAATCCAAAAAATTAAACAACGACCCTAAGCTTGTATTCACACTTCACGGGGATGGTGAATTACAAGAAGGTCAAATTTGGGAAGCCGCTATGTACTGCGCGCATCACAAAATTGACAATATCATTAGCACTGTAGATGTAAACGGACAACAAATCGATGGTCCAACAGAAGCGGTTATGTCTTTGGGAAATCTTCGTGCGAAATTCGAAGCCTTCGGTTGGAAAGTGTTGGAAACAAACGGACACGACCTAGAGCAACTCAACGCTACAATTGATGAAGCGAAGAGTCTAACCGGAAACGGATATCCGATTATGATTCTTATGACCACTAGCATGGGCAAAGGTGTAGACTTCATGGAAGGCACACATAAGTGGCATGGCGTTGCTCCGAACGACGAGCAATTGGCAAATGCACTGGGACAATTAGAAGAAACTTTAGGAGACTATTAATTTACAGAGAAATGTTAGAATTCGATTTATCACCCGCGAACGATACTCGCTCTGGCTTCGGAGCAGGACTTCATGAATTAGGTCAGAAAAATCCTAAAGTTGTGGCATTGTGTGCCGACTTAATTGGTTCTTTGAAAATGGACGCATTCAAGAAAGATTTTCCTGAGCGCTTTTTTCAAGTTGGAATTGCAGAAGCAAACATGATGGGTGTTGCTGCTGGAATGACCATTGGCGGATACATTCCGTTTACGGGAACATTCGCAAACTTTTCCACCGGGAGAGTTTACGATCAGATTAGACAAAGCATTGCGTACAGCGATAAGAACGTTAAGATTTGTGCTTCACACGCCGGACTTACTTTGGGTGAAGACGGTGCAACACATCAGATTCTTGAAGACATCGGAATGATGAGCATGCTTCCTGGCATGACCGTTATTAATCCTTGCGATTACAATCAGACTAAAGCAGCTACTCTCGCTATTGCGGATCATCACGGTCCTGTTTACTTGCGTTTCGGAAGACCGAAAGTAACGAACTTCACTGCAGTTGATCAGAATTTTGAAATTGGAAAAGCGTGGCACATTCACGAAGGAAACGACGTGACCATTATTGCAACCGGACACCTTGTTTGGGAAGCAGTTGAAGCTGCTCGCGAATTGGAAGCTGAAGGAATTTCAGTTGACTTGATTAACATTCACACCATTAAGCCACTCGATGAAGAAGCAATCGTGCGCAGCGCAATGAAAACTGGGAAAGTGATTACTTGTGAGGAACACATGATCAATGGCGGATTGGGAGGTTTGGTTGCACAGGTATTAGCGAAACGAGCACCTTCTTTAATGGAATTCATTGGAGTGAACGACAGCTTCGGCGAAAGCGGAACGCCAGATCAATTGATGGAGAAATACGGATTGAAGTCGAAGAATATCATTGCTGCTGCAAAGCGGTTGATGGAAAACTAAGAACTTCGTTATTGGAAAATCGAAGATTTTATTCCTATTTCATAATTGGAACTACGTTATACCTACTTCGTAATTGGAACTTTGTTGTTGGAAATTCGTTTCGAAATTTATCAAAATGAAAAAGATACTATCCACCTTACTTATACTGCTGATAGCTTTTGGGCTATTTGCGCAAACGAAAATTTATAGAGGTGATTCAACCAATTATTTCGATTGTT
>CAIZGX010000038.1 GCA_903932685.1 uncultured Bacteroidota bacterium | reverse complement strand
ATTTGCAAGTTTTGACGAATGGTATTCACTTCACCCTTCAAATCAGATTCGAATATGGCTTGTGTAAGATCGAACATCACTTCATCAATAGAATAGGTATTTCCATACATGTAACTATCAATGATTCTCTGATGAACACGCGGGTGCATTAAGTGATTCAAGCACTCCGATTGCATATCTAAAATACGATCGTGAATCTTAGGGTCATCACTTTTAGAGAATTGGCTAAAGCCTCTTCTTTGATCCAACAAGTAATTGAAGGTTGGAATAGCTTCACTCCAAACATCTCCTGCAAAAGCATATTTAGCCAAAGCCTTCATCGCTTCTTTTTGTTTCACTTCAGAAACAGGCTCCAATGGCTTAACCGAAGAACCTTGACCAACATAAGCTCTATCGTAGTGAACACCTCCAATTTGACGTGTCATTACATTGGTTTGAATGCCATACTCCTTCGTTGCAATTAAAAAAGATTGAAGTAATTCAGCGTAGCTTTCATTCGAGGTAATCAAATGCTCTTTCAATTTAGGCAGAACAAATTTCACTAATTCGCAACGCTCAGCGCCGTATGCAACTGGATCACTTGAAAGATCATAAATGTTTACATCTGGATCAATTCCTCTTCCAGCTGCACGCATATCGTCTCCATCATTTCCATAAGCCAACTGATGCTCGATGCTTCTCGCAGTAATTTTATCTAAACGCTCTTTTTCTTTCTGTTCATCTGAAACTGACACGCTATATCCGTATTCAATCACCCACTTATCGTAAGGGCCAACTTTAACATCGCAATACAGTGCTTGTTCTTTCGGATTCATTTGGTAATTGAAAGCTGGGTATTCCATCACTGAATTCGCTAAACCTTCCTTGTTGATTTTTTCTACATTCTTAATATCTGCAACCGACTGAAGCGTACTTGCGCGCATGTTGTGTGTAAGACCAAGCGTATGCCCTACTTCATGCAAAACTAAACGATACAACATCTGACGAACTATTTCTTGCTTCTCTAAATCGCTTGCTCCCATTACGTTTGCAGCACTCGTCCCGAAAATCAATTGCTCATTGCTCA
This sequence comes from uncultured Bacteroidota bacterium, assembly GCA_903932685.1. GTDB lineage: Bacteria > Bacteroidota > Bacteroidia > Flavobacteriales_D > Sanyastnellaceae > CAIZGX01. The sequence goes on along the minus strand of CAIZGX010000038.1, from coordinate 7,412 downwards.
TTGCAGCAGCGTTGCATAAAAAAGGATTACGCGCACCTTTTTCCTTCAACAATTGCTCTTGCTCTTCGGTTAAAGAACTTCCCAAACGGAAAGTACGATCGGCATAAACACGATTAGTTAAAGCCACCCACTCCAACATAATGTCGGCGCCTAAAATTTCACCTGTACGTGGGTTCACGAAACTCGGACCGTAACCCCCGAATGGAGGTGCTGGAGTAGATGTCCAACGAAGTACATTGTAACGAACATCTCCCGCATCCCACGTTGCATCATCGGGTTGTTGAAGACAAACTACAGCATTCTTAAATCCGGCTTCTTCGAAAGCCACATTCCATCTTTCAACCGCTTCCTTAATGATTGGACGAAACTCTACCGGGGTAGTGTTTTCCATCCAGAAAGTAATCGGTTGAATGGGATCACTCAATTTATCATTCGGATTTTTCTTTTCCAAATTCCAACGGTGAATGACATCCCTCCAAGGCGTTGCTGAAGCAACGGTCATGTCGTTTACTTGCGTTGTAAAGTATCCAATTCGAGGGTCATCATATCTCGGTTTGAAGTTATTCTGAGGAACGGAAAGGAACGAGTGTTGATATTGCACAGTAACGTTTCTTCCATCTGCCACAGCATCTCCGCCAATGTTTGGTGAGCTCGTCTCATAGACATATGACACCACAATATCAGAGTTTTCTTGATAGGTGCGAATAGAATTTATCTTCGACTTCTCTTTACTCAAACTTCCCAATGGTGCATCTCCGCCGCGAGGGGCAGGCATTTTCACCAACTGCATTTTTTCTGATAACAACAATGCATCACCATCGATGAGCATTTTATTTCCATCTAAACTCGTTGCTTCAATTTTTTCAGAAGCTAAAACGGGGCTATTGATGTTTGAAGACGCTGATTTGCTAATCGCGTTTGATGGGTCGTAATAGAAATTCGTGTTTGGCTGAACAATTTCTAACCGCTCGTAATTCTTTTTGAAAACAACAATTTTCGAATCTCCGAAAGCACCTTTGTGGTAGCCTGTTTCAACCGGAGCATTTTCAATATAATTGAAATAAATAAACTCTTGATTCAGTTGAGATTTCTGAATTTCCAGATACGTTTTACCTGTAACTGTATCGGTGAAAAATGTAAGAAGTCCTTCTTTCTTTTTACACTTCTTCACCAAATCGCCATATTTATCATCGGGCTTTTTCTCTTCTTTTTTCACTGGCTCCTTCTTCTTTTTTGAAGGGTCAACAGTGCCGTGTGCCGGAAATACCATTACTCCGCATAGGACAATGGCACATAATGCTAGATGCTTTTTCATTTGCTCAATTTAGATAGGCGAATATAAATCAGGTTACGTTAAAAATAACTTACCTTTGCAGCGGTAAAACAATTCACCCTTTAAATGGAATCTTCCCCGTGCAATTCGAACTTACAAAAGACTTGTTGGCAGACCTCCGCAAATGGATAGGCGAGGGAAAGGATAGTGCTATACACGAATTTACCAAAGATCTTCACCCTGCAGACGTTGCAGAAATCATTAACGAGCTTCCAACCCAAGAGGGTGTTTACCTCTACCGCATTCTCGATGAAGAGAGCGCGGCAGACGTTATGCTTGAATTGGACGAAGACATTCAAGAGACTTTACTTTCAAATCTTACTAGCCGCGAAATTGCAGAAGAGTTAATTGAAAACATAGACTCTGACGATGCTGCCGATGTATTGGCGGGGTTGAGTGAAGAAAAACAAGAAGAGGTTATTGCACTCCTTGAAGATGAGGAGCAGGCCAGTGATATTATGGACCTCATGACCTATGAGGAAGGAACTGCAGGAGCAATTATGGCTGTAGAGATGGTTACTGTTCATGAAGATTGGACAGTAGCCCAGGCCATTAGAGAAATGCGGAAACAGGCCGAATACATTGACAACATCTACTCTATTTATGTCATCGATGAAAACGATCACATGCTAGGGATATTGAGTATGAAGGCTCTCATATTCGCCTCTGCAAGCATGCGGGCTACGCTAAAAGATTTATACAAAGAGTCAAAAGTTCGGTCAGTTGATGTGAATACGCCTGTTGAAGAGGTGATGCGCATAATGAAAAAATACGACTTGGTTGTGCTTCCGGTATTAGACGAAGAAAAAAAATTAGTTGGAAGAATTACCATTGACGATGTGGTGGATTTAATGCAGGAAGTTTCCGACCGTGACTACCAATTGGCCAGTGGTATCTCTGAGGACGTTGAGTCGAGTGATAGCATATGGACACTCACACGCGCAAGACTTCCGTGGTTACTTATTGGAATGATTGGGGGAATGAGTGGTGCCTATATCATTGGAGTATTTGATATTACTGAATATCCTGCCATGGCTGTATTCATGCCACTAATTGCCGCAACCGGTGGAAATGTAGGTGTTCAATCTGCCGCACTTGTAGTGCGCGCATTGGCCAATCAGAGTGCATTTGACGAAACAGTATGGCAAAAACTAGTGAAAGAATTTGGAGTTGGTTTGCTTAACGCAGGTGTATGTAGCGCTCTTATATTTTTAGCTAGCCAATTGTTTCACTTTGAATTATTACTCAGCCTTACGGTATCGATTGCATTATTCTGCGTAATTATTTTCGCAAGTTTGAGCGGCACCTTCTTTCCTCTTATGTTGGACAAACTAAAGATTGATCCAGCATTGGCTACGGGCCCTTTCGTTACAACAGCGAATGACATCGTAGGTCTTATTATTTATTTCAGTGTTGGACATTATTTCCTCACGCATTTTAATTCCTTACCCCACAGCCTATTCTAATGGGAAAGCGAATTCTCTTTTTAGAAACTGTTCATCCTGTTCTTGCTGAAAAGTTAAATACGTTAGGTTTCGAATGTGAGTTCAACTATTCTATTTCATATGATGAATTATTGAAGAGCATTTCTGAATACCACGGAATTGTGCTCCGGAGTAGAATTACATTCGATCAACAATTAATTGAAGCCGGAACGAATTTGGAATTCATTGCTAGAAGTGGGTCTGGACTTGAAATCATAGACCTCGAAAGTTGTGAAAAACATAATGTAAAAGTCTTTTCTTCTCCAGAAGGAAACTCTGACGCTGTGGGTGAGCATGTGGTTGGAATGCTATTGGCTTTAGCAAATAACATTCATCTGGCGAATGCTAGTGTTCGAAGAAAAGAATGGCTTCGTGAAGAACACCGCGGATTCGAAATAAAAGGAAAAACAATTGCACTTATCGGGTTCGGACACATGGGACAAAGTGTTGCTAAAAAACTGAGCGGATTTGAAGCCTCAGTTATTGAATTCGACAAGTACACCGAATGTTCATTCGGTTCAAATGCCACTCGCGTAACGCTTCAAGAAATTTTTGACACAGCCGATATCGTTAGTCTGCATTTACCGCTGAGCGAAGAGACGAAAGAGTACGCTAATCATGCCTTTTTCCATTCTTTTAAAAAGCCAATTGTTTTCATCAACACTTCTCGCGGCGGGCATGTGAATGCTACTGATCTAATTATGGCACTTGACGCAGGAATTGTAAGTCACGCCGCATTAGATGTTCTTCCTTTCGAAAAATCTTCTTTGGACGGATTGAATGATAACCCCTTATTTGAAAAACTTTTGACTTATCCTAATGTGCTGATTACACCTCATGTAGCGGGATGGACAAATGAAAGCTACTACAAGTTGTCGCATGTCTTATTTGAAAAAATAAAAGGGCATTACGCCCTTTAGATTATTTCTTCAAACAACGTATTCGTTCTTTCTCCCACGAGGCTTTTGACTCTTTAGAAAAGGCTTTATCAAAATCAATCTTTCTTGTCTTGGAGCTATACATGCAACGAGCGTATGGGGTCGTTTGTAGTTCTTCACTGAACCCTTCAACCGATATTTCCATAGAGACCTGCAATTCCAAAACAAAACCAATCTTCCAATCTTTATCCGGAATATTGTCGGTTACTACTTCAAGCATTTTGGTTAAATATCCGTCCTTTTCAAAAGAGATATGATAGATGGCATTCGGGCGCAAGAAAAATTCAAAATTTCCTCGATCACTGAAGGTGTCAAATGTTGCTTTTTTTGACTCCGATCCTATAAGCTCTACTGAGATGCGCGTGGGCATTTCAGCATCCGTGTCATTTGCAATGGTTACTCCATTAACATAAACTAACTTTTCGTTCTTCTTTTCTGCCGCTAACCAATCGGGTAAACTTTTTTTCTGACCAATAGATTGGAAACTTAACGCTTGAAAAGCGATCAATAGAAGAAACAAGGTTCTATACATTGCGTGTTGATTTTTTATAAAGGTATGAAAATACTTTTTTTTCTTGACATTAAGAATTCATGCGCTTGCGGTAATTCGCATAAGCGCGCACGGCGAAAGTAATGATCAAACCAATTCCGATTATACTTAAAACTCCCCACACCCAGCTCAACTCATCTTTACGCACAACTAAAAACACTACTGCTATTAAAACCAATGTGCTTACTTCATTCAGCATACGCATGTGATACGCTTTGTAGGTTCTTCTGTCTTCGTATAAATTCTTGAAAATTCGTTGTCCTAAAATCTGATATGCATACAAACAAAAAACAAAAAATAATTTTAATATCATCCACGGTTGAGTGAGATAACCTGGATTGAAGTATAATAAGGCAATGCCCAAAATAAGCGTTAAAATTGCGCTTGGCCACGTGATGATATACCACAAGCGCCACTCCATAATTTTGTATTGCTTAATAAGAATTTCGCGCTCGAGCGCTTCCTTTTTTTCTTGCGCTTCAGCGTGATAAACAAACAATCTGAAAATGTAAAAGAGACCCGCAAACCAGGTAACTATAAAAATAATGTGAAGAGCTTTTACCGTATCCATTATGAGAACAAAGCCTTTAATTCACTTGCTTCTTCAGGCTTCATTTTTCCAGCCAAAATTAGACGCAACTGGCGTCTTCTTAAAGCACCTTCAAATCTCACTTTCTCTTCATCAGTTTCTGGAAGTAATTCCGGAACATGAATAGGGCTTCCCATTTGATCTACAGCAACAAACGTATAAATAGCCTCGTTGCATTTGATTTTCTCGCCAGTGGTGTGGTGTTCAACATAAATATCCATGAACACTTCCATAGAAGTAGCGAAACTTCTAGAAACTTTCGCTTCAATAATGACAATGTCTCCCAATTTAATTGGATGTTGAAAAGAAACATTGTTCACTGCGGCAGTCACCACCACCCTTTTGCAAAGTCGGTGGGCTGATATTGCAGATGCAATGTCTAACCAATTCAGGAGTTGTCCCCCCATAAGATTTCCCAACGTATTGGTGTTTTCAGGAAGTACGAAATGCGTAGCTATCGTTAGTGTTTCCCTTGGTGATACCGTTTTCATTGCCATTTGATTTTCAATTTATTATATGCCTCTACAACATGATTCACATGAATGACGTCTATACACTTGTTATGCATACCGTATTTGCAATGATTTCCAAGCTTCGAACATGGCCGTCCTTTTCGATTAGCCTGAAGATACACCGAGTGCATATGCTCACCTGCATTCGGCTGAGGTCTATACACTCCCATTCCTAAATCAGGAGTCGTGCAGCCCCACAAAACCATAATATCTCTCTTAAATGCCGCTGCAATATGCATCATTCCCGTATCACCGCATATCACAGCCTTGGCCTGTTCTATAATGCGAGCACTTTCATGAACACTGCACTTTCCAATTAAATCAAGATGAAATGGTGAATGATTCAACTGTATTGAATCTTCCTTTCCTCCTATCCAAACAATTCTTTCATCATGAAATTTTTCAGAAAGCTCCTTCCAATTCTCTTCGCTCCATTGTTTCCCCTCGTGGGCCCCTCCAACAGCAATTACGGTATATCCTTCCTCAATAAACGTCTCTGGAAGTATCTCTTGAATTGCATTTGTTGTTGAAGGAATAAAATACTCCAACCCCTTCCCGTCGTTTACCAATTTGAACGTTTTTAAAGTGTCCAAATACCGGTCTACTATATGTTCAATTGCCCCCTTCCACATGTTCAAGTTAACCTGAATCCATTTGCGAAAATTCTGTTTGTTAACGTTGAATGATAAAACTTCCAGTTTCTTCCGAATACTCCTTGAACGAAGACTATTCTGAAGATCGATAATGTAATCGAAATTTTCTTCCTTCAATTCATTGAAAACTTCCATCCCACTTTTCTCAACGGCCCAAATTTTATTTACGAACGGATTTGCTTCTTGTACAAACGAAAAACGCTTTTGGGTAAGTAAATGGACCTCCGCGCCATGTGGAAGTTGTTCTTGAAGGATTCGATAAACAGGAGAAGTGAGAACAATATCTCCGATACTGCTGAATCGAATCACTAAAATTTTTGCCCTAGAATTCATTTCGGGTGCAAGATACATTCAAAAGGAACTCACTACTTTTGCGAAATGATAATTGATACGCACAGCCACGTTTATTTAGACGTTTTTCAGGAAGATTTAAATGAAGTCGTTGAACGTGCGAAGTCGTTTGAAGTACAAAAGGTCTTGCTTCCGAATATCGATGAAGCAAGTATTGCACCTATGCTCAAGTTGTGCGAACAATACCCTTCGTTTTTTTACAGCATGATTGGCTTACATCCTTGCGATGTAAACGAAGACTTCGAGGAAGTTCTCGTTCGAATGAAGGAACTTATTCCCATTGTAAAGCCAATTGGTATTGGCGAAACGGGTATAGACTTGCATTGGAAGCAGGACAATTTAGAGAATCAAAAAAAATCGTTCATAGAGCAAATCGGTTGGGCGAAAGAATTCAATTTACCCCTTGTTATTCATGCTAGGGAATCTTTCAAAGAGATTTTTGAATGCCTCGATGAGCATGACAGCACTGAGCTTCGTGGTGTTTTTCATTGTTTCACCGGGAGTGAAAATGAGATTCGGAAAATATCTTCTTACCACAATTTCTATTTTGGAATCGGCGGAACTTCCACTTACAAGAAAAATCAAGATGGCAGCATCCAGAAAATCCCATTAAACAAACTAGTCGTTGAAACAGATGCCCCTTACCTCTCTCCAGTGCCTCATCGCGGGAAGAGAAATGAACCCGCGTTCATTGCTCATACGGTTGAGTTCATCGCCAAATCATTAGAACTCACGTTCGACGAAATAGCTGCACTTACTAGTGCGAATGCGAGGCGTTTGTTTTCGTTGGGGTAGAACAGATTTGTAACGGGTAACAACTCCGATAAAAAAAAGCCCTCAATTTGAGGGCTTTTGATGTGGGAATTACCGTCCCGATAGTAATCGGGAGAACCAGTGACCTATAAAGTAAAAAAAAGCCCTCAATTGAGGGCTTTTGATGTGGGAATTACTGGGTTCGAACCAGTGACCCTCTGCTTGTAAGGCAGATGCTCTGAACCAGCT
>CAIZGX010000037.1 GCA_903932685.1 uncultured Bacteroidota bacterium | reverse complement strand
TTGGAGCAAGAAAGGCATCGAAAATCACCTCATCGTCAAACGAATTGAAAGCACCCCATTCCTTGAAATCAAAATTGAATTTTGGAAAATGAATATTCGTTCGTGCTGTTTTCACCTTGAAATTTCGCAAGTGCAATCCTTTTTCAAGAATGGACACATGCGCGGAAAGTTGATTGATCTGAATTCCCGCCCGCTCCTTAAATTTCAGTCGGTCTAAATTAAATCTTACATCATTTCCACGAATGTTAAAATGACTTGCCAATAGCTGAACATTTTTCAACTCCAAATGGTCGTAATCTACCCCATATGGCATCGTATATTTTCGATTGTCATCGTATTTGATGTGAAAATCGCGCAAAGAAACGCGATTCAGGTCGAGTTTTATTGGTTTCGATTTGCTTGTCGATTTTTCTGAACTCCCGAAATAATCTTGAAGGAAAGCATAATTATAGGAACCGGATTTTTTATCCCGCTGGACATTGATCTTTCCTTTCTTCAATGAAATTTGATCGAGGACAAATTCATTTTTAAAGATTTTCAGTTCATCTAGTGTCACTAGGAGCTCATCTACCGAAATCAAGGTGTCCTTTTGCAAATCCTTGATCATCAATCCTTTTAATGCTATTTTATTCAGAAAAACGATCTCAAGTTGATCTACTTTTACCGTAGTATGAAGTTCAGAGGAAAGAAAACTCGTTGCTTGTCGAGCTAAAAAAGATTGAACACTTGGGAAACGAACTATAAAGGCAAGAAGCAACACGGACAGCAAAAGCCATTCCACTGCAATACCGAATATACGACCCAAGAATTTAAGTACCTTTGCCATTAGCATTACAAATTTAATAATCTTTTAGCAGTGAAAGGCACGATTATACTTGGCATTGAATCTTCTTGTGACGATACCTCAGCGGCGGTTCTTCGTGGAAATAAGATTTTATCTAATATTATCGCTGGTCAGGCAGTGCACGAACAATTTGGTGGCGTTGTTCCCGAACTTGCTTCGCGAGCCCATCAAGAAAACATTGTGCCAGTTGTTTCAAGTGCACTTTCCGAAGCAGGAATTCAGCTAGAAGACATCGATGCGATTGCGTTTACTCAAGGTCCAGGACTCCTCGGTTCACTGACTATCGGGACATCCTTTGCCAAAGCATTGGCGCTTGCAACAAACAAACCTTTGATTCCCGTGCACCACATGAAAGCCCATATTTTGGCACATTTCATCGATGATGCCAGTGAAATGAAACCGAGTTTTCCCTTTCTCTGTTTAACCGTTTCTGGCGGACACACGCAAATTGTTCGTGTGGACAGTCCATTACAGATGGAAGTCCTCGGAAATACCATTGATGATGCCGCGGGAGAAGCCTTTGACAAAGCAGCGAAAATGCTCAATCTTCCCTATCCAGGCGGACCATTAATCGACAAATATGCACAACTTGGAAACACCAATGCTTTTCAATTTTCCAAACCACGCATTGAAGGATTGAACTTTAGTTTCAGTGGATTAAAAACGTCGATTTTATATACCATTCGCGATCAGGTGAAACTGGACAAACAGTTCAAAGAAACACATTTGAATGACCTTTGCGCATCGATTCAAAACAGTATTGTCAGTATTTTGATGGATAAAATCGAGAAAGCTGTTAAAGAAACGGGCATAAACTACGTGGTGATTGCCGGCGGTGTTTCCGCAAACAGTGAACTTCGCAAGCGTTTGAGTTCAAAAATGGAAGACGGATGGAAAGTATCCATTCCAAAATTCTCCTATTGTACAGATAACGCTGCAATGATTGCCATGGCGGGCAAATTCCTATTTGAAAGTGGAGTTAGAGCAGATCAATCCGTAAGTGCTCAAGCGCGACTAGCATGGTGATTCGGTAACATATGTTGCTCTGCTATGTCCCAAAAGTTTCGTAATTTCGAATTCTCTGAAATCATTCAATGAAAATGAAACGCCTCCTTTTAGTACTATTGTTGTCCTTTACATCTATGATGTATGCTCAAAATCATGTGAAATGGACATTCAAGTACAACGCGAAATCAAGTACGGTCATTGCCACTGGGGAGATTGAACATGGTTGGCATTTATATTCACAAAAAACGGATGAGAATGCGGGTCCAATCCCAACAAAAATGGTGATTGAACCATCCAAAAACTATAAAATCGTCGGTACTGCCGTTGAAGGAACTGTTCCTCACGAAATTTTCGACAAAAACTTTGAATCAACGGTTTATTTGTTTGAGTCGCACTATGCTGCCGAACAACAAATCAATGTAAAAAAACCAGGCACCTTAAAAGGTGAAATGTACTACATGAT
>CAIZGX010000036.1 GCA_903932685.1 uncultured Bacteroidota bacterium | reverse complement strand
GACATGAAATTTAATAAGGAAATTGGAGATGAAAATTAGGATGATACCTACAACTTTAAATTCATCATCCAATTGCTTCTGTATGGCAGCATCGATTTCTATCGTTCCCAATTCCGCTACTGAAAAAAAGAAAGCTTTTATATGATCGATACAGAGCTTGCGAAGTTGGTTAGGCTTAAGTAGATTCTCCATTGAATAAGAGCTGCTAACAGGACATGTATCCTGTTTAAAAACTAGCTCTTGAATACCGGTACTTAATGTGTCGAAGTTTACAACTTTCCAACAAATGTCAGTGAAGGTATGGAAATTCCAGCGATCATCATACCCCTCACGTTTACCTCTTTGAGATTTTGGTGTATTGATTCTTTTCAAAATAGAAATGAAAATTTGAACATATTCCTCTGGGCTTGCTCTAAAGCTTTTTTCATCCCAATTTCCTTCTTTTTCTTGAACTTTCGGATCAAGTATGTCATCCTGGGTCACATCAATCTTGGAAGTATCACCATATAAAAATCTGTATAACTTTCTGCATTTTGTCATCCTCAATAGTTGTTGTATTCGATCATTTGATAGCTTCTGTTTTAAACGCTCTTTGAATTGTTCAAGTGACAATCGCGTCTGAGTAATCTGTAGTTCATTTGCTTTTAGCTCTTTCTGCTCTTCCTCTTCTTGCACTTTCCGCTTTTTTGAAAGATTCTTTGCAATTTTTTCAAAGCGTTCTACAAATGCTTCTTGAACTTCCTCTGAACTATTTAAGATAAGTGTTACAATTTTATTTGGATCCATATTCTGAATCAAGGTTTCCATATTCATGATTTTTGCTGATTTTTGCTACCTACTGCTTTTGGTGTGTATATAAATTTGATTTTTTGAAAAAAGGTGTCCAAGTCATATTCGTTATGAATCGTTAGGTTCATTACAACGTTTCACATTATTTTGCTATCTCGCTTTCTTTCACGATGATGATGGTCCCTTATAATCAAGAGAAGGAAACGGAAATACTGCATCAGAAAAAATTAACGGAGGCTTTTTTTAATCGCTTGTTTGAGCAATTGCAGATCAATGAGAAACACCAAAAAGGACAAGAGTTTTTGTTGTTAGAGATGTATCTTTCGCATATTAATCTTAAGTTAAAAGGAAAAAACAGTGATTTAAAGTTCAAAGAATTCATTGATATTATCGTAGATGAAACAAATACACGTCTTGATAAAAAAATACTATCTGATAAAGAATCGCATGGGTTTACTGATGGACCGGCTTATGCTCAAAGAAAGAGTTATTTCAAACATGTATCAAATAACATGAAAGTCTTGTACTGTTTTCTTCGAGACAGCTTATGCTTAGAACAAGAGAATTTTTTCGAAAAATACAAATATTTAAGCATGCAGGGAACTTCATTGGACATATTAAAACACGCAGCTGGCTTTTTCAAAAGAGAAGATTTTTTTTGGATTGTATTTTTAAAGCTTGCATATAAGAAAGGAATATTTTGGAATCAAATACATGATGCGGTGTTGGAATGCGCTCGTCCTTATTCAAGTAATACATCTATCCTTCAAGAATTACAGCATGCAGAAAACCACCAACTTTTACAATCCATACAAACCAACTGCTTTACTTTTGGAACAATAACTAAAGAAATGAAACAAAATGTTATCGTACCGTCACTGAAGGAATTCTTTGCTTCAGATAATCCTTTCGATTGGAAAGCTGGAGCAGCTGAAGGCTCAGCAATTATCTCGTCGACAATACCATTTATCGGAAAAGCTACAGCAGCTGAAGGCTCAGCAATTATCTCGTCGCCAACAGAAGTTTTTGAAAAAACCGGAGCAGCTGAAGGCTCAGCAATTATCTCGTCGCCAACAGAAGTTTTTGAAAAAACCGGAGCAGCTGAAGGCTTAGCAATTATCTCGTCGCCAACAGAAGTTTTTGAAAAAACCGGAGCAGCTGAAGGCTTAGCAATTATCTCGTCGCCAATAGAAGTTTTTGAAAAAATCGGAGCAGCTGAAAGCTCGCCAATAGCAGCTGTCATTTCACCAACAATAGGCCGTGATGTTAAAGCATGTGAGAAAATGATCCGTGAAAAACTTTTGTTGTTAAAAAAAAAGGAAACTTCACAACCAAGTAAATCTACCGCCGGTATTGCAAGAAGAAAGACTCATAGTTCAAAAACACCCCTCTCTTTTTTGACTGATATTTTGAGTGCAGCAAATATATCTGCGCAGGATGCATTTACCTTTTTTGATAACAAAAACAAAGATATGGCTATGGCTCGTAACAAACTGAAGTTTACTTCTTTCGGCGAAGATGATCTTATTAGTCGTCGCGGATTTAGATCGTATTTTGCAAAGGATACAAGTAAAACTATGGCAGCTGGATTTTGTACTTGTATTGTG
>CAIZGX010000035.1 GCA_903932685.1 uncultured Bacteroidota bacterium | reverse complement strand
TTGGTTGCTATAGCCGTGGTATATGCTTCTCTGTTGTTTTTTCAATCGTGGGGTGCGCAAGTTATTTTGTGGGCATTATTGGGAATGGTTTTCGCGGCCATTGGCTTTAATCTTATGCACGACAGTGCTCATGGAAGTTTCTCTTCCAAGTCTTGGGTGAACCAAATGATGGGCTATTCGTTGAACATTATTGGAGGAAATGTTTTTTTATGGAAGTTGAAACACAATCAACTTCATCATGTGTACACCAACGTTCATGGGGTCGATGAGGATATTGATGTAGAACCTTTCTTACGTGTAAACGAGCAACAAAAGAAGTATTGGTTCCATAAATATCAACACATTTATTGGGCATTAATCTATGGAACGACCTACTTTTTGTGGGTATATGTGAAGGATTTCAATAAGTATTTCACCCGAAAAATAGGTGAGACGCCTATTCGTAAAATTCCGCGCAATGAACACATTATATTTTGGGGGAGCAAGGTTTTTTATTTTGTTGTGTTTTTCATTATTCCTTTGCTGGTAGTTGGTTGGTTGAAAGCACTCATTGGATACGGTGTAATGCTTTTTGTCACGGGCTGGATTATCGCAGTTGTATTTCAATTGGCTCACATTGTTGAAGGAAGATCTTTTCATTTGCCAGAGACTCAAGGTCGAACGTTGAAAGATGAATGGGCCGTTCATCAATTGAATACCACGGCGAATTTTGCTACGAAAAACAAGGTTGTTTCCTGGTTAACGGGGGGATTGAATTTCCAGGTAGAGCATCATCTTTTTCCAAGAATAAGTCATATACATTATCCGGCAATTAGCGAAATTGTTCGAGATACGTGCAAAGAATTTGGCTTGGAATACCAAGAATATCCGAATGTATTATCTGCCGTTCAGGCACACATTAGCCATCTGCGTATTTTAGGAGCAGCATAAGTTGTATTTTTGTCTTGTCCGCAAGGACCAAAAATAGATTTACCACATGGGAAGAATGTTTGAAAAGCGTAAGCACAAGATGTTCGCGCGCTATGACCGTATGGCGAAAGCCTTTACGCGTATAGGAAAGGAAATAGCAATGGCCGTTAAGGCGGGTGGACCAGATCCGTCTTACAACCCACGTTTGCGTCAATGTGTAGCAAATGCGAAAGGTGTTAACATGCCGAAAGATCGAGTAGATGCCGCAATCAAGAGGGCTTCTAGTAAAGATGCCAGCAACTACGAAGAGGTGGTTTACGAGGGGTATGGTCCATACGGAATTCCAATCTTGGTCGAAACAGCTACCGATAACCCAACAAGAACTGTCGCAAACATTCGTTTGTATTTTAATAGAAGCGGTGGCCTCATGGGAAACAGCGGATCATTGTCTTTCATTTTTGAGCGCAAAGGGGTATTCAGATTGGCTATGGATCAAATTCCTTCATGGGAAGAATTGGAATTGGAATTGATTGATCATGGTCTTGATAGTTCAGAGCAGGAGGAGAATGAAATGGTTGTTTATACCGTGTTTTCAGATTTTGGAAATATGCAGAAGGCTTTAGAAGACCGCGGAATTGTTCCAACTAAAGCTGGATTGGAGAGAATTCCAAATACCTACGCGGAGATTACTGAAGAGCAAACAGATGAGATTTTGGAATTGATTGAAAAGATTGAGGCCGACGAAGATGTTCTAGCAGTCTATCACAATTTAGGATAATGAAAAAAATAATTTTCTTGTTAATCGTTACAACCGTGTTTGCGGCGTGTACGAAGGATCCTGGCACAGGAGGGGCGGGCACTATTTCCGGAACTATATTGAAAGAGTTTCGTGTTGTTTTAACCAATCCGGCTACGGCAATATACACCGTGCCTGCTGCAGATGTCGAAGTCTATATCGTTTACGGAGAACATGTTTCTCCAGACGATAAAGTCATGTCGGATTACAATGGTAATTATGAGTTTAGAAATTTGAGGAAGGGCAAATACACAGTTTACACCTACAGCAGAGATACATTAGGACAAAACCCTCCAGCTTCAGATCCCATGAAAATGGTTGTACTAAAGGAAGTGGAACTTACAGACAATGAAGATCATGCGGTTATATCAGATTTAACCATTTATGATACGCCGTAATGCAGCGTTGGGAATTTTCTTATTTCTCGCATCGCTTGCCTCTGCTCAGAATGTAAACGATGCAGGCATGTGGAATACGTTCTCTTTTTCGAGTGACATCAAAGATTTGACTCCGAGGAAAGACCCGAAAATATTTAAAGATTGGTCCTTACGCATAAACCCTGAAATTCGATTTAACGAAAACGCCTCACAAGTGAGTAACGTTTTTTCTGATTTTGGAACCGATAAAAAATGGAGTAAATACCTGACAACTTCTCTGGAATATCGAGTGGGGGCAAAGAGAGAAGAAGATTGGTTCAACGTTAGAAAGAGATGGTCTTTGGGAGCCCAAGTGATTTTCCCCTATAAAAAATTTAAATTTTCATCAACAACGCGCTGTCAAATATCTCGTGCTATTACCTCAGAGATTGATATTAAATCTATTTGGCGAGAGAAGTTTACTTTAGAATATTCAAAGTCGGAAAAATTAACTTTTCAAGTGAGTCATGAATTGTTCTTCCTTCCAATTACATTGGAAAACTCGAATTGGCGAAGCCAAGTGTCTTTAAAGTATAAGCTAGATAAGTCGAATGCCTTATCTGTCGGGTATTTGGTACAGCGCGATCTTTCGAATGCGGATATGGATTTTGTTATTCTCACGGGGTACAAGTGGGAATTCAATAAGAAAAAGGAAAAATCAACTCCTGCTGTTCAATAGGCTTTGTACCTTTATGGCATAAACAAGTTTTTATGCGCTACACAGCTCTTTCTTCAACACATTATTCAAACAACCGCAAACGCTTTGCTTCTCGCATGGAAGAGAAGGGCTTGGCTATTTTTACGAGTAACGATATTTATCCAACGAGTGCCGATGGTACTTTGCCGTTCAAACAACACAGCGATATTTTTTATTTGACGGGTGTAGATCAAGAAGAAACCATGTTGATTCTGTTTCCAGATGCTACAAATCCGGCGCATAAAGAAATGCTCTTTGTTCGCGAAACGAATGATCACATTGCTGTTTGGGAAGGATCGAAATTGAATAAAGCTCAAGCCAAAGATCGCACGGGTGTTACAACCATTTATTGGAGTTCTGAATTCGAAAAAACTCTTCATACTATTATCGGCGAAGCTGCTTGCGTTTACTTGAATAGCAACGAGCATTCGCGAGCTACCATAGAAGTGGAGACTCGTGAAATGCGCTTGTCGAAATGGTTCCGCGAGAAATACCCTCATCACACCATAGACCGTTCAGCTCCTATCATGCACGCTTTACGCGCTGTCAAAGACGGAGAGGAAATTGCTCAAATTCAAAAGGCTGTCGACATTACGCATAACGGTTTGTTGCGTGTCATGAAAATGATCCGTCCAGGTGTTATGGAATACCTCATTGAAGCGGAATTCGCTCACGAGTTTTTGAGTAGCGGCTCACGTGGATTTGCTTACACGCCAATTATCGCTTCGGGCGAAAGTGCTTGTGTGCTTCATTACATAGACAACGACAAGCCGTGCAAAGAAGGCGACGTTATTTTGCTAGATGTAGGTGCCGAGTATGGTAATTACGCTGCAGATATGACGCGTTGTTTGCCTGTGAGTGGAAAATTCACAGAGCGCCAGAAAAACGTATACAACGCAGTTCTTTCGGTAATGAAACAATCCACGGCTTATTTGAAGCCAGGTGTGATCATGTCTGAATACCACGTGGCAGTAGGCGAGATGATGACGGTTGAATTGTTGAAATTGAATTTGATTTCGGAAGAAGACGTGAAGAATCAAAATCCGTCTTGGCCAGCATACAAGAAATATTTCATGCACGGAACTTCTCACTTCTTGGGATTAGATGTTCACGATGTTGGAAATTGGAACAAACCCATTGAAGTTGGAAATGTCTTTACCGTTGAACCGGGCATTTATATTCCGGAAGAAAATCTAGGTATTCGTTTAGAGAACAACATAGTGATTACTGAAAACGGAAACCGTGATTTATTCGCGAATTTCCCGTTGGAAGTGGAAGAGATTGAAGCCTTGTGCGCTAAATAATTAGAGCACAACTTCCTTCAACGTTCCCGTTTTGGTGTAAGCAAGATATCCTCTAACAGTCTTATCCGTTGCGGCTTGTAGCGCAGACATGTAGCTCTTCACTTGTTGAAAATGCTTGTCCATTTCTGCGCCTGTTTTGAAGTCATACACTTCAACATAGTCCGTCCCCAAATGAATTCGATCTGGACGAGCCACTTCGCGCACGTTCACCTGAATGTCATGCTCGGTGAGTACTTCATCAACTGTATTAAATATTTGCTGAAAGGAATCGTGGCTCAAAGTTTCTTTCACCTGATTGGAGAGCACTTCTTTTTCTTTTTGTTGAAGCTCTGTGTGTTCGAAGAGGTAATTCGACAAAGATTCTTCCCAAGTGCTCAGGTGATTGAGGGTTGAAAGACAAGCGTGCAAGTGGTTTCCCATGACAAGGGCTTCTTTTCCTTCCATGTCTTTGCGTTTCGTTTCACGCATGCGGAAGTCAGGCTGCACGGCATTGAGTCGCGTACCATCTAAAAGAGCAATTGCTTTTTCTTCTGCTTTTTCCTCTTTCACGTGTTTCACTTTTTCTCCAAATTGAAATTTATTCAAACCTGCGTGATGGGTGTTGAAGTATTCGTAGAGATACGTGTTTAATGCGCTATTCGTTGAAGACGGTTTGCTTTCGGTTAGGAAGTACAAGCGGTCTTCCGGACGAGTGAGCGCTACGTAAAGTAGGTTCATGTCGTCGAGCAAAATTTTATTGTTCTCTGTTCGAATTTCTTCTGGATCATCTTCCTTGGGAGCCTTGCTGGGTGTGAAGTTGATGAGTCCTTTGGTATAGCCGGGGTGGACATTTGGCGCGTTCACCCAAAGCGTCTGATTCGGGTGTTTCGTATCGAATTTAGGAAAGATCACAACTGGAAATTGAAGCCCTTTACTCTTGTGAATGGTTAATATGCGAACGGCATTTTGTTGCGAGCCACTTTGAATGTAAAGCTTACCGCGGTTGTCGTTCCACCAATCGGTCATCTCTGAAAATCCCATTCCGTTTCTGTGTGAAAGTTGAAGCAATTGATTTTCGAAGAATTCCAAATACACATCAAAAGGCAATTGGAAATAGCGAATCAATTCTTGAATACACTCGAAAGGGTGAGCATTCTCTTTTACAATGTTTCGAAGCCCAGGATAATTATCATCTAGAAATTCATTCACTTTAAAACGAAGTTTCCCTCTTTCCAACTGCTCTATATACGTTGAAATAATTTCACTGTAGTTGAATTTATCTGGAAACACATCGCATATTCTACGAATTAAATTGAATCGATAAAAATTTTCAGTTTCTTTTCCGAAGTAGTTGATACACGCCATAAGCAGCTGTACTTCGTTGGAATTTTGAACCAAGAAACTGTCTTCCGTTGTCAATGGAATTTTTTCAGTTTGTTGAAGAATGAATTCTGAAATTTTTGTTGATTCCGATTTGCCTTTCCGCGTTAGAATAGCAATGTCGCCCCATTCATATCCGTCTGCTTTGCACTCACGAATGGCATTTACAATGCCATTCAGCATGTGCAAATCACTTGGATCCTTTCTGTCGACTATAGTGGTCTGAACTTCCACATAACCGGGGTGTTTTTTGCTGCATTCTTGCTCGTGCTGGTCGTACACATCTTGAAGTGGCCCGAGTTTTTCTTTCAGCGCACCGAAAAGGGTGTTGTTGAATTCAATGATGGCTTTTCCACTTCTTCTATTTGTATTCAACACTTCTTCTTTGTACGCATCGTTCAACAAGTGTTGCATGCTAGCCGGAGCACCCTCATATAATTTCGGAAGACGAACGAATTGTTCAACATTCCCATTTCTCCAACGATAAATACTCTGCTTTCCATCTCCAACCACCAAATTGAAATTTCCTTGTGCTATTGCATTTTCGAAAAGTGGAAGGAAATTCTTCCATTGCATCTCAGAAGTATCTTGAAACTCATCTATAAGAATGTGCTGATAACGTTCACCTGCACGCTCGTATATAAACGGAGCGGTGCTTTCTTGAACCACAGCGGAAACAATGGCATGAAAGTCTGAAATAAGCAACAGATTTTCTTCTGTTTTAATGCGCTGACTCACTTCATTCAACTTGCTTAGTAGCCCAGTGGTGAATATGCGTGGAAGTATTTTGCTGATTCTAGTGAAGTCGTGCTTGTTGTTTCCCGAAACCCACTCAATAACATACTCTGCAGTTTCATTGAGCATCGGATTAAGGGCCTCCACTTGCGCTTGCTTGGGTTTGCCCCAACCTTTTACGAGCACCTTGTGGAGATTAGCGCCGGGTAATTCGAATTTCCCAGATCTTATTTTTCTTAAATAGGTAAGCGTTCCGCTCCCGTTGCTGAAAAAATCCTGAAGGGTGAGATTATTCTCTTCAATCTTTTCGAAGACGTTGTCTATTCGTTCAAAAAGTTCTTGAGTTAGTTCTTGTAGCTTATTCTGAAAAGATTTTTTTATCGCGTCATAATCGGTGATGTGTATATGCTCGAACAATTGTAAAATGCTACGCGCATCTTCCTTCACCAGTTGTCTTGAAATGCCAATCATTCCTTTTTTAACGTTCCAATCTTCTTCCTCTTCGAAATTACTCATGACGTAATTTTCCAAGTATGTCGTTAATTCAGCGTCTTCTCCAACTTCATCGAGACAGGCATCAACACATTGCTCTAAAAACTTGTCGGTGTCCATTTCAATGGAAAAGTCGGGATGTATCTGCAGGTCTTTCGCGAAGGCCCGTACAATGCGGTGCGTAAAGCTATCAATGGTGCTAATGCTCAAACGCGAATAATTGTGCAGCATGTGCGAAAGAGTTTTTCGCGCACGCTCTTGCAAGATCATCGGAGAAACATCGAGTTCCTTCCGAATGTCGTTGAACAATTCATTCTTTCCTTCCAAGGCTTTTGGAAAGGTGAATTCATGCAGTCTTTCCATCACCCGCTCCTTCATTTCAGATGCTGCGGCATTGGTGAACGTTATTGCGAGAATATGACTGTAGGCATAGGCCTCTTCGCTCTTTAAACTTAGAAAAAGGAAGTGTCTAACCAGTGCATAAGTCTTACCGCTGCCCGCAGAACTTTTTAATACAAGAAAGGGTTCATTTTCCATCAATAGAAAGTCAAATATGCGAATTCAATGTTATCTTTAATCTGTGAAGTGAAAGTAAATCCATGTAGCAATGAAAATGAAAATTGTGAATAATTATTTCTTCGTGGTTTTGCTTGCTCTATTTCTCGCGTCGTGTGGAGAAGAAAGTCCGCAAGCTCCAAAACCGAAAGTGCATCTGAAATTTGTTCCTACCTATAACGGTCAGCCACTTTCAATTGATTCCGTGTACACGAATTCCTTCGGACAGCAGCTTCGCGTAGAAAATATTCAGTTTTATTTGTCGAATATTTATGCCCACAACGGTTCTGACTCAACCTTGTTGAAACAAGCTTTTATGTTTACTCTTCTGCAACCGCAGACGCTTTCACTAAACGTCTCTCCGCAAGCGTTTTCTTCACTTTCTTTCGGTCTAGGAGTGCCTGCTAATCTGAATAAGAATGTAGATCCTTCTCAGTACGAGAATTCCAATCCACTGAGTGTGCAAGGTTCCAATGGCATGTTTTGGTACTGGAACACGGGATATATTTTTGTGAAGGTGGAAGGAAGGTATGAGCTAACAGGTACGCCGAATGCGCCATTGATGGATTCGTACTCTTATCATACAGGAGACGATCCGTTGTATCGCATCTTGCATTTCAATACTGGAAATGTGAGTTTATCGGAAGGAGATGCGCGTACCTTCAACATTGAAGTTGCAATTGACAGTGTCTTCAACAGGCCTATTGATCCAATTGATTTGTCTATTGACAACCTTACGCACACGACGTCTAATTTTCCTTTGGCAGAGCGCGTAACGAACAACTTTGTTTCAGCGTTTCATCTTCAATGAAGAAATTAATTTTTTGTGTTTTCTTGTCAGGAATCCTTTCAGGCTGTGCCGAAGAAGGATTAAAGGACAGGGCGATTTCATTCAAACAACCGCATTATTTTCCACAAATAAATTTTCCAGAAGGGAATGAACCCACGCATCTTCGATTCGAATTAGGAAAGAAATTATTTTATGAAGTTAAGTTGTCGAAGAACGAAGACCTTTCCTGCGCCTCTTGTCACCGCTTGCCTGCGGCCTTCACCGATGGAAGAGCAGTTTCTTCCTTCCATGAAAATGAATTTGCTCGCAACGCACCAACACTCGCCAATTTAGCTTGGTCTCCTTATTTCATGAGCGAAGGTGGAGTGCCAACATTGGAATTGCAAGCGCTCGGACCCATTCATGAAAAACATGAATTGTCGTTGAGCATGGAAGAGCTCATCGATCGATTGAAGTCTAGTGAGAATTATTCGGCATTGAGCAAAGCAGCATACGGAAGGGAATTGGATGCGTTTGCGATAACGCGCGCCTTGGCTTGCTTCGAGCGTGCTTTAATCAGTGGTGATTCAAAATTCGATCGATATTATTTTTTGAATTCGAACGATTACTCGGAATTGGAAAAACAAGGAATGGCATTGTTTTTTTCTGAACGCACGCAATGCAGCAGTTGTCATGCGGGGCCGTTTTTTACCGATTATCAGTTTTACAGTTTAGGCTTTGAAGATTCTGATATTGGTTTGGAGCGCAGAACCTATTTAGCATCTGACCGTGGAAAATTCAAGACCCCCACCTTGCGTAATATCGAATTAACAGCGCCATACATGCACAACGGTTCTATGAGTTCGTTGGAAGAGGTAGTTTCATTTTATAACGAAGGTGGTGGGCAAGGCGCAACGCGGGAAACAAGAATTCGAAAATTGAATTTAAGCGCGGAAGAGGAGCGAGCGCTTGTGGCGTTTTTAGAAACTTTAACCGATTGGAATTTTGTTCAGAATGAAAAATTCTTAGCGGCTGAGCAAGATTAGCGAATGAAATAAATTTGTTTGTTCTTTCTCGCGTATTTTTGGGGTATGACCGCACGGCGTTTCACTTTCTTTTTTCTTATTGCATTGGCAAGTCTCTTGTGGACTTGCACGCATGAGGCTCCTGAAGGTCCAAATGCAACCCCGTACAATTTGGTTATCCCCCCGTTTTTTCCTCCCATGGATATTCCTGCAGATAATCCTTTAACGGTGGAAGGTGTGAATTTGGGGCGTTATTTATTTTGGGAAAAGAAATTGAGCGGCAATGACCAGATGTCTTGCGGAACGTGCCATTTGCCCGAGCACGGATTTTCAGATCCGCGTCAGTATTCCGTTGGAATCAACGGTGAAGTAGGCACTCGTCAGGCTATGCCTTTAGTAAACATGGGTTGGTCGCCAACTTATTTTTGGGATGGAAGGGCTGTAACACTTGAAGATCAAATTTATGAGCCTGTTGAAAATCCCATTGAAATGGCAGAAGACTGGAATCATGCCGTTGAGCAAATAGATGCGGATGCTATGTACGACGCGTTATTCTACAAAGCCTATGGTTCAGCGGAAGTCACCAAAGAAAAGATTGTAAAGGCCATTGCTTCATTCTTAAGAACGATGATTTCTTCAGATTCGAAATTCGATAAGCAACGCATAGGGCAATACCAATTTACTCCTGAAGAATTGCACGGTTTCAATTTGTTTCTGACTGAAGGTGGAAGTCCGGATGAAGTTCCTGGTGGAAGTTTTGGAGCGGATTGTTTCCATTGTCACGGATTTGGGAGCATGCAAATGAGCGACTATCTGTTTCACAATAACGGACTAGACGCAACGTTCAGCGACTTAGGAAGAGGCGCAGTGACAGGAAGTGTTTACGACAATGGGAAATTCAAAACACCTACCTTGCGCAATGTTGAATTATCAGGTCCTTACATGCACGACGGAAGATTTACAACGTTGGAGCAAGTAATAGATCACTACAACAGCGGAGGAATACCGAGTGCCACCATTGATCCGTTCATGAAATTTACAGTAGGCGGATTGCAATTGAGCGCACAATCTAAGTCTGATTTAATTGCGTTCTTAAAATGTCTGACAGATACGTCATTCCTAAACAACCCTGTATTTTCTGATCCACATGAATGACAAGCAAACACGATTTTTAGAGGAAGCGCGAAAAAATGTGAAAGAGAATAAGAAACTCTTCAATCGTTTAGCAAAGAAGAAAAAAATCGATGATGTTTTTCATGCATTGCATAAGCAAGTTTTTGCAAAGACCGATTGCTTAACCTGCGGGAATTGTTGCAGAACCACCAGTCCAATTTTTCGCGATGTGGATATTGAACGCATAGCAAAGCACTTGGGAATGCGAGTTGCAGAGTTTACAGACAAGTATTTGCATATGGATGAAATGCGTGATTGGGTGCTAAATTCAAGTCCCTGTTCGTTCTTAAATTTGGAAGACAATAGTTGCAACATCTATGAAGTTAGGCCCAAGGCGTGCCGCGAATACCCGCATACCGATCGGAAAAATATGACGCAAATCATGTCTCTTACTTTTCGCAATACGCTTGTTTGTCCCGCTGTGGCTGAGATGGCAGAGAGTCTGAAACTTACCGAAGGTTAATTGTCGACAACTTCGCGAGGGGTTTCTATTTCTTGTTGAAAAAACTTTTCTCTTTGTGCGAACCTTTTTTAATTCAGTTCGTAGGATACACACATGAGAAGAGCGTTACTCGTAATATTATTTTGTTCAGCGCTAAACAATGTTGGCGCGCAATGTCCAAGTGTCTACGATTATGATGGAAACCTTGTGTCAACGCCTTATTGGTTTGGTTGCTCAGGAGGAAATTTTTCACTGAATCTTCAGCCCTCTGGAACCTGGGACAATTATACCATAGATTGGGGCGATGGTTCGTCTGCAGCCACAGGCGTTACCTGGTCAAGTCCAACCGTTCTTCAGCACACCTACGTTGCTGCGGTTGACACTTTCGTGGTGAGTGTTACTGAGGGGGGAACTGGTTGTTCGATTGTTGGAGTAGTGGTTATGGAACAGCCAACTAATGCTTCTATTCAACTTCCTGGAAATGTTGCCACACAAGTGTGTGCGCCGGCTGCTGTAGAATTTTTAAACTCTTCAACAAACGTATCTGAAACCACACAGTTCACTTGGAATTTTGGTGATGGTTCTCCTCCGATTGAATTTGGGGCCTCCAATTTTAACGAAGTGGTAAGTCATTTGTACAACAGTTCAAGCGCTATCAATTGCGAAACCACGGTCTCTTTAACGGCTTCAAACTATTGTAATATTCTTCAAGGAAATCCTTCGGTTGCCACGTTCAATCCGGTGAATGTGTGGACACTTGACCAAGCGCAGATTGGAGCCTCTGCAATTACGCAGTGTTTCCCAGATACAGCATTCACCTTCAACAATACATCGATTCGAAATTGTTTGAATCAAGGAAATACATTTCAACGTCAAGAGCGTTGGAACTTTGGAAACTATTGGGGACAAGGGGTTGATTCAGTGACCGCGTGGTTGCCTTGGCCGCCAACCCTTCCGCAAACGATTGCATTTCCTGGGATAGGCGATTATACTGTCACACTTTCGGATAGCAGTTATTGTGGTGTGGTTGAAGACTCAATTACCGTTCACATTGTTCCTCCGCCGGTTGCGAGTATTTCTGCATCTACGGATACCATCTGCTCAGGAGGACAGGTGACGTTTTATCAAGGTTCAACCGGAACAAACCAATCTTACCAATGGAACTTCGGAAACAACAATAACTGGCAGAATTTAGGAAGTGGAAATGTGAATTTCACGTTTAATACTGCAGGAACTTTTGTAGTTAGTAATCGCGTGTTCAATAACGGTTGGGGCAGTGCTTGTGCCGATACCGCAACAGTTGTGGTAACTGTTCTTCCAAGTCCAACAGCGAGCATTACGGCATCACCTGCGCAAGCGTGCGATTCGCTTATAACCGCGTTGAATGTAGTCTCTAGTTTGGGAATTTTATTTGAATGGAATTTGGGGGCATTCGGCACGTACTCTGGACAGAATCCAGATACGCTTTCGATTACTGCACCTGGAAACTATACTGTTTCGGTTTTAGTAACCGGCGCAAACGGTTGCACGAAGACAGATACTGAAGTCTTGCACGTCTATGCAACTCCTGTTCCTGCGTTTACTGTCACAAGTCCGTGTGTCGGGGCTAATGCAATCTTCACCAATATATCTGTCACTGCACCTGGAAACCCGATAACGAGCGCTCAATGGACGTTTGGCGATGGCGGCACTTCGAGCCAATTGACGCCAACACATGTCTACGCAGCCGAAGGAACCTTTCCAATTACATTAAACATTAGTACACCTTATTGTTCGGCGAGTGCCCAAGGGAATATTACAGTTCATCCGAATCCAACGGCTTCGTTTACGCAAGATGTTGTTTCTGGTTGTCAACCTTTGGAAGTCGCATTCACCAACGCTTCTCAGGGAGCGACCTCTTATTCATGGAACTTCAACGATGGTCCTCTTTCAACCAACACAAATGAATTGCATGTGTTTGGAAACAACACGATATACAATTTGCCGTACAACGTTGTCCTTACTGCCATCAATGAATTTGGATGCACTAACACACAGAGTAGTGTTGTTACTGTGTTAGGCGGTGCTGTGGCGAATTTCGAAATCGCAAACAATGAATTGGGTTGTTCATCAGCACCTGTTGAGTTTAATAGTTTATCGTTGGGCGCCACTTCTTACGCTTGGAATTTTGGCGATGGCGCAACATCGATTGTTGAAGATCCGAATCACGCCTACAACAATAACAGTGGATTTTTGTGGTGGTACGATGTAACGTTAGTAGCTTATTCGAGTGGGGGATGTTTGGATACTGCGACATTGGCGCTTCCAATATATCCAATTTTGGATATTCAACTTCCATTTACAACGTTGGAAGGATGTTCTCCGTTTAGCGCTCAAATGCCGGCCGTAGGAGGTATTCAAGGGTTTTCATGGAACTTCGGTGATGGATTTATTTCATCACTTATTTCACCGGTTCACACGTACAATAACTCTACGAATGCAACTCAGAATTTTACTGTATCACTCTTAGGTGAATCGGCATTCGGTTGCTTCGACAGCATTACTTTTCCGGTTACTGTTTACCCCCAACCGCATGCATCTTTTTCGCAAACTGACGTTGACGGATGTGCGCCGATAACGATTGGGTTTGCGAATACCTCTACAAATGCGACGTCGTATGTTTGGAATTATGGCGATGGTAGTAGTTCAACAGGGTTGAATGGATCGCATTTGTATACTAACGCCACCGGCGTTCCGAATACATGGAATGTAAGTTTGATTGCTTCTTCTATTGGTGGTTGTGCGGATACCGTTAGCAACGAGGTCTTGATTTATCCTCCGTTGATTTTCCCATTGTTCAATCCAACGGTTTCAGGGTGTTCGCCTTTCACGTTTGAAGCGCCGTTTTTCCCGGGTGTTTCTAATTACGCATGGAGCTTCGGAAATGGTGATGTGTCCAGCGTCGCAAACCCTTCCTATACTTATGAAAACCTTTCAGGCAGCACTGTGGATTATACCGTTCATTTGGTAGGAACTTCTATGTATGGTTGTACCGATGCAGAAACTTATTTCGTTCATGTTTATCCAGAAGTGAATGCGTCATTCGCATATTCTGAAATAGCGGGATGCAGTCCACTTCAAGTCGATTTTCAAAACACATCTTTGAATGGAAATCAGTTTGATTGGAGTTTCGGTGATGGACTCTCTGCGAATTCAGAAAACGTTTCACATACTTTCTACAATATCAATGGTGTGTTGAATACGTTTGAAACAGAGTTAACCGTGACGTCTACTCAGGGATGTTCTGATAGCGCAAGCGTGGCAGTACAAGTAAGTCCTTCGCTGGACTTACAATGGGCGATGCCAATTGTTGTTGGTTGTTCGCCCTTTACACTGCAAACGCCATACATGCCGGGAGGTTCTTCTTATTTCTGGAATTTCGGCGATGGGACTACTTCCATCAGCACTTCTCCAACCCATACGTATGTGAATAATTCCCTGTCGGTACAAAATTTCACAGTGACCTGTTATGTTGAAAACAGTTTCGGTTGCGCTGACAGTATTTCATTCAATGTTACAGTAAATCCTCAGGCAATTTCAAATCTGTCAACGCAGCAATACAGCGGGTGTTCACCGTTGAATGTCACCTTCCAGAATAATTCTCAATATGCTCTAAGCTACAATTGGAATTATGGAAACGGACAAACGAGCACAACTACTGCGGCAACCCACGATTTCTTGTATGTAAACAACACCGCTCAACCAGTAACTTACGCAGCAGTATTGCAAGCGAATCAAGTAAGCACTTGTTCAAGTATAGATACTGTTCAAATTACAATTTATCCTTCCGTTACGGCAAGTTTCTCATGGACAGGCGCAGCCTGTGCGGTTGTTCAAGCGCAGTTCAACAATACGTCTACCCTTGGCACTTCGGCCGAATGGACATTCGGTGATGGATTTTATTCAAATGCCTTCAATCCGTATCACTTGTATTCCAACAATAGTCTTCAAGATTTGAATTACACCGTGTCGCTGATTTCTACCAGTGTGTTTGGATGTTCTGATAGTGTTAGTCACCCGCTGGCTGTCTTGTATTCTCCGACCGCTATTGCAGCCATAGATACAGTTTATGGTTGTTACCCTTTGAATGTTGATTTAGCCAACGCATCACAAGGAGCAAATGCATATTCATGGGAATATGGCGACGCATTGAATTCAACCACTTCTGCAGCGCAGCACACACATACGTATTTCAATTTATCTGATCAGCCTCAGACGTATCAAATTACGTTAACTGTAGAAGCTCCGAATGGCTGCACCGATGTTTGGGCCGATCAAGTAACCGTTCTTCCGCAAGTGGTTGCCGATGCTGATGTCATTGTTTCAGGATGCAATCCGGTCGAAGTTGTTTTCGATAATCAGAGTGCGGGTGCAACTTCATACTTCTGGAATTTAGGAAACGGAGACACAAGTACAAGCTTTAACGAGCAAGGAGATTTTTACAATCCGTACCCGTTTGACACAACATTTGTGGTTAGTTTAACAGCGACTAATATTTATGGTTGTGAAGTGACAACTGATTTTTGGGTAATTGTTCATCCTTTTCCAACCGCGGCTTTCACAGTAACACCCTTGGTTCAGACCTGGCCGAGCAACAGCGTAACCTTTCAGGAAAATTCCATCGGGACGAATCTTGGTTACAACTGGACATTGGAGGATGGAAGTGAGTATTACGTCTCTAATCCAGGTAGTCATGTGTTTCCATCTTGGGGCACTTACAACATTGAATTAATCGTGAATGAAGGATTGTGCACCGATACCACCGCGCAAAGCATTACCATAATTCCTCCTGCTCCTGTTGCTTTGTTTGAAGGAAATGGCGAAGGCTGTGTTCCTTTAACTGTGACGTTGAGCAATCTTTCCCAATACGCAGATAGTTACGAGTGGTTCTTCAGCGATGGCGGATACACAACTTCTGACAATCCTGTTTATACGTTTTACCAAACAGGAGTTTTCGGAGCGACTTTGGTGGTTCATGGTTTCGATGGAACGAATGATACATTGGAACTCACGAATCTATTTATTGTGCACGCTAACGCTGTGGCTTCTTTCACGGTTAATCCGCATCAAGTCGTTGTTCCAGATCAGCCGATTTTATGTCAGAATGCAAGTGACAATGCAACAATATTCGAATGGTCATTCGGTGACGGAATTGTGAGTAATGAAATTAGCCCGAAGCATTTCTATGATGTTGAAGGCGTGTACAGCATTCAGTTGATTGCAAACAATCAATTCAACTGTCCAGATACATTGACACTTGTAGATGTTGTCTTTGCATACGGTGATGGTTATTTGGAATATCCAAATGCCTTCACACCCAAAACAAGCGGGCCAAGCGATGGCTATTACGATCCGTACGGATATACCAACGATATCTTTTGTCCTCTTCACAAAGGAGTGGTTCTGTACGAACTTCAAATCTTCAATAAGTGGGGAGAACAAATTTTTGAAACGAACGATATACATCGCGGATGGGACGGCTATTACCGAGGCGTATTGAGCAAGGAAGATGTCTATGCCTGGAAAGTATCGGTTACGTTTTCGAATGGAACAAGTAAAATCATGACTGGAGATTTAACACTTTTAGCGCGATGAAAGACACAATGAAAATCAGATATATTTTCTTCGCAGTAGTGCTATTGCTAGAAGTGAATGCCGTTGCTCAAGATCAACAGTACACGCAGTTTTATGCAGCACCAACGCTCTTGAATCCAGCATTTGCAGGTGCTTCTGCGCAAAGTAGATTTAGTTCCTTGTACCGCAATCAGTGGTCCTTAATTCCCGGTGGATTCAAGTCTTATCGTTTCGCTTACGATCATTACGCTTCTTCCATCAACAGCGGATTCGGAATTATTGTAGGAAGTGATAAGTTGGGAACTGGAAGTTTGAAAACCTCTTCGATCCAATTGCAATATGCATATGAAGTGAAGGTGAAACGCGGAGTGTTTTTCCGCCCGGCTTTGCAATTGGGATTCGTGAATAAGACATTGGATTTTGGAAATTTAGTATTTTACGATCAAATGATACGCGATGGAGATCCGAGTTATGAAGCCATTTCATACGGTCCTGCAAAGTATTTCGATGCGTCTGCAGGCGCTTTGCTTTATTCAGCCAAAGCTTGGATGGGTGTTTCCGTTTTTCATATGAATAAGCCTAATGAAGCTATTTACAACGCTACGACTGAAATTATTCCAACACGTCTTTCCGTGCACGGCGGAGTTAGAAAGAAGATTAAATCGAATTACTATTCTAAAGTTGGAAAGGACATGGTTCTTGCATTCAATTACCAGGCTCAGGGAAAATTCGATCAGCTTGACATTGGTCTTTATACTGAATTGAATCCCGTTGTATTGGGAATTTGGTACCGCGGACTTCCAATTAAATCGAATCAATACCAACATCCGAACAGAGACTCATTTTCTGCACTGATTGGCTTTCAAACAGGTAAGTATAAGGTTGGATACAGCTATGACATTACAACTTCTCAGCTTGCTTTGGGAAACACCGGTGGTTCACATGAAATCAGCTTCACCTACTTGTGGGCAAATAACAGAAACATGCGAAAAGTGAAGAGAAGAATTATTCCTTGCGCAACGTTTTAGTCGGCAATTCCCATGGTCTTCAAGTGACGTGTGTGTGATCTCACCGCAGCAATGACCGTTCCGTATTCATGATATTGAACACCGAATTTCTCACAGGTTTCGCGAACGATTTTATTCAACGCCGGGTAGTGAACGTGTGAAATACGTGGGAACAAATGGTGCTCCACCTGGTAATTCAATCCGCCTGTAAACCAAGACACCAAAGGGTTCTTCGTTGCAAAGTTGCTAGTGGTGTTAATCTGGTGGATGGCCCATTCTTCTTCAATTATTCCGTTGGTGTCCTCAGGGTTATTGAATGAAACAGACTCAACCACGTGTGCCAATTGAAACACAACGGCGATAACAATTCCAGTTACCATAGAGACAATTAAGTATCCTAAAATGGCAGCCAACAATCCTTTGAAAATAATAGGAAGAACTATAAACGTTGCAACGTAGCTCACCTTCGTCGCCCAAAAAGTAAAGTGATTGATGAAGGTGAACTTTTTCAGTTTAGTAATACCCACTTGTTGGGTTCTATATTTCTTCACATCGTCGATCCATACCCAAGAGATGTAAGTTAAACAGTAAAGAATATATCCATAGATATGCTGAAAGCGGTGAATCTTGTAACGCGGCTGATTCTCATTCGTGCGCATCATAGGCTGAATGTTAATATCGTCGTCGTGACCTTCAATGTTCGTGAATGAGTGGTGAATGACGTTGTGTTTCGTTTTCCAAAGACTTACATCACCGCCCACCATGTTAAGGGTGTGAGCCATGATTTCATTCAACCATTTCTTGTCTGAAAAACTACCGTGCGCACCATCATGCATCAAGTTGAATCCAATCCCAGCCAAGGTTAGCCCCAAAAGCACGCAAGCGCCAATGTTCATCCAGATAGAAAGACTTCCGAAAACAAGTGAAATGTAGAGGGTGAAAAAGCTCGTTAGTAAGACAATAGCTTTAATATAAATCAGCCCGTTGCCCCATCTGTTGCGACGTGTAGCGTTGAAATATGAATCTACTCCGTTCTTCAAATGATCGAAAAATGGCGTGCCTGCTGTTTTAAATCTGATTGTGCTCAAAATAGTTGGGTTTTATAATGAGGTGCAAAGTTACCACACATTTACTTCGCGCTCCAATTCGATGCCGTATTTATTCTTGACATCGGTCATAACGGCTGTGCTCAGCGAATAGAGTTCGTGTCCAGTTGCACCGCCGTAATTTACCAGAACTAAGGCTTGTTTTTCATGCACACCGCAGTTTCCAAGGCGCTTGCCTTTCCAACCGGCATGTTCAATCATATATCCAGCGGGTATTTTAACCGTGTTTTCATCGACCGGATAAAACGGAACTTTCTCGTCGTGCTCTTGAATGGCGCGAAGGACTGAAAGATCTACCGTTGGGTTTTTGAAGAAGCTCCCTGCATTGCCCAAGACTTTCGGGTCAGGTAGTTTTGATGATCGAATGGCGATAACGGCCTGACTGATGTGCTTAATGCTTAACGTATCAATTTCCATCTTATCTAATTCGTCTGCAATGGCGCCGTATTCAATATGGAAAACAGGACGCTTGTTCAGTTTGAAGCCCACATGCGTAATGAACCAATTGCCTTTTTCTTTCCGCTTGAAAATACTTTCGCGGTACCCCAATTCGCAGTCGTTCAAAGAGAATGTGTGTTTTTCGGAAGTGTGAATGTTTATGGCTTCAACATAATTCAATACGCTACTCATTTCCACGCCATAGGCGCCAATGTTCTGCATAGGGCTTGCGCCCACGCATCCAGGAATAAGGGAGAGATTTTCCACCCCGGCCCATTTGTTCCGAATGCAGTGCAACACGAAGTTGTGCCAGTTTTCTCCTGCGGCAACGCGCACATAAACATGCATATCGTCTT
This sequence comes from uncultured Bacteroidota bacterium, assembly GCA_903932685.1. Classification (GTDB taxonomy): domain Bacteria; phylum Bacteroidota; class Bacteroidia; order Flavobacteriales_D; family Sanyastnellaceae; genus CAIZGX01. Next base: position 94,749 of record CAIZGX010000035.1, on the reverse strand, counting down.
CCTTCTCCAATTCAATTCCGAATAATCTGTTTTGAAGAACAATAGCATCGACATCTTGCGTGAAAAGAATATTGCTTCCACCGCCAAGAACCAAGTGATTGCTTTTGCTCTGACGCACGTATTCCAACGCCTCTTGCACTTGCTGTGGCTGGTCTATGCGCGCAAATTCTTTAGCTATTACTGAAATGCTGAACGTGTTGTGCGCCAACAAGTCCACATTTTTTTCAAACTGAAGTTTCATGAAGTAAAGTAATGAAAGGAATGGAAATAGCTTTCAGGTCGGCAAAGCGTAATTCGAACACGGGAATGTTCAAATGGATTTCAATTTATAGTTGTAAGAAATGCTTGCTTTGAGTGCGTTGTATTCTTCTTCCGAAATGAACAAAGCGTCATTTCCGCATTCCAAGAGATCCAAAACGTAAATGCGGTCGGCATGCGTTACAGCATTGTTGGTGTGAATGAAGTAAGAAGTGCCCATAACCACCACTTCTTCAAAAGTTGTTGAGGAAAAGATTTGAACAATGCGTTTTCCTTCTGGAAATTTTAGAAACTTTGGGAAATCCATACTGCGAATATGCAAACAAATTCAGAAGAACTTTTTTTAAAGCGAATAGCTCAAGAATTAATTGACAAACACGGGAAAGATTTACACCGGATAGTTGTTGTGCTTCCAAGCAATCGCTCGAAAGTTTTTTTGAAAAAATTTCTGTTTGAAATTTTAGGTTCGGCTTTCCTTACGCCACAGCTCATGCTGCTTCCGCAGTTTGTTAAATCTGTTGTGAAAGAAAGAACTGAAGAGAAATTAAGTTTACTTCTGTTGCTATATCGCGCCTACACCGAAGTGGTGGAATCACCCGATTCATTTGAGGTTTTCATGAAATGGGGAAGCATGGCGCTCGACGATTTCAACGACATAGATGTGGCTTTGGCCAATCCGGGCGAAGTGTTCAAGAATTTGAAAGATGTTAAGGATATTGAAAATTGGAGTTTCGGCATTCAACCGTTAACCGATGCGCAAGAAGATTACGCAGATTTCTGGCTTGACCTTGGAAAAGTTTATCATCGTTTTGTTGAATTGCAGAACCAGCAGCATGCTTTCAGTTACGCAAGACTCAACAGAGCCATGGCAGAGGAGAAGGTGGAAGTGAATTTCCCTTCGAATGCAGATTCAATTTATTTTGTTGGAATAACAGCCTTTTCGAAGGCTGAAGAGAAGTGGGTGATGCGTCTTCACAAAACAGGAAAAGTGTTTTTCCGTTTCGATGCCGATGCCTATTACGTGAACAATCCCATTCATGAAGCAGGAATATTTTTCCGTTCTTGGGAAGAAAGAAGAATGCCCATTGCGAAGACTGATGATTTCAATACACGAAGTCGAACCATAACATTCTCGAAAGTGGTCACGCCTTTGGCCTCTGCTTTTGCAGCTTCGAAATTGGTGAATGAAATGAATGAAGCAGATCGCGCGAATACCGCTGTGGTCTTGGTTCAGCCGTTCTTGCTTCGTCCGTTCTTAAATGGATTATCCATAGACTCACCTGTGAACGTTGCATTGGGTTATCCCATAGATCAAGTCGCTTTGTTCCGCGTGGTTCGCATGCTTTTACGCATTTGGAGTCGCTTGTCGAAGGAAGTGAAGAAGGGAATGTATTACAAGGATTTCTCGCAATGGATTCTTCAAACCGATTTAAACGTTCTTATTCCTTCATCGGAGCGGAGAGAAATTCAGCGCTATGTCATGCGCAGAAAATTCATTTACATAAGAGAGAAAGAGTTGAAGGAGTTGGTTGAAAAACTTCCGGCTATGAAAACGTTGGAAGAATTACTGACTATCGAGAATTTCGATTTGCCGAATTGCATTGTTCGATTGAAGAAGTTTCTTTCTGTATTTATTGAAGCGGACAGTGCCGATGAATTGACGAAGGAAACGGCTTTGCGACTTCAACAGATTTTAGGTCGAATTGAAATGCACATGGAAGGAAATGCATTTCTGAATGAAGTGCCTTTGTTAGATCTGTTGTTTCAGCATTACGCATCGCAAGAGACCATTGCGTTTCAGGGAGAGCCACTGGAAGGACTTCAGGTGTTGAGTATGGTTGAAACGCGCGCGGTGGATTTCAAACATGTGATTATTGTAGGCGCGAATGACGAACAATTCCCTGGCAACGGCAAAGCACAGTCGCTTATTCCATTCGATTTAAGAAGAGCGTTTGAATTGCCTTCGGCTGAAGAACGGGAAGGGACCATTGCCTATTCGTTTTACCGATTGATGCAACGCGCAGAAGATATTCGCTTGTTGTATCACACGTTGAGTTCCGATTACAAGATGACCGAGCCTTCACGTTATCTCATGCAAATTGGACAAGAGCTAACTGGATATGGTGACCGAACGAACGTTCGGTATGAAGATTTCGAACACAGCAATAAGTTTTTGCAAACAGGTGAGGAAGAGATTGAGGCAAATGATTTTTCAACCGAGCGCATTCATGCTTTGTTGGAATATGGAATTTCACCTTCGGCATTGAATAAGTTCATGCGTTGTCCGCTCGACTTCTACTACCAGTATGTTGTAGGATTGGGCGAAGTGGAAAGCTTGGAAGAGAATATGGAGGCTTCCACATTTGGTTCTATTGTTCACGATGTGTTGGAAACGCTTTACAAGCGTTTTGTTGGAATGACTATTCACGATGTGGATTTTGACGGATTCAAATTGGAATTAGATGCGCTTATAGACGCCGCCATTGTTAAACTTTACAATTCAAATTTTGAATTGGCCGGATTCGACATTATCATGCGTCGGATTGTGAAACGTATGATTGAAGTGGTTTTGGAATACGATCAGAAGCAGTTCAATGAAGCACGCAACGAAGGTCAAGAGCGATTGGTGAATGGAGTGGAAGTAGAGCTTATGGCAGAACTGCCTATGGATAAGATTGGTGTGGATATTCCTGCACGGGTTCGAGGAAAGGCCGATAGAGTGGACGAGCAAGCCGGAAACTTTATAGTCTTGGATTACAAGACAGGAAGTGTGAAGCCCGATGAATTGAAGCTAAGCGACAAAGAAGGTCCTTGGTTGAAAGACACCAAACCGAAGCTGCTTCAAATTTTAACGTATTCATACATGTGGGTGAAAGGGGGACATGCGCCGGAGAATACAAAAGCGATGTTGTTCGGATTGAAGCATGCCAAGCAAGGACCTGTTTCGCTTTTGCGAGGAGATGATCCCGCGGTATTGCGTGAAGCGGACGTGGACAAGTTCGAAGAGGAATTGTTGGGAGTGTTGAAGAGTTTGTTGGAAACGCAAACATTTAGGCACAATCCAGAGTCGGATTATTGCGAATTTTGTAAGTAGTGAAAAAGCGCGTTTTAATCATAGCCTATTATTGGCCTCCCGCAGGCGGAGGAGGGGTTCAGCGTTGGTTGAAGTTTGTGAAATATTTGCACAACAGCGATTGGCAGCCTGTGGTATTTGTTCCTGAGAATGCTGATTATCCTGTTTACGATGAAACGTTGCTTACTGAAATTCCGGAAGGAGTGGAAGTGATTCGTTGTCCCATTTTCGAACCTTATCGTGCTTTGCGAAAAGCCACGGGCAAGGGCGATGCTGGAATAAGCGCCGGATTTATTCGAAGCGACAAAGGACCTTCATTCACCGAACGTTTAATGGCGTGGGTTCGAGGAAATATTTTAATTCCAGATGCACGCATGTTTTGGATTCGTCCTGCTTCTAATTTCTTGTTGAAGTATTTGAAAGAGAATCCGGTTGATATGATTGTGAGTACCGGGCCTCCGCACAGCATGCATTTAATTGCGCGTCGCGTTCATAGAAAGACCGGCATTTCTTGGTTAGCAGATTTCAGAGATCCTTGGGTGAACATGGACAACGCCGATAAGTTTCAGATGAGTGGTTGGGCAAAGCGCAGGCACATGAAGTTAGAGCGCAGTGTCTTGAAGGAAGCCACTGTTGTAGATACAGTGAGTTGGTATTTGAGCGGAGAGTATGAGAAGATTCGTGGAAGTGAAGTGAAGGTGTTAACGAACGGATTCGATCACGTAGATTTTGAAGGAAGAGAAGTGAAGCCAACCGACAAATTCATTCTTGGTCACTACGGCACCTTTGGCGACGATCGCAATGCGCCGGCCTTGTGGCGAGCCTTGTCTCGCTTGGTGAATGAAAGTGAAGAGTTCAAAAACCGAATGATTATTCGGTTGGTGGGTCCAACAGACGGCTCTGTGTTGGAAGACGTAAAACGAAATGGACTTTCCGAACATTTGGAGTACATCCCATACGTCAAGCACAACGAGGTATTAGACCTGATGTTAACGCCTCAATTGTTGTTGGTTATCTTGAATCAGAATGCCAACGAAGAAGGCCGCGTTACAGGAAAGATCTTCGAGTATGTCGCCACGGGCAACCGCGTGCTCGGCATAGGCAGTGTCACTAGTGATTGCGCGCGTGTCATTCACGAGAGTGAGAGCGGCGAAATGATTGCCTTCAACAATGAAGAACAACTATACACCTTCATCAAAAACGCATTTCCTTGTGCGATTAATCAACCCTTGAATCCGAAGGTGATGAAGTACTCACGTCAGTCTTTGACTGATGCTCTTCGAGCGAATGTCTTTGACGAATGTCTTTGACGAATGCCTGCGGCGAATGTCTTCGACTGTTTCTAGCAACGCAGTTCAAACAACATAGTTCCAACAACGCAGTTCCAACAACGTAGTTCCTACTTTCTAGTGGGCGTCCCTTCCAAGAACTTAACCATCTTGCCGTTCTCGTAAATGCCCCGCTGAACAAGTTTTCCGGACTTCTTGTCGTACATGGTGCATTCGCCGTGATAACGATTGTTCTTGTAATTCGCGTCTTCTTCTAAGATGCCGTTTTCAGTATAAATCTTGCTGGGTCCGTTTAATTCGCCGTTCTGGTAGGTGCAATCGCGCCACAAGCCTCCGAAGTCGTAGTAATACTTCCAACGCCCCGCACGCTTGCCCACTTTGAATTTTCCTTCGCTAATGGGTCTGCCACTTTCGTTGTACAAAATAGAAGTGCCATTCAACTCGCCATTCTTTCCGTATGTAATCACACTCTCCAATTGTCCGCGTTCAGAATAGTTCATCCATTTACCTACCTTCTGATTGTCCTTCCAACTGCCGATGTACAAATACCTTCCGTTCTTCGGCTCATAGCCAATCCACTTGCCATACATCTTGCCCGCTTTGAAACTTCCTTCGTCCTTCACTTTTCCATTCTCATACCAACTCATCCACTTGCCATCTTCTTCTCCCAATTTGTAATTTCCTTTCTGCAACAATCCACCGTCTTCATACCAAGTGCTCCATTCTCCTTCCTTGTTGTCGTCCACGAAATTTCCTTCCTTCCATTTCTTTTCATTCGGGTATTGATATACCCACTTTCCTTCCATTTTCCCATTGGAATATTTTCCCTTCGATTGCCATACCGCGTTATCATGATAGAAAATCCAATCGCCGTCTTGAAGGTCTTCCACGAAATTTCCTTCCATGTCTTTCACTCCGTTCTCGCGGTACCATTCCCAATTTCCAGTCTTCTTCCCGTTGTCGAATGTACCTTTCACATACAACTTTCCATTATCAAAATACTCTTCGTAAGGCCCTGTTACCAAGCCTTGCGCGTAGGTAGTTGTTTTTCGAAGCTTCCCGTTGCTGAAGTTTTCACTCCATTTTCCATCTTTAATTCCCTTCACATACTGTCCAGAAGTTTGAATGTTTCCCTTTGTGAAAAAGGCTTCAAAAACACCATCTGGAATTCCGTTTAAATAGGTTGTTCGACTTAATAATTTATCTTCTTCATTCACTTCAGGAAGTACTCCGTTTCCATTTAAAATTGTTTGTTTTTCTTTGTTATCGAAATACGAAACAAGCAAAACGCCAGAGGTGTCGTACTTCAAAACACTGTTTATTTTTCCATTTTCATAATACGAACTCCACTCGCCATTCTTCTTTCCCTTCAAAAAATTTCCTTCTTGAATTTTAATTCCTTTGTTATTGAAGGTTCGCTGAATGCTGTCTTCCTGCCCGTATCGAAAATATCCTTCCACCTGTAATTTTCCGTTCGTGTGATAACGGAATACCTTCCCGTTGAAGTAACCGTTGCGATACGTGCTCTCTTCTTGAAGCGTTCCGTCTTCATAGTAAAATTTCCATATGCTGTCTTCCTTTCCCACAACATTGAATTTTCCAATGCTGCGAATTTTTCCATTCGGATAAAGGTCTTTGTATAGGCTCTGCGCATTTCCTTTCAACGAAAACAAAAGAGAGAATGCGATTACAAATAGTGTCGCAAGGCGAAAGAGAGTCTTCTTCATGATTCGAAAATAAAAGGTTGTTCTTAATCTAAAACACAATTCAACTTGTTTTATTGAACATAGCAGCGCTTATATTTGAACAGTAAACCTATCGAGATGCGTTCGACTATACTTTCTTTTTCAATTGCTTTGTTGGCAGTTCTTGGTGCTTACTTTTTCATTCCTTCCGCTTCGAAATTAAAATTAGCAGGTGGTCCAATGGAAGAGGGATACGGCGTTAATCCTTCCAGCAGAAAATATTTTGAATATATGCGCAACCGCGATCCTGAGACAGGAGAGGTGCCGAGTGGAATTTTTGAACGTTGTGTGAACTTCGCGAATCACATGCCTCGAGTAGCAGATAGAGATTACGGATGGACCTCCAGAGGTCCTTATAACATTGGAGGAAGGACGCGTGCCTTCGCTGTTGATGTGTTGAACAGCAATCACCTCATTGCAGGTTCAGTAACAGGAGGAATGTGGAATTCATTGAATAGCGGACAGTCTTGGAATAAAACCACTTCTCCTGAGCAATTGCAAAGTGTTAGTTGCATTGCGCAAGACACACGTCCGGGACATGAGAACACGTGGTACTACGGTTCAGGTGAAGAATTTTACGGAGTGGTTTCGGGAACTTCTTTCACCGCATTGCTTAGTGGAGACGGTATGTGGAAGAGCACAGACAACGGACAGACGTGGTCGCACCTCATGTCAACATCTAGCGGAACTCCGCAAAACAACATGCAGAACGGAAGCTATGATTTCGTTTGGCGCGTCATCACCGATCATACCAACCTGAACGAAGATGTAGTCTACGCCGCAGTTTACAACGGAATTATTCGAAGCAACGATGGAGGAATTAGTTGGACGGAAGTGTTGGGATTCACCACAAGTGCAAGTGAATTCGTAGATGTAATGATGACTCCATCGGGAGTACTTTACGCATCATTCAGCGACAACAGCACCAACGGTGGTGGTTTCTTCAGAAGTACAGACGGATTCACTTGGACGGAAATTTCTCCTGTGCTTCCGCAAATAGCAAACTTGAGAAGAGCAGTGATGTGCGCGAATCCGCAAGACGAAAACGAAATTTATTTCTTGGGTGAAACCATTAACAACACATTCTATCCGATTGATCACTTCTTCTACAAGTACACCTACCTTGGAGGCGATGGAAGCGGTGCAGATGGAAGTTGGGAGAATCGTTCAGCAAATCTTCCTTCCATACCTTGTCAACTGTTTACTGGAATCGATTACGATTTTGCAACGTTCAAAACGCAGTACGGTTTTGACATGTGCATTGCTCATCATCCTTCAATCACTGACCTGGTTTTTATTGGTGGAACCAATCTTCATCGCAGCACCGATGCGTTCGCTACCTCTACGTCGGTTGATTGGATTGGCGGATACCGTTGCAATGTTCCCACACCTTGGGATTATTTCTATCCGAGACATCACTCAGACCAGCACTTCATCACGTTCGATCCTGCCAACGATTTGGGCATGTACAGCCTGAACGATGGTGGTGTGCAATATACTTCAGACCTTACTGCCGACAGCCTACAATGGCAATCGCTGAATAACGGGTACCTCACTTCGCAATTTTATACTGTAGCACTCGAGCCAGGCAATACAAACAGTCAGTTTTTAATGGGAGGAATGCAAGACAACGGAACGTGGTTAACGCACACCTCAGACGCAACATCTCCTTGGAGAGAAATGCATGCCGACGATGGTGCCTATTGCGCCATGCCTTTCGGCGCGGACTATGTAATCACAAGTTCTCAAAGTGGAAGAATGTTCAAGAAGTCCATTGATGCAAACGGAAACTTAATAGGAACAGAACGCATAGATGCAGAGAATGGTCCTGCTTCACTTTTCATTAATCCGTTGTTATTAGATCCATGGACGAACAGATTGTTTATAGCTGGAAATAAAATGATCTGGTATCTCGATCGCGTAGATACTATTTCTGTAACCGGAAATTATCCTACCGCGCGCAACACCGACGATTGGTCGAATGTTATTACGAGTACAATTACGCTAACTCAAGGAAGCATCTCATGTCTCGACATGGCTTATACCGATAATTCAATTTTGTATTACGGAAGTTCAGCTGGAAAATTATTCAAGCTAACAGACCTTTACGGAACACCTGTGAAGACGAATATATCTTCAACATTGTTTCCAACGAACGCATACACTTCCGCAGTAAGCACAAATGATTTGAACGCGAACGAAGTCATGGTGAGCTTTTCCAACTTCAACAAAAAAAGTATTTTCCATTCAACAGATGCTGGTGCAACATGGTTAGATGTAAGTGGAAATCTGGAAGAGAATGTAGATGGAACTGGAAACGGTCCTGCGGTGTATTGGGTTGAAATTTATCCGAGCACACCAACGATTTATTTGGCGGGAACGAGTGCCGGTTTATTCAGTACTTCTGAATTGAATGGCGAAAGCACCGTTTGGCAAATGGAAGGAGCAAGCACAATCGGAAACGCTGTGGTGAACATGATTACTTCACGTCCGTTCGATGGAACCGTTGCAGTAGCCACGCATGCCAATGGAATATTCACTGCTAACTTGCCTGTTGTTCCCGAAGTTTCGGTTGAAGCATTAGCGGAACGCATGGTAACGGTTTCAGCATTTCCGAATCCAACTGTCGATGAAATTCATTTCAACATGCAATTGATGCCCGGAGAAATTACGGAGATGAATATCTATTCGTTAGATGGAAAATTACTGAACTCGAAGAAATGGAAGGCAGTTGGAAGAGAGCAACTTTCGTGGGAAGCTGCGCATGCAGGAACATTTATTTATCAATTGAAATCGGGAAGCACCACAAGAACCGGTAAATTTGTTGTCACAAAATAATTCTAATTATGTCTGAAATCATTTCAACCGATAACGCACCGAAGCCAGTAGGCGCATACCCACACGCAAGAAGAGTGGGGAATCTTTTGTTTCTTTCTGGTGTGGGTCCGCGCATAGCGGGTAGCGATGCGAACGATACCGGAGTGCCGGGATTGAAGTTAGATAAATTTGGAAATTTTATTGAATTCGATTTTGAAGCACAGTGCAGAAATGTCTTCGACAATGTGCGTGCAATTCTGGATGCCAGCGGATCGAAGTGGGAGAACTTGGTAGACGTAACGGTTTTCTTGGTGAACATGAAGCGCGACTTCCAAACCTACAATCGCTTGTATGCTGAATACTTCAAGGACGCTAATCCCTGCAGAACAACTGTAGAGATTAACGCCCTTCCATCGCCTATCGCGATTGAGTTGAAGTGTATAGCAACTATTTAATTTTCACACCCCAGATATCTACGCCTTGGAATTGTTGCAATTCCATTTTAATAGATCCGACTTTGATTTTGGCTTGCGCCATAATCGGTAGGTGGTGTGCGTCGTCTGTTACCCAAACCGCTAAGTCATTCGGATCTTTGAAAATACGTCCCTTTTGAACCACTGGTGCGAAGCGCAAACATTTGAATGTTCCAGCATCTACGCTTACCGTTTCTTTTCCAACATAGCGCATTTTCAAGCGGTAAATTTCATCGTCGACCAAGGTTTCAATGGTTAAAATGTCGCCTGGCTTGGTGTTCGTGAAGTCCATCGTTCGAGCATAGAATGCGGCACTCATCATGTCTTGAACGAAAGCAGGAGCAAGGTACCCTTCATTCTTTCTGTTCTTAAAAGCGCGTTTGTGTTGAAAGAAAAAATAGTCTTGCATAATCATGTAGCCACCTTCATCGCAATTGCGTTTGAATTGGTAAGGAAATATTCCCTGCTTGTCTACATACGATTCGTATTTGTCTCGCACCTTGAAGAACCAATCGAATGATCCGGAGCTATGACCTTCACCAACGATATGATAGGTGTCTCTTCCTCCGAATTTTTTATTTCCTTCTTCAACAGAAATGGTTGCAACACCTGCGTCTACAACACCGTAGTGAATGCGGTACGTCGATTTTTCTCCTGAATTGAATGCGTAGTTATTGATGCTGCGCAAAGCTTGCACAGGTAAATTTTCAACTTTAACTGGCGTTGGCTTAGAACTTTGGCCTAGCATGCTCAGCGCTCCCACTGACAATGCGGTAAACAAGAAGATGTGTTTCATAAAGTCGTTTTGTTTTTGATTAACGTAACTTTCGTTGCGAAATTTCAAACATTGGACCAAAGTTTTATTCGACGACCACACGCTTAACGGTGAATGAGTTTTCTGTTCGGAAAATGAACTCATAAAGTCCTGGTGCGAAATCAGAAACATCAACAGAATAGCGCATGCTATTGAATTGGAAGTTCGAAATGTTTTTTCCAGAAACATCTTTCACTTGCACCGAAACATTTCCCGCATGAGCATTCAATTCAATATTCAAATCAGATGATGTTGGATTTGGATAAAGGTTCAATCCAATTTCATTCAACGTGTACGTGTAGATATTCGTTTCGTCAATATATCCGTCGCAGTCGTTATCTATTTCATCTACCGTCTCTACTGCTGAAGGATTAATTGCCGGATTTGCATCGTTGCAATCATCATTGTTCGTAGCTGCTCCCGTTGGAACTGTGCATGAATATATAATCATTCCTGCACCGTATCCATCGCCGTCAATATCCATGTAATACGGCTGTCCTAATCCTTCATCGATAGCACCGTTACAGTTGTCGTCAACGTCGTTACAAAATTCAGTTGCATCCGGATTCATGCCACTGTTGTTGTCGTCGCAGTCGCCAGCGCAAGCAGAGAATCCATCGCCATCTGCATCGAATCCTTCGTCTACAATTCCATCACAGTTGTCATCGAGGTTGTTACACAATTCCATTGCACCCGGATAAGACAAAGCATTACCGTCGTTACAATCATCTACACAAGAGAAGTATCCGTCTCCGTCCAGATCTGCATTGGTTGTGATGAACGAACTGTTGTCGTTACAATCGTTACCGTTGGTTACATATCCTGAAGGTATTTCGCATCCTGTTGCTAATGTTTGCGCATCACCAAATCCGTCTCCATCAACATCTGCATAATATTCAATTTGAGTGGAAACCGCAACTGCCCCCGTCCAAGTAACACTATCGTTCGCTGTTCCATTAGACACCATAAGAGTCACGTTGTAAACCCCAGGGGTTATGTACATAACATATGGATTCTGAAGTGTAGATGAACTAGGGACACCACCTGGGAACAACCAACTCCATGAGGTTGGATTGTTGTTGGTGTTGTCTACAAAATGAACAGGATAGTTCACGCACGTTAAGTCATTGAATGTTGCGTTAGCAGCAATGTATTGAACAGGCATACAAGGTCCAATTTCAGTTAGTACATTGTGAATGTATACATTCAACGCTTCGTCAAATGCTGCAATACATACTTCATCTCCAGTAAATGTTTCAACATAAACACGAAGAATAGGTGTTGGTGTGAAGTGAACTGGAATCATGCTTCCCAAGTGTCCAAGCGCACCAATTTTTACGCCACCTACTTCTTTGTAAATAACCGAAGACCATGTGCTCAGCGGAACTAGCGAAGTAACGTTTGTAATTGTAGCACCTCCAATATCGAATTGAAGTGCGTTGATTTCTCCATTTGGATTAGTCAATGTAATGTCGAAGTATCCGAGTTCAGCATTCACGTTTGTTACTCCGAGTATTGCTGTTTCAGATTCGTCAACAATTTCTGGATCCCAAGCGCAAGGTTGCATTAAACCAGGAGCAATGCCTTCATCTATCTGCGCATGAATGCAAGCCTCAAGATAGGCGGCATCTGCAATGCTGATATCGCCGTCGCTATTTAAGTCGTTGCAAATGGAAGCGCTTAAATCAGAATAGACAGCGCTGTTCCCATAAAGGTCTACATCTGCTTGCGTGTAACTTAAGTCGGTGTTTAAATCACCTTTTTTAGTTTCAGCTGGGCAGTTTCCTTGACAGTCTGGCTGTGCATTTCCGAACAATTGTCCAACGCAGTCTACAATCTCAGGACAAGATCCGATTGGAAGTTTAACGAAGTTGACGATGTTGTTCATCGCGTCTCTCTCGAATGAGATACATACTTGCGCCCAGTTGTTATCGTAACGCAATTCATAGTTACCCAATGCATCTGGATCTTGGTCCCAGTTGGTGCGAACAACCAAATGATAGGTTCCAGCAGGAACATTTGTAATGTCAATCCACTGACAACTCAATCCAGAACTGTATACATCGTAGCAACCGGCTGTAATACCCATGTTACCGCATCCGAATTTCGCAACACCTGTAACGCAACCCAAATCCAATACGCAGAAACCGTTTTTGAATCCGATTTCAGGCATAAGGTTTTCGTTCGAATCATAGAGTAAATATTCTGCATAACCAGAATAATGGTAGTGATTGTGGCAAGGGTCAAATATGAATTGTGGATTCGCAACGTTAGGAACACCAATGAAGTAATCGAGATTTCCTATGTTGTCAATTCGTGTAGAGAAACGAACAACTTGTCTTGTTCCCAATCCTTGAATACATCCTTCATTCACTAAACATCCATCCGTAGCATTCAAAGTAGTTTGGTAAAGCGAGGTATACAATACGTTTCCTTCAACGAGTAAATCGGGACCAACATTCGAACAGTTTGGATCACCGTTGTAATAACAAACGGATGGTTCTTCAGCCAGCGGACTGTAGTTACATGCGTTTAAGTCCATGCATCCAACGATAGGCCCCATGTACTGAAATAAAACCTCAAATGAGCTAAGTCCACACGCCCCTCCGTCGTCACCTACTCGGATGTAATATGTTTCCCCCCCTTCGAGGTAGGGTGTAATTTCAGCCTCTACACCGCACAAATCGTCATTGTACGTGTATGTTGCTTCCATTGAGTTGTCGAATAAAGCCATATTGCAATAGTCGTATAACCAAATCTTAGTATCGCATCCAGCTAGTCCACATGTTGAAACCTGATATTGTCCATTCACGGACGGGGTAAACTCATACCATGAATTCGGAGCAGGAACAGCGTTTAATCCTAGGTTAGCGACAATTGCATTGTTGCAACTTGTTCCTTGCGGACAATTCACTTGAATGGTTGCAAGCGCGCCAAATGCGGCACCAGTTGCAACTGAGTTTCCATCTAAATAAACGGTGTAGTTTCCCCCACCATTCGCACAACACAATCCATTTCCACCTGTATCATAAATTTCTATGCGGTGACAGTTGTTGCTTATACAGAAGTTCGCATCGTTGGTTGTGCCTTGCTGAATAACTAAGTTTTCTGGATTGAAGACTTTCCAAGAAGTTTGTTGTGGTAGGTTGTCCGCTGTGATATCTAGGGTTAAGGTGTGTCCAGTTGTGACAATCACATTCAGCGTTACACTGTTACTATTTCCTTGCGGATCAAAGGTTGTAAGCGTTACTGGAAACATTCCAACTGAAGCAAAAGTGGTGGTTGGATTTTCCAATGTTGAAGTTGCAGGAACACATCCAGCAGGGAAAGTCCATTCGAACGCTGTTGCATTTCCGGTTGAGGTGTTGTTGAATTGAAAATTCATGCAATTCATTCCTGAAGGATAATAATTGAAATCGGAAGCCAAGGCAGGGAATTCGCAAGTGCCGTCATCAATCGTTGCACAAGAGTTGTAGTTTGTTGCGTTAGCGTTGGTACATCCAGAAACAGTTGTGGAAGTTATGTTGAAATTGAATTCACCCATGGTGCTGTTGTATCCGCCAACTTGCACATAGTAGGTCTGTCCAATAACGAGATAGTCATCTTCATTGGCGCCGGCTGTTCCATTTCCTGTAGGACAACCAAATTTCACCATAGCAAAATTACCTGCAGCATCATCGTCATCGCAAGCAATGATAGATCCGTTGCACGCATTGTATACCGCAATTTGTGTATCGGTAATTCCGGGTCCGGTTCCAGTGGTAGCGCTGGTTTGAATAGTTACATTTCCACCTTGATAAACGAACGAATACCAAATGTCGCGAATGGTCCCGCCGCAACCAGGTGTTGGTCCTGCCGCAACGTTGTTGTTGTTGGTTACAATGACGCCGCTGTTTGGCACGAATGCCGCTGCTGTAGCGCATGTTTCGTTCGGCATAAAAATGTTGCATAATCCGTTGTCAACTGTAGCGCATGAATTGTAGTTTCCAGCAGAAGGATCTGTACAACCCACAATGTCAGCAGAGGTTAATTGAATACTAAAATTTCCTTGTAGGTTGTTGTAACCGCCAGCTTGAACGTAATAGGTTGTTCCCACCGTTAAGGCTGGACATGTCATGACCAATTGAGAGGCGTAACCCATTCCCGCAGCGTCATCGTTGCAAAGCAATTGGGTTCCCGTGCAGCTATTGTAAACAGCGAGGCGTGTGTCTGCTAGTGTGCCTAACGTGGTTGTTAATGTAAAGGTTCCTCCGGTAAAAGTGAATTTGTACCAAACGTCTTTTATTGCTGCGCCTGCGCCAACACCGCATGAAGGACTAGTGCCTTCCGTTACAGTATTCAAGTTTGTGGCAGCAATCAATCCAGCATTTGGAATTAATTCAATTGCATTGCTACAGATGTCATTAGCGGGAACTTGTGAAAAGGCCTGAAAAGATGCGAATAATGCGAACGCAAGTAAAATCTTTTTCATAAGAACGGATAAGGTTTTAAAAAAAGGAAGTTACAAAGAATTGACGGAAAGGAACAGAATTATTTCCGAAAAAAGCCGTCATCCTTGAAGTGCCAAGGGTCTGACTTTCTTCCTGGAGAAATGTCGAAGTGTCCGAGGATGTACCTGAACTTATAGTGCGTATCGAGTTGATCAATGAGCTTTCGAAGCGATGCATATTGCGCTTCGTTAGGGCCAACGGTATAAGTACACATGATTTCAATACCAATGGAGCATGAATTTACAGCAGTTGTCCCGTCGGGAAGTTGACTCTTTCCAGCGTGATACGCTACGTTATTTGGTTCTACTAATTCATAAACTTGGCCATCTCTTCCAATTAAGTAATGCGCTGCTACGCCGTATTGCTCAAATTGCTTCAATACACCTTCTACAGAGAACGTATCGGGCTGTTGTGTATTTGGAAAAGACGCGTTAAAGGTTGAATGAATAATCAAGGCCTTCACCTCGCGTTGAGATTCACTTGACTTGTACCCGAAATCTACGTGCTTTCGAAGAATGAGAAATTGCGTTAATTGCGCATTAACAGCAAGTGTTAAAAATGAAAAAACAAGAAGTGCGTAAAAACGCATTAGGCTTCTACAACGGTGAAAGTGTAGTACTCCATGATTTCGTTGCACAACAATTTCTTGCATGCTTGATCAACGATTTGTTCTGCACCCGCATGGTCGGCAGACTCAACGAATAAACTCATATGTTTTCCAACGCGGACGTTAGCAATGGTTCCAATAGACAAACTGTTCAATGACGAGGTCACTGCTTTTCCTTGTGGATCTAATAATGCCTCCAATGGCATTACGTTAATTTCAGCTTTAAACTTTTTCATGGTGTTTCCCAAATAGGTGTTGAACGACAGATAAAATGAGGTACAAAAGTAAGGCAATTGGAACAGTCCAGAGGACTTTTTTCAGAATGAAATGAGAACCAATTGCGGCAATGAGGATAGTTCCAATAAGAATAAACTTCATGGCGTTTTCCTTCCAACTAAAATTTGAAAATTTGAAGGATAGGAGCGGTAAAGTAGATGCCATGAGCACTGAGAAAAGAAGAATAAGTCCAATGTGCAACTCATTGCTTAGCGGCTGAGTTTCGGTTAAAGACAAAACACTCAGCCAGAACAATCCATTTGCTGGAACTGGAAGTCCTTTGAATCCCTTTGAATCCGAGGTGTCTAAATTGAAACGAGCCAATCTAAAAGCAGCGGCAACAGCAAGAAGAAAAGCTAGCGCAGCCCACAATTTTATTTCAGGTTGAAGAAGGCGATACAGCCAAAAAGCAGGAACCACACCGAAACTCACGACGTCTGCTAGTGAATCCAATTGCTTTCCCATTTCGGAAGCTGCGCCGATAGAACGCGCTATTAAACCGTCAAGTAAATCTGCAAATGCAGCTAAAAGAACGAATATGAATGCGTCTTGAACATCATGGGCCAACAGCGCGGCGCAACCCATAACTAAGTTTAGCATGGTGAGGGTGTTGGGGATGATTGCTTTTCCGAACATAGTGCAAAGATAGGGGCTAGAATTCGAATTGAAGTTTTGCACGAAGGCCGAAGCGCACGATGTTCGCGTGGTCGAGGTATGAAAGACGCCACAGGGCATCAACACGAAGAATTTTAAAGATGTTTTCCACTCCAATAGCGGCTTCCGCATATGGCTGCTTCAATCTATAAATATCAGCAATCCCGTCTGCGTTGAAATCACGACTCAGCAATTCATCGTTCTTCAAATCATAACTGCCCACCAACAACTTAGCACTCGCTACTTCCCGCCATTTCAATTTTCGAAGCACTGGAATTTTGTTGAAGAACAGCCCTTCTGCGTGGTAAGAACCCCAAACGCTTGCCCATTGATCACTGACAAATTCAAAGAAATTCATGGTGTTGTAACTGGCTTCGTCGTAAAAAAACGTTTCGTTACCCTGATGCATTTGAAGCATAGGGTAGGGAAGGTTACCGAATATTTTTCCGGCCTGAACAGTAAGATTCAAATAACCGAAAGGACCGAAGCGAATCTTATCGTATACCTGCATTTGTAAACGTTGGTACTTGTATTCTGCATTCATAACACCTGGCATAGCAACGCTGTAGATTAGTTCTAATTCAGGGTAATTCGTTCCTAAGCTAATTCGTTCAAATTCGCCATAAACGAATTTTTCTTTGAAAGCGAAGCGCGTGTAGAGTGAAACTTCCGAAGTGATGAGCGCGTTTTCAGGCTCAAAGCTGTTGGAGAGTGGGAGGAAACGAGTGTATGAATATTTTGTCCCAGCAGGTTTTAAGATGCGATGGGTGAAGATGAGTTTGTTGGAAAGGCCATACAACCATTCTTTTTCGATGTAGGAGTTAATATCTGTGACATCGGTGAGTTTATTCGCTGGATTTCTTCTGAAAAGTGAAGAAAGAATGTTGTCTTGTCGGAAGGCACCCGCGCCAAGTCCGAGTTGTTCCATGTCTCTTTTTCCGTGGGCGGAAATGGCGAAACGTGGACTTTTCTGAATGATGTACAAGCCGCCTGCTCCGTATTTGAAACGGTCGTCGCGGAAGCCGTAGGCCAGATATCCGTCGAGCATAAGTTTCGTGCTGAAGGCATTGCTGGTTCTTCCGCCAAAGCGAAGACGGTTGCCTTCAATGGGGTTGAAACTATAAAACGTGTAATAGGGACCGTACTCGAAGTTGCCCTTGATTTTGTAACCAGACACAAACAAGGTGATGATATCGGTAACCGTTTTGAATTGCGGCAACGATTTCAGCGTGTCTGCCATGTTGTAGATGCGTTCTTCTTTGACGGTGAGGGCGGTGTGCCTCATGCTCTGCCAATAGGCATCGTCGTGATTCGAAGAATTAGGATCTACAATAATGTCGGTATAGCCTTGATAGAATTCATCTTCACGAGCTTTGTTTATGACGAACTTTTTATAGCTGCTGTTTTTCCTTCCATAAACACCAAGTTTTTTTTCACTCATGTTGAATTCAACGAGGAGTTGATCTTTCACCAACATCCAAACTTCATTTTCCACTTCGTTGTATTCTTGGTGTACGCTGAATTGTTTTATCCAGTTAATATTTGCGTCTTCTGAAATGGCAGCGTCTACTTGCTTTACAGCATAGGTGGTGTCGTGAATCCACATTTCACCATGAAACAACAACTCTTGTTTTCTGCGTGGAAAAAACTCCAATTTGTAACACCACTTCCCTTCAATGAAGGCGCTGTCTACTAATCCGTAGTCATAGAACCCAAGGGCGTACGCAGAAATAGGTGATGTGAAACTCTTTCTGAAAATTATGATTTCGTTGTCGTAGATATTTACGTTCTGGTACATGTCTCCCAAGAACTGATTTACACTTTGATTTTCAACTCCAGTTACGCGAGTTCCCTTTACAATTTCTTTGGCGATTTTTGGATTGCGTCGGTAATAAAAATCTGACAGAGATTCGGTCATGAAGACCGGTAAGTATGGCTTTTCCTGAGTTGTATCGATTCCTTCGAAAATGAATTCGAATGGCTTCATGAGTTTCTTATCGCCAATGGCCGCACTTATATTGTTCAAATCGAATTCTACCTTGTTGTAGGCTTCGTATTCGTAGGCGTCTAGTTTTTCGCGGTTGTTAATTTTTTTATTGGCGATTACTTTTTTCATGAGCTCAATCGCAGGATTGGGTTCATCTTTCGGGCGAATGATAACGACGCTCGTCGTGTTCTCATCTACGAGTGAGAAATTTATTTCTTTCGTAGTTCCTTGCTTTACATTGAATGATTGCTGGGCGTAACCAATTCCTTTGCAACGCAATGTGTCACTTGAATAGTAAGTTTCAATGCGGTATTTTCCGTTTTCGTCTGTAGTTGTTCCAGATTTTGTTCCAACAAAATATACTGGGGCAAAGGGAACGGTTAGTTTGGAAACGGCGTCAATTACAGTTCCGAATACGACAGTCTTTTGCGCGGAAAGAGCAAGTGAAAAACAAATCGAGAAGAAAAGTAAAAGTCCTTTTTTCATTCCTTACGAAGAAACGAAAAAGTTTTCAATGCTTCAAGAGGTCTGACAAACGTTACCCATTATTTGTTGTTGAAAGCTTGCAAGCCTTCTTCCAACCAGGCTCTGAATTCAGAGGTTTCAACAATACCGCTCTTCACTTGATTCATCAGCTCTTCTCTGCCTTCAGTCATTGGATCAATGATCGCATACATAGGTTGAGAGTTGTTGTTGAAGGTTTCAATTTCGAAAGCAGACCACAAGTCACCATAGGTCTCAATTTCCTTTTCAATTCCAGCCCATTTAGTTACAACGGTCTCTTTTAATTCAGCGGGTAATTCTTTCTTGTCATCAACATAAAGGCTAACAACAATAAATTCATTTTGCAATAAGTCAAGCACTTCGGGCCAAACGTGTTCTTCCATTTTTCGGCAATTCACACAAGCGTATCCTGTGAAATCGACGAACAAAGGTTTGCCTTCTCTGCGGGCACGTTCAAGAGCAACTGTGTAATCATGTTCGCAAAGCAATCCATGCGGACAATCACTTGGATAGGCATAGGAGTAGCCAGTAGGGGGCGCAAGTCCACTCATTAAGGGGAGTGCATTGTATGAAGTACCTTCCTTGTTCACGATTAATCCGCTGGCTAAATAGACCACCCACATTCCAACGAAGGTGGTGAACACGATTCTGAATTTCGAAAACTTTTGAATTGGACTGTCGTGTGAAAATTTGATAGCTCCGATAAGATAGAGGTACATGCCAAAGAAAATGATTACCCACAATCCCATGAACACCTCGTATTTCAATAAGTTCCAATGCACTACTAAATCTGCTTGAGATAAGAATTTCAGGGCAAGTGCTACTTCTAAAAATCCAAGAACAACTTTAACAGAGTTCAACCAACCGCCTGATTTAGGCAAGCTCTTCATCATTCCAGGAAACATAGCGAACAACGCAAACGGGATTCCCAATGCCAATCCGAATCCGCCCATTCCAATCGTCAATTGAATTGCTCCGCCGTCTTTTGCTAGCGATCCTGCAAGCAGCGATCCTAAAATAGGACCTGTGCAGGAGAAAGATACAATGGCGAGGGTAAGTGCCATGAAGAATGCTCCAAGTAATCCGCCCGCTTCGGCGTTCTTATCCATCTTATTCGCCAAACCTGCAGGAAGTGTAATCTCGAACAATCCGAAAAACGAAAGTGCGAACACGATGAAGATGGCGAAGAACACAATGTTTAAAGGAACATTGGTGGAAATGTCATTCAGAATGTTCTCGTTAATCTGATCCAAGAAATGGAACGGCATTGAAAGCAAAATGTAAATCAAGAAGATAAATCCACCGTAAATCAA
The DNA here is from genome assembly GCA_903932685.1 of uncultured Bacteroidota bacterium. Lineage (GTDB taxonomy): Bacteria > Bacteroidota > Bacteroidia > Flavobacteriales_D > Sanyastnellaceae > CAIZGX01. The sequence continues at coordinate 74,449 of CAIZGX010000035.1, read as the reverse complement.
CGCTTGGAAAATGCCTTTCTTACGGTCTTTGTTTCCTTTGGTGAAAAACGCAACAGTTAAAGGAATCATTGGAAACACGCAAGGAGTAAGCAAGGCAACAAGTCCACCTAAAAACCCTAGGAAAAACAATTGCCACATGTTTCCACCTTGGGCAGTGTCAGAAGACACACTGCCATTTTCCAAACGAGTGGTTAACTTCTCTTTGTCGTTGCGAATCGTTTGAATCCAATATCTGAATTTTGTAGTTGTTGGTTCCAATTGCATTTGATCCTCAACAACTGCTGAAGTATCTGTCGTTGTTGGTGATACAGCGGAACCATCTGCTGCATTTGGTGTTACCTGAAGTTTGAATTTCGACTCTATCGGATAGCACGCTTTGTCGTTACACGTTTGACCTTGAATGGTTCCCTTCAAAGTGAAAGGAGCAGTGCCGAGTATTTTAATTTTTTGTTTGAATACAGCAGAATTTTCAAAATAGTTTACTTCACCACCTTGCATGTCGTCGTAGTGCGTGATGTATTTCCCTTCTGTTAATTTTCCAATGAGTTCGAAATTTGCTTTGTCAGCATTTAAGATCAATTCAGTTGGAAGGGCATAAACATTCGGATCTGTAGACGGACTCGTCGAGTATAAATGGAACCCCGGTGAAATACTCGCTTGAAATTCAATTTCAGCTTCGTTGTTTGGTAGATTAACCAGACTCGTTTTCCATTTAACCGGTTCAACAATTTGCGCTTGAGCATTCCAAGATGAAAATAAAATAGCAATGGCCGCAAAAATCTTTACTGATAAATTCTTCATAGCGTCAAAAATAGTTCAATTCAATTTTACTTAGGTGAGGCGCATCACAAAAACCTTCTTCGCCGAGTCGTCTAATTTGTAATCCTCTGAAATACACAGTCCAATAACCGCAACAATCTCGTCTTGACTTACTAATACTGGGTAGTTCTTTTTCTCGTTCATGGCAATCTTGGCTTGAACCAACACATCACTCACCTTTTTCATTCCTTTCATTCCAAGAGAACGGATCTTATCTCCAGCTTCGTATGCACGAATCTCCAATGGAAAACACAACTTGTCGGCATTCAGTTGCATAACCTTCGGATCTTTTTCAATTTCATATCCCTTAGCGGGAAGAATATCAACTTCATATTTCGATTCGTCGAGTGGCATGTCGCTCTGCAAAGAGTGAAGCACATAATTTTCTCGATCGCGCGCAACTGCATACGTTGCATTTGAAACTTTTGCGCCGGTCTTTTGAAGTTTTAAGATCTCATCGATCTCTCCTGTGGTGAATTCGAACAAATTCAACCATTCCCACATAATTTGTCTTGGGGCATAGTGGTTGTTCACAGCTTCAATGGAAAGCATTTCGTTCTCGCCTTTCATAACAACATTCTGTTCGAGCCAGTTTTGCAAACTCTCTTGAACAATGGAATGTTGCTCTTCCCAAATTTCAATGCTGTTCGAAAGGGTTTGAAGAATATTCGGATTCAACTCCTCTAAAATAGGTACTACCTTATTTCGGATTTTATTTCTTCCGTATACGTTCGAACTGTTTGAGGCGTCTTCTCTCCATTTCAATTTGAGTTCTTTTGCAAAACCTTCGAGTTCTTTTTTCGAAAGGTCTAAAAGTGGACGCCATTTGGTTGAGGTGTGACGCTTCATTCCGAGCAATCCTTTCAATCCACTGCCGCGAACAAGATGTTGTAGAACGGTTTCCAATTGGTCGTTCGCATGGTGTGCAAGGACCACAGTGGTATAGCCGAATTCATCTTGTAACTGCTGGAAGTAAGTATAACGGAAATCGCGCGCGCGTTCTTGCAAATTGTTTTTCGATTCCTTCCACAAGTCACCGGCTTGCGCACAGTGAAAAGTGAGTTTGTTCTTTTTACAATAAGCCTTCACAAACTGTTCATCTTTTTCTGAATCTTTTGCGCGAAGTTGGTAGTTCACATGCGCAACAGCGAATGGAATTTTAGCGTGAAGAAGCAATTCAGCTAGAAGCATAGAATCCATGCCTCCGCTTACAGCCACAAGTAATTGCGCTTCTTCGAAGGTTTGAAATTCGGCTTTTAAATCTTTAAGTAGTTTTTTCATTTTTAATTGAATATAGAAAGTGTAGATGCGGCTTTCAATAGGCACTCTTCGTATTCCGCTTCCGCGTTCGAGGCGTGAGTAATTGCGCTTCCCACTTTTATGGTTGTTTGTTTTTTCTCTTTGTTGTAAACAGCAGAACGAATAATAACATTGAAATCGAAATTTCCATTCGGTTCAATAACCCCAAAGGTACCGCTGTAAAGACCTCGGTCTAACAGTTCAATTTTTTCCATGTGCTTCACAGCGCTAATTTTCGGAGCGCCAGTCATGGATCCCATAGGGAATGTTGCCGCTAAAATTTCTGTGAATGTAATGTTGGAAGGAAGCTGCGCTTCTACCGTGCTGATAAGATGATGAAGTGTTTTGAAGGTGTAAAGTTCACACAATGATTTGACGTTTACACTTGCTTTTGTTGCTATGCGGGAAAGATCGTTTCGAACAAGATCAACGATCATAATATTTTCAGATCGTTCCTTTTGACTCGTTTGAAGCAAAACTTTATTCTGTTCGTCTTCTTCTGAATTTTCTCCTCTTCGAATCGTCCCTTTAATGGGTTGTGAAATTATTTTATTTCCCTTTTTCTGAATGAAACGCTCCGGTGAAGTGCACAAAAGCTGAAGCTGTTCTCCGTTGAAATACGTAGCGTGTGGAGCTTCCGTAGCATTATTCATTTTTGAAAAGTGACCGAAGGCGTCTTTCAATTCACCATTAGCCTGAAGCGGAATGCAGAAATTTGTTTCGTAGTATTCACCCTGTTGAATTTGATTCAATATAGATTGAATTTTATCTACATAGGTGCCCTTACTTTCTAACGTTTCAAAACACAGACTTTCTTCATTCTTTTTGCATTCAATTTTTTTATAATTGGAAATGAATGAAGAGACAACCGAATGTTCGTTGGGTTCGGAAGGAGTAAGTGGGTTCCAATTTTCATTTTCTTCTTTCCAAACGTGAACAGGTTCGAAGAAGTAGATGAGCTCACTTCCATCTGAACTGAAATTGGTATAGGCGTTTTTTTCAAAAACTTTTTTCGCCTCGAAGGAAATATATCCGAAAACAGGAGTTGTTTTTCCAGCTAACCATTTGTTTAGCTCTTGAATGTCGCTGGGATTGGTTTCATTTAAAACAAACGCATCTTTTTTTCCCCAAGCGATGAACGCTTGCCGCTCGTTCGAGTTAGGTGGAAGAAAGGTGAAATGGTCGTTTTCCCAAAGCTGCATGGGTGCAAAGGTAATGCTTACTGACGCCTATTTGCGAGAAGAACGGGTGGGCCTCCATCGAAAGGATTATCGCCTCGGCCAATGCTGCGCGCTTCAATACCCGCTGCTTTCATAACGGCGCGATCACCGAATTTTTTACGAAGTTCATCCATGGCAGTGTACAAGCTAATCTGCTCTTCGTTGTCGTCGAATAAGTTAATTTGATATCCGCCCGAAACCAAGTGGCTGAAGCGGACGCCAATGAGGCGAATGAGCACTCTTCGCGAATAAAGTTTTTCGAAGAGCTCTAATATTTTCGGGATAAGAATGTGGTCTGCAGAGGTATAAGGAATGCGGCATTGCATGGTTTCCGTTTGAAAATCGGAATACCGCAATTTCACCGTAACGCAAGAAGTTAGTTTTTCGCCTTTGCGCAATTGGAACGCTAAGTTTTCGGTCATAGCTATCAAAAGCCCACGTAGCTTATGCACGTCGATGGTGTCTTGATCGAACGTTCTTTCCGTTGAAATGGATTTCCTTTCTTGGAAAGGCACAACAGGCGAAGGATCTATGGCATTGGCTTTTTTCCAGATGCTCGCTCCGTTTTCTCCAAGGGCCTTTGACATCACGTCTAGCGGCATTTCCTGAAGGGTATGTATTTTCCGAATGCCTAGATTAACGAGAAGCTGATGCGTTTTTTCTCCAACCATGGGAATCTTCCGAATGGAAAGCGGAGCAAGGAAGGGCTTCTCTGTTCCAGTTTCAATTCGAATCTGATTGTTCGGCTTGGCCTCACCCGTAGCCACTTTGGAAACGGTCTTGCTGGTAGACAAGCCGAAGGAAATAGGAAGGCCTATTTCTTTTCCAATTTTCTGCCTGAGTTCTCCGGCGAACTGATAGCACCCGAAAAAACGATCGAGCCCCGTGAGGTCGCAGTAGAATTCGTCTATGGAAGTTTTTTCGAAGAGCGGAACCGCCTCGCGAACCATTTCGCTTACGAGGTCTGAATATTTGAGGTAGTTGTAAGAGTTTCCTTTAATGACCACTGCTTCCGGACAAAGCTTTCGCGCCATGTGCATGGGCATTGCGGAATGCACTCCGAATTTTCGCGCTTCGTAGCTGCACGAGGCTACTACGCCGCGGTCGCTGGTTCCGCCAATAAGAACAGGTCTGTTGTTTAAACGGCTGTCTAATAAACGCTCAACCGACACGAAAAAGGTGTCGAGATCCATATGTAGAATTGAGCGTTCAGATGACATAAAGCAAACTTATCTCGTGGGAGCACAAGATTTGAAATTGTTAAAAAATGTTTTGTGATGAAAGGAAAGAATTATTTTTTTCTCTTTCCGGTTTGGTCTGTATCGTCCTCGTCTTCGTCGTCGGTGATACCGTCATCCTCATCATCTGTAATGTCTGAACCACCCTCAGAATTGCGGTTGTTGTTCGAAACAGATGAGTTAGTTGGAGTGTCGTTGTTTGTATTAAACTCAGCGCCATCAACGATTTGAGAACGCTCGGTTCCAACGGAAGTAACTTCTTCCATCCAAACAGATTTGCTGCATGAAGCGAATGCCAATGCAACAAAAAATAGGAGCGTTATGTAATTGAGTTTTTTCATAGTGGACCGAAGTCTATACAAATGTAACGAAATCTTTTAAAAAGTGTTGCCTTGATTGAAAATTTCCTGAAAATCTTTCGGGAAGTGAATGGTGACGCGTGTTCCTGATTCTCCGTTTTCTGATTTCCAGTCTTCGGGGCCAATCAATTCAATACGTTTGTCGGTCATTTGTTCAATGAGCGCAATTCGGCTCCGGGTAATTTCCATTCCTTTCGAAATATGGCCGTCGCTGTTTGTTTTCCGAGCTTGACTTTCCGTTAAACCAATGCCGTTGTCTTCAATGCAAATTTCAAGACACTCGTCCTTCAATCCGAAAAATACATGGAGCTGCCCACCAGAATCTTTCGGCAACAATCCGTGCCAAATTGAATTTTCCAAAAACGGTTGAATAAGCATGGCCGGAATTTTAACCGATCGCAGTGCTTCAGGAGAGTCTTGGTGAACACGGTACATGAACTTATCAGGGAAGCGCATGCTTTCCAATTTCAAGTACAATTCAAGGCGTTCAATTTCTTCGGAAAGAGGTGCGAAGTTTTCTTCCGAACTGTCTAGGTTTTTACGAATGAGTTTCGCGAAATCTGTGAGGTATTGGTTTGCCGCCAATTTATCTTGACGGTTAATGTAGTATTGAATGGAATTCAAGGCGTTGAAAATAAAGTGCCTATTCATGCTTGAATTCATGCTTTGCTGTTCAAGCATGAGAAGTTTTGCCTTCATTTCAGATTGCTCTGCTAAGTGCTTGTTGCGAATGTTCCGTCTTCTTGAACGAGTAATAAGAACGACAATGCCGACAAGAAAAATGAATTCCAATAAGATCACCCACCACATCAAATACCAAGGCGGTGAAATACGGAACTGCCAGGTTACTTCTTCGCTCCACGTTCCCCATTGACCGTTGCGCGCACGAATGTGAAACGTATAATTCCCAGAAGGAAGATTGTTGAAATTCACTTGCGAGAATGAAGTGGGACTGCTCCACGTGCTGTCTAATCCTTCCAACCAATAACTGAATTCTAATCTTTCAGGAAAGGTGGTGCTTGAGGCGTCGAAGAAAAACGTGAAAGAATTTTGTCTGTAATTGAATTCAAGTCCATTCGGAAACGCCTTACCGTTCCAAGCGCCCGCTGTGAGTGCTTTCCAATCGATGTTTTCAAGATTCGATTGAATGTTGGTGAGGTGAACAAGGGGAGTAGGGATGTTGAATTTTGCTTCAATGGCAGTCAGTTCAATGTGCATAACTCCATTTGGCGTACCAACCCAAACAGTATTTTGAAGGTCGACGAATATGGCGTTTAAGTTTGTTTCAAGGCTTATTAATCCATCTGATTCGTTCAAGTGAATCATTCGCTCACCAAGGCTTCCAGATTGATTCAGTTCCCAAATGAAAATACCATTGAGCGTTCCAATCCAAAGTTTGTTTTGAATCACCTTTAAGAAGTTCACAGTGTTTCCTCCCGGTTCCTTTGAAATGTTCACGCGCACAAAGCCGTTTTCGTTTCCTTTGTATAGTCCCGATTGTGTTCCTGCGATTATCTCTCCATTTGGCAGTTCCGCTATGCTGTATGCACTTGCGTCTTGCAATCCCTGGGCTTCTCCGAAATTCGTGAAAGTGTTGTTGTGGAAGAGTGAAATTCCATCGCGAGTGGCCATCCATATTTTTCCATTATTTGTTTCCAACATGTGGCGAATTCTTGTCGCGGGGAAGTTGGGCAATTGCGAAAAACTTTGAAATGCTTCACCTGACTTGGCTTGAATTCCTTTGTTGGTCCCTATTAGCAACGAGCCATCTCTCCTTTGAAGTAGACTAAGAACGACTTCTTCTTCCAAACCTTCTTCTTTCCCGAAATGAAGCCAATGCGGCATGGCGTATGAACAACAGTTGTATTCATAAAGTCCTTCGGGAGTTCCAATCCAAATAGCTCCTTTCCAACCCCAACTTTTTAAGGTTGTCCAAACACGCAGGTTTGGAGATAGCTCTTGCAATGCTGCATTGAAATTTGAATTAAAATTATCAGACTGATTAGGCAGTATGCTTATTCCGTTGTCGTAGGTTCCGAAGAAGTAGTTTCCTCGTGAATCTTGTGTAATGCTCATGACGGCATTACCCGTTAAACCATTGTTTGTGGTGAAGCTTTTGAATTGCGTATTGGTGAGTTTGAATATTCCACCGCCGTAACTGGCGAACCATTGAATTCCCTCGCGGTCAATAAAGACCTGACGAATATCGTCTACCGCTAATCCGTTCGATTTTGAAAAAAGCAAATGACTTTCGTTCGCTTCATTGAATAGTACAACCCCTGTTCTACTTGTGAAATAGATGTTTCCGTTGTTGGAATCTATTCCTGTGAAGACATTGGCCAAGGCGAAGTCGCCTATGGTCGCGAGTGGAAGTCCTGTGCTTACATTTAGCACTCCACCTAACGAACTAACCGCCCAAATTTCATGTTTAGAATTTTCAATGAAATCGAACAAGACATTTTCTTCATCATTAAGTGTGTAGAGTTGTTCCCACTGATTATTTCTTAATTTCCAGATTCCTTTTTTTGTGGAAACAAGCAATTCGTTGTTGCTGTTTTTTCGAATGCGTTTTATACTTTCTCCTTGAAAGAAAAGCGTAATGTTGTCTTCAATAAATTTGTTTCCGGAAAAAAAGACAAGGCCCCGTTCCGTTCCAATGAGCAATTCGTTTGTGTTGAATTCAACCATTGAAGTTGTTGAAGCGTCGTTCAATTCTCCGGAGTATTTGTAGTTAGTGAAGATGTTTCCATCTAACACCGAAATCCCGCCAATGGAACCGAAAACGATTTGTTCGTTTTGAAGCTGCAGAATGCAGTTGATTTGATTGTTAATGAGTCCGTCTGTTCTGCTGTAATTCACGAATTCATTTCCGTTGAATTTAGATGCTCCGCCTAGCGTTCCCAACCAAACATATCCTTGTCTGTCTTGCTGAATGCAACGCACTTGCGTTTGAGCCAACCCTTCTTTCAAACTGTATTGAATAAAGGAATATTGCTGACCTAAAAGTGTAAGCGGAACAAAGAAAAGCAAAAATGATATGGACTTGAAAATGCTCTTCATTACTCTTGCATCTTATCTAAAAATTCTTGTAGTTTTCTTCTTGAAACTGGAACATGGTCACCGTTGGAAAGCACGACCACATTTCCTTCAGTTCGATTGAATTCTTTTAAATGCAAGGCTACATTTACAATGTGCGATTTGTGCACGCGCATAAACATGTGCGAATCTAATTTCTCTTCGAACGACTTAATGTTCTTGCTGCTCACATATTTTTTTCCATTCACACAAAACAGCGTGGTGTAATTTTCATCGGCTTCTAGGCGAATTAATTCATTGTTGCGAAGAATCACAAATCCATCTCTCGTCGGGACAATTGTTTTCTCGAAATTACTGTGTAGGGCAATTTCCTGAAGGACGCGGTTAATTTTATTCTCATCTAAAGATCCTGTTTGCAGTGATTTGCTTTTCACAGCTTTTGCAACAACATTTTTTAACTCCTCAATATCAATGGGCTTCTCTAGATAGTCTAGCGCATTTTCTTTAATTGCCTTCACGGCATACTCGCGAAACGCGGTGGTAAATACAACTTGGAAATTTCTGTTTTTAACTTGTTCTAAAAATGCAAATCCATCGGCCTCAGGCATCATGATGTCTAGGAAAACCAGATCAACTTTGTTCTTTTCACACAATTCCAAAGCTTCTTTAACTGAAGCAGCTTCGCCAATTAAATTCACATGCTCACTCGCATAATCTTCCAACAACATTTTTAAATTCTCTCTTGCGAAGAATTCATCGTCGACCAGTATCGCTTTCAGTTTTTCCATAATTCATTGGCTTCAATGCTTGCAAATTACGAAGGAAATTGGAGTTTTAAAGAATGATTATCTTTGCACTCATGACAGATTCAGGAAAGAAGACTATTGGTGTTTTAGGCGGCGGCAGCTGGGCTACCGCTTTAACCAAATTATTGAGTCAATCGCAGGAGCATGTGTATTGGTGGATGCGCAATGAAGAGGCTGTAAAGCACATTCAAGAGTTCGGTCACAATCCCAATTACATTCAAGCCATTGAATTTGATTTGAACAAAGTTCACGTCTCTTCGAACCTTCAAGAAATAGTAGATGCCTGTGATATTTTGGTTGTAGCTATTCCTTCAGCATTCGTTCATTCCGCCTTTCAAGAAGCAGAGGTGAAGGGCTTAGAGAATAAAATTTTGTTTTCTGCCATCAAAGGGGTAATTAACGAGTTCGATGCAATTCCTGCGCGTTACTTTCACAAGACTTGGAATATTCCTTATGACAGTATTGGTATCATTTGCGGTCCTTGTCATGCCGAAGAAGTTGCATTGGAGAAATTATCATATCTAACCATTGGTTGCTCAGATTTAGAAAAAGCCGATTACATGGCAGAGCAGTTGAAATGTCGATTCATTAAGACAACCACCACGGAAGACGTTTTTGGTACGGAGCTGTCAGCAATTCTAAAAAATGTATATGCTGTTGCTTCTGGTATTTGTCACGGTTTAGGTTACGGAGATAATTTTCAGGCAGTGCTTGTAACAGCGGCTATTGGAGAAATAGAACGTTTCATAGATTCGGTTCACGAAGTGCACAGAGACGTGAAATCTTCGGCTTATTTAGGCGATTTGTTGGTAACGGCTTATTCACCTTATTCTCGTAACAGAACTTTCGGAACTATGGTTGGAAAGGGCTACAGTGTGAAATGGGCAACCATTGAAATGAACATGGTAGCAGAAGGTTATTACGCTACGCGGGGTATTCATGAAATCAATAAAAAGTTCAACGCCGATATCCCAATTGCCGATGCGGTATATCGGATCCTTTACGAGAAAGTTTCGCCAGCAATGGAAATGCGCATTCTTGCCGATAAGCTCAGCTAGGTTTTGTTGAAAAGCAACGCATTGTCTTCTTTAGTAGTCTTACCTTCGAAAACCATGTTGCCCCCAAGACGAAAGATATATTTGTTACTTTTTTTTCTGGCTTTTTTGCCGGCGACTGGCTATTCGCAGATTTCTTTCATTCAAAACAAAGGTCAATGGCCGCAGCATGTTAGGTATAAGGCTGAAATTCCTGGAGGATCTTTCTGGATTCAAACAAACGGTTTCGCCTACGAACTTTTCGATTCAACTATTTTTAATCCTGATCATAAGCCGAATGCGCTTCCTGAATCTGTAACGACTTTGTTTTTTCTTCAACAATTGGAAAATGCAAATTTGAATTTGGCTGAAGAACAAGACGATTTACCCGGATATTTCAATTACTACCTAGGATCCGATTCTACGAACTGGAGTTCACATGTGAAACGTTTTCAAAACATCAATTTTCAAAATGTTTACGATGGAATTAACCTTCGCTTATTGGGTAAGTCGAAATCTATCAAATATCAATTTGAACTGCAGCCAAACGCAGATCCAGAAATTATTTCATGGCAGTACCACGATTCTTTGCAATTGCAATTGGACACTTCCGGTAGTCTAATTACACATCATGCGTTGGGAAGAATTTACGAGTCGAAACCGTTTGCTTTTCAATCTATTAATGGACACTTCATTGAAGTGAAATGCGATTATGTGTTGCAAGGAAATCGAATTCAATTTGAGTTGGGTGAATACGATTCAGACTTCGCTCTTATCATTGACCCCGAAATTGCATTCTCAACATTCATAGGCTCTTCCGCGAATAATTTTGGATTTACGGCATGCGATGATTTGAATGGAAACTTGGTTTCAGGCGCAAGTGTCTTCGCTAACAATTATCCGATAACGGCGAACGCTTTCAGCTCGACGTTTAATCCCAATGCGGGCAATTATTTCGATGTAGCGATATCGAAGTTCGATGCAACGGGATCTGGACTTTTGTATAGCACTTACTTAGGCGGACTTCATCAAGAAACACCGCATAGCGTTGTTGTAGATAATCTCGATCGTATCATCGTTTTTGGTGTAACTGGAAGTAGTGACTTTCCCACCACGTTGGGCTCTTTCCAACCCTTATTCAACGGAGGAGCTCCGTTAATGATGTCCTCGTTTTTTACAAGTGGACATCCAGATGGCTGTGATTTTTTCATATCTAAATTCAATGCTAGCGGAACTTTGGCGGGGTCAACTTTTTTGGGCGACGCGTCTAATGATGGGTTGAATTATGCCAACGAATTATTCTACAATTACGGCGACGCTTTTCGCGGAGAAGTGAACGTTGACGGCAACAACAATATATTTATTGGATCTTGTGTTCGCGGTAATTCGGACATAGCCGGAGGCTCCACACAGCCCAACTACGGGGGAGGAGACAGTGACGGTTATGTGGCGAAACTAAATCCGAGTTTGAGCATGCTCCTTTGGTCATCGTATTTCGGTGGTTCAGGTGCAGATGCCATTTATGCATTGGAATTTGCAAACGATGGAGATTTGCTTTTAGCAGGAGGAACCCAAAGTCAGAATTTTCCATTCTGTTCGAACGGTCAAGATCCCAATTGGAATGGTGCAACGGATGGATTTATACTTCGGATAGATGCAAATACATTTACCCCAGTTGCAGGAACGTTTATTGGTACAGGAGAATACGATCAGGCATATTTCATTCAAACCGATTTAAACGATAATGTCTATTGTCTCGGACAAACTGCAGGAACCATGAGCATAACTCCAGGGTTATACGGTCAGACTAACAGTGGACAATTCATTCGTCAATACAATCCAATATTAAGTACACTCAACTGGAATACCACCATTGGAACCGGCAGCGGGGAAATAGATATTTCACCGACTGCATTTCTAGTTAGTGATTGCAATCAAATTTATTTCAGTGGGTGGGGTGGACATACAAATTCGTTAACCTGTCCTGCACTAACATGTTTGGCCTATTACAGCACCACGAATAATCTACCAATTACAGCAGATGCTTTTCAATCGACAACCGACGGAAGCGATTTTTATTTGGCCGTTCTGAATGCAAGCGCAACGCAGTTGGTCTATGGATCTTTTCTCGGAGGAAGTTCAAGTGCGGAACACGTGGATGGCGGGACGTCTCGTTTCGATAAAAGTGGATCTGTATATCAAGCAGTTTGCGCGGGTTGTCAGAACAACGATGACTTTCCAACCACTCCCGGAGCATGGTCCTCAACCAACAACAGTTTCGGTTGTAACCTGGCAGTTTTCCGTTTCGATTTGGGACAGTTAGAGGCCATAGCGAATGTTCAAGGACCATCTGAAATTTGTGTAGGAACTCCTGCCCAATTCACGAATGGAACGTTGAATGCTTCTGATTTTATTTGGAATTTCGGAGATGGTTTTACAAGCACAGCCTTTGAACCCAGTCACGTATTTGATACAGTTGGAAATGTTACAATTTCCATGATTGCTTCCGATATAAATGATTGCTACGTTTCAGATACCGCAACGGTGGATCTTCAAATTATCGAATTTATTCCTCCAACAATCGCAAGTGTGAATCCCATTTGTTTTGGAGAAACTGTTACGCTTAACGCAACCGGTTCGAATAATTTATTGTGGTTGAACAATGCAACACTTTCAAACCTAAACGGAAGCACTGCCGATGCAACGCCTGCAAATTCAGAGAACTATTATGTTTCAGATTTCAATGCATGTGGAAGCGATACAGTAGGAGTTTATGTGAATGTGATTGTTCCTGTCGCAGAAGCGGGCCCTGATCATACCATTTGCATCGGAGATTCACAACCACTTGCAGCATCTGGAGGAGTTTCTTATCTGTGGCAAAGTTCAACTTCTTTGAGTTCTTTGAATACCGCAAACACGACAGCAACGCCAACTGTTGATGAACAATTTTTTGTCACCATAACTACGCCCGAAGGTTGTGAAGCCACAGACAGTTGTTATGTCTTTGTTGAACAGACTGTTCCCGGTGGAGTCGTTTATCCGACGATTCAATTGTGCCTTGGTGAAAGCGTGGTGCTGCAATCTGAAGAGGGACTGACATATACTTGGACACCCTTAACTGGATTGAATGCGACGAACATTCAAAATCCTACGGCATCACCCGATAATTCAATAACATACAATGTTTCTATTACGAATTCTTGCGGCGCGGGCAATTCAGAAGTGTCAATAAATGTGATTGATTTGAATGTCGAGGCTTCCGAAGGTGGCACTGTTTGCTTGGGCGGATACTATCCGATTGAAGCAAGCGGAGCTGATTTTTATTCGTGGTTGCCGTATAGCAGTGTTGTGAATGCTTCGGCGAGTTCAACGTTAGCGAATGCTCCGTTTTCGCAATGGATCACTGTAATTGGAACAGATGTGAACGGATGCGCCGACACTGATTCGTTGTACATGAACATTCTTCTGTTACCCGAAGTAGATGCTGGTCCTGATCAATACTTCGATTATCCGGGAAGCGCTTCCTTATTCGGAAATACATTTGGATTGAGTTACAATTGGTCTCCCGCTTTAGGACTCTCTTGTACCGATTGTCCATACCCTACGGCCGTTCCAACGGAACCTACTTGGTACTATTTGTCTGCCACAAATAGCACTGGTTGTGCAGGAATAGATTCGGTTTATGTTCGTCCATATTTTCCAGTATATGTCCCGAATGCAATTACACCAAACGGCGACGGACTGAACGATGTGTTCTTGGTGGTTGGAGATAACTTAACTGGTTTTCATCTTCAAATTTTCGACCGTTGGGGCATCATGATTTTCGAAACGAATAACCCGAATGAGCCTTGGGTAGGGGGGTACAAAGAGTACTTCGTGCCGAATGATGTCTATACTTGGAAGTTGACTTTCGACAGTATAGAACGAAGACAAGAATTAATTGGACACGTAACTGTGATTCGTTAATCTCTTTTAGAATAAATTCGCAAAAACAATTATCACATGTCGTTTCAATTTTTACTTCTTGAAAACATTGGTGCAACGCGCATCATAACCATAAACAGACCCGATCAAATGAACGCCTTGAACAAGGCAACCATTGAAGAGTTACATGCAGCCTTTGCAGATGCGGAGGCAGATGACAACGTTCGAGCAATTGTTTTAACAGGCGCAGGAGAGAAGGCTTTTGTAGCAGGTGCTGATATTAAAGAATTTGCGAGTTTTTCTGTTGAACAAGGACAAGAACTTTCATTGTTGGGACATGAGCAGTTGTTCAATTTCGTTGAACGTTTGAATACCCCTGTCATTGCTGCAGTAAACGGTTATGCTTTCGGAGGTGGATTGGAATTGGCTATGAGCTGTCACATGCGCGTGGCTTCATCGAATGCAGTAATGGGATTGCCTGAAGTTTCTCTAGGCGTCATTCCAGGATATGGTGGAACACAACGTTTACCTCGTTTGGTTGGAAGAGGAAAAGCAACAGAGTTAATTGTTACTGCCGGAAGACTATCTGCAGCCGATGCGTTGCAATGGGGATTGGTGAATCACGTGGTTGAATTGGAAGCGCTAATTCAGTTCACAACTGATTTGGCCGGAAAAATTGAAAAGCTTTCTCCTTCAGCAATATCGAGCGCTTTGCGCGCGGTTCAAGCCGGATTCGATGGCGAATCGGTTGGATTGAAAGCGGAAGCAGAAGAGTTCGGAAAGTGTTTCGGAACCGAAGATTTCAAGGAGGGAACAACTGCCTTTATGGAAAAACGCAAGCCAATATTCACAGGGAAATAATGAGAGTTGCGCTAATTAACAAATCGAATTATCCTGCTCCAGCATACGCTACAGCGCATGCAGCAGGATTAGACTTACGAGCAAACATTGAAGATTCTGTTGAATTAAAATCGCTCGAACGCAGACTTATTCCAACGGGTTTATTCATGGAATTACCTGTAGGTGTTGAAGCGCAAATTCGTCCACGAAGTGGCCTTGCATTCAAGAACGGAATTACGGTTTTGAATACACCCGGAACCATTGATGCCGATTACCGAGGAGAGATTAAAGTTCTTTTAGTAAATCTTTCGAACGAAACCTTCACAATAGAACCCGGCGAACGCATTGCACAAATGGTTGTTGCAAAGCACGAACAAGTCGAATGGGTAGAACAAAATTCACTTTCGGAAAGTGAAAGAGGAACAGGCGGCTTCGGCAGTACGGGTGTGAAATAATTCATTCAATTTCAAATGTTCATTACTTCATTGAAAGGCCGATATTTTTTCGGCCTTTTTGCTTTCTTTTGTTAGACAATAAAATTCAATAGATGAGAATTGTTATTCCAATGGCGGGTATGGGGAAGAGATTGCGGCCGCATACGCTAGTGACGCCTAAGCCATTAGTTCGCATTGCAGAAAAGCCCATTGTCCAAAGACTTGTAGAAGATATTGTTTCCATTCAAACAGAAAAGGTTGAAGAGATTGCGTTTATTATTGGACGCTTTGGGAAGGAAGTCGAAAATCATTTAATTGCCTTGGCTGAGCAGTTAGGAGCGAAAGGCACCATTCATTACCAAGATCAAGCATTAGGAACTGCTCATGCGATATTGTGTGCAGAATCTGCCCTCACGGGTCCGGTTACCGTGGCTTTTGCAGATACACTCTTTCGTGCCGATTTCAAATTAGATCCAAATGCCGACGGAGTTTTGTGGGTGAATAAAATCGAAGATCCTCGTCAGTTTGGTGTTGTTGAATTGAACGCCGAAGGAACCATTGTTTCCTTCCAAGAAAAACCGCAAGAATTCGTTTCAGATTTGGCGATGATAGGCATTTACTATTTCAAAGACGGTGAGTGGTTGAAACGTGAACTTCAATATTTACTCGACAACAATATCATGAATGGCGGGGAATACCAATTACCAGACGCCATGCGAAACATGATGAAGCAAGGAGCGAAATTTGTTCCGGGTGAAGTGAATGAATGGATGGATTGCGGGAACAAATCAGCGGTTCTAGAGACCATGGCCTCTGTGGTTTCAAGACTTCCACAAAATCACAATGTTAAATTGGAAGGAGATTCGAAAATTATTGAACCGTGTTATTTCGGAAATAACGTTGTTCTTCACAATGCAACTGTTGGTCCGAACGTTAGCATTGCAAGCAATGTTACCCTTACGAATTCAAAAATTGAAAATTCTTCTGTTGAATCAAATAGTAAAATTGAGAACTGTCAACTCACAAATTCATTAATCGATGAGTATTGTCAAGTTGCAGGTGTAAATGGAGTACTTGATTTGGGGTCATACAATTCCATTCAAAACAATGACTAAAAAAATCTTTTTTCTTTTTTCTCTTGTTCTTCTCGCTGCATGCGGAACAACGAAGAAATCTGTTGTGACGGATGAAAATCACGCGAAGTTTCAACAGTATTTTTTTGAAGGAGAAAAAGCGAAGATGGCTGGCAATTTTGAAATTGCAATCAACTATTTCAACACAGCGCTCAAATATGAGCAAGTGAGCGCTGCACATTATGAAATTTCAAAATTGTCTTCTCAGCTGCCTAAGTTCGAGAAGATGGGCAGAGATCACATTCTAATGGCTGTAGAAATGGAACCAACGAATCCGTGGTATTTGAAAGATTTGGCCTATTACGAGGTATACGGCGGAAACATTAAAGCGGGAATTAAGAACTTCGATTTAGCAGTGAAGTATAGTGCGAATCCAGTACCAGTTTTGAATGAATACCTGAATGTCATTGGTAGCTATGACTTGAACCAAGCTTCAATGGTTTTAGCTCAGCTTGCGACGATTCAAGGAGAAGACGAGGACATTGCCCGTAAGCGATTTGAATTGTTAAGCTTGCAAGGGAAATTCAAGGAGGCCGGAATGGTGTTAGAAGGTTTCGAAAAGAAGAATAAAGTAGAAGATGCATTTTACTTTCATCTATTGGAATTTTATCGCGAGATGAAATTGAATGCTGAAGCATCCCGCTGGTTGGCTCACATGAAAGAAATGATTCCGAACAATGGTAAACTGCTTTTGGAGGAGAGCGGTGAATTAGCCAACGCAGGAAACGATGCGAAGAGTTACGAGTTGTTAAAAAAGTCAATTCAATCAGGAGATATAGCTTGGTACGATGCAATAGATGTACTCAAGAAATACGAAGAACTTGCAGATCAAGACGAGAAATTCAAGAAGCCGCTTTGGGAAATTTTCGATTTAACATTCAATCAATTCAAATCGGAATACCAGTGCCTCGTGCAATTGTCTTTTATAGCGAATCATCAAGACAACTTGGTTCGTCAAGAAGAAATGCTAACACTTGCAGTAGCTCTTTACAAAAGCGATGTAATGGTTTGGCAGTTCTTGTTGGAAAACCAAAAGCATTTGCGCAAGTGGAATGAATTGGTGAAACTTGGTAATGAAGCCTTGGAACTTTTCCCTACTGATGCAGAAGTGTATTATTATACTGGTTTGGGTTATTTAAAGCTACAAGACTACTCGAAGTCTATGGAATTGTTAACCACGGGAAGAGATTTGGTAATTGAAGATCCTGAATTACTCTCGCAGTTTTATTCATCTTTGGGAAGTGTGTATTTCAAAACGAACAAATGGACGGAATGTGAAAATTCATTCGAGCAGGCTCTCATTCAAAATCCAGACAATGCAACTGCTTTGAACAATTACGCTTATTACCTCGGACTTAAAAAAATTCAACTCGATAAAGCGCTGGGTATAGTTCAATATGCAGTTTCTATGCAACCCAACAACGCCATTTATCTCGACACATTCGGTTTTATTTTGTTTCAAAAAAAGCAATACCAAGCCGCGGCGACGCAATTGGAAATCGCAGTTAAGTTGAATTCTACTGATCAAGAAATATGGGAGCACTTAGGCGATTCTTATTTCATGCTAGGAAATGAATCAAAAGCTTTGGAATGTTGGAATAAGGCAATTCAATTAAATCCAACACACCCGAAATTGAAGGAAAAAATTAATCAAAAGAAGTTCATTGAGTAAGTATATCGTCATTCTCTTTATTCCGTTTCTTTTTGCTTGCAAGAGCAAGGAGGTTGTTGAGACGCAAGAGCCTTTGAAAGAAAGGACGCAATCTTTTTTAACACGACATTTAGACAAGAATAAATTCGAATTTGAATGGCTAGGCATGAAGCTCGATGCAGAGTTTACGAGCGGCGAAGAGCAGCAAGGATTCAAAGCGACTGTGCGCATGCGCAAGGACAGCGCCGTTTCTGTGAGTATTAGTCCAGCATTGGGAATTGAAGTGCTGCGACTGCTTGTAGACAAAGACAGTTTGAAAATGGTTTCCGATATTCCCGGTGACAGATATGTTTTCTTGGGATCAGTGGACCAACTTTCAGATCTTGCGAAAATTGATTTGGACCTCTCTACTCTCCAAGATTTATTAATTGGAAATCCAATTGGTCTAAGTCGTGAAGAAGGGCGGATGAAAAGCGGGATTGAAAAATTAGACGTTGAATATTATACGTTGGTCTCGAGAATGTCTCGTCGGGTTCGAAGAGCTTCAGAAGAACAAGATTCTTTGGTAACACGCGATGGAAGAAGAGTTCCAAAGCGACTGGAAGATAACGATTGGATCTCTTCGAAATTTTGGATTGAATCGAATTTGTATAAAGTGGTGAAGTGTGAATTAACAGATCTACGCACCAAACGAATGGTTCAAATAAATTATTCTGAATTTGACGAAGAAGATCCTTCCCACTATCCGCGTAAATGCAACATTCAAATAGATGATGCAAAAGGAAAGACTTCGCTCGATTTCAAGATTATTCGAACAAATACGCAGAATCACTATGATTTTTCGTTCGAATACGACAAGGACTATCCAATCAAGAATAAATAAGAATGAAAGGACTGAATAAATCACATGTTTCGCATGCACTCTTGGTGCTGATTCTTGTTTGTTCAGGCATTACTTTTCAATGGGTGTTCGCACAGACAAAAAAGGCAGAATTAACTTCCAGAAGAAGTGAACTCAATGAGGAGATAGCGCGAACAAAACAGCTTATTCAAGAATACCAAGCAGATCAGCGAAATGCTTCAGCTGAATTATCACTCTTGAATGAACAAATTCGCTTGCGCGAAGAGCTCATCCGATCTATCAATGCTGAATTGGGAACAATAGACAACGAGATTAAAACGGGTGAAGGCAGAGTGGTTGAGTTGGAGAAGAGTATTCAAGATTTAAAATCTGAATACGCGAAAATGATATACAACAGCTATAAGCAGCGTTCGTCCTATTCGAAATTGGCATTCATTCTTTCTTCAACAGATTTTTTCCAAGCCGTGAAGCGTGTTCAACTTTTGAAACAGTACGCTGAGAATAGAAAATTCCATGCCCAACAAATGAAGAATGGCCAGCGAGAAATATCCGAGAATATTTCTATGTTGGAAGGAAACAAGCGCACGAAGTTGTCTCTTTCGAGCGCTGAATTAAGCGAGCGAAATGAAATAGCCCAGAACAAAGTTCAACAGCAAGAAAAATTGACTTTGCTAAAATCAGAAGAGGGAAAATTGCGTGAAATTCAACGTCAGAAGGAATTGGAGCGTCGACAGTTAACTGCGAAAATTGAAGAGGTTGTTCGTCAGGAAATTGCCGTGGAGAATGAACGTATTCGCAAGCAAGAGGCAGAGAAGGCGCGCGCGGCGGACGAAAAGAGGAAGGAAGATCAGCGCAGAGCTACTGCGAATGCTACAGCTTCGAATAATGCTTCTGCTAATGCTACAGGAACGTCAGCTCCGGTGAAAACAAACGCACCATCTGCGGCGGTCACTCCCCCTAAGCCAATCGAAAATGCAGCGCCGAAATTTGAAAGTGCACCGGAAGTTGTTTTAGCAAATACAGTATTCGAACAAAATAAAGGAAGCTTGCCTTGGCCTGTCCCTTCGGGAGCCATTGGCTCAAAGTTTGGTCGACATGCACACGAGAGCATTGCTGGTATCGAAGTCAACAACAAAGGAGTAGATTTTATTACTTCAGCGAATGCTGAAATCTTTACGGTTTTTAATGGCACTGTCACGAGTGTGTTCAACATTCAAGGTGCTGGCATGAATGTCATTGTGACTCACGGAGCGTACAAGACGGTGTATAGTGGACTGCAGAACGTCTACGTCTCTGTTGGTTCTAAAGTCAACACAAAAGATAAAATTGGAAATGTAGCCGACAATGGTGAAGGGTATGTGCTTCACTTTGAATTGGGGAAAGTTTCCGAGGCTGGTTGGGTTCCGCAAAACCCAGAACTGTGGTTAAAGCGCCGTTAAGAATTAAACGAACTTAGGATCCGTTTCCATCATATGTCCGCATGATTTGCATGTTCTCATCTCTTCACTGCCATAAAATTCTCTAAAGCGAGGTAAGAAATCTTTTTCAATGTTTTCCAAAACGAAATAGGTTTCGTGAAGCGGGTGATTACACTTTTCACAAAACCACAACAGTCCATCTTTTAACTCGCGGTCAGCACGCTTTACTTCGATCACAATTCCAACGGTGCCTTCTCCTCTTCGGGGTTGGTGAGGAGTTCTAGGCGGAAGCAAAAACATTTCACCTTCCTTCACCTCAATATCTACAGCTTTGCCATCTTCTTGAACACCGATCATAACGCTGCCTTCGATTTGAAAAAACCATTCTTCTGTTTCGTTGAAGTGATAGTCTTTGCGTGCGTTTGGACCGCCAACAATCATGATCACATAGTCTTCCGATTCAACATATAAATTTTTATTCCCGACAGGTGGCTGAAGCAAGTGTCTATTTTCTTCAATCCATTTTTTTAAGTTGAAAGGTCTGCGAATCATAGGGCGTTCAATTTTTGTATTTCGAAAAGTATTTCAGGATTCTGTTCTACTGCGGTCCCCATTACAACTACATCGGCGCCGGCTTGCCAAGCAGCATGGGCTTGTTGCTCATTTACAATTCCTCCACCTACGATAACGGGAAGTTGGGTGGCCTTTTTAACTGCGTAAATCAACTCTTGAGAAACTGGAAAATCTGCGCCGCTGCCAGTATCTAAAAAGAAGCAACGAAGTCCCAAGTATTTTCCAGCAAGCGCTGTTGCCGCGGCGACTTCAGGTTTATCGTTCGGAAGTGGAACGGTCTGACTAATGTAAATAGCTGTTGTCGTATTTCCACCATTAACCAACATATATCCGGTTGGAATAACTTCCTGTTTCCATTCGTGCAAATAGGGAGCAGAAACAACCTGATGACCAATGAGGAATTCTGCATTTCTTCCAGATATCAAAGAAAGAAAAAGTGTGGCATCTACATGTTTCGTTAACTGCAACGGATGACCTGGAAAAAGAACCAGAGGTAGAGGGCAGGATTTGCGCAAGTATTCAACGCGTTCATTAAAATCGGAAGCCGCATTCAAGCTTCCGCCCACCAATAAAAAATCTACTCCCGCTGCTTTGTATAGTTCACCTTGCTGCTTCGCGTTTTCACTGTTCCATTTATCTGGATCAATGAGAACGGCCAATTGTTTTTTCTTTGAATGAAGCAACAATTCTATTTTTCCGGCAGGGGTCATGTTTCAAAAATACGAAAGATGAGTGTGCATTAAGCAAATTCACTCTCAATACGATCGACCGTTAAGACCCCATCTACATCTTTTAGGTTTTTGATCAAATGATTCAGGTGCTCTGTATCGTGCACCAAGACTACCATCTTTCCTTCAAATATGCCGTCGCGCGCTTCAAATGAAATGGCACGCATATTCACGTTCATGTCGGTAGATATGATGTTGGTTATTTTCTGAACCAGACCCACGTCGTCTGTTCCAGAGAACTTCAATCCCACTTCGAACTGAACCAAATCGTTGCTGCTCCATTTCGCTTTAATAACCCGATAAGCATATTTGCTCATGAGCTCTTGCGCGTTAGGACAATTCGTGCGATGAATTTTTATTCCTTCCGAAACAGTAATAAAACCGAATACCTCGTCTCCCGGAATGGGGTTGCAGCACGGCGCTAAACTGAAGTCGACTTTTTGCTTGTCGTCGCCAATCAATACCGTGTCGCCAGTAGACGGTGCTGTTGTGACAAGTTGTGTAGTCTCCTCATTCTTTTCCGTTTGGGCGTGTCTTTCGAAACGAATGCGATCACCTTCAACGGTATGCGGTTTCAGTTTTTTTAATTCAATTCTGCCCTTTGCAATTTTGTAATAGAAATCAATGGCTGTAATGCATTGGTATGCTCGAACGAATTCATCGATGTTCTTGCTTCCCCAAGTTATTTTAAGTGAATTGAATCTGCGCTTCAACATTTCTTTTCCTTCTTCGGAAATTTGTTTCTTCTCTTCTTTAAGCGCAGTTTTAATTTTTTGTCGGGCAGAAGCGGTAATGACAATGTTCAGCCATTCTTCCTTCGGATGTTGCTTTTTTGAAGTTAAAATTTCAACCTGATCACCGCTACTCAATTTGTAGCTTAAAGGCTCGAGCTTATGGTTCACCTTCGCTCCAATGCACTGGTGGCCTATTTGAGAGTGAATCAGAAATGCGAAGTCAAGTGTAGTTGATCCAACAGGAAGCGTTTTCAAATCGCCACTTGGCGTGAAGACGTATATCTCTTCGCTGAAAAGTGAAAGTTTGAAGTTGTCTATGAATTCAATGGCATTGTCGCTCGGCGCTTCAAGCACATCTCTAATTTGTCCAAGCCATTTATCGAGTTTGCTTTCCGGACTTTCAACGGCGTCTTTGTATTTCCAATGTGCGGCGTAGCCTTTTTCGGAAATGTCATCCATGCGTTCGCTGCGTATCTGAACTTCCACCCATTTTCCGGTTGGAGACATGACGGTTGTATGCAGCGATTCGTAACCGCTGCTCTTTGGAATGCTTATCCAATCGCGCAAACGTTCAGGGCTGGGCTGATAGAAATCTGTTACAACAGAGTACACGCGCCAGCAGTCTGTTTTCTCCATTTCAGGAGGAGTCTTTAAAATAATTCGAATGGCGAATAAGTCATAGATTTCTTCAAACGGAACTCCCTTCGTGTGAATCTTATTGTAGATGCTGAAGATGCTTTTTGTTCGGCTTTTGATTTCATAAATCAGTCCTTGCTCATCGAGCGCTCGTCGAATAGGAAGCGTGAATTGATTAATGAATCTTGTTCGAACGGCCTGCGTCTTTTGAAGTTTTGTAACGATCTCGTCGTAGGCTTCTGGATCTGTAAATTTCAAGCTTAAATCTTCAAGCTCTGTTTTGACGTTGTACAGACCAAGACGATGGGCTAGTGGGGCATACATGAAAAGGGTTTCACTGGCAATTTTCAATTGCTTGTCTCTTCGCATGTGATCGAGCGTGCGCATGTTGTGCAGACGATCGGCGAGTTTGATGAGGATCACGCGCACGTCATCTGACAGCGTCAGAAGCATCTTTCGAAAGTTCTCGGCCTGATCGCTAGAGCTCAGGTCTGCAACGCCGGAAATCTTTGTCAGGCCGTCGATAATAACGCGTTCTTTTTTTCCGAACTGTCTTTGAATATCGTCGAGCGTTATTTCGCTGTCTTCGACAGTATCGTGAAGCAATGCACAGACGATGCTCATGGTGTCGAGACCCAATTCTTCTGCGGCGATTTTCGCCACAGCAATCGGGTGGTAGATGTAGGGTTCACCGCTCTTGCGACGCATGTCTTTGTGGGCATCTACGGAAAGCTCGAAGGCTTTCCTAATCCGCGCACGATCGGCACGAGTTTTCGAGCGGTAACAAACGCGTAAGAGTGCGCGGTATCTGCGAAGAATCTCTCGATTCTCTTCTTCTAAATCAATTTCTATTTTCGCCATAACTACACAAATTAAAGGCTATTCTTTCAACATAAAATTGTGAAACTTATTAGCTATTAACAATGCGTGTTTTGAAAGACTGTTCTATCTTCCCTTCGTGAAAAAATTCATTGCTATACTCTTACTTTTAACAGCGATTAATGTCGTGTTTTCTCAAGACTCATTGTTCAATGAGTTACGTTACGCTACTTTATTAAAAGTTGAAAAAGACACCGTGATTTCAAAATTGAATTTTGAATTTGCTGCTGGGCTCGATCGTTCGCGCGAAATTTCCAATCTGGGTTATTCAGCATTCATCAACTACACCAACGTTTTTGAAAAAGGAAAGAATAGACTTTCATTGAACTTAACCGGCGCCGTTTTTCATCTTCCTGAATTTAACAGGCGTTACCTAGATTCATTGGGAACCCTTCCGAATTACGGACGAGTGATGACGGCAGATTCTGGCGCCACTGTTTTTGCAGCTATTCCGGAAATAGTTTACTCAAGAAAGCTGAGTAAGCACTTCACCTGGTCAGCGGGAAATTCCAGACAAAACATAGGATACGGCTACCGCTCACTTGTTCTTTCAAGCAGCGCAAGTGCTCTTCCATTTATGAAATTGGAAACGAAGGTTGGGAAGAAATTTACATTCACCAATCTTTGGTCGAGAACCCATAGTTACCAGCGCATGGGTGATCATTTCGATTTAAATCCAAAATACATGGCGGTTCACACCCTCGAGTGGAAAATCAATAAAAAGTGGTCGATAGCTGCACATGAAATGGTGGTTTGGCAAGCGCGAGATTCTGCGAGTCAAAGAGAGTTGGATCTTCATTATTTGAACCCGTTTTTGTTCTATCGTCCTGTCGAATTCTCGCAAGGTTCTGCCGACAACGTATTGCTCGGAGTTTCATGGAAGTATGCACACAGCGGCGAGTTTGGAATCTATGGACAAGTTATTCTTGATGAGTTTTTATTGAGTGAAATTCGAAATAGAAACGGTTGGTGGGGAAATAAATTCGGAATGCAATTCGGAATGTATGTCAATCCGAAAAAAGTAAGCGGACTTTCTTTATTTACGGAATGGTCCTTTGTTCGTCCCTTTACCTACACCCACGGCAGCGAAGTTCAGGCTTGGGAGCACATGGGCCAACCGCTTGCTCATCCGCTCGGTGCAAATTTTTACGAGTGGTACACTTCGGCGAAATACAGTCGCGCTAAATGGAATTATTCAGCCAGTATCGTTTGGGCGGCCTTCGGTAGAGATTCCAATCGCAATGTCGGAGGGAATATTTTCCAGTCCTATGTGAATCCATGGAGTATATACGGAAACAACATTCTTCAAGGAAACCGAAGCACTTTGTTTGTGGTGAATGCTGAAGCTGCTTGCCAAGTAACTCCTACATTACAGGTTTTTGGATTTGCTCGCTATCGCTCGGAAGACAGACGCGTAGAACCGTTCAAAGAGGCTTGGCTTATGGTTGGAATTCGCAAAGGACTTAGCCAAGTTCGTCGTTGGGATTATTAATTATTGAAGGACAATTAAGCAGTACTTTTGCAAAAATTGAGATAAGCGGAAATGGAAGTTTCGGTCGAAGAGAAATCAGGTGTTATGGAGAAGATTAAAGCTGCTTTGGATTTATTCAAGCTGCGCCTGTCTTTCTTGGTAGTTGTTTCATGTGTGCTTTCTTACGAAATGGGGGCAAAGGAGTGGGAGTATTCTAAGTTGGGTTGGCTTATTCTTGCAGGATTTTTGTTAACGGGAGGAAGCAACGGTGTCAATCAAGTGCTCGAACGTCAATGGGACGCTCTTATGCATCGCACAAGAACTCGTCCGCTTCCAACGAATAGAATCTCACCATTAGGGGCTTGGTTCGTTTCGTTAACCGCAGCAGGATTGGGTATTTTCATTCTGTTTTACTACTTGAACACCGCTTCAGGAATTCTCGGTTTTGCAGCTTTTCTCTCTTACGCATTTATATACACCCCATTAAAGCGCGTTACTCCTTGGGCTGTTTTTATTGGCGCTTTTCCGGGGGCAATTGCACCTATGCTCGGATATGTAGCTGCTACCAATCACTTCGGTCTTGAAGCTGGAATCTTATTCGCAGTGCAGTTCATGTGGCAGTTCCCTCACTTCTGGGCCATTGCTTGGGTGTCGCATGAAGACTATAACCGAGGTGGTTATAAACTTCTGCCCTTTAACGGAATGCCCGATCAAAAGACCGCCTTCCAAATCATGGTCTACAGCTTTTTTCTCATTCCTGTGAGTCTGCTTCCGTGGACTCTTCCTCTTGAAACACCTATGGTTGGAGACCTTGCTGCAGTTATTGTTTCTGCAGCTGGTATCGGAATGTCATACCTCGCCTACAACTTATTTAAAGAACCAACCTTGTTGAATGCACGCAGAGTTATGTTTGCTTCATTCTTTTATTTACCCATTGTTCAAATTGCATACGTAATAGATAAAATCTAATGGAAAACACAGACTTTAAACAAATTAATCCTTTTGAAGGACAGAACCCGGAAGTAGAACTACGCGCGAAAAAGATGATTGTTTGGCTAGTTATATTTGCAGTGGTCATGCTCTTCGGCGGAATTACCAGTGCCATCATGGTGCTTTATGGAAAACTATTGTGGGTGCACATTCAACCACCAAGTATTTTTTGGGTTGGAAATGCGCTGATTGTTTTAAGCAGTGTAACGCTCATTATGGCTTTAAAAGCCCTGAAAGCAGGAAGTCAATCTAAGGCATTGTACCTGACTTTGGCAACGTTCATCTTGGGAATAGCATTCGTTTTTACTCAGAATAGAGGATGGAACGAAATGGCTTCCATGGGAATGGGAAACACCATTACACAAACCGAACAAGGTCTTAAGCAATCGCGTTGGAACACCTTGGGTAAGTTGAACGGTGAGTACGGTTCGAATTATTATTTCGAATTGAATGGTCAGAAGCTCACAAAAGAAGGAGATAACTATTATTATATCCGCCCCGATCAGTCACGTGAAGACAAAACCTTGGAAGTTTTAACCACTTTCAATGCATCTGGAGCTATGCTGAGCGTATTGATCTACCTGCACATTGCGCACTTACTTTGCGGACTCATTTATCTGCTTATAAACCTATTTAGACTCAAGAACGGGAAGTTAAACAAAGACAAATGGATTAGCCTGAATTCCAACGGAATGTATTGGCATTTCATGGGAATCCTTTGGATTTACTTGTTCTTCTTCATTTTTTATATCTACTAAACGCCACATTTGGCTTATTCAGAATTGTTCAAAATAGTAAAAAATGCCGATTCTCTTTCCTAAATTGATGCTTTTGAAGTAAAATTGCAGCCAAATTTCATTTACAATTATGTCAGGTCAATCAGAACATGTAACGAAGGACGAATTATGGGGAGGTAACCGTTCTCCTTTTAGCGTTTCTTATGGTAAAATGATGATGTGGTTTTTCCTCGTTTCGGATGCCCTCACATTTAGCGGATTACTTACAGCTTACGGAGTAATTCGTCATGGAAGCTCAGACTTGTGGCCTGTAGGTGAACAAGTTTTCGAAGCCCTACCTGGGTTACACGGATCTTATCCGTTGATGTATGTAGCATTAATGACCTTTATCTTAATTATCTCTTCTGTTACAATGGTATTGGCTGTAGAGGCCGGACACCGTATGGATAAGAAAGGTGTCGTGAAGTGGTTGGGATATACCATTATTGGAGGTTTCATTTTCTTGGGTTCACAAGCGTGGGAGTGGTCGCACTTCATTCACGGTTCTGGTGGTGGTTTCCAAATTAACCAACCTATGACTGTTGCTGCTGCAGATGATGCTGGAAATACCTATCAAATTACATTAGACAATGGTTCTTGGGTTCACATGACGAGCGACTTCGGTCACAAGTATGAGCACGCTATGGAAGCTGCAAAAGAGCCTGTTTCTCATGACGCTCACGGTGGACATGGCGAACACGCTACTGCTGAAACACACGAAGACATTTCGACAATGGTTCCAGAGGAAATCATTTTGAACAAATACACACTTGAGCACAAAGACGGAAAAGACCTTCGTAAGTTGGTTGTCAAAGGCGACGATGCTAAAAAGATTTGGGCGTCAATGCAAACAGGCTCAATGACGTTTGGAGCAAGTATTTGGGCCAACAACGAATACGCTATTCAACAGCAATATGCAAATTTCTTCTTCTTTGTAACCGGCTTCCACGGTTTCCACGTGTTCACTGGAGTTCTTATTAATCTCATTGTTTGGTTAATGGCTGTTAAAGGTGTTTTCGAAGCTCGCGGGCACTACGAAATGATTGAGAAAATCGGATTGTACTGGCACTTCGTTGACCTTGTTTGGGTATTCGTATTCACATTCTTCTACCTTATCTAATATTACTGATTATCATGGAAAGAGATGACCTTATTGTAAACGAGAGCTATGCTCTGAATGCAAAACACGACGAAGCTGCTGGAAAGCAAATTCGTAAGAAATTATATGCGGTAACTGTACTTTTAACAGTGATCACAATCATTGAAGTATTCATGGGTGTTGCATTCAAAAGAAATGGAACATTCACATGGGAAACTATCAAGTTGACTTTCTTAGTGCTGACCTTGGTGAAAGCGGCCTACATTGTTCTGATTTTTATGCACCTTGGTGACGAAAGAAAGAACCTCAAGTATGTAGTTCTTCTGCCTTATGTTATATTCATCATGTACTTAATCTTTATTGGTTTGTATGAAGGGGTAAGTGTGCAAGAAGGGCACAACATCTTCGGCTAAGCAGAAGAGCAATGAAAAACAAAAAATTAAAAAAGTATATCCTATTGGTGGGTATGCTTTTTTTTATTCCACTAACTCTGCTCATTGTTCTGGGACCATTGGGCAAGCACAATTTTAGTGAACCCCTGTATTTCGGTCCGAACTGTGACGCCGGATGTGAAACGTCGGACTATCAGATTTCAGATTTTGCATTTGTAAACCAAGAAAACCAACTCATCAATCGAGATTCATTGATGGGCAAAATTTGGATAGCAGCATTCGTAGATTTCGAAGATCCAAACCTTCCTAAAATTACAGAGAGATTGCTCATTCCGAATTTTAAATTCCGAATGGAACCAGATATTAGTATAATTTGTTTCGATCCAAACGGATATTCAGATACGGCTGCCGTTAAAGGATATGTAACGCAGAATTTGAGGTACTCCAACAATAAAGCTAAGTGGCAATTCCTTCAAGGAGATTCAGCAGCTATGGCCGCATTCGTTCGTAATGGCTTCCTCATTCAAGATTTGAAAAATGAGGCAGTTTTTCGACTGGTAGATGAGTCTGGCCATATTCGAGGTCTATACGGAAACACAGAGTATCATTTTGAAAACCTCATGGAGGACGTGGCAATCTTAAATAAAAAGAGAAAAATTAAACGTGGATACTAAGCGTATTTTACTAGTTGCTTTTGTTGCCCTTGCTGCATGCACCGATCCGGGGAAGTCAACTAACCAGAAAGAAAGAACATTGCCCTATTTCGGTGATTTCGGAATTGAAATCAAATACAACGAAAAGGGGGAAGGCATCTCTGATACAGTTTACGATCCAATTCCATTGTTTGCTTTTACCAATCAAGAAGGGATTCTCATTACGAATGATTTTATGTTAGGGAAAATTGCTGTTGTCGATTTTTTCTTCACCAACTGTACCAGCATCTGCCCCATGCTATCCTCGCAAATGGCACGTCTGCAACATTCAGTGAAAGCTGAAAACATCAACGACCAAGTTGTCCTCCTTTCTCATACGGTAGATCCAAAGAACGATACCCCCGAAGCGCTTAAAGCATACGGCAATCGAATGGGTGCAGATTATTCCAATTGGAATTTCGTGACAGGAAACGAAGAAGACATATACTGGCAAGCGAAAGAAGGATACAAACTCACAGCATTTCCTTCTGACACCGCACAAGGCGGTTTCTTTCACACTGATCAGATTGCATTGATAGATCAAGAGGGGAGAATTAGAGGATATTACGACGGCACCTCAACAAAAGCGGTGGATCAGTTGTTTAGTGATTTACATTTGTTACTAAAGAAATAAGACTATGAAAGCAGAATTGAAAAAGAACGATAAGCTCGCGAAGACCCTTATCTATCTCGTATCAGCAGTTGTATTCCTAGTAGTCGTGTCATTGCGCTATCTGAAGTTCACAAACGTCGATCTAGGATTCGATGTTCACTTGCTGGCCAAAGCGAATGCACTCATCAATGGAACCGTTTCCGTTCTGCTTGTTGCGGCGCTTGTTGCGGTGAAGAAAAAGAACTTTGAATTGCACAAGAAATTAATGAAAGGAGCAATTTACTTGAGTGTAATTTTCTTGGTGACCTACATCGGACACCACATGTTCGCTGGAGAAACTGAGTTTCCGAAAGACCATTCATTAAGAACATTCTACTTGATAATCCTTTCAACACACATTGTATTGGCGGCTATTATTCTTCCTTTCATTCTATTTACCGCATACCGGGCTTTAATAGCTGAGTTTCCTGCTCATAAGAAATTGGCGAAATACACCTGGCCCATTTGGTTCTATGTTGCCGTTACAGGTGTTATTGTTTACTTAATGATTTCACCCTATTACCAATGAGCATGAAAAAGCTTTTCGTAGTACTATTTTTCTTTACGTTGAATGTTGCGACATACGCGCAATGCGCGATGTGCAAGGCTACTGCTGAAACGGCAAGTCAAAACTCTTCAGGCAGTTTAGCTGAAGGGTTAAACACAGGAATACTGTATTTAATGCTCATTCCTTATACACTTTTGGCAGTCCTTGCCATTGTATTTTTTAGGAAGCGAATCGCGAATTTCTTCAAAGCGAATTAAAAGAACTTCAATTACCTTTGAATACCGAATGTCTAGTGATATTCGGAAATTTTAAAGATTTATGAAGCGTTGTTTCCTTATTTTCTTGGTCATTTTAGGAAGTCACTTTTCTAACGCTCAATGGACCTTGCAGCAATGCGTTGGAACAGCCATAGAACGAAATATTGGCTTGAAAAGAAACAGTCTTGGGCTAGAACAAACCAAGCTCAATCAAGAGCAAGCCATGGGAAATTTCCTTCCCAACTTAAACGGGCAAGTTTCACACGGATACAACTGGGGACAACGTATTGACCCTTTCACCAATCAGTTCGCAACGCAGCGTATTCAGAGCAATAGCCTTGGTCTCTCAACAAGCGTTACCCTCTTTTCAGGTTTGCAAAATGTGAATCAATACAAGAAGGCGCAAGTTGATACGCGTGCGCAAATGCTCACCTTCGATTACCAACGCAATCAATTGGCGCTTCAAGTCTCCGTTGCTTATTTGAATGTGTTGTTGACCAAAGAACTTCAAGCATCTTCAGAACTCACGCTCAATCGCACAAAGGAACAAGTTAAGCGTATAAAAGATTTAGTGAATGCTGGCAGCGCCGCCGAAGGAAGTCTTCGCGACATTGAGGCGCAATTGTTTTCAGACGAAGCCAATTGTATTTCTGCAGGAAACAATGTACAATCCGCTATTCTCGATATTGCTCAATTGATGCAGTTAACAGAGCAGGAGCAGAGAAGCTTTTCCATTCAAGCAGACCCTTCGGCATTCAACATTGCTGAGCAGATCCCTGACATGACGCAGTGTGTTCAAAATGCCTTGTCAACCTTCCCACAAATAAAGTCGGCGGAGTTATCACTGGCATCAAGTAATTTAAACTTGAGCATTGCCAAAGGCGGAATGTCGCCTCGACTAAGTATGAGCTATTCTTACGGTTCGGGTTACTCAGGTGCATCGAAGGTACTAACCGGATCGCCCGATTCTTTGGCCTTTCCAATTGGACAAGTGTTCGGCTCGAATCAATACGTCTTCTCATTTCCGCAAGCCATTTACAATGTAGACGACTACACCACCAAGCCTTTCAGCAATCAATTGAAAGACAACGTTAACCAATCGCTCTTCTTCAGCTTAACCCTTCCCTTGTTCAACGGCTTTTCAAACGACGTGAATATTAAACGCGCAGAATTGGCTCGTGCAGATAATGAGTTAACGGTTCAGCAAACCAAAGTGCAGTTAGAGCAAGAAGTTCGTAAAGCGTATCTCGACGTAACGCGCGCAAAAGCCAATTACGAGGCTACACAAAAGGCAGTAGAAGCAAGTCACCTTGCGTTCGATTGGAACGAACTTCGATTCAATCAAGGTGTTGTCGGTATGGCTGAATATCTCGATGCCCGCAACCGCTTGCAGCAAGCTGAATCGAATTTTGTTCGAAGCAAATACGACTGGATTTTTAAACGAAAAATAATCGACTTCTACATGGGAGTCCCTCTAATGTCACAACCATGAAAAACAAAAAAAGATGGATCTGGATT
This sequence comes from uncultured Bacteroidota bacterium, assembly GCA_903932685.1. Taxonomy (GTDB): domain Bacteria; phylum Bacteroidota; class Bacteroidia; order Flavobacteriales_D; family Sanyastnellaceae; genus CAIZGX01. Next base: position 42,471 of record CAIZGX010000035.1, on the reverse strand, counting down.
TCAGTAATCGTTTTGATTATTGCGGTTGTTGTAATGCCTATGCTCTTCGGTTCAGGTGATGCGCAGGTGGTTACCATTGGAAAAGCTGAGTATAGAAATCTAAGTGAAGTTGTTGCCGCAAGCGGAAAAGTACAGCCATCTGTGGAAGTAAAAATTCAATCGGAAGTATCCGGACAAATTGTTGAACTGCCCGTGAAAGAAGGAGATTTTGTGCAAAAGGGACAATTACTTGTTCGCATCAATCCCGATTTATATGTCTCTGCACTCAGTCGCGCAGAAGCGGCTTTGAATACTGCTAAGAGTAATTTGTCAAGCGCGAAAGCTCGCTTAACACAAGCGAAAGCACAAAAACGTTTGCAGGAAACTACCCTTGCAAGACTTTCGAAATTGATTGAACAAAAAGCAATATCACAAGCCGAATACGACAACGCAAGCAGTGCTTTAGAAACGGCAGTGGCAGAAGTTGAAGCCGCTGAAGAGAGCGTGCACAGCGCAAACTTTTCCATAGCAAGCGCCGACGCAGGAAAGAGCGAAGCACAAGAAAATTTGAGAAGAACTACAATCGTTGCTCCTATTTCTGGAACTGTTACTGCTCTCGCAAAAGAGCTCGGTGAAACCGTTCTCGGAAACAACATGATGAGCGGAGATGTAATCATGAAGGTTTCTGTTTTGAATGAAATGGAAATTGACTTGGAAGTGAACGAAACCGACATCGTGCATGTGCAAGTCGGAGATACTGCGGATGTTGAAATAGACGCCTTTAGCGATCAAACGTTCAAAGGTGTTGTAACGGAAGTAGGTTATTCGGCGTTAAACTCGGGACAAGGTCTGGCTGCAAGTACAGAGCAAGTGACAAACTTCTCGGTGAAAGTGAAAATCGTGAAAGAATCATATGCAGGCGTGAATGGGAATTCGGAAAACAATTCCCCCTTTAAACCAGGCATGAGCGCTACAGTGAAAATTCACACAGACGAAGCCAATCAAGCGCTTTCGGTGCCTACAGCTGCTGTGACCACACGCGCAGATTCACTTCAAAATAATATTTCTTTAACAGTGGTGTTCGTGAAGAAAGCCGACAATACGGTTGAGATGAAACAAGTTCAAACCGGAATTCAGGACGGAACATTTATTCAAATTACAAACGGATTGAATGAAGGAGAAGAAATTGTAACAGGTCCATATGAACTCTTATCGAAAGATCTCGAAAACGGCGATGCAATTAAGCTAGAGGAGAAAAAATAATGTATTTGTGTTTGGAAACCGCTACGCGGAATTGCAGTGTTGCGCTCATAAAAGATAACGCTCTTGTAGATCTTTTGGAACGCGAAGAAACTGAATTCGTTCATGCTGAAGCGCTGCATCAAATGGTGAAAGACTTACTCGATCGAAACAATCTAAAGCCAACTGATTTAACTGGAATCGCAGTTGGAATTGGCCCAGGCTCATATACCGGTTTGCGCATTGGAGTGACGGCCGCCAAAGGCTTAGCATATGCTTTAAACATAGGTTTGATTACCATAACAACAGGAGAACTTTTGGTTAATTCGGTTGGAAGTGAAAACGGTTTTACCCCTGTCGCTTTAATCGATGCACGAAGAAACGACGCCTATGTGTATTCAAATGGAAGTTGGTCATTCGCTACGCTGAATGAAGAATGGAGAGCCAATCTTGGAATTGAAAAGGCAATTTTTATTGGAGATGCTGCGTTTAAAGTAAATGATTTTATGTGGAAGGAAGATGAGGTAAAAGCAATATCGCCAAGTGCCAAACATTTTATAGGGTTATTACCAAATTCTTCCGCTAAATTTGAAGAACACATGGCGCAAATTGAACCTTTCTACATGAAGGAATTTGTTCCAACCGAATCGAAAAAAAACACGTTGAATGGATAAGGTCAAAAAGCTCATAATAGGATTTTTATTCTTAGGACTTCTGTTCGTTCCAATTCATTCCTGCACTGATCGAAGTCAAATGCTCAGTCAGATTTCATTTTCCATTTACGTTAATGTTTTCGAGCCTTCTTTCTTCGACCTCACCGTGCCAACCGGATGGCTTTATTATGACGGGAACACAGTAGATTTAATTATTTACCGAAACGACATCGATGTGTTTTCTGTCTTCGACGCAAGAAGCACTTACAATCCCGACAATCCGTGTTATGTCCAAGTAAACACAGACAACGTTACCATTTCAGATACTTGCTCAGGAAGTAAGTGGTTGCTATCAGACGGAAGCTTAATCAACGGTCCAGCAAATTACAATTTGCTTCAGTACAACGCCGATTACAATGCGGTAACCGGATATCTTCATTTGTATAATTAATTGTTTTATGAAAATCGAACACATTGGAATTGCAGTGAAAGACATTGCTGCCTCGAACGAAATATTTTCTGCTCTGCTTGGCGTAAAACCATATAAGGAAGAACGCGTGGAATCTGAAAATGTCATTACTTCGTTCTTCCAAGTGGGTGACTCCAAAATAGAACTTGTTCAAGCCACTTCTCCCGATAGCGCCATTGCAAAATTTCTCGAAAAGAACAAAGAAGGAATGCATCACATTGCCTTCGAAGTTCAAGATATTTATGCTGAAATAGAACGATTGAAATCCGAGGGTTTCACCATGATTCACGAAGCTCCGAAAGAAGGTGCAGACAACAAGCTCATCGCCTTTCTTCATCCGAAAAGTAGCAATTCAGTTTTGGTGGAATTGTGTCAAGAACGCGTCTAAAAAAAATGTATCTTCGCCTCACTTCAAATTAAGATTATGATTTCGTTTCAACGTGCAAACATTATTTTAGGTTGGTTCATGTTTATGGCAGCAACCGCTGTGTACATGATGACCCTCGAACCAACCATGCCTTTCTGGGATTGTGGTGAGTTCATTGCCTCGGCTTATAAACTAGAAGTTGGTCACCCTCCAGGGGCGCCTTTGTTCATGCTTATAGCGCGTTTGTTTTCAGCATTCGTTGGAGTAGAGAATGTTCCTTACGCCATCAATTCACTTTCGGCAGTTTCTTCCGGAGCAACCATCATGTTTCTCTTCTGGACCATTACGCACCTCGCGAAGAAAATGGTTGATAAAGACGGAGACCAAAGCGACAACAAAAACCTAATCATTTTTGCAGCCGGATTAATCGGAGGATTTGCCTACGCGTTCAGCGATACGTTTTGGTTCAGTGCTGTTGAAGGAGAGGTTTACGCTATGTCATCCTTATTCACTGCAGTTGTATTCTGGGCTATTTTGAAATGGGAAAGTGAAGCCGATGAGCCAAGCAACTTGCGTTGGATCATCTTAATTGCTTACCTCATGGGATTGTCAATCGGTGTTCACTTACTGAACTTGTTGGCTATTCCTGCAATCTGTTTTGTGTATTATTTTAAGAAGAACACATTCTCTTGGAAAGGCGTTGCCATTACTTCAGGAGTTGCTTTGGGATTGTTGTTCCTTATGCAAACCGTTATCTTAATATGGTCGATTCAAATTGCAGCCTGGTTTGAACGTTTCTTCACGAACACACTTGGAATGCCTTTCAACACAGGGGTATTCTTCTATGCATTAATTCTAATTGGCGGTCTAGTTGCATTAATTATCTATTCGAAGAAACGCGGATGGGTAGCAGTGAACACACTTACTTGGAGCATTGGCGTTGCATTAATTGGATACACAACTTTTGCAACAATTGTAATTCGTTCACAGGCAGATACGCCAATGAACGAAAACAAACCCAACAACTTCTTCGCTTTGGTTTCATACATGAATCGTGAGCAGTACGGTGATCGTCCTCTTCTTCGCGGACAATACTTCAACACACCTCAAGTGCGCAACAAACCGTATGTAGATGGAAACGAAGTGTACGTGAAATCATACAGCGTGCGTGAAGACAACAACAAAAGCAAGTTGGTGATTTCATTCAAAAACAGATTCGAAGCCGAGCAATACATTTCCAACAACACCGGTCAGAAATTAATGGTGAAGGAAGAGTATTTAGAAACAGGCGAGAAGAAGGCTACCGAACCAAACTACACTCAAACGCATGTGTTCCCGCGCATGTACAGCAGTCAAGGAAGTCACATTCAACAATATAAAATTTGGGCAGAATTGAAAGACCTCAAGCGTACACCAACTTTCGGTGAGAACATGGGCTACTTCTTCAGCTACCAAGTCAATTGGATGTACTGGCGCTACTTCATGTGGAACTTCGCAGGTAAACAAAACGACACCCAAGGTCACGGAGATTTCGTAGATGGAAACTGGAAGACAGGTATCGGTTTCTACGATGAAGCCCGTCTTGGAAATCAAGAGTTTGTTCCAGAATTATCGAAGAACAGCAAGGCGAACAATTCCTACTACATGATTCCGCTTTTAATTGGATTACTCGGATTGGTATATCAATTACTTCGTCACAGAAGCGACTTCATTGTAGTCGGACTTCTGTTCGTGTTAACAGGATTCGCTATTGTGGTATACTTGAACCAAACTCCGCTTCAGCCGCGTGAACGCGACTATGCCTATGCAGGATCGTTCTATGCGTTTGCCATATGGATTGGCTTGGGTGTAACCGCCATTTATTTCTGGTTGAAGTTGGTGTTAAAGAAGATTCCTTCAACAGCAATTGCAGGATTGGCTTTCGGGCTTACTCTTGTTGCGCCAATTTTAATGGCTGCGCAAGGTTGGGATGATCACGATCGTTCAGACCGCAGAACAGGAATCGACATGGCGAAGAACTATCTCAATTCACTTCAACCCAACGCCATCATCTTCACCAACGGAGACAACGATACATTTCCATTGTGGTATGCACAAGAAGTGGAAGGCGTTCGTACCGATGTTCGTGTAGTGAACCTTTCATTATTGAATACCGATTGGTACATCGATCAAATGAAACGCCGTCAATACGAAAGTGCTCCTGTACCGTTCTCCATTCCTGAATTCAAATACCGTCAAGGCACCCGCGATTTAATCGTATTGAATTCAGACTCTGCATTAACTCCATTGGAAGAGGCATTGGCGTATTGTTTAGATGACGCGAAAATTCAAGACTTCGGTTACAAGAAATTCAGTGTTATGCCGAACTATCAATTCTCTTACGCTGTGTCGAAAGAGAACCAAGCGAAGTTCAGTCAATACGTTGGCGCGAACGATTCATTGGTAAGTACCATGAGCTTTGCATTAATGGATGACGATGGAGAAAGCCCTCGTCAATTCATAACTAAAGCGCAATTGATGGTTATGGACTTAATCGTTCACAACAACTGGGAGCGCCCAATCTACTTCGCTGTTACAACAGGCTCCGAGGCATATATGGGACTTGAGCCTTACTTCCAGTTGGAAGGATTGGCGTATCGTCTTACACCAATCTATCACGCAGATTACGATCGCGACAACATGACCGGTGGCGTAGTCTCTGAATTGATGTACGACAACGTAATGAATAAATTCCTCTGGGGAAATATCGATACGAAAGACATTTACCTCGATGAAAACAATCGCCGCATGGTAACCAACTTGCGCATGCAAATGAATAACCTAGCAGAGCAGTTCATCATTGAAAACAAAATGGACAAAGCTGTTGCCGTATTGAACAAGTCTATCAATTCACTTCCTGAAAAGAATGCGCCTTACGATCAGCCGCAAATCATGTGGCAAACTGCAGAGCTCTTATTCAAAGCAGGAGATCTACAAACCGCCACGAAATTGGCAGAGCGTGTATTCGCATTGAACAATCAAATGCTCGATTATTATGAATCGCTTACCAAAGCAGAGCAGAAAACCATTGAGCGCAAAATGCAAATGAGTGCATTTGTGAACGAAGAACTTGTGAAAGACATGGAAGCATATATTCCAGGTTCAGAGGCCGCGAAGAATATGCGCGCGGCACACGAAGCGGCTTTAGATAACGTTGGGCTTCTTGAGTTGATGAAAGAAGAGCGCGGAAAGAAAGAAGCCATGGAGGCGCAAATGAAGGTGCGTGACTCGTTGATTAAAGTACTCGGTCAAGAACGATTCGATTCTTTGTCGAACGTTAGAAGGAGTCAAGGTAAATTCTAAAATGGAATGAAGGAATTCCTTCGATTCATTCAAAAAACAATAACAGCAAAGCGTTTAACAAACGCTTTGCTTGTTTATATAGGTTTTTATTTTTCGCGAATTTTTAAATCGTCGAAGCCTTGGGGAATGCCCATTTCTCTGAGCATTGAACCAACCACTGCTTGCAACCTCGGTTGTCCTGAATGTCCTTCCGGCTTGAAACAATTCTCGCGCGACACAGGAAATTTAAAGGCGGAAAATTTCAATCGATGGCTCGATCAATTGTCCCCAACATTAAGTTATCTGAATTTCTATTTTCAAGGAGAGCCCTTCATTCACAACGATATTTTACAATTCATTGCGAAGGCTTCGCATGCAGGAATTTACACGTCAACTTCCACCAACGCACATTTCATCACTGAAAAAAAAGCGCAAGAAATTGTTCAATCCGGCTTAGATCGCATTCTAATTTCCATCGATGGAACTTCGCAAGAGGTCTACGAGCAATACCGCGTGCACGGCTCGTTACAGAAGGTGTTAGACGGCACCAAGCATTTGGTTGAAGCAAGAAAAAATCAAAATTCAAAAACTCCGCATATCATATTTCAATTCTTGGTGGTTCGTCCGAACGAACATCAAATTGATGAAGCGAAGCAATTGGCCAATGAATATCAAGTAGATGAAATCCGCTTTAAGACCGCGCAGGTTTACAATTACGAAAACGGCAATCCACTTATTCCAACCATAGAGAAGTACAGCCGTTATAAGCGTCTTTCGAATGGCAAGTTCATTGTGAAATCTTCGTTAGACAATCACTGTTGGCGCATGTGGAGTGGGGCAGTGGTCACTTGGGATGGAAAGGTAGTTCCGTGTTGTTTCGACAAAGACGCCACCCACGAAATGGGCAATCTGTCGAAGGAGGATTTTAATGCTATTTGGAAGGGCAAGACCTATTCTACGTTTCGTAAACAACTTTTGAAAGGAAGAAAGGAAATAGATATTTGCAAGAACTGTTCGGAAGGAACAAAAGTTTGGGCCTAGTCTTTTTGAATCAAGGTAACGGCATAGGCGTTCACACCTTCTTCTCTTCCAACAAAACCCATCTTCTCTGAAGTGGTAGCTTTAATACTTACATCTTCTTCTTCAATTTCGCAAATAGCTGAAATGACTTTCTTCATTTCAGGAACGAAGGACATAATCTTCGGACGCTCCATACATAGCGTAGAATCTATGTTCCCCACTTTCCATCCGTCGTCTTTCAAGACTTTGATTGTACGTTGAAGAAGAATTTTTGAATCAATATTTTTGAATTCTGACGAGGTATCTGGAAAGTAAAATCCGATATCTCGTTTTCCTGCTGCGCCTAACAAAGCGTCACAAATGGCGTGTAAAAGAACATCAGCATCGCTATGTCCCAAAGCACCTTTTTCATGGGGAATTTGAACTCCGCCTAACCACAATTCGCGGTTCTCAGTTAATTGATGGACGTCGTATCCAAATCCTACGCGAATCTTCATTATTCTATGGGGTCAGAAACTCTAGCGTTAGCACCTACACTGAAGCGAAGGCTGAAGCGCAAGGTATTCGCAAGCGGATTCTGTTGAGTGGTACTTACCAAATAACTCATGTCAATGGTTAACACTTGGTAGTGCAAGCCGGCTCCAAACGTAATGAATTGACGATTTCCTTTAGTGTAATGCTCATGAAAATAACCCAAGCGAATAGCGAACTGTTGTGCGAAGTCGTACTCAAAGCCAGTAGCAATATTGTACTCGCGAATTTCTTCACGCATTTTGCTGCCCGCCACAATTGACCCTGTTTCAGGATCGTACATTCCCGGCGCATCGTAGAAAGATTGAATCATTCCAGTAGCAGTTCCAACTTCCGGATTGTATCCGGAAATAATCGTGTCACCACCGTTGTTATAGATAGGCTGAGAAGGAACGAGAAGCTTATTCAAATCAAACAAAAAAGTAAGCTTGTTGTAGTCGTCGAGATTGGTTGAGATAGCCGTTCCTAATCTCATGTTAGTTGGAATGAAATCGCGATTATCTGAATTGGTATAACTCATTTTCGCTCCAATGTTCGAAATGTTTAATCCCCAATTTAATTGAGATTTACGTCCAGCAATTTTAATCTTATTGTTGGTGTAGAAGGTTGAAATATCGACAGCAACCGATTGCCCTGGGCGACTTTCAGCTCCTTGAAGATTCGTGCGTCCTGTTAAATTTGAATTGATGTATCGAAGGGCAATACCACCTGAGAATTTCTTTGAAAGCTTTTGCGAATAGGCTAAGTCGATGGCGAATTCAGCCGGACGGAAATCCATAATATTACTTCCCACTTCATCTGTGAAAGTAATAGTTCCCAAAGTGAAATAACGAAGAGATCCGCCAATTGCTTGGGTCTTGCTTAATTTTTTAATTGCACTTAAATAGGTCAAACTCATGTCGTTTACCAACGCTCTTAACCAAGGAGAGTAGGAAACACTAACGTCTAAATCATTCTCCGAAAATGCCATTTTGGAAGGATTCCAATGTATGCTACTGGCGTCCGGATCAAGGGCAACACCTGCATCTCCAAGTGCACCACTGCGAGAGTCAGGAGCAATGGTTAAAAATGGTACGGCTGTAGTAATGGTGTTGATGGTAGCTTGACGACCATTCAACTCATTTGGATTTGTAAGTTGCGCGAAGGCTACATTGGTCAATAGAACCAAGGCTGCGACTATACTATTTATTTTGAAAATACTTTTCATGCGTGGTGCAAATTTAACATACATATACCCTTCAACACATTATTTTAAAATTACCAATTTTTGAAACGATTCAGCGCGCTGGCCTTTTTCATTTCGGAGTTCTAGTTTGTAGATATACGTTCCCTTACCAATGGCATTTCCGAAGTCATCTTTTCCATCCCAAGGAATGTCCTGACCTCTGAATCCTGTTGCGTAGAAAGACGATTCAATGGTCTTAACCAATTTTCCACTTACCGTGAAAATCTGAACACGTGCATCGAGCTGCTGGCAGGCTTGATTGTGCTCGTAGATGAAGCTCGTATTCGTGGTAAACGGATTCGGATAATTCAGCAAGTGACTTAGCGCAACTTTGGAATCCTCTTCCACTCGGAATTGAATGGTCTCCTCATTGCTATTGTTGAAGACATCCCAGGCCTTTACGGTTAGTGTGTGATCGCCAAGAGAAAGTGTGCTTAAGGGATAACGAACTTCACCGCTTGTATAAGTGTCTAAATCAGATTCGTAGAAATCATTCAAAACAATTGGTTTGGCAGAGTTGCCGTCAATAATAGCAGTGAGGTTGTGTCCGACACCGTTTCCAACAGTATTGATTCCATTTTCGTCTTGAAGTTTAGCAAGAATAATCGGTGCAGTATTCGTAGAACCTCCGCTTACAAATGTGGAATCGTTTAGGAATAATGATATCTCTGGTCCAACGGTGTTTAGTTGCGCATTCGGATTCAAACTTCCAATTTTGAATGCTTCACAGTATCCATTACCGTCCTTATTTCCAGAAACAGTATAATAGCTCACACGTGCGCTATCAACAGAATAATTAATATCGAACGGAACAATGAACTTGAATGAAAATTCTCCGTTACTTACGCTTGCTTTACCGCGATAAATTATTTTGTTGAAAGAAGAGAATTCTTGGAATTGCCCCTCCTCACCATTCTGATCATTGTTCTGTGTAATTACTTTCGATTCTTTGTCGAAAACAGTTGGGTATATAAACCCGTTGAAATTGTTAAGGAAATTTCCATTGCTATCAGTTACTTTTCCTTTGAATTCGACTTCTTCAAGAGCTTTTAAGGTATCTGTGAACGAAGCCAATTCAATGCTGTTAATGTGCGTTGTTTGCACATTTAACTTCGGGTAAACCATTGTCAGCGCAGGGTCACCAAGTAGGCTGAAATTAGGCTTACTATCGTTTCCAATAGATACACCATTTTTCGTGAGCATGTTTAATTCTCCCAGTGTTTTAACCGACCCGTTTTCACTGTGCAGGGCGTGCTCAAAAAATGCTAAATCCATTTCATAGTTTTCACCGCTAAATACAATGCGCGTTGTGGTAAGCATAGCAATAGCACCGCCGTTTGCATTCATAACCAAAAGCTCTCCTGCAGATTTAAACTCAGGATCGTCGTAACGGGCTAATTCGCAAGTTGCAGTTAAGAAAATAGGCAAGCGATATTTGTTTGTGAATCCTTCAATAGTCGGAAGGTCCAAAATACGTTCATGTGCCCAACCTCTTTCTCCCCCGTGACCAATGTAGGTAAGTAACAAAGATCCACTTTGAACACGCTGCTGAATGGCTTTTTCACCGTCCACATATCTCTCCCCTCCCGGAGTAGATATTTGTGTAAAGGCATCCATGTATAGTTTCGAAATGTCGTATTCGGGATGATTCGTTTTTACAATGTTGGCAAGTGAATTTGCTGAATTCAAGTGAACTTGCTCATATGCACCGCCACTTCCGTCTTGATCATCGGAAACAAATGTCACAACGTTTCTCCAGTTTCCGTATGGAGAATCCTGAACATCACCCAAGCAATAAGCTCCTCCGTTGCTCGAAGTGTTTTCTGAGACATATGCTTTTATTTTCCCCAAGTAGCCATAGGCCTCATCAAGCGATCCCGCAGGAATTCGACCTACGCCACAATCAAGTAATCCCGTTGCGTTCCCGTCCTCAAGCGGAGAGACCATAACGAAGTAATCATCACTTACATAACTACTAGTTGGTGAAAGTGAGTTGTTCGACTCGAAGACAAGAACATTTGTTCCTTCGTGGTTTACGAGTCCTTTGTTGCGTGAATAATCCCCATCACCCAAAATGAGCAAATTCTTAGGAGCGCGCTTGCCACCGTTCGCCCGGTCGTATTGCATTTTTACAAGCTGTCTGAAAGCCATGGCATCTGGATTCCCACTCGAAAATTCATTGAAAATTTGACTAGGAGTAGCTACTTGAACGGATTGTCCTTGCGCTTTGTGAATGGCTGAAATCTCTTCTGCCACAGGCATAAGAACTGGCGAGCTAATAATTATTAAATCGGTGCTCGCCCAACCGTGTAAATCCTGATTTTCAACTTTTCCTATCGGAGTCGGTGTGTAAAAACTGGATGCAAAAGCCACGAATTCTTTCAACTGATCAGTTGCAGAAGTCCATGTTGAAAGCGCGCCGCTGGCAGTAAGTGTCATACGAACAGGCGAGGTGAAATTTGTGATGTCCCAAATTTCATTCACAGCATACGATTGCTCTGAAATTTGAAACTCAGTAATGTTCCCCATCCCAACAGAAGTTGTATCGCGAAAACGCATTTGCGTGCCCTGCATCTTCAATTGTTGAGTGGCGTTCATACATATGTAATCTAGCCAACCTTTGGCATCTGCATTGCCTTTATTAAACCCAACGGAAACATTGAAATTTCCATTGGTTGGAAGGAAAGAAGTGTTAATTCTTCCGGTACGTGCAACCTGAGAAGTAGGTGAGTCTGTAACGTTTCCGATGGAAATGGAATTCACATTTCCTTGAATTGTTGCTGTGAAAATTGAGCTGCCACCAATTGTCCTTGCAATTGCACTGAAATCCATACTGGCAGGCTCAGTAGTTTTTACATTTTGAAAACTAAATGTATATGATCCCGAAAGCACAGCATCATACAAATCGCCATAAAATTCTCGTCCTGATTTTGCGGGGCTGTACTGATCGGTTTCAACATATAAAAAATCTTGAAAAGAATCTGAAATTCTATTGGCGACAGCGCCATTGTTTTCGGTTGAAATTCGAAGTGGGTCTGTGTCGTTAATTTTTATGAAATAGTAAGCCGAATCGCTGTAATAATGTTTAGTATGAAACCAACGCTTACGACCAATTCCGTCGTCTTGAGCAAGCGTCCATTTATCTGAACCTTTTCCATAAAAGAGAATATAATCGTTGGCATTGAAAACACCATCTGATTCACCTTGAATGTGAATGGCGTTTTTCACCAAATCATCTGCTTTATCTACGAAGTTTTTTTCCGGAATAAGAGCCCCGCCATTTCCATAAATATTAATTGTATTTGGATCCAATCCAGAAAGAGAAATGCCAAGACCTTCTAAAAAGCTTCGGTCTATTTTGTAAACGCCATCTTTCGCAAGGGCAATTTTGTACACATCACCTTCCGACAGGACGCTGTGTTCAGCATACGTGTAATTGTTTTTCTGATTGTCGCTGAAAGAAGTTGTGGCTAAAACTTCGAAAGAAATCAGGCGCTCTATTTTCCCATTTCTTTTCCTGAAAGGAATTACTGTAACGACCTGATTGTTTTTCAAGTCGGATTGAACCGATTCTACTTCAACACGAAATTCATCCGTTAACAACAGAATTTGATCTTGGTCGAAATACGATGAACTTATTTCTGCGCTAGAAACGTTTGCTAAAATTGGGGCGATGTGTTTTTCGCCTTTGGATGCTGCAGCGCGAAAGGCGAAAAACGGAAGAGTGGAATTGCTAGAAATAATGAGGGAGGGGCAAAGGTCACCGACCACAGAGTAATTGATTCTGTTTTGTTGAATGTCTTGCCATTGAATTTTTTGCTCAGGCACAAGTATTTCTTGCGCCGAGGCATTCGCTGTGCAAATAGCTGATAAACATAGTAGTAGTAACTTAATCGTTCGCATTTAATCGTCTGAGGTTTTGCTTTGAGGCCTGCCAATAACCAAAGTTATTCCAATTTATTGTTTAGGCCTCATGTTATTTGAAAGCAAAAATGTTGTATAATTGCTATTCAAATCGAATATTTTTTTACAAACTTTCGGATGAAGATTGCGATGAAATTAAAATTCTTAGGGTTCATGATCTGTATAATGGGTGTAACTAACGTTATGGCCCAGGATCCCGAGTTCACACAGTTTTACTCAAACCCACTTTACTTGAACCCAGCATTTGCGGGGACTTCAAAATGCCCGCGTTTTGTGATGAACTACAGAAACCAATGGCCATCATTAACAGGTGCTTACGTTACGACGTGTGCCAGTTATGACCAGCACGTTGAAACAGTTTCAGGTGGTTTAGGCATTATGGTCATGAATGACCGTGCCGCTCAAAACACGCTGAACACCACAACTGTGAGTGGAATCTACTCCTACCAACAAGCCATTAATCGTAAATTCAGCATAAAAGCAGGTTTCCAAGCGTCATACTTCCAGAAATCTTTGGACTGGAGTAAGCTTACCTTCGGTGATATGATTGATCCGCGCAAAGGATTTATCTATGAAACAAATGATATTCCACGTGGTGGAAGCGTTAAAAACATTGACTTCTCAGCTGGGGTTCTTGGTTTTAGCCAAACTTTTTACGGAGGTTTCGCTGTTCACCACTTGAATGAGCCTAACGAAAGTTTGATTGTAGGTACTTCTCGTCTTCCAATGAAATATACCGTTCACGCTGGAGCAGTTATTCCTATTAAACAGAAATATAAAGACTCGAGCACGCTTTCTCCGAATATTCTTTATCGCCGTCAAGGTGAATTCCAACAATTGAACTTGGGTATGTACATAACCAAAGGTCCTATAGTTGCTGGAGTTTGGTTCCGCGGTTTGTTATTTGGACAGCGTTACAGCGATAGCTTCATTGCAACATTGGGATTACAAAACGACAACATTCGTGTAGGTTACAGTTATGACATTACTGTTAGCGCATTGACTCCTGCTACAGGCGGATCACACGAGGTGTCTTTGGGAATTAATTTCGATTGTCGCCCAAGAAAACCGAAGTTCCGCACAATAGCGTGTCCTTCTTTTTAGTTATATAAGAAACCCAACAGTTATTTCATAAAATAGGAAATCATGAAAAACTTTAAATTAGCCCTTACAACACTCGCCCTCTCAGGTATGGTTGTTCTTAACTCATGCGAAGAGAATCGTTCTACCGCAACAGGTTGGGAATACAACAATCCCGACAACGGAGGTTTCGATCGTGTTGAGTATGCTGGTCAAGAAACCGGTCCAGGTTTAGTGTTCATTGAAGGCGGTCGCTTCTCAATGGGTCGCGTTGAAGATGACGTAAACTACACCTGGGATAACCTGCAAACCCCTGTAACCGTGAGTTCATTCTATATGGATGAAACAGAGGTAACTAACCAACATTGGTTAGATTATCTGCGCTGGTTAGAGATGGTTTACGAAGATTCTTACCCAGAATTAATTGGTCGCGCGCTTCCAGATACCAACTGCTGGAGACAAAAAGACCAAGACATGGAGAAATACGTAGAGTTGTACTTGCGTCACCCAGCTTATCAGGACTATCCTGTCGTAGGGGTGAGCTGGTTACAAGCCAATGACTACTGCTCTTGGAGAACAGACCGCGTAAACGAGCAAATCCTTGTTCGTGAGGGCTTCCTAGCACACAACTTGGCAGCACAAGGTGCAGATGAGCACTTCACTACAGAAACATATTTCAACGGACAATACGAAGGAGAGCAATTGGGAGAAGGTCTTCCAAACTATAATCCTAAAGGAGATCCTTTCCGTAAAGTAAGGATGGAAGATGGAATTTTATTGCCACGCTACCGCTTGCCTAATGAGGCTGAGTGGGAATATGCAGCAATGGCTCTTATTGGAAACTCATATCAAGAATTAATTACAGATCGTAGAACATATCCATGGAATGGTCACTACGTTCGTAACGGAGACAACGGAACGGAATACTTCGGAACCATGCGCGCGAACTTCATGCGTGGAACTGGAGATGCAATGGGTGTTGCTGGTTACTTAAACGATAACGCGGACATTACTGCCCCTGTTTACCAATACCCACCAAACGATTTTGGTTTATATAACATGGCTGGTAATGTTTCTGAGTGGGTAGCTGACGTTTATCGTCCGCTTACAGACGATGATCGTTCTGAATTCCGTCCATACAGAGGTAACGTTTACAAGACGAAAACGCTTAATAGTGATGGTACTGTTGCAGACAAGTTAACGTACAACGTTTACGATGTAGATGAAGTTAAAAAGTACTTGGAGAGCTTGCAAGATTCTTCTTTGATTACACGTAGCAAATACGGAGAGAAAGATATTCAAGTGTTGGATCAGAGTTTAGTAAAAATTGGTCAAGCAATTGAAAAGCGCGACCAGCGTCGTGAAGAAGAGTCTATGGCTATCATGGATGAAATTATGGAGTTGATTCGTAGTTCTGAAGCAGACATCGCTTACACAATGATCGATAACATTGAGAACTTCATCGTAAGCACTTCAGGTCGTCAGAAAATGAGAAACGTTTCGTTGGAAGAAAACATCAACAGAACGAATTACCGTAAAGCAGACAACATTGATTTCAATGATGGTGATTTCCAAAGTAGTTCAAAATACTTGGATGCCGATTTTGAAAATCGTGCAGATCGCATGTATGACTATGGTAAGACAACCTTGGTGAATAACAGATCACGCGTGTACAAAGGCGGCAGCTGGGAAGACCGTGTGTATTACAACATTCCAAGTACAAGAAGATTTATGGATGAAAGAAAATCGAGTCGTTCTCTCGGATTCCGTTGCGCTATGGACCGCGTAGGTTCACCATCGGGTATCGGAGCGAAAGGAGAAGAATAATCTTTTCAAAAATATCAAAACATTACACCCCGCATCAGCGGGGTGTTTTATTTTAGCACCATGATCGAATTCATTTTTAAAAAATTTCTAGAAGTACGAAGCGTCACAACAGATACTCGTAATGTCCGAACGAATGATGTTTTTTTTGCATTGAAAGGAGATAATTTCAATGGGAATCATTTTGCCCAGCAGGCGCTGGATTCAGGCGCCTCGCTAGTGATCGTAGACGAAGAAGTAAATGTTTCTTCAGATCGAACCGTCTGTGTAGAAAATAGTTTACATACCCTTCAAGCGCTAGCAAAGCGCTACCGCGAAACTTTTACATTTCCTGTTATCGGGATAACCGGAAGCAATGGAAAGACTACCACGAAAGAGCTCATGCGTGAAGTGTTAAGCATGAAGTACAAGACCTTCGCTACTCACGGCAACCTCAACAATCACATTGGTGTTCCACTCTCGCTTTTGGCTGTTCCTGCTGATTGTGAAATGGCAATTATCGAAATGGGAGCGAATCACCAAAAAGAAATCGCTTCTTACTGCGAATACGCTATGCCGGATTACGGGATCATTACAAATATTGGTAAAGCTCATTTAGAAGGATTCGGCGGAGTAGAGGGAATAATTAAAGGAAAGGGAGAACTATTCGATTATGTTAATTCCCACGGTGGAATGTGTCTGGTGAATACTGAATTGGTTCATCTCAATACCATGGCGGAATCCATTCAACATAAAAAATATGGATTCAAAACGGGCGGATTTCATCTGCAGACGGTAGCTGAACATCCTACCCTCTCTTTTGAGTTTAGCGCTCCTTCCGACGATAGTCCATATACTTGTCACGCGCAAATGGCAGGGACGTACAACTTATTTAACATGGCTACAGCCATTGCAGTTGGATATGAGTTCGGAGTTTCTTCTGAGCAGATGTGCAAAGCAATTGAATCTTATACCCCCGAGAACAATCGCAGTCAGTGGTGGAATTCTGGGAAGAATAAAGTTATTCTTGATGCTTACAACGCCAATCCAAGTAGCATGGAAGCGGCCTTGGTCAGTCTTTCTAAAATGGAGAATACCTTTTTCATCATTGGTGATATGTTCGAAATGGGTGAATACGCAGAGGTAGAACATAGAAAGATTTTTGAGCTCACAAAAGAGCTTGGTCTTCAAGGAATTTTTGTCGGTAAAGAATTTCAATCAGTGGGTGCCACGGAACTTTTGAATGCACAGAATGCACTGGAATATTTGCGGTTGAATGAAGTGAATGATAAAATAGTTTTGTTGAAAGGTTCACGCGGAATGCGTTTGGAACAATTGAAGGAAGTGATTTAATGGTTGTATTTTCGTAAAAAAATAAAAGATGAATTTTGTAGAGGAGTTGCAATGGCGAGGAATGTTACACACAAGCATTCCAGAGACTGAGGCCCACTTGAATGCGCAAATGCGCAAAGCATATATCGGATTCGATCCAACGGCGAGCTCTTTGGGAGTGGGGAATATGGTTCAAATTATGACCCTTCTTCATTTTCAACAAAGTGGACACAAGCCTGTAGCCCTTATAGGTGGCGCAACTGGAATGGTTGGTGATCCCAGCGGAAAATCAGCGGAAAGAAATTTGTTGGGGGAAGAGGAGTTGCGCTATAACCAAGAATGTCAGCAAAAACAGTTAGAGCGGTTTCTAGATTTTAATTGCGGAGATCGCTCTGCGGAAATCGTAAATAACTACGATTGGTTTAAAGAAATGGGATTCTTAGAATTCATTCGCGATGTAGGGAAACGTTTAACGGTGAACTACATGATGGCGAAGGATTCCGTGAAGAATCGAATCAGCGGTGAGGATCGCGAGGGGATGAGTTTCACCGAATTTACCTACCAACTTATTCAAGGTTACGACTTTTATTATTTGTGGAAGAATCATGGGATAACCATGCAAATGGGCGGTTCAGATCAGTGGGGAAACATTACTACAGGTACTGAATTGATTCGTAGAATAGACGGAGGAAGTGCATTTGCATTGACTACCCCGCTTATAAAAAAGGCAGACGGAACGAAATTCGGAAAAACGGAAAGTGGGAATGTGTGGCTCGACGCTGCACGCACTTCACCTTATAAATTTTATCAGTTTTGGTTGAATGCGAGCGATGAGGATGCGAAGAATTTCATTCGCATTTTCACCTTGAAAGGAAAAGAAGAAATTGAAGCATTGGAAGCGCAACATGCGCTAGACCCTGGTATGCGCGCTCTTCAAAAGGCTTTGGCAGAAGATATAACAACGCGGGTGCATAGCGCATCAGATATGACCCAGGCCATTCAGGCTTCAGGAATTTTATTCTCGAAAGACAGTACATTCGATTCGTTACCGAAGGAAATGTTATTAGATATTTTCGAAGGTGTTCCGCAGGGTACAATAAGCAAAACTGAAATAGAAGCGGGTGCAGAAATCGTCGACGTTCTCGTTAACTCAGGATTCCTTCCTTCTAAAGGCGAAGCCAGACGAGCGTTACAAGAGAATAGCATTGCGGTGAATAAAGAAAAAATTGGGATTGATACCAAGATTGATTCAAGTCATTTGATTCACGGAGAGTTGATCATTCTTCAACGTGGCAAGAAAAATTACTTCTTGTTGAAATGTCTTTAAAATAAGCAGGGGTTCCCTTTGGAACCCCCTGCTTATTTTGTTTAGGAAATCATATCACCCAATTGTCCTGCCCAACACATTTCAATTCGGCTTAAGAAGTTAGAAACTTCTATAATTAAGACGAGGAAGAAAATAAATGGTTGCCTAGGATTCTGAAAAAAGTAAATTACATCCTCTAATCTCGGCGTGATTCATTCTTCCGAGTATTTCGAAGGTTCCATTTTCATGGACAATGCCCAGGTCTTCAGTGGCAATAAAGGCACAAGAATTCTGATTGGCCAAGTCTATAATATTCAATGCCCCTCTTTTACCATTAGGTAAAAGTGCAAGAGGGTCTTGAAGATCTCTGCAAACGACTTTCATCCAGGGTGGACATTCAAACACGCCGTTCCCCTTGGAATACGCTTGAGAAAAAAGTTCAGTCATTCCATACTCACTGTGAATTACATTCACTTGAAAGGCCTGACAAAGCTGAGCGTGTAGCTCAGTTCTTGTAAGCTCTTCTCTTCTTCCCTTCATCCCACCGGTTTCCATGATAGTGGTGTGCTTTAATACCATTGGGAATTGTTCTGAAAAATCCAACAAGGCAAATGACACTCCGATCAACAGTGTTTTAACTTCATTTTTTTCATTCTCTTCGAGCTTATTCTTCAAAGTGGTGAAATCATTTAAGAAAAAACCAGAAGTCTTGTGCGCATGCGGCAACAAGGCATTCACCATATAGACCAAAGAAGAATTATTTCTTTCCAAGTAAGAAGGAAGCAACGCTAAAAGGCTGACTTCTTCAACGGGTGTTTCCAAATATTTCTTGAAGGTGGGGAAAAATGATTGCTCGTAAAGTGAAAGATCGTTGACTAAATGCTGACTTCGATTTCCGCCTGTGCCGCTACTCTCGAAGGTGTGGACAATAGGCCGGTCTTGACAGACGCGATGGGTTTTGAAAAACGAAATAGGTAAAAACGGAATTTCTTTCCAAGAGTTAATTGCCAGAGAATCTTTGCCAAGGGCCTTGCAAAAGGCCTTGTAAACTGAGGATTTATCAAGTTGCTTCTGAAAAGTCGCTAGCGCAAGCGTGTTAAAATTTTCGGAAGTTGTTTGTGTAAAATCCATTTTGTTCATCACTGAAATACCTTTCGTTCTTTATCTTTACAAAGATGCGAAAGATTGGGACACTACTTTTTATTTTCCTTACTCTCTTAGTGAGCAGCTGCTTAAAGGTGGAGACTTATCCAGATGAGCCGAGCATTGAGGCTGTACGCTTAACAGTGAGCAGCGACAGCGCTTTTTTACAAGTCGATTTTATTGACGGAGATGGAAATGTAGGTCTCGGTCAGTCTGATACTTCAGGAGTTTTCGGCGCATGCGATACGCGTTACAATTTGTTTTGTATTTACGAGGAATTGCGCAATGGAACATGGATGCAAATAAGCGAAGAACCTTGTTTAAATCCGAATGCAGTTCCGTTCTATTACCGCGTGCCGTGGGCAACACCGCCTGGTCAGAACAAAACACAAAAGGGCACCATTACCGTTCAGATGTACCCAGGCTATTACTTAAATAGCGGATTTGACACCTGTAGATTTTCAGTGCGCATTTGCGATAGAGATTTAAATTTTTCCAACACAGTATATTCTCCTGTTTATTTAAAGCCATAAAAAAAAGACCCGCCGAAGCGAGTCTTTTCATAAGGTTATTCTATTCGAATTAATTCGATAATCGATTCTTTAATTCTTGATCAATAGCATCAAGGAAATCTTCAGTGGTTAAATAATGTTCTTCACGTGTCTCACTTCCGTGAATGCAAACGGCAAGGTCCTTTGTCATTTTTCCACCTTGAACCAAATCAACACAAACCGTTTCAAGTGTTTGCGCAAAAGTGATTAACTCTTGGTTGCTGTCTAATTTTCCGCGGAAAGCAAGACCTTGAGTCCATGCAAAAATAGAAGCTATCGGATTGGTAGAAGTTTTCTTTCCTTGTTGGTGCTGACGGTAGTGGCGTGTCACTGTTCCGTGAGCCGCTTCCGCTTCCATAGTCATTCCATCTGGAGTAATTAATGCTGAAGTCATAAGTCCCAATGAACCGAATCCTTGCGCTACGATATCACTTTGAACGTCTCCGTCGTAGTTCTTGCAAGCCCAAACAAATCCTCCGTCGCTCTTCAAGCAGAATGCAACCATATCATCAATTAAACGATGTTCGTAGGTGATACCTAACTCAGCGAATTTTGATTTGAATTCATTCTGATATACTTCTTCAAAGATGTCTTTGAAACGTCCGTCGTAGTGTTTCAAAATAGTATTCTTAGAAGAGAAATATAAATTCCAATTGCGCATAATGGCTTGGTTGAAACAACTGCGAGCGAAACCATAAATGCTCTCGTCTGTGTTGTACATAGCCATTGCAACACCGTCGCCATCGAAGTTAAAGACTTCCCAAGACTTTGTTTCACCGCCGTCTTCAGGGGTGTAGGTCATGGTTAATTTTCCTTTCCCTTTGATTACAGTATCCGTAGCACGGTATTGGTCTCCAAAGGCGTGACGACCAATGTTAATCGGTTTCGTCCAACCTGGAACCAACTTCGGAATGTTGTTACAAATGATTGGCTCACGGAAAACAGTTCCACCTATAATGTTACGAATGGTTCCGTTTGGTGACTTCCACATTTTCTTCAAACCAAATTCTTGAACACGCGCTTCGTCAGGAGTGATGGTGGCGCACTTAACCGCGACATTGTATTTCAAAGTAGCTTCTGCAGACTCAACAGTTACGCGGTCCTCGGTAGCATCACGATTCTCCATTCCTAAATCGAAATATTTAATGTCGAGTTCTACGTATGGAAGAATTAATTTGTCTTTAATGTATTTCCAAATGATACGAGTCATTTCATCGCCATCCATTTCAACAATGGGATTGGCTACTTTGATTTTATTCATGTCTTGATTGATTAGGGTACAAAAATAAATCGGGAGCTGCTAATTAAAGCGAGCTCCCGATGTTTTTTCAGTTTTTATTTAAAAACTTAAACTTGCTCGCGCTTAGAGAAGAAGAATGAACCTTCAATGGCCGCATTCTCGTCGCTATCTGAACCGTGAACTGCGTTAGCCGCAATACTTGTAGCAAACATGCGACGGATAGTTCCTTCGTCTGCTTTTGTAGGATCAGTAGCACCAATAAGTGTTCTGAAGCTTTCAACAGCGTTATCTTTTTCAAGAATAGCAGCCACGATTGGTCCGCTCGTCATGTATTCTACTAATTCTCCGTAGAATGAACGCTCTTTGTGAACCTCGTAAAAACGAGAAGCATCTTCTAGAGTAAGTTGTGTTAATTTCATTGCGCGGATAGTGAATCCTGACTCAATGATTTTGTCAATGATTTTTCCTGTGTTACCAGCAGCTGTTGCATCTGGCTTAATCATCGTAAAAGTGCGGTTTCCTGACATAATAAATATTTTGGATTGCAAAAATACAACATTCCCATTCTAAATTCGCTGAAAATTAACTGAGATGAATTCAAATCTTACTTCGGCGCAAGCCATGGAATTGGAAGACAATTATGGAGCTCACAATTACCATCCGATTCCGGTAGTCATTGCGAAGGGGAAAGGCGCGAAGGTTTGGGATTTAGAAGGGAAGGAGTATTTCGATTTTCTTTCGGCTTATTCTGCAGTGAATCAAGGACACTGCCATCCGAAGATTATTCAAGCATTGAAAGATCAAGCTGAGAAAGTGACACTCACTTCTCGTGCGTTTTACAACAGCGAATTAGGGACGTATGAAAAGTTCATTACTGAATACTTCGGTTATGAAAAAGTACTTCCAATGAATACAGGAGTGGAAGGCGGTGAAACAGCAGTGAAACTGGCGCGGAAGTGGGGATACAAAGTGAAGGGCATTGCAGATAACCAAGCGAAAGTAGTTTTTGTAGAAGGGAATTTTTGGGGAAGAACATTGGCTGCAATTTCTACCTCTCAGGATCCTAGCAGTTATGCAGGCTTTGGTCCTTATATGCCTGGTTTTCTATCTATTCCTTACAATGATTTAAGTGCGTTAGAGGCTTGTTTGTCGAGCGATCCGAACATTGCTGGATTCATGTTCGAACCTATTCAAGGGGAAGCGGGCGTGGTTGTTCCGCATGAAGGATATTTAGCGGGAGTGCGTGCGTTGTGCACGAAGCACAATGTGTTGATGATTGCCGATGAGGTTCAAACTGGATTGGCACGTACAGGAAAGATGTTGGCTTGCGATCATGAAAATGTAAAGCCCGATATTTTAGTTCTAGGAAAAGCGCTTTCAGGAGGAGTTCTTCCGGTAAGTGCGGTTCTTTCAAGCAATGAAATTATCCTTACGATCAAGCCAGGTGAGCACGGCAGCACCTACGGCGGAAATCCATTGGCTTGCGCAGTTGCAACAGCCGCGTTGGAAGTACTTCGAGATGAAAACATGGCAGAAAACGCAGAGCGCTTAGGAGAATTATTCAGAAGCGAAATGAGAAAACTTCAAAGCGAAGTTTCGTTGGTTACGCTTGTTCGCGGGAAAGGATTGTTGAACGCTGTGGTGATTGATGATAACGAAGAAAGTGAAGCGGCTTGGAATATTTGTGTAGACCTTGCGAAGAATGGTTTACTGGCCAAGCCAACCCACGGAAACATTATCCGTTTTGCTCCGCCGCTGTGTATCACTGAAGCCGAGATTATGCAATGCGTTGAAATTATTTCAAACGTCATTAAAGCTCACGCCAAGAAGTAAAACGAAAGGGTTATAACCAACCTTTCGATTTCATCCAATCGTCGTTGAACATCTTGCCTAAGTAGCGAGTTCCGTGGTCGTGAAAAATGACTACCACAACATCTCCTTCTTTGAATCTATCTTTCATTTGAATGACACCCGCCATGGCAGATCCAGCGCTGTTTCCAGCAAAGATGCCTTCTTCTTTGGAAACCTTTCGTGTGTATATGGCGGCGTCTTTGTCTGTTACTTTTTCGAAATGATCAATTAAATTGAAGTCAACATTTTCAGGAAGGAAATCTTCACCAATTCCTTCGGTGACATAACTATAGATTTCATTCTTATCGAATTCACCAGTCTCTTTGTATTTTTTGAAAACCGAGCCGTAAGTGTCAATTCCCAACACTTGAATATTCGGATTTTTCTCTTTCAAGAAACGAGCAGTTCCAGAAATAGTTCCACCTGTTCCAACACCTACAACCAAGTGTGTAATCTTACCATCTGTTTGATCCCAAATCTCTGGACCAGTAGATTCGTAATGCGCTTGAGCATTGCTCGGATTGTCATACTGATTCGGCTTCCAAGAATTTGGTGTTTCTTTTTCAAGACGAGAAGAAACGCTATAGTATGAGCGAGGATCTTCTGGATCCACATCGGTTGGACAAACTATAACTTCTGCCCCTAACGCACGAAGTGCATCGAACTTTTCTTTACTCTGCTTATCGGTACTTGTAAAAATGCACTTGTATCCTTTCATGATAGCCGCAATGGCCAAGCCCATTCCCGTGTTACCAGAAGTTCCTTCGATAATGGTTCCTCCTGGTTTCAATCTCCCATCTTTTTCCGCATCTTCAATCATCTTCAACGCCATACGGTCTTTGATTGAATTGCCAGGATTAAAGGTTTCCACTTTTGCCAACACTAACGCTGGAATGTCTTTCACTATGGTGTTTAATTTCACCATAGGTGTATTGCCAATGGTTCCAAGAATATTTTCGTGATACTTCATACTGCGAAGGTAGGTTAGGAGATTTAATTTTTTCTGATCGACTCTGCTGGTCGGAAGGTTGATACATACAGCGATGGAAGAATCATGGCTAATACGCAAACGCAAAGCGTAAGCGCATTCAACACAACTATTTCCGTGGGATTCATGAGAATGGGAATTTCAGAAACGTAGTAATTCGCTGGATCTAATTTGAAAAACCCGGTGTATTTCTGAAACAGAGCGATTCCAATACCGAGGACATTTCCAATTATTACACCCTTTCCAATGATGTGTGCAGCGTGCCAAAGGAAGACGCGCAACAAAATTGGATTCGGTAATCCCATGGATTTTAATGTTCCAATAAACGATTGTCTCTCGAGAATGAGAATAAGCAATGCAGAGGTCATGTTCACAATGGATAGCACGACCATTAGAACCACAATGATTGCAACGTTGACGTCTAACATTTCCAACCAAGCAAAGATTTCTGGATTGCGGTCGGTGAGGGGAATGACGAACAAATCATACGGAATAGCTTCCCACAAGGGATCTCTCACTTGCTCAAGCGCTTCATAATTTTCAACTTGAACTTCATACCCACCAATGTAATTCACTTCGCTTCCGCGTAAGTTCGAATAAGTCCATCGCGGAGTAACGAATTCATTCTCGCCGTGAGCTGGGAATTTTAGGTGAACGTAAGTGGTGTCCGGAATTTGATAAGGCGCAGTCGTAATTAAACCGAAGGTAGTGTCGCGCATTTCCAAATAATAGATAGGATCCTTAGCAGGCCTTCCGTCGAGCCAATGTTGTTCGAATTCTCCGTTGTTCCCGAAGCCAATAGGAGTAATGAAAGTGAGCAACGGAACCGTTGCCGTATCTACCACAATTTGTCCTTGAAGTCCCCATCCACCGAATTGCTGCAGATAGGCGAGGTGAACGAAAATAAATTTCTCGTCATACTCTTCGAGTTCCGTTTTATAGGTTCCAACCAGCGTGAAATTTTGTTGTTGAATGTCGTCTTCGCTATTCACGATATATAAACTCATCTTCTGTCCCAATTGAAGCGCTAGTCGATTGGCAATATATTCAGACAAAACAATTTCAGCTTCAGGAAGTGTATCCGCTTCGTAAGTCAACTTCATGATTCTTCCTTGCGTAAGTACACTGTGCAAAAAAGTGGTGTCGTATTGTTCCTCGATTCCCTTCGCAACAACACCTGACAATCCAGCCTTTGACTCCACAATGGCAGGCTTTTGCGCATAAACACTGATGTTTTTTATGCCTGTAATTTTCTTTAATTCTTGAATTAAGGTTTTATCGTAAAGCAACGGCACCGATTCTTGTGCGGCATTATCACCGTTTGAAACAATTTGAAAATGTCCGCCGAATCCTATAACTTTTTGTCGCACCTCCGATTGAAATCCTTTCACAACGGCCAATGCAAGTATCATAAGTGCAATTCCTATTGCTACTCCCCACATAGCAATGCGGACAATTGGCTTAGAAATAGGCCCATCGTCGCTTGCCTTCAACATGCGAAAAGCTAAGAAAGAGGCTAGTTTAAAAGATTTCATTGCGGCTCAAAGTTAGGACTTCGACATTGGAAAGTTACTAACTTCATTTATTTCGGTTCGATTTTGGTTAAGAATGAACAAAATTTGTGTGCCCATGAAACACATTCGTTTTCATCTCATATTATTTGTTGTTTTACTGTTAAGCATGGTTCAGGTGCTTGCGCAAGTCTCGGGTGCCTCAAACACAGGCGCCTACTTTGGATTATTGAGGAATACGCGCGTGGCTGTTGTAGCCAATCAGACCAGTGTAATTGGAAATGTTCACTTAGTAGACACACTTTTATCAAGTGGAATTCAAGTGGTGAAAATATTCGCGCCTGAGCATGGTTTTCGAGGCGAAGCCGGGAACGGTGATCATGTGAATGACGGCACGGATAAAAAAACGAAGCTTCCCATTATTTCATTATACGGAAATCATACAAGACCTACTGCAGAGATGCTCGCCGATGTAGATGTGATTGTTTTCGATATTCAAGATGTTGGGGTTCGGTTCTATACTTTTTTGGCCACCATGCAAGAGGTTATGGAAGCAGCGGTTTTAAGCAAAAAGGCTGTAGTTGTTTTAGATCGACCAAATCCGAATGGTTACTACGTTGACGGACCGGTAATGACAGATAAAAAGTTGTATTCGTTTGTGGGGCAGCTTCCCATTCCAATTGTACACGGATGCACACTCGGTGAATTAGCGGAAATGATCAGTGGGGAAGGTTGGCTAAGTGGTGGAAAATCTTGCGAACTAACGGTTATCCCCTGCAGCGATTATACTCACAATTCTTATTTCGAATTGCCAATCAAGCCTTCTCCAAACTTACCCAACATCACTTCCATTTACGCTTATCCAAGTTTATGCTGGTTTGAAGGAACAAGCATAAGCATAGGACGAGGAACAGATCTTCCCTTTCAGCAATTTGGATTTCCAAATTGTAAAGTGGGTGAAACTACTTTCACCCCGAAAGAAATACCTGGCGTGTCTACCAATCCCCCTTTCGAGAATCAACTTTGCAAGGGAGCGAAGGTTAGTTTCGAGAAACGTCCCACGCAATTGAATCTTTCATGGCTCATTAGCATGTATTCAGACTATCCGAATAAAGATAAGTTTTTCACGTCTGCCAATTTTTTCGATAAGTTAGCTGGGACAACCCAACTAAGGAAGCAGATAATTGGAGGTGTTGGAGAGGATGTTATTCGCCTCTCTTGGCAGAACGATTTAGATGCCTACAAGGCAATAAGAAAAAAGTATTTACTCTACACCGATTTCAATTAAATATGAATATTTCAATTAAACTTTTTCTTCTTTCCATTGCATTTTTTTTAAGTGGAAAAAGTGCATTCGCGCAGTTGGAAAACACCACCCGTGATGTTGCTCGAAAGCATCCGAACGGAAAGCCTTACGTTGTTGTATATATGAAAAACACAACAGGTGAAATTGTGAAGGAAGAGGTGTACTATTCAAATGGAAATTTAGAGTGGGAAGGATTCTACAAGCGTTCCATTGAAGAGGGCTCGTGGAAGTATTATTACCCGAATGGCAAATTAAAAAGCAATCAGTATTACACCAAAGGAAAAGAGAACGGTGTGTTTCTAGACTATAACGAAGAGGGAAAACTAATTAAGCAGAGTTTATTCAAAGACGGTAACCTCGTCTCGGAACGAAGTTTTTAATCTTATTTTTTCGGAAGCCACTTGTTTTCTTCAGCACCAAGTTCGTGCGCAGCAGCGCGAGAAAGAGTGAACAAATAATCGGAAAGTCTATTCAGATATTGAATGAAAATCGGATTCACGGTTGAAAGCTCTGCAAGGGCAGTAGCAGTGCGTTCCGTTCTTCTGCAGACGGTTCGCGCAATGTGAATGTGTGAAACAGTTGCATGTCCACCAGGAAGAATGAAATGCTTCAATTCAGGAAGCAGGGCTGTCATTCGATCAATCTCCATTTCAAGAATTTCAGCTGCGTTTTCAGGAAGGGCTGGTAATTGAATTTTCTCTGCTTGATCAGGCTCTGTTGCAAAATGGCTTCCAACCACAAAAAGATTGTTTTGAATTTCACGAAGAATTTGTTGGTGTGAAGGAAGTAGATCCGCCACTAGACCAATGAACGAATTCAATTCGTCAATATCGCCGTAGGCTGCGATGCGTATATGGTGCTTCGGAAGTCGAGTTCCGCCCAATAACATTGTTTTTCCATCGTCTCCTTTCTTCGTGTAAATCTTCATACTCTTATTCTTTAATGGGTTCTGGTAAATTCCAATTTCCCCGAATAACAAACCGAACGGTGGTTCGATTTCTTTGCTCAAGCAATACTTCTTTGTATTGAAGAAGTTGTTGCATAACCATTGGCTTCGGGTGGCGAATCGTTAAAATTGAAACCTTGTCGTTGTATCTAACATGAAAGTCGCTCAACTGTTCAACGAGCGCTATTAATTTATCTGAATCAGATGGAATACAAACTGAAAAGTTCAGCGCTGAGTTTTCCATCATGTGCACGTGAATGCCCAAGTTAGCGAAGGTGTTGAAGATGAAAGTGAGGTTGTCCTCCACCACAAAACTGAAATCTTTGGTTGAAATGGAAACTAGCGTTTGATTTTGTTTCAATATATACGAAGCTACTTCCAATTCTGAATTTGCCTTCTCTACAATTCGCGTTCCTTCTGCAGTTGGATTTAAGAACGATTTAATGAAAAGTGGAATGTTTTTGTTTTGAAGCGGCTTAATGGTTCTTGGATGAATGACACTTGCTCCGAAATAAGCCAATTCCACGGCTTCGCGGAAGGAAATCTCTTTCAACAATTGGGTAGGCTGGAAACATTTCGGATCGGCATTCAATAAACCGGGTACATCCTTCCAAATCGTTACCGACTCCGCATTCAACAAATACGCGAAAATCGCCGCTGAAAAATCCGAACCCTCTCGGCCTAATGAAGTCAGGTTCCCTTCTTCGGAAGATCCGATAAACCCCTGAAGGACAAGCGTTGCATGATTATCGAATTCTTGACGAAGCGCAGCAACTTTCTCTTCGCTCTTGTCCCAAAGCACGCGCGCATCGCGAAATCGCGAGTCTGTTACTATATAATCAGCGCTGTTCAATCGCTTCGAAGAAAGACTGTTTTTCTTGAAGCACGCATTCACTATCGCAGTCGACAGATACTCGCCGTATCCGATAATGCGGTCATACTCTTCATCGAAACCCCCTTCTATTTCCTTCTTGCAAATTTGAGACAGAGTATCGAAAACCAAAAGCCAATCGGTGTCTGTTTCGACTTCCAATTCTTTCGCAATATTGAAATGAAATTCGAAGATGTCTTGAAGTTCTTTTTCGAAATCTTTTCCTTCGAAGCGCTTCTTGTGAATGGTTTCCAGGGCGTTGGTAGTTTTGCCCATGGCAGAAACAATCACAATTTTATTTTCTGGAAATTGGTTTAGAATAGAACACACATTGCGCACTGCTTCAGCATTTCGAACCGAAGCTCCTCCGAATTTATGCACTGTTATTTGTGCCATGATGCCTCTCTTATTTGTTCAGTAAATAAATATCCGTTTAACCATTCGGCTGAAAAAGTAGCATTGTACTTTTTGTAAAAATTCAATGCGGGTTCATTCCAATCGAGCACTTGCCATGTCATTCCGTGGAAATTCCGTTCAGCGCAAATATTTGCAACCGCTTCAAACAAGCGTGCGCCAATGCCGTTGCCGCGGACTTCTTCCTTCACCACAATGTCTTCCAAATAAATCATTGGACCTTTCCAGGTGCTGTAGCGAATGTAATAAAAAGCAATGCCTAGGATTTGTTCATTTCGCTCTGCAACAAAAAATTCGAAATACGGATTTTCCTGAAATCCCCAGGTTTCCATTTGTTCCGCAGATACCACAACTGCTTCCGGCTCTTTTTCATATACCGCCAATTCTTGAATCAGATCAAGAGCTTCGCGTAAATCGGCTTTCGTTCCTTTTCGAACGTGGGTAATTTCCATGGCGCAAAGTAAAAGCAAAAAACAATCAAATACATCCTGTTGTACCTTTGCATTATGGCAGGAGTACGATTAGAAAAATTCGGATCATTAATTAAACGCGAGTTGGCAGTGTTGTTTCAACAAAATGCACGCGAATGGTTAGGTGGAAGCATGGTAACCATCACGCAAACCCGTGTGGCGCCCGATTTAAGTTTAGCGCGCATTTACATCAGCGTTTTTCCTTCAGACAAAAAAGATGAGGCGTTGAAATTGTTGAAACAGAACCATTCTTCTGTAAAAAGAGAATTGGGGTTGAAGGTTGGAAAGCAAATGCGCAAAGTTCCTGAGTTGCAGTATTACATAGACGACTCGTTGGATTACTACGAGACGATTGATAATTTATTGAAGAAGTAAGCATGCATTACGATCCTATTAAACGCAGTTTAGGAAGTGTTTTCAATAGCACTCCGTTATTGCGTGAGTTATTTTATTTTTTATTAGATGTGTTGCTTCTTCGTTCATGGCACATACGCAGTGAGCTCAGAAAACTCAATGGTAGTGGCGTGAAGAATATTTTGGATGCTGGTTCTGGATTCGGACAGTATTCGTTCTGGATGAGCAAGAAGTTTTCGCAAGCCGAGATTTTAGCGGTAGATGTGAAGGAAGAGCAGGTTGCCGATTGCAATGCGTTCTTCCAACAATTGGGAAAGAAGCAAGTGAAGTTTGAAGTGGGAGATCTCGTAACGTTCGTTCAACCGGAAAAATTTGATGTGGTTTTGTGCGTAGACGTTATGGAGCACATTGAAGAAGACGTTCAGGTGTTGACCAACTATTGCAACAGTTTGAAAACTGGAGGCATGCTTTTGATTAGTACGCCGAGCAATATGGGTGGAAGTGACGTGCACGATGACGGAGAGACTTCGTTTATTGAAGAGCACGTTCGCGATGGTTATGGCATTGATGAGATTGAAGAGAAATGTCTTCGTGCAGGATTCTCGAAAGTTGATGCGCGATACAGTTACGGTGCTCCGGGTAAGATTTCTTGGAAGTTGTCTATGAAGTATCCCATGCTCATGTTGAATAAGTCGAAGGTGTTTTTCATTGTGTTGCCCATGTATTATTTGATAACGATGCCATTCGCGTTGTTGTTGAATGTGTTCGATGTGAAAGGATCGCATAGCACAGGAACAGGATTAATTGTAAAAGCTTGGAAGTAAGATGAAGTTCTTAATTGTTGGACTGGGAAACATAGGCGCTGAATACGCGAATACCCGTCATAACATTGGGTTCTTGGTTGCCGACGAGTTAGCGGCAAAACATAACGCTACTTTTTCTACAGAGCGTTACGCCGACAAAACAGAATTTCGTTCGAAGGGAAAGACATTCATTGTCATTAAGCCTTCCACCTACATGAATTTGTCTGGAAATGCTGTGCGCTATTGGATGCAGCAAGAGAAGATTTCGTTGGAGCATGTTATGGTAGTAACAGATGATTTGGCTTTGCCTTTTGGAAAGGTTCGCATGCGCGGTAAGGGCAGCGACGGTGGGCACAACGGCTTGAAGCACATTCAGCAGATTTTAAATACGGGAGATTACGCGCGCATTCGCGTGGGTGTAGGGAAGGAATTCGATAAAGGTCAGCAAGTGGATTACGTTTTAGGCGCTTGGAACCCAGAGGAGAAAGTAGGTTTAGAGGCTGTGGTTCAGAAATCGGCTCAAGGATGTTTGTCGTTTGCGTTCATTGGTTTGGCTCTTACCATGAACACGTTTAATTCGAAGTAGGTTACTTCTTCGATTTTTTTTCTTTTTTTTCTTGAATGAATTTCTCTACGTCTTGAATTTTGAAATCAAGAGGGAAGTCGAGTATGTCCCTGGGATTAACTTCTAGAATAGCGGCAATTTTGAAGAGTGTTGATAGGGTCATGTTCTTGCCGTTCTCTAATCGCTGGGTATTTCCCTTGTCTAGCCCAATATCTTCACCGAATTCTTGAAGGGTCAATTGTTTTTTTGTTCGGTACAGCTTGACTTTTTCGCCCACTTTAGACAAGAACTCTTTTTCTATCGAATAGCCCTTTTTCATGAGGCAAAATTGCTACAGCCCAATGGTAAGCTGTTGTTATATAACACAACGAGTTGTTTTTTTTTACAACAAACGTTAGGTCAATTCGGTTTGAGTTGTATTATTGTACAACATTAAAAAACAACTTTATGAAAAGAAATCTATTTTTTGCGGTTGTAGCAATAGTTGCTGTATCGCTAGCCGGATGCGGTAAAAACAAAACAGGAGATGTTACTTTTTGGCAAGAAACAGGCAGCGGTTACGGTATAACCGTTGTATCTGTAGACGGAGTAACCTCAAACATTACCTCTGAATATGGCAGTGCGCCATCTTGCGCAACATCTGGTTGCGCGGTTTTCAATGGCTTAGATGCCGGGTCTTACAACTATACCGCTTCTGACGGATCAGCTACCTGGTCGGGTTCAGTCACCATTACGGAAGGTTGCAAGACAGTTAAGTTGTATTAATTAATCAACCAAAAAGCAAATAATCAATCAAAATGAAAAAAAATCTCTTCCTTGCCTTAACGGCAATCACGATGCTTCTGGCATCTTGCACGATTCAACAACGTGTTTATCAACCAGGTTTGTCAATTGAATGGAAAGGCGTTCATCAAGGACAAACAAAATCAAATGTTGAGAAACCTGCTACTGAGCAACCTACAACAAATGAAGGTCAATTGGCAATGTCAAATGAAGTGACTGCTCCTATTGAAAATGTAGCAGCTCCTGTTGCAACAGATGCTAGAGTTCAAGCTGTAGTTGTTGATAAGGATCTACAAGCTTCAAAGAAAGAAGTTAAGCAAGCAATTAAAGAATTTAAGAAAGAAGTTTCATCTTTAGTTGCAAACGAGTCAGCAGTTGCTGCGGTTCAATCGTCTGTTAGTGATACTCAAAATGGCAGTGAGCCTGAATCTTGGGTATATGTCTTGTTAATTCTATTGGTGCCTTTTGGGTGCACAATTGCAATGTATATGCATGAGGGCAGTTGGACCAAAAAAGTTACTACCAACCTTCTCCTTACTTTATTGTGTGGAATCCCAGGATTAATCCATGCGCTAGTGAATATTTTTGGAAAAAAGTAAAAGTTTGAATTACTTAAAATATGGCCTGAGGATGACAATCATTCTTGGGCCTTTTTTGTTTCTGTTGTTGCCCATCAATTATTTCGATTTTGGCACTTCGATTTGCCCTTCTAAAGTATTCCTTGATATCGAATGCCTTGGTTGTGGACTTACGCGAGGAGTTATGCACTTGATTCACCTTGATTTTCAAGGGGCCTGGCAATTCAATAAATTATCCTTCCTCATTGTTCCAATGGGCTGTTTGTTTTGGGTTAATATTTTAGGAAAAGTATTAAAACGACCGTGGTTTCAGTTTTTCGACAAACTGTATTGAACCTCATGGAAATAGTGAATTCAATCTCCTTCCCCTTGTCATTCTCAATAAATTAACTATCTTTGCACTCCTTTTTAAGGTACTGTTATGAACGACATGGTTAAAATTCTTTCTGGCTCGGCGTCTAAATACTTAGGCGAAGGCATTGCTCATTCCTTTGGAACAGAGCTCGGAAACGTATTGATTCAACGCTTCAGCGACGGCGAATTTTCTCCGTCTATTGAAGAAACCGTGCGTGGAAAAGACGTGATTATCGTTCAGTCTACCTTCCCACCGCAAGACAATTTAATGGAACTTTTACTCTTAATAGATGCCGCGAAACGCGCGTCTGCTAAGCGTATTGTTGCTGTTATGCCGTACTTCGGATTGGCAAGACAAGACAGAAAAGACAAGCCACGTGTTCCAATTGGAGCAAAGCTTGTTGCAAACTTATTGACTGCTGCTGGTGTTGACCGTGTGATTACCATGGACCTTCACGCAGAGCAAATTCAAGGATTCTTCGAAGTGCCAGTGGATCACTTGTACGCAAGCACCATTATGATTCCTTTCCTTCAGGCAAAAAACATGACCAACTTGGTTATTGCGGCGCCTGATACCGGAGGAACAAAACGTGCAAGTGCTTACGCAAAAATTTTAGGTTGTGACCTTGCTATCTGCTACAAGCAACGCAAAGCTGCTAACCAGATTGAAAGCATGACCGTGATTGGTGATGTGAGAGGAAAAGATGTGATTATCGTAGACGATATGGTAGACACAGCAGGAACGTTATGCAAAGCTGCTGAGATGATGATGGAACACGGTGCCTTAAGCGTAAGAGCCATGTGCACCCATGCTGTCATGAGTGGTCCTGCTTATGAGCGCATTCAAGATTCAGTGTTGAAGGAATTAATTGTGACCAACAGCGTTCCTTTGAAAGAAGGAAAGCAAAAAGATAAAATCACGGTGTTAGACATTTCCGAATTATTCGCGAGTGTGCTTCAAAACCTGATTGAAAACAAAAGTATCAGTTCGAAATTTATTATCTCTTAAAATCAAATAACATGAAGCAATTTTCATTGAGCGGCTCTCTACGCGAGAGCGTAGGAAGACAAAATGCTGCAGAACTACGTCGCAAAGGAGACATTCCTGGCGTTATCTACGGTGGTGGCTCTTCTACACACTTTAGCATTACCACCAAAGTAATGGACAAAATCATGGCGTCTTCAGACACCTTGGAATTGTTAATCGAAATCGACGGAACAGTTCGTCATGGTCTTATTCAAGAAGTTCAACGTCACCCAGTAACAGACAAAGTTGTTCACATGGACGTATTGGAATTGGTTCCTGGAAAAGAAGTTAAAACAGCGTTGCCTGTTCGCGTAACAGGTAACTCTGAAGGAGTGAAGTCGGGTGGTCGTTTAGCGATCAACTACCGTAAGGTACGTGTATTCGGAAAGCCTGAAGAACTTCCAAACGAGATTATGCTTGATATCACACATTTGAAAATTGGTGATATGATTCGTATTCGTGAAATTGCTATCCCTGGTTGTAAAGTATTGGAAGCTGATGCTGCTGCTGTTGTTGCAGTGCAAGCAACTCGTGCTTCTATTGCTGCTGCAACTGCAGACAAAGCACCAGAAGGAAAGAAGAAAAAATAATTTTCGCCCAATTAAAAAAGGGACACCTCAATTTGAAGGTGTCCCTTTATTTTTGCATTAATAATTCATTATGCCTAATCCAAAACCAAATCGTTCTCGCAGCGAGCGCCCTGCTCGTTCGGGTTCTTCAAAATCGGAACGTCCGGAAAGAGGAGCTCGTCCAGAGCGTCCTGAACGCTCGAGTTCTTCTAGATCAGAGCGTCCTGAACGTCCTGCTTCGTCGAGACCCGACCGTCCCGTTCGTTCAGGTTCTGACAGACCCGATCGTCCTGCACGTGGAGGAGCTTCGTCGAGACCCGACCGTCCCGTTCGTTCAGGTTCTGACAGACCCGATCGTCCTGCACGTGGAGGAGCTTCGTCTAGACCCGACCGTCCCGTTCGTTCAGGTTCTGCTAGACCAGAACGTCCTGCTCGCTCAGGATCGGAAAGACCAGAGCGCAGTGACCGTCCGGCTTATTCCGATCGCCCTGCACGCGGTGAGGGAAGAAGTGAAGGTGGAAGAGGTGGCGCAAGACCAACAGGCGGTGGACGTTCAAACCGAACAGGCGGAAGAAACGAAAGTCGTTATAACGCGGAACGTCCAGAACCGAAAGCTGCAGCACGTCCCGAGCGCCCTGCAAAGGCCCCGAAGGACACTAGCCGTCACGATAGAGGAAAGAATGTTTTGGGCACAAGACCTAAACGCACAGAAGCGCCGAAGAAATTTGTGCGCGACGAAGATGCGCCGAAGCCGTATCGTTCAAACGCTCGTGAGCGTGTAAAAGAAGAGAAAAAAAGAGAAAAAAGTGGCGGACTTCACAAGGAGTTCGTTCCAGAAAAAGCATACATAAGCAAGACCGAGCGCGAAGGATTAATTCGTCTGAATAAATTCTTAAGCAATGCCGGAATTGCCTCACGTCGCGAAGCCGATCAGTTGATAGAACTGGGTTTGGTGAATGTGAATGGTGTTGTTGTGAAAGAATTGGGATTGAAAATAGATCCGAAGAACGACGTTGTGAAGTACGACGATGCTGTTCTTCGTCCAGAAAAATTACGTTATTTCTTGTTGAATAAACCGAAAGGCTTCCTTACCACAATGGAAGATCCTGAAGGAAGAAGAACAGTAATGGATTTAGTGAAAGACGCGTGTGTTGAACGTATTTATCCGGTTGGAAGATTGGATAGAGCAACAACTGGTTTGTTGTTGTTTACGAACGACGGAGAATTGGCGAAACGCCTCATGCATCCGAAACACGAATTCCCGAAATTGTATCATGTTGAAACCGATCAGAAAGTAAGATCTGAGCACGTGGATCAAATGCGTGAAGGGTTTGTCTTAGACGACGGCTTCATTAAAGCAGATGAGATTGAGTATGTGGAAGGGGTGAACGCTAAAAAGCAAGTAGGTATTCGCATTCACAGTGGAAGAAATAGAATTGTACGTCGCATGTTCGAGCACTTCGGTTATACCGTTGTAAAATTGGATCGTGTCATGTACGCTGGTTTAACGAAGAAGGAATTAACGAGAGGAAGATATAGACCATTGACAGAAGGTGAAATCGGATTCTTGAAAATGATTCGTTAATGAACCCTACCGTTCGCATAGCCAATCAACTTTCTGAAGACTGGATGTTACTCATCTTCGTCTTCGCTTTAGGTGTTGTTGCCTGGGTAAATCGCGATAACACGGTATTGCGTGCGATTTTGCGTTCGGTATTAAGTCGAAGATTTTTCAAGCAGGAAGAACGAAGAGAGGGGCATGGTTGGAAAAATTTCGGGATGTTGGTTTGTTTTTTTCTTTTGGGTGGATTGGTGCTTACTCTTCTTAGCAAACGTTATTTTTCTGACATCTTTACGTTGCTTCCATTTTATCAATTTCTTATCAGTGTTGCTATTGTTGTAGCTCTTTTTGGATTCAAATGGGTCATGACGTGGATGGTTGCCTTCTTCACAGGTGGTGCATCAACAGCACTAGAAGATTACAACAAATACTTGGCGTTAACATCAAGGTTTGCTTTGTTAGCGCTAACAGTACCGTTGTTATTGGCGGTTTATTCAACCGGAAATGTGAGTGACACAGCCTTGAACTTGTCTCTGATTTTATTGATTGTTGTTCCGTTTTTAAGTGCAATTCAGGCTATGTTATCGGCAATGCAAATGGGTGTACCTTTTTTCTATATCTTTTTTTACCTTTGCACCTTCGAAGTTTTGCCTTGGGCAGTGCTTTCGAAACTAATTTGGCTAAACGTTTTTTAGAGGATATCCTCAACTTTCAGAGATGGCAGAGAAAATTAAAACAATTTTAATTACGCAACAAGATCCAGGGTCTGACAAAAACCCTTACGTAGATCTTGCTAAAAAGCATAAGTTAAAAATTGATTATCGTCCTTTCGTGCACGTTGAAGGCCTGAGTGGGCAAGACTTCCGTCAGCAACGAATAGATTATGCAGAACACCCTTCTGTGTTGTTCACCAGTAGAAATGCTGTGGATCATTATTTCCGTTTAGCGAAAGATTTGCGCATTACGGTTTCCGATGCCACGAAATATTTTTGTCTCAGTGAAGCCATTGCATTTTACCTTCAGAAGTATACGCAGTTTAGAAAAAGAAAAATCTTTTACGGAAACGGAACCTTTGCAGAAATCATGGATTTCGTGAAGAAACACAAAACCGAGAAATTTTTGCTTCCATGCTCAGATATGTTGAAGCCGAGTATTCCTGAAATTTTAACGAAAGAAAAAATCGACTTCTCGAAAGCTGTCATGTATAAAACGGTGTGCAGTGATTTAAGTGATTTGGCCGATGTGAAATACGACATGCTGGTATTTTTCTCTCCATCAGATATTGAATCGTTATTCAAGAACTTCCCGAAATTCAAACAGAATACAACGAAGATTGCAGTATTCGGACAAACCACTGCTTTGGCAGTTGAAAACGCGAAGCTTCGTATAGATGTTATGGCACCGAACCCAAAGGCGCCAAGCATGAGTAAGGCTATCGAATTGTTTATTCAGCAGAAATAATATTCTCTTTTATGGCATAAGTGTTTGTGCAGGTGTTGAGCGCCTTTCATGAATTTTGTGCCCATGACAAACGCACAGCAACTTCTGTATACGTTGGCACTTTCTAATGTGCCACATTTGGGTCCCATTCGGTTTCGAAAACTCCTAGAGAAATTCGGTTCGGCGGAAGCCGCTTTCCATACTCCCATTTTCAAATGGGAGCTTCCCATTCGTTTCAAATTAGATTCAGAGAACAAAACTGAATTTCTGAGAAAAGCCGAGCGTGAAATGAACGAAGCCCTTCAACATAAAATTGAAATAGTAAGTTTCGAATGCGCCCGGTACCCAAACAGATTGAAGTACTTCGATGATGCGCCTGTCTTTTTATTCAAGCGAGGGAATGCTGAGGTGAATCCTGCCAGGACCATTGGCATAGTAGGAACGCGCAACGCCACAGCTTATGGCAGATCGTTCTGCAATGAACTCATTGCCTCATTGCGTGAATTAGATGTGGTGGTCATAAGCGGATTGGCTCTTGGAATAGATGCGCAGGCGCACACTTCAGCATTAGAAAGTAAATTGGTTACGTGGGCTTGTATAGCCAACGGACATGAGAACATTTATCCGAAAGAAAACCGCAAGCTGGTTCAACGCATTGAAGAAACGGGCTTGGTATTTTCTGAATTGGCTCCTGCGGTGAAAGCGGAGCGAGAGTATTTTCAGACGCGAAACAGATGCATAGCGGCACTTTCAGACGCGTTGCTTGTTGTGGAGTCGGCGGCGAAGGGTGGGGCGCTTGTAACAGCGAATTTCGCAAACGACTTCAATAAGGAAGTTTTTGCATTGCCCGGTCGAGCGAATGACGCATACAGCAGAGGCTGTAACAATCTCATTCGTCAACAAAAGGCACATTTGATTACCTCTGCAGAGGAGTTGTGTTTGCTTATGAATTGGCAGTTAGATTCTAAGGCAACGCAATTAGTTATTCCGGAATTGAGTGTTGAAGAGACGAAGGTTTTCAATTTGCTTCGACGAGAAAATCCCTTGGATTTAGATGTTTTGAAGTTGAAATTTGAAGGTGAGAATTTAGCGCTTCACTTATTGAAATTGGAATTGAAAGGCGTGGTTCGTTGCTTACCCGGAAATAAAATTGAGCTGGCTTAGTCTTGCGACTTGTTGTATTGAAATTTTTTCAATAAAGCCGGAACGAACACAAGGCAAAAGACGCTGCCAATGGTGCAGACAGTCAAGAAAATTAATGCAACGGATGAAGGAATGATGTGTACCGGATAAAACTCGACCACAGCGCCTTGCATGCGCACCAATCCTACAGTTTGTTGAAGATAGGTAAGCGTTAGCCCAAGGACAGTTCCAACTAGCGCACCTGTAAGGTTAATGAACACACCTTCTAAAATGAAAATGTTGCGAATGGTAGCTTTGGTAGCGCCCATGCTGTACATAACATGAATGTCTTTTTTCTTTTCAATAATGAGTAAAGTAAGTGAAGCTAAGATGTTGAAGCTTGCAATAATTAGAATGAATACTAAAATGAGATATGTTGCCCATTTTTCACTCTCGTTGGTTTTGTACACCAAAACGTTTTTGTCTTCCCTTGTTTGAACGTTGAGGTTGGGAAGCAACGCTTGAAGTTCTTCCTTCAACTTGGATAAATCGGTATTTGGAGAAGTCTGAATTTCTAAAGCTGTTAAAGTTGAATCCATTTCGTACAGCTCGCGCGCTAATCGGAAAGGAAGGAAAATATATTTCTTATCGAGTTCAGCATTCGCGGTGAAGATTCCGGTTACACGCAGATTCGTTTCGTTGAATGCGTTTTCACGGTTGGTTGAAAGTCTTCGGCCCGCAACTGGTGTTTTAATGTTCAGAATAACGGGTGGTTGAAGGGAAGTTGGGAATTGCAATTCTCCGCGCACACCAAGTCCAACCACAGCGTAATTGGCTGAATCTTCTTCCAACAAAAACTCGCCCGCATAGACCATGCTGTCTGTGGGCAAGGTTTTTAAGTAAGTTGCTTCAATTCCTTTAATGGTGGCCACTGTGTTGGAATTGTTGTATTGCAACCACGCGTCGTTTTCAATAACTTTTCCAATGACTGTGACACCTTCGAGTTGTTGAATTTTTTCAAACGGAATAGATTTCTCTTCGATTTGAATTCCTTGTTTTGCAACGATCGTAATGGGAGCATCGAAGCTCGAGAATAGGTCTTCGATAAGAAGTTCAAGGCCATTGAAGGCGCTCATTACGAGAATCATTGCACAAGCAACAAATGCCACAACGCTCATAGAGATGAGCGATATGGCATTTATTATGTTTCGCGATTTTTTCGCGAACAAATAGCGTCTAGCAATGAAGAGCGATAGCTTCACGAATTATAGTGTTCCGCGTCTTTCTTGCTCGCGTTCGATGGATTCAAAAAGTGCTTTGAAGTTTCCTTTTCCGAAAGATTGCGCACCTTTTCTTTGAATGATTTCAAAAAACATGGTTGGTCTGTCGAGAACAGGTTTCGTGAAGATTTGAAGCAAGTAGCCTTCGTCGTCACGATCGATTAAGATGCCAAGTTCCTGAAGCGGAGCAAGGTCTTCATCAATTTTTCCAACACGATCTAAAACGGTTTCGTAGTAAGTGTTCGGTACTGTTAAGAATTCAACACCGTTATTTTTTAAAGCGGTAACTGTTTCAATAATGTTATTGGTTGCAACCGCAATGTGCTGCACGCCGGCACCGTTGTAGAATTGAATGTATTCTTCAATTTGACTTTTCTTTCTTCCTTCTGCAGGCTCGTTAATTGGGAATTTAACGCGACCGTTTCCGTTCGCCATTACCTTACTCATTAACGCAGTGTATTCAGTAGAAATGTCTTTGTCGTCGAAGCTCACCAACTGCGTGAATCCCATCACTTTCGCGTAGAATTCAACCCACTTGTTCATTTCGTTCCAGCCCACATTCCCCACCATGTGGTCAATGTATTTCAGTCCAACTTCTTTGGGCTGATATGCAGGTTCCCACTTCACATAGCCGGGCATGAAAACGCCGGTGTAATTTTTGCGTTCTACGAAGTAGTGAAAGGTTTCTCCGTAAGTGCGAATTCCGCTTAGTATAATTTCTCCATTTGCATCGTTCAAGCGAATAGGGTCAAGACATGTTTCACCACCGCGAACGGTGGTTTCTTCCCATGCCTTGGTGGCATCTTCAACCATTAAAGCAATGACTTTAACACCGTCTCCGTGTTGGTTCACGTGCTCGTTAATGGGGCCACCTGGACCCAAAGCGGTGGTTAAAACCAAGCGAATTTTATCTTGTTGAAGGACGTATGAAACGGCATCTTTCGAACCGGTTTCTAATCCGCGATAAGCAAGAGGTTTGAATCCCCAAGCACTCATGTAATAGTGTGCGGACTGTTTTGCATTTCCAACATACAATTCAACGTAGTCGGTACCTAGTAGAGGTAAGAAATCTTGTGCGTCAGGAAATATTTTTTCTATTTCTGAACCTGCGTCGTAAACATTCATTATAACCAGCTTTTAATATAATTTGGATCGTTGATTTGAAGAGCTGCTTCGGTAATGCGAAGCGGTCTGAAAGGGTCAATCATCACCGCAAGTTCTTGCGTTTCTTTTTGACCAATGCTTCTTTCATAAGCACCGGGGTGCGGTCCGTGTGGAATACCACCTGGGTGAAGGGAAATGAATCCTTTTTCAATGTGGTTTCTGCTCATGAAATCGCCGTCTACATAGTACAAAACTTCGTCTGAATCGATGTTGCTGTGGTTGTATGGAGCGGGAATAGAGTCTGGATGATAATCGTATAATCTTGGAACGAAAGAGCAGATTACGAAGTTATGTCCTTCGAATGTTTGATGCACCGGAGGAGGTTGGTGAATTCGTCCAGTAATGGGTTCGAAATTGTGTATTGAAAATGCATATGGGTAGTTATAACCATCCCATCCTGCAACGTCGAAAGGATGTGTTGCATACACGAGGGTGTGCA
Source organism: uncultured Bacteroidota bacterium (assembly GCA_903932685.1). Taxonomy (GTDB): domain Bacteria; phylum Bacteroidota; class Bacteroidia; order Flavobacteriales_D; family Sanyastnellaceae; genus CAIZGX01. The sequence continues at coordinate 892 of CAIZGX010000035.1, read as the reverse complement.
TGTGATTTTCCTTTCTTATTTTCATGGTGAAATCACCTTTCTCGTCGTGCGTTTCGAGTTCAGACGGACGCTTGATATCGCGTTCGCAAAACGGCGAGCTCTCTAACAATTGTCCGAATTGATTTCTGTATCGCTTTGGTGTAACAATGGGTGAAAAACTTTCAACAATAAATAGGCGATTGTCTTCGGTGTCGAAATCGATTTGATAAATCATTCCTCTTGGAATGACTAAGTAGTCTCCGTATTCAAAAGGTATATTACCTATGAAAGTGCGCAATTTTCCAGAGCCGCGATGAATGAAAATAACCTCGTCAGCATCGGCGTTTTTGTAGAAATAGTCCGTCAAACTTTTGCGCGGCGCAGCAACTGAAATGTGCAAGTCATGGTTGAACAGTAACACCGTTCTACTGTCTAAGAAATCGTCTTTTGGCGCGACATTGAATCCGCTGAGCATTCTAGGCTCAATGTTATGGTGTACCGCAGCTACTGGCGAGACGTCCACAGGTGCGCTAATGCTTTTAATTTGGGTAGGTCTGTGCAGGTGATAGAGCAACGAAGACATACCGGTGAATCCTTCTGTGCCGAAAAGCTGTTCGTAATGCAATTCGCCAGATTCCTTATAAAACGTAGTGTGACGTTTCGAAGGTATTTTTCCGAGTGAATGGTAAATAGGCATGGGGCGAAGTTACGAATGAAGGGGAAAGAAAAATACATGAGCAAAGGCAATTCGAGAACTGACGTTTCTCAAATTGAGAGATCAGTTTTCGGAATCCTTGATCGTATTGATGTAGTAGTTCAAGTTTGGCGGCTCAATATGTCCTTTTACGAGAAAGGCATTCGGGTAAATCGAACGAAGGTTTTTTAGTTCTTGACGCGCTTCACTTTCAGTTAG
>CAIZGX010000034.1 GCA_903932685.1 uncultured Bacteroidota bacterium | reverse complement strand
TGGAAATAATCTTAAGAAGGAATTTATTGGAATAAAATAAGGGTCTGAATAATCAGACCCTTATTTATGTTTGACTTTTTCTTAGTTGTTTGGAGCACCACCTTGCTCTTTCACTGGAGCACCACCTGGTGTGCCAGGAGCAGGAGCATTTGGATCTGCTTCAACATTACCTTTGATGCGAACAACTTTAACGGGCTCATTCACCGCGTTTGAGTTGATGGTCACAGATTTGTTAATTGGGCCTGGACGCTTCGTGTCGTATTTCACCGCAATCATTGAAGAACCACCTGGTAGGATTGGAGTTGTATCACAAGTCGGAACCGTACATCCGCAAGAACCTTTGCACTTGCTTAAAGTTAAAGGCTCAGTTCCAGAATTTGTTACTTTGAATTCACACGCACCGTTACCACCGAAGGCAACAGTTCCATAATCATGAACTTCTTTATCAACGGTTATGGCTGGACCAGTTACCAATTGAGTTTGAGCGTTAGCCGAAATAGCAAAACCAATTGCAAGGGCGAAAGAGAAAATTACTTTTTTCATTATGTCTTATTATTTAAAAATTATTCGATGACTTCACCTTTGATGGTTAAAACGGTAGGCTTGGCTTCTGGGTTATTCCAATTCACCATAACAGTTTTTGTGAATGGTCCCATTCTGTTCGTGTCGTAATGCACGGTAATTGTCTGGCTTTTTCCGGGCTCAATTGTAGAGTTCGGGTCACATTTAGGAGTTGTGCATCCGCAAGATCCTTGGCAAGAGCTGATGATCAGATTTTGATCTCCAGTGTTAGATAATTCAAATGTACAATTACCATCAGAACCTTTTTTAACTTGACCGTAGTTGTGTTCTAATTCATTTGGAGTTAACATCGGTGCTCCGAAAGTTGTGATTTTTCCTGGCTGCGCTTCAGCACATCCAGCAAGACCTAAGAAGAAGGCCACTGCAGCAAAAAGGGTAAAATTGATTTTCATATTATTGATTGTTAGTTTTCAAATATCGGTAAGAATTTTTAAAGTCGCTAGTGATTTACTAAAAGCGTGCCACTTCGATGTAATTTATTGGAGGTTTCAGTAATTGTATACATTCCATTCGAGAAATACGCCGTATTAATCACCCTGATTTTACCTTCTCCCGACTCTCTAAATATGAGTCTTCCTTGGATATCTCTTATTTCTAGGGTGCTTGCTGGCAATAGTCCGGTGACATTAAGGATGTCTTGAGCAGGGTTAGGATAAACGATAAATGAAGCATTTATTTTTTCAAAAATTGAAACCACAAATGAATTTCCTGTACAGCCAAACTCGTTAATGTAGTCGCATGAGTAGAATTGCCCTAATGTGTCGGGAATACTAACCAATGAGTCTAGAGTTATTATTCCATCGACAATCCAATTGATATTGTCTTGATTTGCGCAATTCGTGCAGGTTACAAACCCGTTTTCAAATATTAATTGCGGTGCTGTTCCTCCGTGAACTGTGATTGATGTTGCCGGACTATTGGCCACGGTATTTCCCAATTGACATGATAGATAAGGCGAGTAATTGTTCGGGGTTGAGTATGCATAGTCATATGTTTCCAAATATGAAAGTGGAATATTCCCATTCCCATTTCCTAAGAAAAGCTCACAAGACAAACCAGGAATGTAATCTGTGGAATTAACAAACGTTGCTTGCAGGGGTGCACATCCTTCTGTTGGTGTGAAATTGAGTACGGGTTGAATTACTAGAATGGGATTTGAAATTTCTGATAAGCACCCCTGGGTGGAAGCAGATTGCGCGGTGAAGTATCCGTTTTGATAGATTCCTCCTTGCTGTGTGCTTACCACCGTAGTGCCTTGCGCGAATGCCGAATTATCTAGGAAATATTGTGTTGCAAGTCCGGTGCAATTCGAACATAAGACAGCTCCGTATGCTGAAGTAATTACTGGTGTCGGTGCATTTGGAAATACGGTAACATTGGGTCCATTCGCGGTGAATGTTGCGCCATCGAGAGTACATGAAATCGAAGTGGTGTAGCCACCGTTTGTGGAGTAGTTCAACGTATTCGCATTGTTAAGCGAATAGTCTATTCCGTTGGTTTGCAAAATGCAATTCATGCCTGCAAACGAAGGAGTCGTGTTGTTCGCTTGAATGCTAAGGGGGCCGCACCCTTGAGTAGAACTTAATGTATAGGAAGGAAAAATTTGAATCAGACTATCTGTCGTTGCAGTACAACCGAACTCATTGGTGATTGTTCCGTAGAAATATCCGCTTAAGTTGTTTGTTCCTATGTTTAACGGATTGTTGGTTTCGTTCAAAGCTGTTCCGTTGAGTGTCCATTCAACGGAATTTGTTGCGGGTAATTCAACAGCATTTATAAAGCCATTGTTGTAATTCAACAGGCTTGGCGTAGGGTCTGGATATACCGTGATTGCAGAGGTGCTGAATGACCCAAAAGTATTTCCAATGGAGCAAGACATTTCAGGAGCGAAGCTACCGGTTTCGGTATAGGTGATATAAACTGTTGAGTTCAAGGGGAAGTTTTGACCTGCTAGTCCGTCGAATATTACGCATGTTAATCCTTCAACGGGATCTGTGATGTTCGAAAGAACAGCAGTTAAAGGAGCGCAACCTTCACCAACTAAAACTTCGTACTGAGGTTGAATAACAAGGATTGGTTCACTTGTGGTCGAACAACCGTTGGAGTCGGTGTATGCTGCAGAGTAATAGCCGTTATCATACAATCCGTTGATGTAGGTTGAAATGGTGTTGGTTGATTCATTCAGCTCATTTCCATCTAAATACCATGAAATAGCGTGTCCCAGCGAGTTGTTCATCGCGCTAACTTGACCGAAAATGGATGAAATCACCGGAACAATAGGGTGATCATAGACCGTAATAGGATCTAAAATCAATGTGTTCGAGTAAATACCCGAATGGCAGTATAAGGTCGGCTCAAAGACCCCGGGGTCATTGAAGGTGAGTTCAAAGGTTGAATTAATTGGTGTATAGTCAAGGCCAGGAAGAAGAATTTCGCATTGGATTCCCTCCGGCATGGAAGTGTTATTTAGCAGGGTTGTGGTAAATGGATAACATCCGGAGTTTACACTTGCTGTTGCGTTAATCTCAATAACGAAATAATATCCGGTGTCGGAGGTACAGCCGAATTCATTTGTATAAACCGCCGCGTAATTTCCGTTTTGAAAGTTATTGTTGAAGAAGGTATTTATACTTTGTGAATTGGTGCCGACATCGAGTTGAGCACCATTGAGGAACCATTGAATTTCATTTCCGGAATTGTTGGTTACAAAAACAGTATTTGCAGAATAGCCTAGTGTCGGCTCAGCTGGTATTTGATAGGATTCGAAAATGTGGTTTTGAAGGGAATAATATTCATTTCCAAATGCCGTGCATGTCTCTGTTACATAGAAATTTTCAGGAGCCCCCATCAAATATGAATAAGGAGAGTTGTAATATGTATTGGCAACGTTGGAATTTGTAAATTGACAATCGAGAATTTGTGAAGAGAGGGTGGTGTTTTCAAAAACAACTTCATTCGGTCCGCATAATGTGGTTTGTAATGCGGAGTATGTTGGGATAACGAAATAAATTGAGTCGGTATAGGTGATACAGCCGAATTCGTTAATCAAGCGAACCTGATAGAATCCGTCGGTGCTGTAATCAAGAGATGCGTCAATCGTAATTTCAGCATAACCCGTTGCACTTTGATTGAAGATCCATTCGAACGAATCTTCCACGTTGTATGTTAGTGTTATATCTGGAAAATTTAGTTCTAGGTTTCCTTGCACCGGAAGGGATGCCACGAAAAATGTATCAGTGCTATCTATTGAGATTTCGTTCCCTTGAAAGTAAGTCAGTTGAATGGAATAACTTCCTGGAGTAGCATACACGTGTTCATAAGTGGGGGCACAGTAGTTCAGTATTGTGCCATCTCCAAAGTCAATTATACAAGAATCGGATGAAGAGAGTTGTGTTTGATTATAGGCTGTTATTGTATCGAACCTACATACGATTGATTCTGAAACAGAGATTGATGCTTGGTTGTATTCACAGCTGAAATCATTTGTGTTTGCTGCAGGGTCATAATTGTTCGCAAACGGATCTATGCAGCCGAGAAAAATACAGCTAAAGTTGTTTGTGTTGGCTAGGGGGTTAAAGTTATCTGCCGCGGGATCTGTGCAGCCCAATATGACGCAACTTCCATTGTCGAGGTTTGCAATTGGATTGAAATTAGAAGCAATAGGGTTAGTACAACCAGGAACAATGCAAACAGCGTCTGCGCCGTTGCAGTTTTCATCGATCCCGTTGCCGCAAATCTCTTGCGCTCCAGAATTTATCGTTAGATTATTGTCGTTACAGTCACCGAATATACCAAGCGCAATGCTGTAGTTGACGCCAGGGGATGAGCAAGCGTTAATGAATGAGATGTAATATCCGTCATTATCGGCATCTAAATAGTAGTTCGAAAACAGTAACCCTTCATCTATGGATGTGTTGCAATTGTCATCAATTTCATTACATATTTCAGATGCGTTAGGACGAATTCCTGAATTTGAATTGTTGCAATCGGTATTGTTCGTTGAATATCCCGCTCCAAGATTAGAGCAAGAGTTAATCGCTGTGCCAGCGCCATATCCATCTCCATCGGAATCAAGGTAATAGTTAATGAATGTAAGCCCGTCATCGATAAGGTTATTACAGTTTTCATCAATACCGTTGCATATTTCCATGGCATTCGGACGAATGTTTGCATTGCTGTTATTGCAATCTAAATTATTTGTAACATAATTTCCAAAAATGGGAGTACACGAATTAATTGCTGCCCCAGCACCATATCCATCTAGGTCGGAATCTATGTAGTAGTTTGAAAACACAAGGCCTTCGTTCACTTGACCATTGCAGTTGTCATCTATGAGGTTACACAATTCAATGGCACCTGAATTAACAAGTGTATTCGAATCGTTACAATCGGCGCTATTTGTTACAAATCCAATTACGGGTGAACATGCGCTTTGGCTGTTATTCGGATTGCCAAATCCGTCTCCATCAAGGTCTGCGAAATATGTTACAAAAGAAACCCCATCATTCACGAGTCCATCGCAGTCATCGTCGAACGTGTTGCAAACTTCGGAAGCGCTAGGGTTAATACTCGCGTTGTTGTCATTGCAGTCGGTTGCGTTCAAAACATAGCCAACCGGAACTGTGCATGAGGCTTGTGTTGCATTAAAATTTCCAAAATTGTCGCTATCACTGTCGGCGTAATAAGTAACGGGTAAAACGCAAGAACCGTCATTTACTGTTGCGATGGCGGAATAGTTGCAGGCCCCTAGTGTAGTGCACCCACTAACTACACAAGAACCGTCGTACCAAGTTGCATTTGCATTGTAATTGGAAGAAGAGGCGTAAATGCATCCAGGAATATCACAAGAGCCATCGTCAATATTAGCTGTCGGCAGGTAATTATTAGCGAGTGGATTTGTGCAGCCCGGAGTTTGCGCGGCGGTAAATAAATTCATGCGCACAACAGGCATTTTAGCCATGAACAATAGTCCATTGCTTTCGGGGTAGCGCACGAAACTTGTTTGGGTAATGGCAGCGCCACTTCTACAAACTTTTAACGCTTGGGTACCAACCGTGTTTCCAACCATGACAATGTAGACGCTATCGGCGTATAATGTCAGGGGTGTCGGTAACTGAAGCGTAATGAGTTTTTGTTGTCCGATGGCATTGATATCCCAAGCATTAACAGGATATGTTACGGATGTTGCTTGTAGATCAGTGAAATCGTTTTTGTAAATCTTCGCCTGAATTGTCGTGCCTATTGCGGTTCCTGGTCCAACTGCAACAGCAATGGAAGCGCATTTAACGGTATTGGATCTTCCTTCGAAAACATTTCCCACTTCATACGTCTGACCTGCGTAAAAAGCGCTTGGCGTGAACTCGTCTTCCATTGGACCTTCGTCGCGGGCGTATTGGTAATCCGTAATGTAGTAATCCAACGTGTCTCTGTTGTTGCTTGGCGCTTCGTCGGTTTGCGTTTGATTGATTTGATATGCAACTCTGTAATATCCGGTAGTAACGCTAGGTGTGAATCCTGTGGTTAGGGTGTAAGTGGCTGTTGCACCAGCAACAACATTTGAATTAGCTGTTGTCTGATTGTACAATGCAGTATTGGCGGCGTTAAGCACTTTAACATTCAAGTTAGAGGCAGTTTGTGTGGCACTTCCGATGTTTGTTGCTTTTCCGCTAAACTTAAACGGTACAATCATCGTTTTCGGATAACGATCATAAGGTAAATCGTGAAAGTCGTTCGGCGGAACGGGGCTGGTATTTCCAAATGTGATGTACCTCGTATTATTTATGGAAAGGTTGTTTATACTTGGCTTGTACACTGTTATGTCATCGATAGCCCAATGGTAGTAGCTTCCGTCGTACAAGAAACGAAGTTTGACATTGGCTTGTCCAATTGCTCCCGCAGGAAATGTCGCTGATTTCCATTCAGAAGTGGCACCCGGGAAATCGGATTGAGTAATCATATCTACCCAAGTAGTTCCTCCATTAATGGAGTATTGAACTTTTATTGTAGAGCTGTAATTTCTGAATTGTTGCTGATAGGTGACCACGGCTCCGGTTATTCCGGTTAATGAAAAAGAGTTTGAAATGAGCCACGACGTGTGTGGTCCAGGATCTGGCCCTGTTCCAAAACCGCCGCATTCATTGTCATTGTCATCCCAATAATTTGAATCGAAAATCATGAACCCATTGCTTTGGGTAAGTGAATTGAAAGCCGAACTACCTCCTGAGCAAGAACCGCGTGAGGTTACTGCATTGCTTGGAACAGTGCTCGGACCGCGGTACTCCCAAACGCCAATATTCGAGGTGCTTCCGTTTGTCCAGGTGGAAGGAAGACCTCCTGCAAAATCCCAACTAAACAAAGGAACGCCCAACACTTGCGCAAAAGATTGTATTTGCGAAGTGCAAACAAGACAAAACGTAATAATGGCGCGGTTTAGCATTTGCTCAAAAATAGGACATCCCTATGAAACAAACAAGACTAATAAATCTCATTTATTGAATAGGCACTAGAGGAATTCGGTCAACGAATTCGGTCGGGATTGTTTTTTAGAAATGAGTCCCAGCTTTTGTAATTTCCTTTCGCAGCAAAGGGTCCGCTCGTTTGAAAATAATGACAAACTGCTGCTGCTAAGCCGTCGGTAGCATCCATCTTCTTTGGCATGTCGGCTTGGTTAATTTTCAGGATTTGCTGAAGCATGGCCGCTACTTGCTCTTTTGATGCATTTCCGTTTCCCGTTATGCTTTGTTTTATTTTCCTTGGGGCGTATTCTACTACAGAGAGCTTCCTACTGAGCGCCGCAGCAATGGCAACACCTTGGGCCCTCCCTAACTTTAACATAGATTGCACATTTTTCCCGAAAAAGGGCGCTTCAATGGCGAGCTCGTCGGGGTGAAATTCTTCAATGATTTCAACGCAACGCGTAAATATTTTTTCGAGCTTCAATGCGTGGTCAGGAATCTTGTCCATGCGAACAACATCCATCGTGAGTAGTGTCATTTTTTTTTCTTCCACACGAATAACGCCGAAACCTAAAATGCTTGTTCCGGGGTCAATTCCTAAAATGATTCGTTCTTTTGTACTCAAATGAATTTACTTTGAGTTTCAAAGGTAATCTGTTTCGTGAAAGACACTTCTTCCAAAATAACGATAGTTGTTCCCTTCCGGAATATCAGCGACGATTGTCGCTCGGTGGATAGCGCGCTTGTGGAATGCGTGCGTTCATTGCAGTTTGTTTCTGAATTTGTTGCAGAAGTTATTTTTGTGAATGACCATTCAACAGATGATTCTGAACAACATCTCTCAGGTTGCAGCATAACTAACCTTCGGATTTTACATCTAGGAGTTGAATCCAAAGGAAAAAAAGCAGCCTTAGAATTAGGCGTGAAGGAGGCGAAAACAGAATATATCTGGACGCTAGATGCAGATGTTGTGATTAGTCAGTTTTCATCAGAGCGGTTCAAAGAATTTGAAAGCGACCTTGAGCAAGATCTTGTGGTTATGCCGGTATACATGAATTCTGGGGGCAGTTTGTTAGATAAGCTTCAAGCGAATGAATGGCGTTACCTTCAATTCATCACTTGGCTTAGTTCAAAGGTTAAATTGCCTATGATGTGCAACGGTGCAAATCTTATTTTTAAACGTAATTTATTTATGGAAAACATAGAAGCGCATCGATCTATTTCGAGCGGTGACGATATGTTTTTATTGAGTCGAGTTGTGAAGTTAGGCAGGGATACTTCCATGTGTTGGGAGAAGTTTTGTAGGGTTGAAATTTCAACAGTTAATTCATGGCGAGAGTCAATTGATCAGCGAATACGTTGGGCAGGAAAAATCACGAAACTTCCTTCTACAAAAGCAACTGTTTTGCACGTTTTTTTTGCTCTCATTAGTGCCATTCATGTTCTTGCCTTTGTAGGGCTTTTTATTCCTTCGTGGCATTTGGAAAGCGCAGTGTTTCTCTCTGTTAAAGTACTCGCAGAAGTCCTTTGTATGTACGGTGTTTTTTCAAATCGAATGAAGATGAAAGAAGTGGTGCTGGCTTTGGCGCAGATGGTTCTATATCCTTTTTTCAGTCTTTTCATCTTTATAAGTAGTTTATTTTTCATTCCGAAATGGAAGGGAAGAAGGGTAAGTTTGAAATAAGCATGGAATCAAATTCGTCATTACACCGATTTACCAAAAACAAACTCGCGATGGCTGGTTTGTTCTTTATACTATTGATGATTTTGGTGTCGGCTTTTGGGTCGTTTATTCGATTAGATAAAACTGAAAATGCCAATGATCAAAAATTAAGTCTTGCACTTTGTAAACCTGGATTTCAGGTTCAATTTGTTTCGTTGAAATCAGATGCAGAAGAGTGGTTTCCAATCTCGAAAAGTGAGTCCATTGGTGACACACTTCACACAGAATTATTTGAGAAAAATGGCAGTGGGGAAATGAGGAAATTCGCAATGAAAGATTTGGTTGAGAACAGTGACGGCGCAGTTGTTTCGAAAAAGAAATTCTGGTTAGGAACAGATAAGTACGGTAGAGATGTGTTATCGCGATTGATGGCTGGAGCATCGGTTTCTTTATTGGTGGGTAGCATTGCGGTAATTATTTCCTTGATTCTAGGTGTAACGTTAGGTTTGTGGGCCGGCTATTTCAAGGGGTGGGTTGATGCATTAATATCGTATTTCATTCAAGTTGTTTGGGCCATACCTACATTGCTCTTGGTTATGGCAATTTGTTTCGCCTTCGGAACAGGCTTTTGGAAAGTCTTTGTAGCAGTGGGATTAACGATGTGGGTGGAAGTGGCGCGCATAACCCGTGGACAGGTCTTGGGTGTTCGAGAAAAGGAATATATTGAAGCCGCGAAGGCTATTGGAAATTCCTCATCACGAATTATTTTCAAGCATGTTTTGCCAAACGTTCTTTCTCCGATTATTGTGATGTCGGCAGCTAACTTTGCTTCTGCTATTCTTATGGAGGCGGGGTTGAGTTTTTTAGGTTTAGGGGCTCAAATACCAACACCAAGCTGGGGAAATATGATTCGTGAAAGCTATTCATACTTGACTACGGATATGGCGTATCTGGCATTTTTGCCAGGAATTTGCATTATGCTTTTAGTACTTTCGTTTATGATGGTTGGAAATGGATTGCGCGATGCCTTGGATGTACGCGAGAATTAAAAAGTAAATATTGAAATGAAATTGAATTTTTTTGTTACGGTTTTATTTTTTGTGCAGGTCTTATTTTGCTTTGCGCAGCCGTCGGCCTATCCGATCGGCTTTGGTTTTACTCGCTCTGTGAGAGAAGCGGCATTGAAAACAGAGTCTCCTGTTTTTCTTTCTATGCAGCCATATATGCGCAACGATTTGCCCCTTTCAAAAATGGAGGGCGAGTTGAAAGACAGCGTGAAGATTTACCACGACTTTGCAGCAATTGCGCTACGCAAGCATATCTTCGAATACAATGAAGGAGATGTTCATATCCGGATGAATTTTCTTTATAACATAGGGGCAGGAAAAGACTTTACAGACACTTTGAATTACCCGAGGTCACGCCGAATCATGAGCAACACGAGAGGTTTGTGGATGCAGGCAGATTTCGGAGAAAAAATTTCGATAGAAACCGGTTTCTACGAAAGTCAAGAGTACATGCCAAAGTACATGAAGAATTATGTTGACAGTTTGGGTGTTATTCCAGGGTTTGGTCGCGATAAAGATTTTACTGCCATTCGCGACGTTGTCGATTATTCGTCCTCTTTTTCGCGCATCACAGTTCAGCCTTTAAAAGCATTGAGACTTCACATGGGTTACGGAAAGCATAAGATTGGAAACGGTTATCGATCCTTGCTTTGGTCTGATGGCATGTACAATTATCCGTATGTTCAGTTTGATGTTACAAAAGGAAAGGTTAAGTATTCGCATGTTTGGAATGTGATGCAAAGCTTGGAGCGTTTGCCTGTAGGCGATACCCCTGAATCTACATTTAGAAGGAAGGCGGGTAGCTTTTCTTATCTAAGTTGGAAGCCCACAACGAAAGTAGAACTTTCACTTTTTGAATCGGTTATTTGGAACCGATACGATTCGAATGCAATGCCTCAGTCGCTTCCTGTGAACTTCTACTCTCCACTAATTGGTACAGGATTCACACAGGCTAATTCAACTCGAAATAATTTCAATCTGGGAATAGATGCAAATGTTAGGCTTACGAAAAATATCGAAGTTTATGGTCAGGTTTATTCAGATGTGTTAGGTGATTATAAAAAAAACGGCGCGCTTCAATTGGGGATGCAGTCGTATAATTTGGGAGTAAAGAATTTTGATTTAGGATTTGAGTATAACAGGATTCAAAGCGATGTTTATTCTTTTTCGGCGCTATATGCAGATGCCACACACATGAACCAAACGGTTGGTCATCCGTTGAATAATATGTATGAATACGTTTTACGTTCTCGTTACCGCTACGGAAGATATTTTGCGCGGGTGAAATGGAATTACATTGTGCAAAACAGGATGGAAGAGCGAAACGATGCGCCCATGTGGATCAATAGAAATTTGAAGCAGTGGGATGTTGAATTGGGTTACTGGATTAATCCGAAAACAAATTCCGAATTTATCATTTCGTATTCCGACCGCATAGACGATCGGTCGAATGATTTGGTAAAACAGCATGCAACTATATTAATGTTGGGAATTCGTACCGGACTGCATTCTGTTTATCGCGATTTTTGAATACATTTGAATCAACCTAACCGAGTCCTAAATTGAAAGACATAGTCTTCGCTTTTCTAAGTGCTTTTGTCATTGTTTTGGTAGCAACACCGCCCCTTATTAAGGTGGCGAAGATGAAGCATTTGGTAGATGAGCCAAGTAACGATCGCAAGCTGCATCGGAAGAGTATTCCAACCTTAGGGGGTATTTTAATTTTCGCCGCTACTATTATTTCTTATTGCTTGTGGTTCCCTTCCAGAGAGGCTTGGGAATTGGGAGCCAACTACAATCCCTTGCAAGCGCTAAATGAATTCAAGTATATTTTGGCGTCTATGTTCGCTTTGTTTTTTATTGGGTTGAAAGACGATATTGTTGGTGTTGATCCATTAAAGAAAATAATCGTTCATCTTCTCGTAGGTACAACCCTTGTGGTCTTAGCAGATATTCGATTAACAGAGTTTTGGGGACTCTTTGAAGTTGAAGAATTGCCTTATTGGCTAAGTGTAGTGCTTTCCATTTTTATTTACATCGTAATTGTGAATGCTATAAATCTTATCGATGGAGTAGATGGATTGGCTGGGGGAATTGGTTTAATCGGTAGCGTAACATTTACGCTTTGGTTTTACAAAACAGGCGATATGCCTTTGGCCCTATTGGCTGTCGGCTTGGCGGGTTCGTTATTTGGTTTTTTGATTTTCAATTTTCAACCTGCACGCATTTTCATGGGTGATTCAGGGTCTCTTATCATTGGAATTTGTATGTACGTTTTGGCTATGAAATTGATTGAATTTCCGCCATCGAAATTATCTGCTGCTATGCAGATAGTCTCGAAACCCATATTTGCTATGGCAATCTTGGCGTATCCGCTAATAGATACGCTGAGGGTGTTCACTATTCGAATTTTAAGTGGGAAGTCTCCGTTCCTAGCCGACAAAAACCACATACATCATCGTTTGTTAGCCTTAGGTTTACAGCATTATCAAGTTTCTATTGCTTTGTATTGTTACACCTTATTCATTATAGGCACAACGTTCTTAATGCCTCCTCAAACACCCAACATTTCATTTTTAGCTGTTGGAAGCCTTGCCGTTTTTTTAGCCTATGTGCCGTTTATGATTCCAAAAAAGAATCAATTGAAGTAAGGGGTGGCGTACTGCTTCACCGCTTTTTCATCAATGCTGTCGCCCGAAAGAATAATCAATCGTTCAATTACATTTCGAAATTCGCGAATATTTCCAGTCCAGTCATGCTGTTGAAGTGCCTTTAAAGCTGCTGGTACAATGTCTTTTTTTGGCTGACCGTATTCATCTGCGATTTGCTGTAGGAAATGCTCAGCCAATAAAGGAAGGTCGTCTTTTCGTTCATTCAATGAAGGGACTTTGATGACAATAACAGAAAGTCTGTGATACAAGTCTTCACGGAAATTACCAGCTGCAATTTCCTTTTTTAAATCTTTGTTGGTAGCTGCTAAAATGCGAACATTCACCTTCATGTCTCTTTCACCACCAACTCGTGTAATTTTATTTTCCTGAAGGGCTCGAAGCACTTTGGCTTGCGCGGAAAGCGACATGTCCCCAATTTCATCTAGAAAAAGCGTCCCGTTATCGGCCAATTCGAATTTTCCGGGCTTTGTTTTCACGGCAGAAGTAAAGGCTCCTTTCTCGTGTCCGAATAATTCACTTTCGATGAGTTCAGAGGGAATAGCTGCGCAATTCACTTCAATAAAAGCTTTGGTTGCTCTATTGCTTTTTTCATGAAGTTGGCGAGCAACAAGTTCTTTTCCGCAACCATTTCCACCAGTAATAAGGACGCGCGCATCTGTTGGAGCAACTGTGTCTATCATTTTAATGATTTCCAAAATAGATTTGCTTTGGCCGATGATGTTCGAACCATTTATTTTACTGAGCTTCTTTTTGAGTGTTTTCGTTTCTTTTATGAGGGCGTCATGTTTGTTTGCATTTCGAGTTGAAACAAGCACGCGATTAAGGTCGAGCGGTTTTTGAATAAAGTCATAAGCCCCCCGTTTAATGGCTTCTACAGCGGTTTCAATGGTTCCGTGTCCGGTGATCATAACTACGGGAACTTGTATCTCTTCCTTTTTCAATTCAGATAAAAAATCCAAACCGTCAAGCTTCGGCATTTTAATATCACAAAAAATTAAATCGAACGATTCTTTTAGTACCATTTTCAGAGCAGATTCTCCGTCTGTGGCCTCGGATATAGCAAACCCTTCGTACTCCAAGACTTCTTTTAGTGCGCTGCGGATTGCAGCTTCATCGTCGACGATTAAAATTTTTGACATGTTTAAGGCTTTTCGCAAAAGTAGCGCAAAGCGTTGATAAGTTTCTTTCGGAAAGATGAAGTTTTGGAGGGGTGTTCAATCCTGTAAAAGTATCTTTGCACAGTGAGTCAAAGAGATTTTTTAAGTGAGTTGAACGACGCTCAGCGTGCCGCAGCTCGACACATTTCAGGTCCATTAATGGTTATTGCAGGAGCGGGTTCAGGAAAGACGCGTGTCTTGACCTACCGCATTGCGCATATGATACAGAACGGTATAGATCCGTTCAGTATTCTTTCGCTAACCTTTACCAACAAGGCTGCACGTGAAATGAAGGAACGTATTGCCAACCTGATGGGCGAAGACAACGCGCGCAACATTTGGATGGGAACTTTCCACAGCGTCTTCGCGCGTATTCTTCGATCGGAAGCCGATCGAATTGGTTATCCACGGAACTTTAGTATTTACGACTCAGCAGACAGCAAGAGTCTCATTAAAGATATTCTGAAGGAAATGTCGCTCGACGACAAGATCTACAAACCAGGAATGGTTCAGAATAGAATTTCTTCTTGCAAGAATAATTTAATTACCGCGGTCGATTACCCTGAACAAGTCGAATTGGTTTCAGATGATCACGCAGCTAAACGCCCTAAGATGGCAGAGGTCTACAGAAAGTACGACCAACGCTTGTTTCAATCCGGCGCCATGGACTTCGATGACTTACTCTTCAAAACGAATATCTTGTTTAGAGATCATGCAGACGTACTTCATCGCTACCAGCATAAGTTTCAGTTCATCATGGTAGATGAGTATCAGGATACGAATTTCTCTCAGTATTTAATCGTTAAACAGCTCGCAGCGGTAAATGAAAATTTATGTGTTGTCGGAGATGACGCGCAAAGCATTTACGCCTTCCGCGGAGCAAATATTCAGAACATTCTGAATTTCAGAAAGGACTATCCTGATTATTCTCTTTACAAATTAGAGCAGAATTACCGCTCGACGAAAGTCATCGTAGAGGCAGCGAATTCAATCATTGGAAACAATAAAAGTCAGATTAAGAAGAACGTCTGGACAGCTAACGACGAGGGAAGTAAAATCCGTCTTCATCAAGCGCCAACCGATAATGAAGAAGGAATGTTCGTGGCGAACACCATTTTCAAATTGCAAAAGGAAGACGGAGGAACTTACCATGACTTCGCAATTCTTTACCGCACAAATGCTCAATCGCGTGCAATGGAGGAAGCCCTTCGTAAATTAAATATTCCCTATAAAATTTATGGAGGATTAAGTTTCTACCAACGAAAAGAGATTAAAGACTTGTTAGCTTATTTCCGACTAACAGCGAATCACAAGGACGAAGAAGCCTTGAAGCGGGTAATCAATTATCCTGCGCGAGGTATCGGAAAAACCACACTTGAGAAATTGATCGTTGGAGCATCGGAGCGAGAGATTAGTATTTGGGAAATGATTGCCCGTTGCTTTGAAGTTGGAATTACTGGATCAACGGCGAATAAGCTGAATGAATTCGTTACCATGATTCAAAGCTTTGCGACAGAGCTAACCACGAAGCCGGCCTACGACTTGGGAATGCACATTGCTGCGGCATCTGGATTATTGGTGGAAGTGAACGCTGATCGCACACCTGAAGGTGTTGCTCGTTTAGAAAATCTTCAAGAATTATTGGCCGGATTGAAAGAGTTTTCCGAGCGTGAATTGGAAGATGGTTCGATTCCATCGTTGTCAGATTTCTTGATTGATGTAGCTCTGCTCACTGATACGGTAAGTACAGATGTAGATGAATCAAAGTGCGTTTCGCTCATGACCATTCACTCGGCGAAAGGATTGGAATTTCCGAATGTGTTTATCGTTGGAATGGAAGAGAATCTCTTCCCTTCACAAATGTCTTTGAACGCACGTGAAGACCTAGAAGAAGAACGAAGACTTTTTTACGTTGCTCTTACCCGTGCTGAAAAAAGAGCCATTCTCTCTTATGCGAATTCGCGATTCAAATGGGGGCAATTCACCTACTGCGAGCCTTCGCGTTTTATCGAAGAGATAGACGAGAAATTTTTAGAAACCACTTCAGGAAAGAAAACGCCACCGCAATCGAAATCATTCGATTTCGGAGAAGAACGCGGTAAGTTCGGCGGCGGAATTAACAGACTTCCATTGCAAGACAAGCCAAAGTCTTCGTTCCCACCTTCTTCACCAACAACTCCGCCAATGCCTCCGCAGATTGATACGAGTAAGTTGAAGAAAGTGGACATGAATGCACCGGTGCCTTTGCCTGCCGGCGATTGGGCGTTGCCGCATGAAATTCAAGTAGGGGTGGAAGTTCAACACGAGAAATTCGGTAAAGGAAAAGTAATTAATGTAGAAGGCGAAAGCCCGAATGAAAAGGCTACCGTTTTCTTTCCTTCAGAAGGACAAAAGCAACTGCTGCTGAAATTCGCGAAGTTGAAAATTGTAGGCGCTTAATTGTAGTGTATATTTGTTAGACCTCATTTAAATTTATTATGAATCCTCACCGCTTTCAGAAGCCAGATGTTGTTGTGCCGTTAGAGATGAATAGTGCACGTCCTGAAATTACTTTGCCAGAATACGGTAGAAATATTCAGAAGATGGTGCAGTACGCTTTAACACTTGAAGACCGAGATGAACGCGCACGTTGTTGCAAGGCTATTATTTCTGTAATGGGACAGTTGTTTCCATACTTGCGTGATATGGAAGATTTCAATCACAAGCTTTGGGATCACCTACACATTATGAGTGACTTTCGATTAGACGTGGACTCTCCTTATCCTAAACCAGAGCCCTCACAGTTTGCTGTTAAGCCAAACCGCATTGCATATCCTCAAGAAATTGTAAAATTTGGTCACTATGGCAGATATGTAGAGAAGATGATTGATAAATGCGTGGCCATGGAGGAAGGGGAAGAGCGCATGAACTTTACACTTTCAATTGCTACGCTGATGAAGCAAAACGCTTTGAATTGGAATCGAGCAACAATCACAGATGATGTGATTTTAGAAGATTTGAAATATTTGAGTGCCGGAAAACTGTCAGTCGAGAATATTCAAGAGATTCACGCAGTAAAGACCATTCAAGGTTCGAAATACAACGACTTCGTAGAAGACAGCTACCGCAATAAAAAGCGCCCCAATAACAACAAAAAGAAAAAGTTCAAGAAGAAGTATTAAGAAGTACAGTATTCATGACGTTTTTCGAAGACATACAGCACGGAATATTTCATATCCTGAACAAGGGTGCGATTGATCACATCTTATTTTTGTGGGTGCTAGCTATTGGACTAACCTTTAACGATCGCCGGATGCTTTTGTGGTCCATTACCGGATTTACCTTAGGGCATGCCTTGGCGGCTGTTGCTGTCGTTTTTGGTTTTCCAATGTTACCTTTAGAATGGGTAGAGTTTGCAATTCCGCTGACCATAGTTGTACGCGGTATTCAGCGCTTGATCTCTCCAACTGAGACAACGACTGTTCCTTGGAAGACCGTCCTCGTTATTGCTCTATTCGGATTCATTCATGGTTCTGCCATTTCAACTGAATTGAAGATGACTTTAATGAAAGGAGATAGTTTAACTGGTAAGTTAATTGGATTTAACATTGGAGTTGAGTTGGGACAACTCCTTTGCATTTTGGGAATACTTCTGATTTCATTGGTTTTGAATCGCATTCTTCGAATACATGCAAACATGGTCACACGAATCTTGTTGGTTCCGGTGATTATTCTTGCGATTGGCTTGTCTTATTATGTTTTTCCTTTGAACTAAATACGTTTAAATTTGTCTAGATTCTTGAAATGGCTTTTCATTTTACCTATTCGATTTTATCAGGGGTTTATTTCTCCATGGTTAGGATCGAATTGCAGGTATCAGCCAACGTGCAGTGCTTATGCTACGGATGCCATTCAAGAATGGGGAATTGTGAAAGGAATGTATTTAGGAGGAAAACGAATTTTAAGTTGTCATCCTTGGGGAAAAAGTGGTTACGATCCGGTGCCGAAAAATCTGGATGTAAATGGAAAAATTAAAAAGTGAAATATGAAAAAGTTAGCAGTGGTTTTAGGAGTGGCACTTACAGTAGGATTAACGGCATGTTTCGACTCTGAAACTGAAATTTTAAAGCAAGCACGTACAACGCAACAAGGTGTTTTGTCGAAGCAAAATGCATTGGTTGCAGATTTAGATAAAGAAATTACTTCAGCTGAGAAAGAGATTTCTACATTGACTCAAAATCCATTGGATAGCGCAGGAGTTATTCGTGTGAATGAATTGTCTGAGCGTGTTTCTATGATTAACACGTTGAAAGACGAAGTAGTAAACTACAAATTAAACTTGAAGGAAATTCCAGAAGGAGCTGCTATTAAAGACGACGCTTTTTTCAAGGAAATGAAAGACGAGCAAGTGCTGAAGTTGGCAAAGGAACAAGATTCGTTGTTCAATATCTTGAAGTCTCAAGTTGAATCTGAATTGTTATAATGCGCATTCGTCCAAGAAGAAATAGAGCAAACGCTTCCGTTCGCGGATTGGTTCGCGAAACGAGATTGTCACTCGAGCAATTGGTGTATCCACTTTTTCTGCTGGAAGACAAACAATCGGTGCAACCAATTTTAAGCATGCCTGGAATTTCCAGATTTGGGTTGGAAAAGTTAATGGTGGAAGTAGATGAGTGCATGAATGCAGGTGTAACAAATTTCATTTTGTTTCCTGCTGTTGATGAGAAGTATAAAGACAAATACGCTACGTATTCTTTGGATGCTTCGAACTTTTATCTGACTGCTATTCGTGAATTGAAGAAACGCTTTCCTGAGGCTGTGTTTATCTCAGATGTGGCAATGGATCCATACAGTTCAGACGGACACGACGGTTTAGTGATTGATGGAAAGATTGTCAACGACGAGACACTTCCGATTTTATCTGCTATGGCTTTGGCTCAGGCTGAAGCGGGATTTGATATAATTGGTCCAAGCGACATGATGGACGGAAGAGTTGGTGAGATACGTGATACGTTAGACGATCACGGTTTTGTGAACGTGGGTATCATGTCATACACTGCGAAATACGCTAGCGCATTTTACGGTCCGTTTCGCGAGGCATTGGATAGTGCCCCGAAAAGTGGAGATAAGAAAACATATCAAATGGATTACGCCAATAGAAAAGAGGCGTTGCGTGAGGCGGATTTGGATGAAGAAGAAGGAGCTGATTATTTGATGGTGAAACCAGCGTTATGTTATTTAGATGTGATTCGCGATTTGAGTAGTTATTCTTCCTTGCCCATTGCTGCATACAACGTAAGCGGTGAATATGCCATGCTAAAGGCTGCAGCAGAAAGAGGTTGGATAGATTACAACAAGGCCATGCCTGAAATGCTTACGAGTATTGCACGTTCTGGCGCAAGTGTTATTCTAACTTATTTCGCCAAAGAATATGCTCAAAAATTTCATTCTAAGTTTTAGTTGTTTTCTAGTAATCAGTGCGAATGCACAAAGTGATTACAAGAACGTAGAACTCGTTTCATCTAAGGGAAGATTCTCTTCCTTTAATCCATGTGAACCAAGCATTGCAATTGACCCAACCAATCCGGAAAGAATGGTTGCTGGCTCTATCTTGAATAACGTTTACAAAAGTTGCGATGGCGGAATCACTTGGGACCATGATTTGATGAAATCTTCTCATGGTGTATATGGCGATCCAACTATTGTAGCATCTCCAACAGGAGACTTCTACTATCTGCATTTGGGAGACCCGGGAAATGGTGGGTACAGCAGTTCGCGATGGCTTGAGTCCATTGTTATTCAGCAATTAAAAGACAAGAAATTTTCGTGTAAGAAAAATTGTTGGACCGATGGAATAGCTATTGGAACCAATGCGCCGAAAGATCAAGACAAGCAATGGGCAACGACTTCGAAAGACGGAAGCGAAATTTATGTCTCATGGACAGAGTTCGATAAATACGACAGCAAAGAACCCAGCGATCATTCGAGAATTCTTTTCTCGAAAGGGCAGAGAGGAGGTTCGAGTTTTTCAAAGCCAATTACAATTAGCGATGTTGAAGGTGGATGCATAGATGATGACAACACTACCGAAGGGGCTGTTCCCGCAGCGGGATTGAACAACGAAGTATACGTGGCTTGGGCAC
Source organism: uncultured Bacteroidota bacterium (assembly GCA_903932685.1). Classification (GTDB taxonomy): domain Bacteria; phylum Bacteroidota; class Bacteroidia; order Flavobacteriales_D; family Sanyastnellaceae; genus CAIZGX01. Next base: position 4,678 of record CAIZGX010000034.1, on the reverse strand, counting down.
ATCGCGAATTTATCTATTTCAATAAGTCTGTTGATGGCGGAACAACGTGGATGCCCAAATCAAAGGTTATCATGGCAATTCCGGGCGGATGGAATCAAGAAATTCCAGGTGTTTATCGCGCCAACGGAATGCCAATCTTGCTGAGTGATTTAAGCAATGGGCCGAACAGAGGAAATCTCTATTTGTGTTGGAGCGATGAGCGCAACGGCGATGTAGATGTTTTTGTTTCTTCATCTTCTGATGGAGGAGAAAATTGGACAGAAGCGATTCGCGTGAATAATGATGATACACATGCACATCAGTTTTTTCCTTGGATGACGGTTGATGTTGTTACGGGTAACTTGTATGCTGTGTTTTACGACCGAAGAAATTACACCGATTACAACACCGATGTTTATTTAGCCTCTTCCAATGATGGCGGAAAGACTTGGACGAACGAACGCATTAGCGAAAAGCCCTTCGTGTCGAATGCAAGTGTATTTCTTGGAGATTACAACAATATCTCGGCGGTTAACGGAACGGTTCGACCCATTTGGACGCGCATTGATAACATGCACAGCACATCAGTGTGGATAGCGTTGATTCAGAAATAAAAATTCAATTTAGAACTCTGCGTTCTTCGGAGTGCGTGGGAATGGAATAACGTCGCGAATGTTGGTCATACCGGTTACGTACATGACCAATCTTTCGAAGCCCAATCCGAATCCGGCGTGCTGACATGTTCCGAACTTGCGTGTTTCCAAATACCACCACATACTTTCTTCCGGAATGTTGAACTGCTTACATTTTTCAAGAAGCATATCGTAGCGTTCTTCACGCTGACTTCCACCAATAATTTCACCAATTCCAGGAACCAAAATGTCCATTGCGGCTACTGTTTTTTGGTCTTCATTCATACGCATATAAAATGCTTTAATGCCAGCAGGGTAGTTGGTTAGAATGACTGGTTTTTGGAAATGCTTTTCAACCAAATATCTTTCGTGTTCACTCTGAAGATCAATTCCCCATTCAATTGGGTATTTGAATTTCTTCTTTTTGTAGTGACTAGAATTCAAGAGAATGTCTATTGCTTCAGTGTAGGTGATGCGCTCGAAGGTGTTGTTCGCAACGAACTCCAAACGTTCGATAAGTGGCGCGGTTTGACGCTCCTCTGTTGGCTTCTGTTTGTCTTCTGTTGCTTCGCGTTCTTGAAGGAAAAGCAAATCTTCTTTTCCGTTTTCTAGTACATAACGAATGCAATACTTTAAAAAGTCTTCGGCTAAATCTGCGTTAGCCGCAAGGTCGTTGAATGCAACTTCAGGTTCAATCATCCAGAACTCTGCAAGGTGTCTGCTCGTGTTGCTGTTTTCTGCACGGAACGTTGGTCCGAAGGTGTACACCTTTCCAAGTGCCAGCGCAGCCAATTCTGCTTCAAGCTGTCCGCTTACAGTAAGGTGCGTGTGCTTTCCGAAGAAGTCTTCTCCGAAATCTATTGTTCCGTCTTCCTTACGTGGTGGATTTTCTAAATTGAAGTTGGAAACGGTAAACATTTCTCCAGCGCCTTCGGCATCGCTGCCGGTAATGATTGGAGCGTGAATGTTCACGAATCCGTTTTGATTGAAATAACTGTGTATTGCGAAGGACAATTGATGACGAAGTCTGAACACCGCGCTGAATGTTGAAGTGCGGAAACGCAGGTGGGCTTTTTCACGAAGGAATTCCAATGAATGTTTTTTCATTTGAATGGGGAATTCGTTCGGATTGCTTTCACCCAAAACTTCAACCTTTGAAGCGGTAAGCTCTATTGCTTGTCCTTTTCCTAAACTTTCAGTAAGTGTTCCATGAACCGAAATACAAGCACCAGTGTGAATGCGCTTACTGTCTTCTTCCGAAAGAGAATCGGCATTTACAACCACTTGCAAATTCGAAATGCAAGAACCGTCGTTTAGCGCAATGAATTGCTCGTTGCGAAAAGTGCGCACCCAACCGTTGAGTTGAATGGTTGTCCCTATTGGAAGCGAAGAAATTATTTCTTTGATGTTCATGGTGAAAAAATGAGTGGCAAATATACGCCACGAGAGGTTATACTTGGGCTTGGTCGCTTTCAATAATTCCGTCGCGCATACGAACAATACGTTTCGCTCTGAGGGCAATGTCTTCCTCGTGCGTTACAAGAACAATGGTGTTTCCAGCTTGATGAATGATGTCTAACAATTGCATAATCTCTTCACTTGTTTTGGAGTCTAGGTTTCCCGTGGGTTCGTCGGCAAGAATAATGGAAGGGTGGTTTACAAGTGCTCTTGCTACAGCAACGCGCTGACGTTGTCCGCCAGAGAGTTCGTTGGGCCTATGAGTGATTCGGTTGCCCAGACCAACTTGCTCTAAAACTTCTTTCGCTTTCTTCAATCGTTCTACTTCTGGAATTCCGGCATAAACAAGGGGCAAAGCCACATTTTGCAGAGCGGTTAACCTTGGAAGTAGGTTAAATGTTTGAAAGACAAAACCAATTTCTTTGTTTCGAATAGCAGCCAATTCGCTATCAGAAAGTTGTGCGACATTGGGACCGTTTAGAAAATACTCTCCGGAAGTGGGGGTGTCTAAACACCCAATAATATTCATGAGGGTTGACTTGCCGGATCCAGACGGACCCATTAATGCTACGTACTCGTTTTTTTGAATGGTTAAGTTTACTCCGTTGAGGGCACGCACAGTTTCTTCACCAATGGTGTAGAAACGGGTCAGGTTTTCAATGCGTATGACTTCGTGCATGGGGCAAAACTAACTAGGATTTGTTATATTTGAAGAATAAACATGCCGAGGCAACTTTGGATGAGTCCGGGTTGTCTTTTGGGCAGAAATCTTTTCGAATGAAAAAAACATTATTTTTTGTTGCTCTCTTTGCAAGTCAATTTGTGAACGCTCAGATTGCTGTGGCGTATGTAACAGCTGATCAAGCTGTGCAGTCCTTGTTAGGTCCAGGCGTGACTTATGCGAATGCTGCTTTTACAGGTTTGCCCGCTCAATTGGGTCAGATGACAGGAAATACAGATGCAAATTTTCAGATAGCAGAGGGTGTCGTAATTGGTTGTTCAGACGCACAGGATATTGTATTGAATTACTTTGGTACAGCAATAACGCCGAACATTGCTGGTGATCCAGATTTGTTATCCGTCGCGAATTCGGTTCCGCCACTAATTGGTCAAGGTTTTACTGTAGGATCTGTGAACAATATTGCTGCGCTTGAATTCGATTTCGTGGCTGTAGGTGATAGCTTAAATTTCAATTACATTTTTGGGTCTGATGAATATTTGCAGTGGGTGAATAGTCAATACAACGACGTTTTCGCCTTCTTTTTAAGTGGCCCTGGAATTACAGGTCCGTATTCTAGTCCTGCCGCATTTCCAGGTGGTGCTGTTAACATTGCGATTGTTCCGCAGTCGACACCACCACTTCCAATTACCATTAGTTCTGTGAACAATGTTTTGAATGCCGCATATTATGTTGACAATGGCCCAGGCTTGATTCCAATTAACTTGAATGGATTTACCGTTAAGATTGCGGCTCAGTATGATTTAGAGTGTGGCGAAACTTATCACATACGTTTGGCTATTGCGAACGGATCTGACCAAGCCTTAAAATCGGATGTAATTATTGAAGCAGGGTCTTTCACAACTGGAACAGACAATGCAGGTATTTCTTCAAGTGTTATAAATCCTGCTCCGAACCTTCCTCCTAATTCAGTTTTGGAAGGATGTGTGAATGGACAAATTACATTCAACTTTCCTGATTGCTTAGCTCAAGGAGATACAGTGAATCTAATTTTCGGAGGAACTGCTACCTATCTTGAAGATTATCACACGAATGGAGTTACGCAATTCGTTGTGGCTGATACATCGTTCGTCATTGACATTATTCCAATTTTAGATAACATCACGGAGGGAACAGAAATAATCATCATTAGCTGTAGCTATTTGTGTGAAGGGGCTTGTGATTCTGTTTCAATAAGTGCTACTTTGGATTTGTTGGATTATGTAGGATTTGGTGCTTCTCAAACAGAAGACTTCTTAATCTGTCCAGGTACTTCTCAGACGGTTAATCCAGGCGCTTCAGGCGGATGGCCTCCATACATTTATTCATGGTCGAATGGACAATCGAATGCGACACAAACGTTCTCGCAAGGCTCAGCCGGTCCTTATTCATATACCTTCTCTGATTATTGTGGTGCAACATATACAGATGACTTCGTGATAACAGAACCACCTGTGTTTGGATTCGCTACAGCCCAAGATTTGTGCGCAGGTATTGAATCAGAATTGTTGGTATATGGCGGTTCACAACCTTACGTTTACCAATTCGATGCGTTGACAATGATACTGAACCCACTGACGAATACAATCACCGGAATAGCCGGCAATGCTTCAGACGTTATAGTTACAGACGCATGCAATCAGCAAGGTATTATTCCATTTATAATTACTGTTTGTGATACCTATGAGCCAAACTTACTTCTTGTTAACGTTGATGAATACGTCAATGAGTATTTCAAGATTCAGGGTTTAGAGAGCTTTCCAAACAGTCAGGTTCGCATATTCAATCGTTGGGGAACCATGATTTACGAGTCATTGAACTACAGCAATCTGACACCGTGGGATGCAACAGATGCTGAAGACGGCGTGTACTTCTGGATATTCAATCGTTC
>CAIZGX010000033.1 GCA_903932685.1 uncultured Bacteroidota bacterium | reverse complement strand
TAACGGGTTTCTCGTGATGCGTGAGATTCTGAACCAACAACGCAACATTGGAAGCCAATATGAGCGGGAAGATAACAGTGACCATCCATCCGTAAGGAAAGTGAGTCGCTGCGTAATTCGGTTGCGTTAGTCCAAGCCACTGTGAATCACTCGGTACGCTTCCTAACACCAAAATATATTGCCACACAATAGAGGCAATTCCAACAACATTGAAGACACTAAAAGCAAGTTTATACTTGCTTTTTTTCTTAGGGAAAATAGGCATGCAAAGCAAGGCAATCACTCCAAATGCAATGTCGAAATTCATTCCGTAAAAAGTCATTTCCCACGGCGTTTGTTTCCAAGTTGCCAAAATGTAAAACATAGAAGCGATAGGAATTCTAAGATATTGCAAACTATACAGCCATGAGGGACGCAGCGCTCTCAAGAATCTTGCTCCTCGCGGGGTGAAGGCCAACAAGAGAATAAGCACAGAGGAAAATAAAATGGGGAAAAGCAAGTGACCCGTCCCCGTATTTTTATCCATGTACCAACGATTCAGCGCAAGCGTTGACTGAAAGATTGTCCATCCCAACAAAGCCAATGCGAACATGTGCGCTCTCTGCTGTGCACGGAAATGTCCTCGAACAAACGCATACGTCATCATAATTCCAGCAAGCAATGTGAGAATGCAGGTGACAAGAACTAACGAAAAAGGTAGGTTTTCAATCATGATTAAAGAAGTATTTTCGATTGCAAGGTAGGGTCAAAATCACAGGTGGTTTTTCCGCTTATGCGATGTCTGTTTCGCGCAATAAAATTATAAATTCCATTCAATAAAAACAGCGGACAGACGAAGGTCAGGATTAACAAGAGCGAGAGGGGTGCCTTCACTTCGTGAAACAACCGACGGAGCGCAAGGCCTTTGTGGTATTTCTTTCCATTTACAACCAAAATAATTCCGGAAAGTGAGGCGCGTTCTTCTTCAGAAAGATGGTTTTCAGCTTCGTTTCCTTTCAATCCAGAAAAATACAAGTCGGAGTGAAGCGCATGGCTGTGAATGCATTGCACCCAGCGGTTGCAGAAGAGGCAGTCGCTGTCGAAAAAAAGTATCTTTTTGGGGTTTAACATTCTTGCTGAATTAAACAAAGTTAACCTTGAAGTGTCTTTACCTTTGCAAATCTCTAGAGAATTATGGTAAACTGCAGCGTGTTTGGTGAACGAAAGAAGGTGCGATGGTCACTGGGCTCTTCAGAGCTTAGTTATACCGTAACCGATAAGTTTGCCGATGTGCCAATAGAGACATGGGATTCTCTGAATCACGAGCAAAACGTTTTTCTCTCTTCAGATTATTTATCGGCTCTTTCGAAAGGTTGGGAAGGAAACCTGTTTTACATTTTGTTTTTCAAGAATGAAATGCCCATTGGTATTGCGGTTTTGCAATACACTTACTTCGTTTCAGGAGAATTGAAATCGCACGTAGACGTGGAAGGCGGAGCCGGATTTGTGGCGCGCGTCTTCGGCAGACAGTCGCGACAATATCCCATAGTAGTCTGCGGAAGTCCGTTTTGCACGGGTCCGCACGGATACATTTTTCAGAAGGAAATTCAGGTGGAAGAAGCCACAACGGCTTTATGTTATGCCCTTACAGACGTTATTCATTTTTTGCGGAAGAGCAACAGAGATACGCAAGCGGTAGTGGTGAAAGACTTTTATCCGAAAGATTACAACGCGTTGAACGAGTTGAAGGAATGCGGGTTTCACACTTTCGCGGTGGATCATTTGTTGAAGATGCCTTTTGATAGTAATTGGAAAACCTTTGATGATTATCTGAACGCGCTGAACACGAAGTTCAGAACCAAGGCGAAAGCCGCATTGAAGAAATTCGAAGACCTGGAAACACGCGTCTGGAGCGCCGAAGACTTGGCAACGAATTCAACGGTTGTTCAGGCATTGTACAGAAACGTATACGATCGCGCTGAGTTCGCTATGGAGCCATTAACGACCGAATTCTTGATTGAATTGAAGAATTCGCTTCAAGATAAAATGGTTATACAAGCCTTTTATGTTTCGAACGAAATCATCGGATATCAGATTGCCTTAATCAATCACAAAGAATTGGAAGCGTTTTTAGTTGGAATAGACTACGACGCTAATTCAACTTACGGGCTGTATTCAAACATGTTGCTCTCCTTCGTGAAAATGGCCATTGAGGCCCAATGCGAAGAGATTGCCTTTGGAAGAACGGCTGGAGAAATAAAATCTACCTTCGGCGCGGTTCCGGTGGAAATGCGCATAGCACTGCGTCATCCGGGAAGACTTCGCAATGCTTTGTTGAAGTTGTTTTTTACGAAAGTTCACCCAGGAAATGAGCCTCAACGTTTTCCGTTCAAACAAGAATGGCAAAATGTTTTAGATACTAAACAGAGGGAATGGAATTCCCAATACAATGGCTAATTCAATAAGCAAAGAACGTTGGATCTTAATTGCTTTAGCAGCCATTCAGTTTACCAATATCGTAGACTTCATGATTATGATGCCCATGGGCGACATCTTGAAGCGCGACTTGGGTGTGGGTCCAACAGGATTCGGTTGGCTAGTGAGTTCTTACGGATTGGCAGCAGGATTGACTTCGTTCTTGGGGGTGTTCTATCTCGATAATCTTCCAAGAAAGAAAGCGTTATTGCTTGCTTACTTAGGATTCATGCTCGGAACCCTAAGCAGCGCGCTTGTTCCAACTACCGATAACAACGAATTGAATTACTACTTGTTTGTTGGAACGCGCATTTTAACTGGAATTACTGGCGGATTACTTGGCGGATTGGTTATGTCTATTGTGGCCGACGTTATACCTATGGAACGAAGAGGGAAAGCGATGGCGGCCATTACGCTTGCTTTTTCGTTAGCCTCTATTTTGGGAGTTCCCATGGCGCTAACCATGGTCGATTTTTTTGATGGAAATTGGCACGTGCCTTTTTATATGGTGAGTGCACTCAGTCTGCCGTTTTGGTTCATGGCTTGGAAAACCCTTCCACCTTTGCGCGATCACTTGGATCGAAGAACGCACAAGTTCGAGCCCATGGAAACGTTCAAGGCCTCCTTCTCGAATGTGGCGCAGCGAAACGCTTTGCTATTTACAGTTCTTCTGGTGCTTGGGCAGTTCACCATTATTTCGTTCTTGACTCCGTACATGATTTCCAATGTGAAATTGGAACAACACGAAGTTAAGTACATCTATTTGGTTGGAGGATTCTGCACGGTAATCAGCAGTATTTTAATTGGAAGAGCAGTAGATAAAATTGGAAGATTTAAGGTGTTTGGATTCTTCGCCTTGCTTTCGCTCATTCCTATTTTCATAAACACGAATCTGCCTGAAACCGATTTGTGGATTGTCTTAACCATTGCTGGATTTTTCTTTGTGATGGTAACGGGAAGAATGATTCCGGCGAACACCATTGTTAGCGGTGTGGTGAATCCCAAGCATAGAGCAGGATTCATGAGTTTGAACTCTGCCGCACAGAGCACGGCATCTGGTATTAGCGCAGCATTGGCTGGAAGTATTATTACGCAAGCCAACGCCAATGCGCCTTTAGAAAACTATCATGTTGTTGGTTATGTGGCCATGTGCTTCACCCTCATGGCTTTCTTCATTATGCTTCGTTTGAAAAACTTGGCTAAAAAAGTTGAAGAAAACAATTAAATTCGCAGGACTATGAGAGCCATTGAAACCATTCCACATTCACGTATGCGCATTGTTGTCCATTCGTGGAACGGCAAGTGGATTGTGGAGTTCGAAGCAGCATCATACAAGCAAGCCATAAAGATTGATCAAGAAGCGGTGAAAACCATTGAGGCGGTAAGGCTATTATTGAATGACGAATTTCTAACCGAGATTGAAAACCAATTTCAAAATTTACATAAAGCATGGAGCATCAACTTTCAGAAAACCAACCCGTGAAAAAGCCGTTCGCTTTTAACTTAATTCTAGTTATTCTCTTCGCCATAACGTTTGTGGCTTTGTTGGTTATTTGGAGTAAGTTGAACACCGCAATGGAGTTGGCAGAGAAGTCGAAGGTGGTAGATACCATTAGCCCGGGTCAAATGAAGATTGCTTACGTGAATTTAGATTCATTGAACGCACAGTATTTATTCATTACTGAAAAGTCTGCAGAATTGGAGCAAAGCGCAACAGCGGCAGAGGCAAAGGTGAAAGCAGAAGCAGCTAAGCGTCAAAAAGAAGTGAATGAATTGGTGGCATACGCTCAAAAAGGAAATCTTCCTGCCGATGAGCAAGCAACCGTACAAAACAGGTTGAGTCAATTGGAAAATGAATTGGCGCAAATTCAGCAACAAGAAGAGCAAATTCTTATGCAAAACGAATCTGCCCTTCAAGAAAATCTAAGAAAGAAGTTGGAAGTATACACGGCTAATTATGCGAAAGCAAACGGCTGGGATTACATCTTCTCATACCAAAGCACTGCGCCACTTATTTTATTTGCAAATCCGATTTACGATTTAACAACTGAGATAGTGAAGGGATTAAATGCCGAATACGAAACTGAAAAGCAAGGGAACTAATGACCATAGCCGAACGCAAATACGCCGAGAACATAGCCGAGTATATTATTTACATGTGGCAGATGCAAGACTTACTTCGTGCGGTGAACATGGATGTTGAATCGCTCGACAGTTTTCTGCGTTCGTTCCTTCCATCCGAAGAAAAAATTCAGGAAGAGAAAACGTGGTTCGAAGGATTAGCGAAAAGCATGAAGCGCAGCAGCGCTGAAGAGAAGGGCAATGTGGAAGAAGTGCAAGAGGTTATTTCTGAATTGAATTTGCTTCACACAACATTGAACACGTTGCTTCGCGACGATGAATACATTGCAGCAAACGAACGCGCAAAGGAAAATCTAGATGCCTATCGCGAGCGTGCAAATGGAAAAGCATTGAGTGAAGTGGAAGCCTATTTAACGGCGTTATACGGATTAATGGTTCTTCGTCTGCGTAAGCAAGAGATCTCTGAAGAAACCAAAGATGCTATGAAGACTTTTTCAGATGTAATGATTCTGTTGGCCCTTCAATACAACAAAATGAAGAAGGGAGAATCTGTTCAGCATTTGAACTAGTCGAAGACAATTGTAACCGGTCCGTCGTTGACCAATTCAACTTTCATATCTGCACCGAAGATTCCAGTTTCAACTTTCGCGATTCGCTTTTTCATTTCAGCAATGAAAAATTCATAAAGCGGAATCGCTTGTTCAGGTCTGGCAGCTTCAATAAAGCTAGGTCTGTTGCCTTTCTTCGTGTCGGCGTACAGCGTGAATTGACTCACGAGCAATGCACTTCCATCTACATCTAAAACACTCTTGTTCATCTTTCCTTCTTCGTCTGAAAAAACGCGAAGCTTCACAATTTTTTCTATCGTTGGAAGAATACTTTCCTCCGTGTCTGCCGAAGAAAAACCAATGAGCAGCAAGAGCCCGTGTTCTATACTTCCAACAGTTTTGGAATCAACTTTTACAGAGGCACTCGACACGCGTTGAAGAACGATTTTCATGAATTTATTTATTCGGAGTTAATATCCCGCTTTCAAAAAGAAAGACATCGGTGGCTTCTGAATTCTGAACCAGCATCCAACCCTTTTCTTTGTCGTGCTTCAAAATATGCAAGTGATGAAACTTGCTTCTGTCCCAACGCGTGGTGTCCTTTCCATGCAAAAGAATGGTCGGGAAAACCGTCTTGTTGTATTCCGAAATAAGCCATCTTCTTCTTTCGTAATGTGGAATATAGGTGGAAGGGAAGTCGGCTTGAAGGCACTGACAACCGTAGGTTACAGGCTGTTCAGGCGTGTCTCCGGTTACAGCAATAACTAGCGTTGGATGATTTCCGAATTCATTCATTTCCTGACATTGCTTTTTCAATTCATCAATGCGCACCACATGCACGTACCAGGCTTTCTCTTTGTCAATGGCGTTCTCGAGGAGGGGTGAAAAGAAGAAAACTTTTATTCCGAAGGAAGCAGCAACGAGCAACAACGCAATGCGATTGAATTTCAATTTATTTTTCGAAGACAGAAAGGCATAGAAGTACAATGAAAGGAAGATGAACACGAACGGAAGTGCGAGGAAAAATCTTCCACCTGAAAAGAAAAGTGAATAGCCGCTTTCCTTTGTTTTTTCCATGAAGAGCGATCCGAGAATAGCCAATAAGACGAACGCAATCGTCCACGCTTCAAGGCGTTTATTTCTCTTCCACAATAAAATTATTGCAGCTGGAAGTAAGAGCACGCTAACAAATCCGAAACGCCAAAACAGGGGTGAAACCTGATCGAAATAATTGTTGAATCGATAAATGGTTTCAAGGAAACTGGACCAGCTGAGTTTTACGCTGGGTGCTACGTGAATGAGCAATTCCGGATGCGCTCGGTAATAGTGAAAGTTGAAGTAGAAGGGAAGTAGTCCCAGTATAAATCCAAGTCCGAAGAAAAGCACTGCACGTAAAATGAATTTCTTGTTCCAATGAATGCTTGGAATAATAAGTGGAAGAAGCAAGGCGCTGTTCAAATTTCCATAGAGACCCCATCCAATAAAAATTCCAGCGAATACCAACGAGAGGTTCGTTCGGAAATATTTCCAACAGAATAATCCGAGACTTACAGAAAAGATTCCGCCCACGAATCCGCGTGGTATGGCAGTAAGTAGACTGTATTCCAACGGAAGCAAGAGGCATACGATAAGTGGAATAAGGGCGGATTGCGCTGAAAGTTTATGTTTGAAATAAAACGCTAAAAGAAAAAATGGCGTGGTAGAAAGGATTAACGTTGCAAGCGGAAGCGCCGCATAAACGGGAAATCCAATTTTCATGAAAGGCAAGGCCAACAAGGGTTCTATGTTAGGGCCGTAACTTTGTCCGTAAAAGCACGGTCCGTGAAAAACACCGTTCGAAAGGTCCGTAGCCACTTGCCACAAAAGCGTTTGATCGCTGTCTGTGTATTGAATAGAAAAGAAGAAATACACCAGCATTTTTTCAACGAGCACGAAGGCCGAAAGCACGTAAAAGAGTCTGTTGTATTGCTGTTGATTCATGGTTAAATGTCCACAAAGGATGAATGCTTGCACAAGTTATTATATTTTCGTGAGGAATGTCGAAACTGGAAAATGATATTTCTTTTTTAAAAGGAGTTGGACCTGCGCGGGCTGATCAATTTCGCATGGAATTGGGCATTCGCACGTGGGAAGATTTGCTCATGCATTATCCGTTTCGGCATGTAGACAAGAGTCAGGTTCAGAAAGTGCGCGACGTGAAGTCAGACGCCGTGGCGGTGCAGTTGCAAGGCACAATCGTTCGGTTAACTGAAGTGGGCGAAGCGCGCGCCAAACGTTTGGTTGGAATCTTCCAAGACGAGACGGGTACTATGGAGTTGGTGTGGTTCAAGGGAGCGCGTTGGCTCAAGAGCAGTTTGCCTTTGAACAAGCCTTGTTTGGTGTACGGAAAACCAACCGAGTTCAAAGGCAAGTTCAACATGGCTCATCCGGAAGTGGAAGAGATTGAATCTTCACGCATGGCGGCTGGCGTGGGTTTGAAGCCTGTGTACAGCACAACTGAGAAGATGTCGAACAGAGGATTGAACAGCAACGTGATTGGAAAATTAACGCTGCAGTTGTGTGAAGAAGTTCGACATGAAATTCCGGAAGTGTTGCCGCAGGAATTGATTCAGCAATACAAATTAATTTCTCGCGCGGAAGCCTTGGTGCAATTGCATGCGCCTGCGAATGCAGAGAAGTTGGAGCAAGCGAGAAGAAGATTAAAGTTTGAAGAATTGTTTTTCCTTCAGTTGCAAGTGTTGCAAACGAAGTTGGCGGGTACGGTAGAGCAGCGCGGAGTGGTGTTCGAGAAGGTTGGAGAATTATTCAATTCGTTTTATAAAAAGCATTTGCCGTTTGAATTAACGGGGGCGCAGAAGCGAGTGGTGAAAGAGATTCGCACCGATGTGGTGAAGGGCTTTCACATGAACCGTTTGGTTCAGGGAGATGTAGGAAGTGGAAAGACCATTGTAGCGCTCATGGCAATTTTGTTGGCCATAGACAACGGCTATCAAGCATGTCTCATGGCGCCTACAGAGATTTTAGCGAATCAGCATTACGAAGGCATTTCGCAATTGTTAGAGCCCTTGGGAGTTCGCGTTGAATTGCTCACCGGTTCGGTGAAGAAGAAGAGTCGTGTTCCGTTGATGGAAGATTTGAAGAGTGGTGAATTGAAGTTCATTATTGGAACGCACGCGTTGATAGAACCTGTTGTTGAATTTGCGAATTTAGGATTGGTAGTGATCGATGAGCAACATCGGTTTGGTGTTGCGCAACGCGCGGCCTTGTGGAAGAAGGCCGCCTTGCCTCCGCATATTTTAGTCATGACCGCAACGCCCATTCCGCGTACGTTGGCCATGACGGTGTATGGCGATTTAGATGTGAGTATAATTGATGAGCTTCCTCCAGGAAGAAAGCCGGTGAATACCCAGTGGCACACCGATGCTTATCGGTTGATGTTGTTTGAATTTATTCGTCAGGAAATAGCGTTAGGCCGTCAGGTCTATATTGTTTATCCGATGATTGAAGAGAGCGAGAAGATGGATTACAAGGATTTGTTCGACGGATACGAAAGTATGTCGCGTGCGTTTCCATCTCCGAAGTATTTCATTTCAATTGTACATGGAAGAATGAAGGCTGAAGATCGCGATTTCGAGATGAAGCAGTTCATTGAGAAGAAGACGCAGATCATGGTGGCTACTACGGTTATTGAAGTCGGGGTGAACGTTCCGAATGCGAGTGTGATGGTGATAGAGAGTGCCGAGCGTTTTGGCTTATCTCAATTGCACCAGTTGCGCGGCAGGGTAGGGCGAGGGGCCGATCAGAGTTATTGCGTTCTTATGACCGGACATAAGTTAAGCGACGACACGAAGTTGCGCATGGAGACGATGGTTCGCACGACGGACGGATTTGAAATAGCAGAAGTGGATTTGCGCTTGCGTGGTCCGGGCGATTTGGCCGGTACAGCTCAGAGTGGTGTTTTGCAACTGCGCATAGCAGACATGGTGAAGGACCAACAGATGATGGCCGCCGCCCGCAACATAGCGAACGAATGGCTCACGGAAGATCCGAATTTATCTAGCGAAAGCAGCACCCCTATCCGCGAAGAACTGTTGCGTTTGAAGAAGAAGAAGAGTGATTGGAGTGGGATTTCTTGATCGCGAAGCGATCAATCACTTCGTGATCAATTCTTCGAATCAATCTTTCAGATCAATCGTTACGATAAATCCGAAGGATTGATCACCAAAGGTGATTGATTGCGCAGCAATTGATCTGATGCAATCAGATTGATCACAAAGTGATTGATCCGTAGGATTGCGAAACGCAGTTCCCTCTATCTTTGAACCTTTCCTCACAAGCAATGTTATTCCTTAAATTCCTTTTGCATGCAAAAGTCTGGTTATGTTTTTAAGCCGTTTGAAGAACCCAATCTTTCTCCGTTCGAGAGACTGTTCGATGTGTTCAGTGAACTCATTACGCATACTTCCGGAGATGTAGACGAGGCGCTAGAGTGGTTAAAAGAAATTGATAAGGAATACAAGCTTACCACCGATGATTACGGAATGGAAGATTTTATTGAAGACCTGAAGAAGATGGGATATTTGAAGGAAGAAATTCTACCAGACGGACAAGGACAGATGGCTATTACGGCCAAGACGGAACGTGTGCTTCGGAAAAATGCCATGGATCAAATCTTCGGAAAGATTCGGAAGAGCGGAGCGGGAAATCACAAGAGCAAGAAAAGCGGACAAGGCGATGAAGCAACGGGAGAATTTCGAAGTTTTCAATTCGGAGATTCATTCGAAAATATTTCAGTGACTGAAAGTTTGAAGAACGCGCAAATCAACAACGGCGTCGGCGACTTCAAACTAACCGAACAAGATTTGGTGGTGGAAGACACCCATCATAAGTCGCAGATGAGCACCGTGCTTATGATTGACATTAGCCACAGCATGATTCTATACGGAGAAGATCGAATCACTCCCGCAAAGAAAGTGGCGATGGCGTTGGCAGAGCTCATCACGACTTCCTATCCGAAAGACACCCTCGATGTGATTGTCTTCGGTGACGATGCCTGGCCTATCAAAATTGCAGACCTACCTTATTTGAATGTGGGTCCTTATCACACGAACACCGTTGCCGGTCTCGAGTTGGCAATGGACATTCTTCGAAGAAAGAAGAACACGAACAAACAAATCTTCATGATTACCGATGGAAAGCCTAGTTGCCTTCGCTTGCCTGACGGACAATACTATAAGAACAGCAATGGATTGGATGAGCATATTGTTGAACGCTGCTACACCATGGCGGCGCAAGCGCGCAAGATGCACATTCCAATTACTACTTTCATGATTGCGCAAGATCCTTATCTGCAAGCTTTCGTAGAACAGTTTACACAGTCGAACAAAGGCAAAGCATTTTATACTGGGTTGAAAGGATTGGGTGAAATGATCTTTCACGATTACGAAACGAATAGAAAAAAACGAATTAACTAAACGAATGAATACTTCGATCAACACATTTGGCGCATTGAAAGCGTCGGGATATATTTCAAAAAGCATTAAGAACGAGTTGCGCGACAACCTCATTGTATCTATTCAAGCTGGAAAGGAAACCTTCCCGGGGATGCACGGATATGAGCAAACGGTGATTCCGCAATTGGAACGCGCCATTTTGTCGAAGCACAACATTAACTTGTTGGGTCTTCGCGGACAAGGGAAGACGCGCATTGCGCGCTTGATGATCAACTTGCTCGACGAGTATATTCCTGTTGTAGCTGGAAGTGAAATGAACGACGATCCTTTTCATCCGATCAGTCGCTATGCGCGTGATCTCATGGAAGAGAAAGGAGATGAAACGCCGATTACCTGGCTTCATCGCTCGGGTCGTTTCTTCGAAAAGTTAGCAACACCAGACGTGACCATCGCCGATTTAATTGGAGACATTGATCCGATTAAAGCTGCCAACTTGAAATTGAGTTATGCAGATGAGCGCGTGATTCATTTCGGAATGATACCTAGAGCGAACCGCTGTCTTTTCGTGATTAACGAATTGCCCGATTTGCAAGCGCGTATTCAAGTGGCGCTTTTCAATATTTTGGAAGAAGGAGATGTGCAGATTCGCGGATTTAAATTGAGACTTCCGTTGGATTTGCAATTTGTCTTCACCGCGAATCCGGAAGACTACACCAATCGCGGAAGCATTGTCACTCCGCTGAAAGACCGCATTGGTTCTCAGATTTTGACGCATTACTCAGCCGATATTCAAACTGCGAAGAAGATTACGAAGCAAGAGTCCGAGAAGTTGGAAGATCGTTTGTGCGCTGTTCATGTTCCTGAATTGGCTCGCGACATTCTCGAGCAAATTGCTTTCGAAGCCAGACAAAGTGAATACATCGATCACAAGAGCGGTGTGAGTGCACGTATGAGTATTACGGCATTTGAAAATTTAATCAGCACTGCTGAACGTCGTGCGCTCATGAACGGTGAAACAAAAACCTCTGTTCGCTTCAGCGATCTCATGGGCATGATTCCTTCCATAACCGGGAAGGTGGAATTGGTTTACGAAGGCGAACAAGAAGGAACGGCATTCGTTGCAAATCACTTGATAGCAGAGGCCACCAAAACCTTGTTCGTTCAATACTTCCCGAAGATTGAAAAACTGAAAAAGCAAGACCAAGAAACTCCGTACGATGAAATCATCAACTGGTTTTTCGAAGCCGATGCCTTTGAACTCACCGACGAATCGAATGAAGAGACCTACGTAAAGGCACTTCTTTCCGTTGAACCGCTTGTGATTTTGTTAAACAAGTATCAACCGAAGGTGGCAACCATTGACGTTCCTTTCCTCATGGAATTCGTGTTGTGGGCGTTGGTGGAATTCAAACAACTTTCCAAACACCGCACAGCGGGAGGGACGGCGTTTAATGATTCGTTTAACAACTATATCAAAGGTTTATAACCTTCTTCGAAGGATGGCGCAACGCAGTTGCGATGACACACTTTGTGTGATGACCGTTCCGGATGACCTTCTTCGAAGGATGACAACTTCGTTGATGACCGCTCTGCGGAATTACTTCGAAAGGTATAAATTCCGCTCCGAAAAAATCTGCCTGAAAAACGGGTCCTTCAAGTCTTTGATGAATCGAATGGCTTCGCCAGTTGATTTCATTTCTGGACCGAGTTCTTTGTTTACCTCAGGGAATTTCTCGTAGCTGAATACAGGAATTTTAATTGCGTAGCCGTTGCGTTTGGGTTGGAAGTTAATGTCCTTCACCTTCAATTCACCCAACATAACTTTCGTGGCGTAGTTAACATACGGTTCGTCGTAGGCTTTCGCTATGAAAGGCACTGTGCGCGATGCACGTGGATTCGCTTCAATAATGTATACAACGTCGTCTTTAATGGCGAACTGAATGTTAATCAACCCCACCGTTCCAAGCGCCAAGGCAATCTTCTTCGTGTGCTCTTCAATTTGCGTCATTACTAGGTCTCCCAAGTTGTATGGAGGCAAAACACCGTAAGAATCGCCGCTGTGAATTCCAGCAGGCTCAATGTGTTGCATAATGCCAATGATGTAAACATCTGTTCCGTCGCAAATAGCATCGGCTTCCGCTTCAATAGCGCCTTCCAAGAAGTGGTCTAACAAAATCTGATTGTCGGGCATGTCGCGAAGAATATTCACCACGTGCTGCTCTAATTCGTGCTCGTTAATCACAATCTTCATCTTTTGTCCACCTAGCACGTAGCTCGGACGAACCAACAACGGGAAGCCTAAATTTTTCGATAATTCTATGGCTTGCTCTGCGTTTTCAACTACACCGAAATCCGGATAAGGAATGTTATTGTCCTTCAAACAATTTGAAAAACGGCCTCTGTCTTCGGCCAAGTCTAAGGCGTCAAAAGAGGTTCCTAATATTTTTATTCCGTAGCGCTGAAGTTTTGCGGCTAGCTTCAAAGCTGTTTGTCCGCCAAGCTGAACAATTACTCCCACGGGGTTTTCATGACGAATGATGTCGTAAATATGTTCCCAGAAAACCGGTTCGAAATACAACTTGTCTGCTGTATCGAAATCGGTTGATACGGTTTCCGGATTGCAGTTGATCATGATGGTTTCATATCCGCATTCCTTCGCAGCAAGCACGCCGTGCACACACGAGTAGTCGAACTCGATACCTTGACCAATGCGGTTCGGGCCGCTTCCCAATACAATTACTTTTTTGTTTTCGGAACGAACACTTTCGTTCTCGAATTCGAATGTGCTATAGTAATATGGAGTCTTCGCTTCGAACTCAGCAGCGCACGTATCTACCAACTTGTATACACGCTGAATGCCCATCTCGTCGCGCTTGGTATACACTTCGCTTTCCAAGCATTTCAGCAGGTGAGCGATTTGTCTGTCGGCATAACCTTTTTGCTTCGCTTCGAACAACAATTCTTTCGGAATGGAAGCGAGGGTGTGCTTTTCAATCACGCGTTCCAACTGAAGCAACTCTTCAATTTGTTTCAAGAACCACAAATCGATGCGTGTTTTTTCTTGAATGGTTTTGAAGGGTATTCCCAATTTAATGGCGTCGTAAATATGGAAAATACGATTCCAACTTGGATGCTCCAACGAGTTTAATATTTCTTGCTGATCGCGAAGTTCTTTCCCGTCGGCACCTAATCCGTTTCTGTTGATCTCTAAGGACTGACAAGCCTTTTGAAGCGCTTCTTGGAAGGTTCTTCCAATTCCCATTACTTCACCAACACTCTTCATTTGCAAACCTAACTCGCGGTTGCATCCAGGGAATTTATCGAAATTCCAACGTGGGATTTTCACAATCACGTAGTCTAACGTCGGCTCGAACAAAGCCGAAGTGCTCTTGGTAATTTGGTTTTGAAGTTCGTCGAGGTGATAACCAATGGCCAACTTCGCAGCAATTTTCGCAATCGGATACCCCGTTGCTTTAGATGCCAAAGCGGAAGAGCGCGAAACACGCGGATTAATTTCAATGGCAATAATGTCTTCGTTCGCATCGGGAGAAACCGCAAATTGAACGTTACATCCGCCAGCGAAATTTCCAATGGCACGCATCATCATAATGGCCATGTCGCGCATCTTTTGGAAAGTCGTATCGCTTAAGGTCATGGCCGGCGCAACCGTAATGCTATCTCCGGTATGAATTCCAATTGGATCGAAGTTTTCAATGCTACAAATGATCACCACGTTATCGTTGGCATCTCGAAGCAATTCCAACTCGTATTCTTTCCAACCCATAAGGGCTTTGTCTATCATGACTTCATGAATAGGGGAAAGGTGCAGTCCGCGTGTAAGCAAACGATCGAAGTCTGACTGGTTGTAAACCAAGCTAGCGCCTGAGCCGCCTAAGGTATATGAAGGACGAATACAAAGAGGGAATCCGAATTGTTGGGCAATTTCTTTTCCTTCAAGGAAAGATTTTGCGGTTAATTGCGGAGCCATAGGCACGCCTATTTCAATCATTAAATCGCGAAACGCCTCGCGGTTTTCAGTAATTTCAATGGCCTTAGTGTCTACTCCCACCATGCGAACACCGTATTGTTCCCACATGCCGCTTTCTTCGCATTGAATCGCGAGGTTCAAGGCGGTTTGTCCACCCATGGTTGGAAGAACTACGTCGATCTTATGATTTTTAAGAATGGTCTCAATGCTTGCAGGTTCTAAAGGAAGCAAGTAAATGTTATCGGCAACCACCTTGTCTGTCATGATGGTTGCGGGGTTGCTATTGATGAGGGTTACTTCAATGCCTTCTTCACGCAACGAGCGCGCAGCCTGGCTTCCAGAGTAATCAAATTCACATGCTTGTCCGATAACGATAGGTCCTGAACCGATAATAAGGACCGACTTAATGCTTTTGTCTTTGGGCATTTTTTTTTTATCTCACTTCGTAGGATGAAGTAAGGTGCGTTTTTCTAATACGTCGGCGAAATTACAACCTTAAACCGTTATGGTGCAAGTAGAGATTTTAACAGTTGTTGACAACGTTACATAAGTCTATGTCCCTTCTCAACCATCTCCCACCGCACAAAGGTTAGATTCGAAGTAAGTCTTCGCAATTTATCCCCATGTTTCCAGGGAATAATCACATCATACTTCCCGAAAATAAATTCAGTGGGAATTTTATTCTGCT
This sequence comes from uncultured Bacteroidota bacterium, assembly GCA_903932685.1. GTDB lineage: Bacteria > Bacteroidota > Bacteroidia > Flavobacteriales_D > Sanyastnellaceae > CAIZGX01. Next base: position 44,601 of record CAIZGX010000033.1, on the reverse strand, counting down.
CAATGGCTTGCGCAACGGCTCTCAATTGAGGATAGCAGTGCCTGTAGCCCATCCAAACATCGAAAACCTGCTGGCGCATTGCACGCTCGTGCATGTAGAATTCCACAAAACGAAATAATTTAACGGGTAGTAATTTCAGATTTTTTAAGAGACGCGCTAAGTGAATAACAACGCTTGCGTTTTTCTTCAGTCCGTGTGAGATTTTCCTTCCTACCCAAGTGCCTACGGTAAAGGCGTACAACTTATTTCGAGTAAGCCCATCACTGGCTAAGAATTTTGCAGATGATATTTTTTCTCCAGCATGTTGAAGGAGCATCAGTCCAAGCCTACCTCCCATGCTGTAAGCAATGAGCCTGCATTTTTCAACTTGATAATGATTCAACAAGAAATGAAATTGTTCCACCCAAGACTCAACGGATAATCCTTCTTTTAATTCTTCTGTGGTAAATGAATCGCTGTCTTTGTGAGACCAAAATCCAATGGCAACCATTCGCTCATGATCTTTCAAATCATGCGCAAAGTTTTCAAAGTCTTCCGGATTTCTTCCGAACCCGTGCAAGCATAAAATCAGTTCTGTTGGGTTGTCGGATTTACGCCATTCAACAACTTTGAACGATTTATTTTGAAAGGAAAGAAAATGAGTTTTACAAATCATCTGCATGCTGTTACCAAAGTTACAGCAGGAAGTGTGATAATGCGGTTAGAGTTATTCGAATTCGACAGAGTACAATTTGCTTTTGTCTCTGTTCTCTTTGAAAATTAGAAAATTATCTTCATGCCAGTGCATCATACTGAATCGAGCCAAGATATTTTGTTTGGTTTCCAGTGCCGCGAAATCTAATATTTTGGGCTGCGAAAGTTCCTTGTTTTTGTATGAATAAACATAAGCCGATTGACTGTCGCAAATGGAATACGTAACGCTGCCATCTTTTTTGTAACTGTATTCAACACATTTAAGGTTTATTGCGTCGCCTTTTTGGTATTGAATGAACTGCGCATCTAACAATTCGAAATCGGAATCTACTTTCAGCAATTGGTCGTGGGTGAAATAAATACCCGATGTTTGAGAAATGACTTGAAGCATTCTGTAACCAAGGAAATAACCATCTTTCGTTTTTAGCATAGCAGAAGGAGATGCAATCGTTTTGTATTCTTTCATGGTTCCAGGGAAGTTTTTTTCATTCTTCTCTATCGGAATGTATTTGACGGCGCTTTCAAATTTCGGAATGTCGCATAAATAAAGACGTCGCATTTCACTTGCCTGATGATTTTGAATAGGCACGAAGAATATCGCGTTCGAGTATGTAGGGCCGCAACTGCCTGTAGCGACATATTCAGACTTGCCCGTTTTGTAAATCTTCATGCTCGTTGTGAATCCCTCGTAGTCAGCGGGCGCGGTGAAATGCATATCTTTCATTGGGCCTCCTTGTTGTAAGTCTAAAAAGTGAAAAGTCTTACTTTTTTCTTTCTTGTTTTTGATTGCGTAACAGGCCATTGGTGAATTGTTTTCCCAAGTGTCAAAAGTGTTATATGTTTCATCTTTTTTCAGCCCTGGAATTTCCTCAAATATTGAACTTTCAGAATTTAAATCTATTTGCCACAAAGACGCAATGCTATTCGACTTCAATACACCCGGTACATAGAGTCGGTCATTCACAATGATTGCAGGTTTAGCCCCAAATTCTGTCGGAATTTTAAAATTCTCATTACGCTTATAAAATACTGTTTCTTTTGAATGGTCTTTAAGCTCTACAGTTACAACTTCAATCTTGGAGAGATTAAAAGGAAACTTGATGAAAAAGAATTTCGATGAGTCGGCCGAAAGTTGGCCTAAAATCTGCGGTCCAACTTCTCCAATTCCAATCTCACTATTTGAAATTAAATTTAACTGCGAGTCGTAGATTTCAAATTTGGCAGATATGTTAACGTCGTTGCGAGTGACGTTAAGCATGAGTAACTTATTGTCGGGCAAGATATAGTTGTTGCCTAATGTTTCTGCAGAGAAATTGGCTTCGCCAATGACAATTTGACTAAATGCAGAGACAGCGCTCAAACAAATAGTTGTGAAAAGGACGATTCTAGAAATGTTTTTCATGATTAGGACAAAAATGTATTCTTTTTAGCTAAAAGGTGATAAGGTAAGTTAGTTGCAAATCTTTAACTAATTTAAATTATCCCAACGAACTAGCAAAATATCTTTTTTTGCCCTTCAGAGCAGATTATCGAACAATTTCAATCACCACTTCGTTGCGTCTTCCGACAAGCTGGTAGGGAGGGTTGTATCCTAAAAATTTGAAATTGCCTTTGGTCTGAATACCTTTTGAGTTTAGGTAATTCAGAAGTTCTTGTTTGTGTTTCTCGCGAGACTCATCGTCGGCGAATCCACTGAATCGAATGGCAGCCATCACTTGCTCTTCAGTCTGTGACAAGATAACTTGGCTGTTATTCGGCTTCGGAAGATTGTTCATGTCGTAGCCTTCAGGCATAACAAAACTCATAGAAGATAAGCTGTCGTTAATGTCCATTTGAACCGGAGAAGTCATAGCAATTTGCGTCTCACTTTCATTTCCACCAAAAATATATCCAGCCAAGGTTCGAAAGCCGGGACTCGCCATTTCGCTGTATGACTTGGCCTTCGACTGCACTGTGGCCAATGTAGCGGAAGGATAAAGACGTATTTCAATATCGCCATCCTTCTCAAGCACGGTGTAAGGCTGTTCTTTGGTTTTGTTGGTCGACATGTATACGAACGATTGAAATAGAATGAATAAAATGGCAACTGCAAGTAGGATGTATGCCATAAGTTTTTTGCGTTTCATATTAATAAAACCTTTGGAAAGGGTGATTGTTCAGTTGAGCTTAATTCAGATAGTTCAGGACCCACAATGCGCTCTGATCTATTTTCACCTGTTGTACTTTTCGATCTAATTCCATGGCTTTTATGGCATTTTCGAAATAGGTGTTTTCACGCTGGTTCACCAAGAATAATGAGCTTTCTCCGTTGAACAGCTTCGTGTTTTCTGCTTCAAGCAATCGTTGGTAAAGAGTGGCGTTAGATGCTGCAAGTTCCTGCTGCGAAAGGGTATTGGTATAAGCGACTTCGAGGGCGAGTGTTTTCTGTTCAAGTTGATTTCTTTTCCACTCGGTATTCAAGTTGTTTTCTTCGATTTTAATGCGTTGAACTTTTAAATCACCACGCGCTTCCCTTAAGAATAAAGGCATTGAAAACTCAGCGCCCCATTTGTAGTTGTTGGTGGAAAAATAGGAGGGAAGTCCTTCGCTGAAATCTTTGTTCAAAAAGTGGTATTCCACATTCAGTTTCGGTTTAAGTTTCTCTGTCTTCCATTTTTCTTCAATGCGAAGCGATGCTCCTTTGTTAGCATAGAGCGCCAACTCTGGATGTGTTTCTAGTAAGGAGAGAAGCGAACTTCCATATCTGAAAGGGGCCAATTCACTCTTGAAATTCAATGACGGTGAAATCGTTTCGTTTAAAATAGCCACTCTGTTTTCATTGTTAAACTCTAAGAAGGCCACCAATGCAATGCGCGATTTGATTACTTCAAGTTTTGATTCTTGAAATTGAAGCAGTCGGTTTTGATTTTGAACATAGGCCTCAAGGGTATCTATAGCGGAACGATCACCGCCTAGATATCTCGATCGAACCGCGAAAAATCTTCGTTCGCTAGTTGAAACTAGCGAGTCTATGATGTTGTTTTTTTGAACGGCATAGTACCAATCTGAATACAATTGAACACTTTGCGCAAGCAGTTCGTTAATGGCCAACTGCTGCTCAAGATTTCCCGCTTCCAATAAAACTTCAGCGCGTTTCTTTGCCATTCTTCGCTCGTCAATGACAAGTCCTTTCAACAACGGAACAGAAACGCCTAGGGCAAGAAGTCCTGCATTGGAAGTGTAATCGGTCGGATTAACATAGCTTCCCGAATTCACGTCGAAATGTCCTACAAGCCCTATCGCGTAAGGCGTATTGTAGGTGAGTGTAGTATTCGATGTTGAATAATATTCTTTGCCTTTGAGAAACTTATTTTTGAATTTGCTTTCCAAAACAGGGTCGAACAATCCTTTGACTTGCAAATATTGCGCATTGCGCATTTGCGGATTTAATCTTGCTTTTTCAGCAAGGGGATGCTCTTGCAACACCCAATTTAAATACTCAGTAAGCGTTAACTCTTGCGAGTATGAGCCCGTGCTTAGAAAAAAGAAAACCATGAAGAGGCACGCTACTTTTTTCATTTGTACTTTTCTTCGGATTTCTTTTTTGCGTTTTCTGGAGAGTAAAAATCAGGAGGGAAACCATTGAAATTCCTCCACAGCTCATATCCAACAGGCACGTCGTTCAGAAGCATAATGGTCTGAACACCTCCGCCTTGTCTCAGTCCATTTGGCCATTGCTCGCCCTCTGATGGTGTAACAAGTACTCTGAATTTCCCTGATTCGTGGATGGCAGGATCCACAATTAAGATAGTACCGTTATATACACCTTTTGAAATGTCCTGCCAGCCGCTAATTACGAAAGCTGGAAAACCATCGAAGATGAGACGCACATGCTCTCCAGGATGAACCAAGGGTAAGTCAACAGGCTGAATGAATATTTCAACGGCATGTGAAAATTGGAAAGGACTGATTCGCGCAATTTCTTCTCCCTCTTTAACGGTCTCTCCAATTCCCGATTTTGTAGTTTTACTTATGAATCCAGATTGTGGTGCAAGAATGTAATACAATCCATTTCTTCGGTCGTAATTGTTGAAGAGATTCTGGAGTTTGGTGAGTTCTCCTTCAGCGGTGTACAGCGCTGACGTTGAAGCGTATTTTTCGCTTTCTGCTTTCGAGATTTTATCGCTGTATTCAGCATCTATGGCCCGCAGCTCACGTCTTGCATTGAGCAATTCATTCTTTGAGATAGCTAATTTGTTTCTGTGCTCTTGAACTTTTGTCGATGCGTTTTGTGAAGACATTCTGCGCGATTCCAGTTCTGTTTTTGAAATAAGATCTTGTTTGTACAATTGCTCGTATCGGATAAACTGCTCTTCATTAATTGTTGCGTTGCGCTCTGCATTCAGTAAATCGGTGCTGTCTGTTTTTATTTTGAATTGCGACTGTTCAATTTTTGCGCGAGCTTGATCTTTCTTAACATCCTTGCCGCTAATCAAGGCATTGATTTGCAAATCAAGAGACGCAACCTTCGACAGATATCCTTCCAACGCACTTTCCTTAGACTGCAATTGCGATTCGGTGTTTTCTAATAAGTTCGGGTCGAAATAATCCACTTTAATTTCCGAAAGAAACAAAATGGTGTCTCCTTTTTTAACGCTGTCTCCTTCTTGAACAAACCACTTCTCCACGCGACCACCAATGATGGTTTCAATGGACTGTGGACGTGAATCTGGGTTCAGGGAAAGCACACTGCCCGAGCTCGTAATGTTCTGCGTCCAAGGAATTAAAAGTATTGCGGTGATTATTCCAGCAGCAATCAGCAGTATTTTGGCCGTGCGTAAATTTTTCGAGCGGGGTTCAGTTTTTTTCCATGATGTAAAGTGCATGGAAGAATCTACTTCGTCTAAAAGATTGCGATTAGTCTTTTCCATCAATGAGTGATTTGAATGTTTTGTGCTCCTGGAATTGGCAAATCGGTAATGTTGTGTATGAGTACAATGGACGACTTGAATTGCGATTGAATAATTTCGAGTCCTTTCGGGCTTTTCAAAATGTACTGATTGCGGAGCACCAATAAATCAGGCTTGCTAACAATGGCTCTGGCCAATTCTAATAAGGCTCTGTTTTCTAAGGTCCAAATAGGATCGCGGTGATGAGTATTCGAATAAATCCCTTTTGGTGCGTTGCAGTAGAATTGATTTAATCCAACTAAATCAGCAGCTTCAACAATTTCTTCATTGCTAGCGTTGGAATTCCATTTTACATTGGCGAAAAAAGAGTCTTGCAAGAGAACAGGCAAATGGTCGCACCAGGCTACTTTGCTTTTGAAACTGTAAACAGAAACGTGCTTAATGTCGTGTCCATTACACTTCAAGCCATAAGTGTTCTCAGATCTCAAATCGAGCGCCTGCAGAAGATTTTTACAATGAATAGGATTCCCGTTGAGGTTGTAAATTCTTCCTCGTTCCATTAAAACGTTGATTGGCTCTGACGTTTCAATGTAATCAATGGATTCAATTTGAATTTTATTTTCTTCGTCGGAAGTGAATTCCGACTGCTTGTTTTCTTGGAAGGACAATGCCTTCTGCATACTGGTGAGTGTATCGAAAATGGTACTCAATGAAAATAAAATTTTCTCTATGCTCGCTATTACCAAAACAATCACGATTTCGGCGCCAAGAAACTGGCCAATGCTAATCTTTTGCTGCACAGCAAGCAAGCTTCCCAACAAAAGCATTCCACCTACGGTTATTATTTTGAAGGCCAAGAACCCATTCTGTTTTTGAATGAGAAGCTTGAAGTGAAAACGTTTGGATAGCAAGTAATCTTCAGAAATTTTATTCGCTTCCTGAAAGGCGAAATCTGAGTTTGGTCGGTTGAATTTTTTGCGGAACAATTCAGCAAGCGAAAGCCAATTGACCATTTCATATTTAGCGCGTGATTCTTCGTAACTCGATATCACGGCCAAATTGAATTTCCAGCGAAGAAGCGCAATGAACAAGAGAACAAATGAAAGCCCGAAAAGAAAAAACATGGGGTGATAGAACGAGATAAGTAACAATCCGAATATGAGCTGAAGAGAGGCGAAGAGCAAGTCAATGAATAATTTACTAAAACCCTTCTGCAAATAACTAATTTCAATAAAATACTTCGCGAATGAGCGGTCATTCGATTTTGGATTTTGATTTAAAATACGGCCGAGATAGGTAAAAGCCAATTGCACGAACAAACGCTGCTCAACATTTTCACCTTCCTTCATTAATCGAATCTGCACGCGCCCGTTCAGCCAAACAAAGAACAAAATAAGAATAAGTATGGCATACATGCCCGGACGAACTTCTTGCGCAGTAACGAACGTTAAAAGTAATTGAACACCCACAGGAATGGCCAATGAGAAAAGACCAGCAAGCGATGAGAGAAGAATAACCTTTCGGATAAAATACTTTTCAAGTCGAAGCAAATCGCTTAACGTCTTGTAAATAGAGCCAGTAGATTCAGCCATAGTTTTTGAAAAATGACGTTTGCCATGTAATTCAAAGCGCCAATTTAAGTCAAGAATTGTAATACGAGCACTATCCTTTCATACTATTTTCAGAATAGTTCTGCCATTTGTCAAGAACAGCTTGCATATCCGCAGGAAGTTCACTTTCAAAACTCATCCATTCTCCAGTGGTTGGGTGGGTGAAAGAAAGTGTTCTTGCATGAAGGGCTTGTCTTGGTAATAAATCTAAGCAGTTTTGTACGAATTGTTTGTACTTCGTAAACGTAGTTCCTTTCAGTACTCGATCGCCGCCGTATTCGAAGTCGCCGAAGAGGGTGTGCCCAATGTGCTTCATGTGAACACGAATCTGATGTGTTCTTCCGGTTTCCAGTTTACATTCCACCAAAGTCACATATCCGTAACGCTTCAACACTTTGTAATGCGTAACCGCATGTTTGCCGTGATCGCCTTCAGGAAATACCGTGAACACTTTTCTGTCTTTTAAACTTCGTCCTGTATTTCCAATCACGGTTCCGTCTTCCTTCACATCGCCCCAAACAAGCGCCACATATCGTCGGTCAAGCGTTCTGTCAAAAAACTGCTTACCCAAATGCGTAAGCGCCTCTTCGGTCTTCGCTATAACCATAAGTCCCGTCGTATTCTTGTCGAGTCTGTGAACTAAGCCCGGACGAGCATCGGGATTCATGGGTAAGTTCTGAAAGTGAAAGAGCATAGCGTTAAGCAAGGTGCCCGAGAAATTTCCGAAGCCTGGATGAACAACCATGTTTTTAGGCTTCATGAGTATAACCAACGCATCGTCTTCATACACAATTTCAATAGGTATGTCCTCAGCAATAAGCTCCATATCCCTCACGGGATAAGGCATTTCAATGGTTATAACATCGTTCGGCTTTACCTTGTAACTGCTTTTAACAGCTACACCATTTGCTTTTACATAACCGTCCTCGGCAGCATTCTGAATGCGATTCCGGGAAGTGCGTTCCAGGCGATCTACCAAGAACTTGTCCAGGCGCATAAGCTTTTGGCCTTTGTCTGATACAATTCGATGATGCTCGAAAAACCCTTCTTCCTGTTCGTCTAGAATTTCGTTTTCTTCCATCTTATTTTTTCATTGCTTTTAAGCGAATGATTTCTTGTGTTGAATTGTTTATGATTTGAATGAAATAAATGCCGTTCGACAAGTGGCTGTTTTCCATTTCAACACGCGTAACATGTGATTGAATGGAAGATGAAATCAATTGTCCTGTGGATGAAATAACCGAAATCGTATAGGTTGAATTTTCATTCAATCCTTGAACGGTAAAGCTTTCGATGAACGGATTCGGGTAAACGGAAGGACTGATGGTTTGTGTCTCACTTACTGAATTCCAAACCGAAGATTTTCCAGATTTAAAGACAGGACGAATCATCAAGGCGCCATTAATGCTAGACTGCTGCCACGGCTGCTGAAATCCACTGTTGTAAAATACCTTGGTTGCGTTAACCGTTCCGCTTTTATCATTTCCAATTGGAAGACCAACGGATCCGCTTTGAACCCAACCCACGTAAAAGTTTCCAGTTACTGCAATAGGGTTGTCGTATGAGTAATACGAGAAGTAATTTTCTCCGTGAGTATAAAAAGCGGGATGCTGATAATTGAAATTCTCATCTAATTCTGCACCCGGTTGCGTGCCTCCGTCGCTCCATGCACGAAGTAAGAATGTTTCAGCGGTAACATTAACCCCTGAAGGTAACCAGTGCACGAACAAGCCTAAAAGTGAATCTGTAACTTCAGCACGAAACTTCATAGCAATCATTCCACCTGCCGCAGCGTTTGAATAGCCGCGCTCTGCGGTGCCATCATCGTAGGAGTAATAGTTATACAAATACTGACGCAAAGTTGCTGTGTCGTTTTGAAGACGCGCATCTGTTGGATTGATGTAAGTTTTTACATCGAAGTAAGAGCACGTGTCGTCTGGGGTGACGTTGTAAGTAAATCCGTTCAGGTTAATCGTTCTTGTGAAGGAAGAATTCGCATTCAAAGCTGTGTTGAAATCAACCGCGTTGAACGTCTGCGATGTTCCGTCTTGCTTCGTTACACTGTAACTGGTTACAATATTTTCGTCGTTACCTAAGTTGCGTTCTTGAACGCCAATGCTCGAAGCCATGCTGTTGCCTGCATTCGCCGCGAAGTGAGTCAAAGGCATAGCAGTGTACTCGTTCAGTAATGAGCGCAGTGGATATTGCATGCACACTTCATCGAAAATAACATTGCTTGAATCTACTCCAGCATCGAGCTGAACATAGTCAATGTGCCAATGATCGAAAGCACCACTTAACGTTCCGAAATTTCTGAATCTAAATTGAAACCCATCGAGCAAATACTCGGGAGCACCTACTGCTATAAATATTTGTTCGAAGGTGTCTGTTGGAAAAACTTCTGGACTGGTCCATACTTGCGCCCATTGACCAGCGCCGAAAGGCGAGTAGAATTCAACAATTAAACTGTCACCTAAATCAGGATTGTTACCCATTCCTCCACCTTGGTAGAAGAAAGAAAGAAAAACTTGATCTCCAGCGGTTAAAGTAGAAAGGTCAATTGGAAGAGAAGTTAACGTGTCTGCACTTCCATATGAAAACTCATCGGCGAAATTGTATGGATAACCATCTGCTCGCAATCCGTCTAAGGTTGCTACGCCTATAGAAGGAGGAGCAATTGGGAATCCGGAATTTATAAATGCACAGGTGTCAGACCAACGCTGCCATGTATTAGAGATCGCAGGGTCATTTGTGGGCAAGGAGTATCTTGAAAAATCATCGAAAAAGGGAAGCGTTAAACTGGCAGTTCCGCCGCGGGTTTCGCCTTGCAGTTTCCAAATAAATTCTTTTTTAGATTGCGCATTGCGCTGTGCATCGAATCGAATAACAGTCTCGGTTTCTTGCGAGAAGCTTGACGAAAATGCAAACAAGAAAACGATGGAAAGAAGATTTTTCATTAAGGTACGAATAGGTCTTGTTGCTGCTCAAACGGATTGATTAACGTATCTATTGTGCAGGGCTCTTTGCTCAACCAAAAGTCTATGAATCTTCCAGCGGCCATAGGTATAGCTTGGGAAGAATATTTCGGGTCTTGTCTGCAGACGTGATAAGCTGCTGAATCGGAAGTGCTGTATGCAACAGGCTCGAAGAAGCCTTGCCCAGATAAATTCATGCTGTTCAACAATTGAATAGCATCGAAGTAAGACAATCCGAAAAGATTCGGGACAGGGACTGTTGTTTTCGCACCTTCTCCGACCGTTAGCACTACCGTTTGACCGTGCTCCAATAGCTCTCCGTATTTCAGAGATCGACCGTTGTACTCCGCCTTAATTACAACTCCAATCATACTGTTGTTCGGGGAGTATTTAATTTGAAATTTGATTCCTTTATTAGTCAGGCGCAGCGAGGCAATCTGAATGTGATCGCCTTCTTTTACATTAATCGGAACCATGGGTGGTGTGCGCTTGAAAATGCTAATGAAAACTACGCGACCATCTTTCACCATACTTCCAGCCTTGGGGCTTTGGTCTCGAATAGAGCCAGGGACAGCTGTCGCAACGAATAAGCTATCGGTAATAACCATTTCCAAATCGAGGTCTTCTAAAATGGCTCTTGCCTCCGCTTCGGTTTTTCCTTTTAAATCTGGAATCTGAATGGCTTCATCGTGACGCGTGTAAAATTTCAAAAAGCAAACAACAGCAAGGAACAAGAACAAATTCAAGCCCAAAATGATGAGCATTTGTTTCTTTCCGTATTTCGATTTAATGAATTTTACAAACGACATAGTTTCATTTCGATGGTTTAGTTCGCCATTTCTTTTCCAATTGCATTGTCGTAAAGTTCTTTATAATCTGCAATCAGCCCAAAATTTTGTTCGTCAACCGTACATCTTCCTTTGGTCACGTGTCCCAATAGCAAGCAAGGTATATTCATTTCAGCAACGTAATCTAAGAATTTATCTTCGTCGTCTTCCACCACTGAAACAACTACACGGCTCTGCGATTCGCCAAACAAGAATGCATCTTTGCGAATTTCACTGTCGGTAACTACATCAAACCCAAGATCGTTCGGTAAACACATTTCAACCAAGGTCGTAAATAAGCCTCCGTCGCTCACATCGTGCGCTGCGTTAATGAAACTATTTTTGATAAGTCCTTTAATGCAATGCTGAAGTTGATATTCTTCTTCCATGTTGAAAGAAGGAGCAGGAGAACCAAGGGTTCCGACAATGTTCGCTAAGTATTCGCTCGAATTAATTTCGTTCTGTGTAGTTCCCAAAAGGAAAATCAAATCGCCTTTGTATTTGAAATCCAAGGTCATTTGTAAGCTCTTGTCTTTCATTACACCTAACATACCAATAGTAGGAGTAGGGAAGACCGGTGCAGCTGATCCGTCGGCTTTCGCCGTCTGATTGTAGAAGCTCACGTTTCCGCCAGTTACGGGGGTTTGGAATTTCGTGCAAGCTGCGCTCATCCCTTTTATAGCGCCTACGAATTGCCAGTACACCTCAGGGTTATAAGGATTGCCGAAGTTCAAACAGTTGGTAATTGCAGAAGGCTCACCGCCTGAACATACAATGTTACGCGCTGCTTCCGCAACTGCGATTTGTGTTCCAATTTCAGGATCGTTGTTCACGTAACGCGCGTTACAATCGACAGTTAAAACAATTGCTTTATTCGTTCCTTTTATGTTCACAACAGCCGCATCGCTTTTGCGATTGGTACTCATGTTTACAGTACCCACCATGCTGTCGTATTGCTCATACACCCAACGCTTGCTTGCAATGTTCGGCAAAGCAATCAACTGTCTTGCAGTCACAACATAATCTTTCGGTTCAGGCACGTTATCCATGTTGAACTTCTTGTTCTCCCCATAATAAGCAGGCTCGCTGTATTCTCTCTCGTATACGGGAGCACCACCGCCAAGCACCAAGCTCTCTGCAGGAATTTCTCCAACAACTTCGCCGTTCATGTAATAACGAACCATAGGTCCTTCAGTCACTACACCAATCTCTTTCGCATGCAAATCCCACTTATCGAATATTTCTTCCACTTCTGCTTCGTGTCCTTTCTTAATAACGATAAGCATACGCTCTTGCGATTCAGAAAGTAAAATTTCGAACGGCTGCATGCCTTCTTGTCTGGTTGGAACCTTATCTAAATAAATATCCATTCCAACGCCACCACCCGCGCTCATTTCAGAGGTTGAGCAGGTGATACCTGCAGCACCCATGTCTTGCATTCCTGCAATAGCATCGGTTTCCGCCAATTCCATGGTCGCTTCCAACAATAATTTTTCTTGAAAAGGATCGCCCACTTGAACTGAAGGCAAATCTTTCGCAGATTCTGCGGTAATATCTTTCGAAGCGAACGACGCTCCTTTTATTCCATCTTTTCCAGTGGCAGAACCAACAATGTAAACCGGGTTGCCAACTCCTTTCGCTTTCGCGCTAATCATCTTTCCGTTTTCAACCAAGCCCACAGACATGGCGTTTACCAGAGGATTCACTTGGTAGCTCTCGTCGAAAAACACTTCACCACCAACAGTAGGAATACCGAAGGCGTTTCCGTAATTACCAATTCCTTTCACCACACCTTCCAACAACCACTTGGTTTTCGGATTGTCTAATTTACCGAAACGCAATGAATTCAATTGCGCAATCGGACGCGCACCCATAGTGAAGATGTCGCGATTAATTCCACCAACACCGGTAGCCGCGCCTTGGTATGGCTCAAGCGCACTCGGGTGGTTATGCGATTCTATTTTGAAGGCGCAGCCCAAGCCGTCGCCGATATCAACCAAACCTGCGTTCTCTTCTCCGGCCTTCACCAACATGTGTGGTCCGTCTTTCGGAAGGGTTTTCAACCACTTGATACTGTTTTTGTAAGAGCAGTGTTCGCTCCACATCACAGAGTACACGCACATTTCCGTGAAATTCGGTGTGCGGCCTAAGATGGTTTTGATTTGATCAAATTCTTCGGGACGAAGTCCCATTTCTTGTGCTTGTTCAAGCGTTGCAATTTGCGTAGATGCGTTCGACATGTAGTACGTTTAAAAAACTGATGCGAAGATAACTTATTTCAAGTCGTCTAACTTCATTTTTCCCTCGTCGTTCCAAAGGCTTTCCTCTAGGTCGATCGCTATTACACGGGTATAGGGAGTTGGGCCGTTTCCGGAAGTTTTCAACGAAACAAGTCCGGGATGTGAACTCCAGGAAATCTTACCAATGATTTCGTAGTTCAAACGAGCATCGTTGTCGAGATAAAAGGCCGATTTTATTTTTGGAAGAAGGCCTTTCAAGTACACCGTTTCCATTCCATTCGGAACGAAAACGAAGAGCGTATGTCCGTTTGCGCTCACGGTCGTCGGGAATTCGCAGTACTCGCGAGGCAAACCTGCGCGTGTTCCGTAAATCGCAGCGCCGTAGTGATTCAGCCAGTTGCCGGTCTCTTCCAATACTTGGTTCACTTGCATGGGAAAGGTGCCATCTTCCTTCGGACCAATGTCGAGCAATAAATTCCCACCCAAGGAAACCACGTCGGTAAGAATGTGAATAATCTGCTCGGGAGTTTTGAAGGCAGTGTCTTGCGGCTGCCAGCCCCAGTTTTTATTGAGGGTAAGGCACAGCTCCCATGGTTTTTCGTTTCTGTGAATGGGGAAGGAGTTCTCGGGAGTCTCATAATTTCCACATTCCGGAAGGCGATTGTTGATGAGCACGCTTTTGTTTTTCGCCACAAGACTGTCGCGAATGGCGAAGGCATTCCACTCTTCGGCCGAATGTTCCCATCCTCCGTCGAACCACCATAAATCTGGATTGTACGCATTGCGCAGTTCCAAAATTTGCGCTTCGTTGTATGTTCTGAAGACATTCCAACGCTCGGCGTCGTCGGTAAATTTATAACGCGTGCTGTCTTTTAAAAAGCCGGGATAGCACGGATGGCTCCAGTCGATGAGTGAATAATAGATTCCGATTTTTATTTTTTTATGTTGAAGGGAAGCAATCAAGGGAGAATAGACATCGCGCCCCGCCGGAGAAGTTTTCGGAATGCTGTTGATGAAAGGCGTTTTTCTTTTTTGATTGGCAGGGGTGTTCAAATAAGGAACTTTCGTGTCCCACAAGGCAACCCCGTCATGATGTTTGGAAGTGACAACGGCGTATTTCGCACCCGAAAGTTCTATTAGGTTTGCCCAGTCTGTTGGATTGTAATTTTTCGCGGTGAACCCCTTGGCTTGCGCCATGTAATCGCTATGCTGAATTTTCTTGTTGTGAAAAGACCACGACTCATCGATTCCTTTCACCGAATAAATTCCCCAGTGAATGAAAATTCCAAATTTCGCATCTTGAAACCAATTGTCTGAGGTCTGCGCAAAAGCCTGTCCTGCTTGAAGGAATGCAAGCAGTGTGAAGATCTTAAATTTCATTTTCAAATATAATCAGAGTCAAGGCCAAGTTTTTAATTGACTCCAATCGAAATCCCACTCGGGAGTTTCGAGTAAGCCCATTTCGCTGGCCTTGAACCAGGGAGACATTCCCGTGTTGTTCGGATTCTTTAGAATTTCAATGTCTTGCGCGGGCATGTAGCTTTGTGCTAGCAAGAATAACTTCCCTTCACTTCCTTCGGCCACATCAACAACAATAACGGCGTGTCCGGGAGATCCGCCTTTAATGAAGACATCGCCGGCTTCCAAGTTTGCAATGTTCTTGGATTGAAGTTCATTCGAAAGGGAAAGCGTTCCTGCATAAGTAAAGATCTTCTTCATGTAATTCATGAAATCGTCGTGCGTCTCTGAAGCGGTGCCTCCGGCTGTCCATCCGTTGCATGCGGAATTCAATCGCTTTCCTTTTTTCCATTCGGAATATTTCATATTGAAACCGTTTGTAAGGTTGAATGAAATTTCATCGAATCGCTTCTCTGCAAACAGCCACTCTGCGCGCAGTCGCATTATGGCATCGGCACACTGTTGCAGATCTGAAGTTCCAACTGAAATGTCAATGACGGCTGCTGCAACTTTATTCGGTTTCGTTTCTCCGTTGTATCGCTTCGTTAGCGTTCCCGCAGGCTTCAGTGGCAACTGCTGCAAATAATTTCCGAACGTCCCGGCAGGGTAGGATTTTCGGGCATAGCCGTTCGCAACATTAAACCGCGTCGCCACGGTATTCCCTTCGAGATTTTCTTGCGCAACATCTTGCAAAGCATCTTGTGAAACATCTTTCACTCCGTGAATTTGACCTTTCGAAGAACCTTGTTCTACAGAAGAAGAGCACTGAACAATAGCCGCAAGCAGCAGGGCAATGATTCCGAATTTAAAAGCAGTAGCAGATTTATTCATGAAAGAAAAATATAATTGAGTGCTGTTCTCAACGTGAAGTTTGTAACAATATTTTACAACTTTTTAAATTGAACATTGCGAAGCATCTTTCGAAGAATCTTGTGAAACATCTTGCGTTGAATCACTCCATCCAAAAGTCAATGTTGTAGAGCAAATTCCCTTCCTGATAAGCTTTGTAATTCGTGTGCCAATAGTTGTTGAACAAATAGAGGTAAATCTTCGAAAGGTCGGTTGAGTTTTCTTTCCAAACCTTTGCGCCGTTTACCTGTTCTTCGTTCACCATGCTTCCCACTTCAACCAAATTCAATTGCGGAGAATACACACACGCAGTGTACTTACCGTTGTTTAGGTTGAAGGCATTGGTGGTACAGATGAAATCGGCGTTCGAGCCGGGTAGGCGAGAGGTCAGGAAGTCTAATTCGCTTCCTTCTTTTCCGTAGGTTAAGGTTCCGTTCTTTCCCGTTCCAACAGAGATGTGCAAAGACTCTTTGTCTTTCTCCAATAGCTTTTCGAACGAACTGCTCATGCGAATAATGCCGTCTTCCTTCCACAAAGAATAATAAACCGAAATGTTTTTAGAACAAGGAAGCTCAAAGTTGACTTGAACATATTTTTTGTCGTGGGTATCGACGATGGTATACACAGAAACCTTTTGCGGATACATAAATTCTTGTGGAGAAATTCCCTTTGAATAAATAAATTCAAAGAGGTGATTGTTTTCCGAAAAAACCAATGAATCGTTGTCGAAATAAATGCGGTCAATCGCTCCTGTTTTTTCGTTCACCGTGTAATCATAGATAGCCTTGGGTTTGCGAATGGGTTGATTCTCGGCATACATGAATTTCAATTGGTTTGCGAGATCATGGAATTGATTCACTGCTGAATCCAGAAACGATTTCTTAATGCGCCATTGCTCTGTTGTGAAAAATATTTCCGGGTCGGAAATGCTGCACCACGATCCCCACGTATGTTCGTGAAAGAGAATAATATTTTTTTGAAGTTCGAAAAGCTCCTCTTGATTTTCTTTCGAAGGTGGAAGTTGTGAAATGTGCTTTTCCAGTGCAACAGTTAATCGCGCAAGTTGTCTGTTAAGCATTTCCTCTTCTGCTGTTGAATAAGCGCCGTCTTCCCAATACGGAGAAATCTCACCCGTTACAGTGCGAAGCGATTCTCCATATCGTTTTTCAAATTCACTGAAAAGCTTGTCAACGCTGGAAAGCGTGAGTTTGGGTGAAGAATATCGCGCATTCCAATTGTTCACGAAGGTGCAGAGCGACGTGTCTACTGGACCGTTGTCGGCGTTCTTTGTGTAGCGCAGTTGCACCAATTCATATGGATATTTCTTATCCACGAGTTCATTCACATACGCTGAGATTTTATTCTCCCATTTTGTTTGTTTTTCATTCTCTTGAATGTTGTGGAAATAAGAATATCCTTTCCCTGCGGTCCACACGAAAAGCTTTTTGTTCGGCTCGTTTTTCGGAGTCCAGTAGAACATGTCATCGCCGCACTCGCGAATAACCTTGCCTACACGATCGCCATGGTCTGCATGTGTTTCAACGTAATTCGGTCCCAACGATAAATACGGAATGTTGTTCTGCACATACATGTTCAAAGCGTCGTACGTAATGCCGGGAATGTCTGTGATCATCGCGTTTTGAATGCGTATGCCGAATTCTTTTTCCAGGCGTTTCGCGTAAGCAACAATCCAGTTGAGTTCTTCAGGCTGACACAATCCGTTCAACACGTTCGCATAGTTCGCAGACAAAACAATGCGTCCTTCTTTTACTTTTTGAATGAAGAGTGCAATCTCTTCTTTCGAAGCTTGCTTCATGAAATTGTCAACCGCCCATAAACTCTCGATGTGCCAGATAGGCTGACAGTCCCCATTTTCAGGAACAATGGACCAACGAATGGCTTTGTAAATATTTTCGGTTTGAATTTTTTCTACTTCGGTTTGAAGGTGCGAATAGCCAATGTCGTTGTGCGAATGATGTATAATGTGGAAGTCGAAATTCTTGCGCGGTTGAATGGCTACGAGTTCGGTATGCACCAATTTGTTTCCCAAGAAATACCGAAGAGTGTCTATGCCTGAAAAGCTTGCGGGATAACTTTCCAAGGAAATGGAATTGTATCCGGTAATAACAGGAAACGTATTTTCGAAATACTTCGAAACCACTTTCATACTTGGCGGTTTGAAATGCAAGTGGGGATAGTCTACTGCAATGTTCATTTGCAATTTGTTGTTTTTCCGAAGAACCAATTGCGTCGGTGTTGTAATAATTTTCAATGTTCGCTTGTACTCGAAAACCATCAACCAATCTCGACTTTCAGCGTTCACACCAACAACAGTAAGTTCTCCTTTGTTAAGCAGTCTGTCAGGTATTTCTATTCGAAGAAATCCGAAGGCGTCTTTGTTAATGTCTTGCTCGTGCGTTCGGAATTCAAAGGCAATGTCATCATCGCTTCTTCCTGCTTTAACGGTTCCAAGCGGTTCTTTCGGAGAAGTAGCGAAATGAAAAAGTTCTTTTCCATCAATAGAAAAAATGAATTCACGCTCGCCGCTGCTCGTGCCTGTTGAATGTCCAATAAGAAGTTCAAACGTTCGAAGTTCACTTTCATATTCTTCAATTTCAAGTTGAAGAGAAATAGGCGATTTGCCATTCGCACGTGTGAGCAATGCGGTATTCGCAAACTCATGCAAGGGTGAGAAATACTTGATCTCCTCTCCGGATATTTTACTCGCATATCCGGGCGCAGTGGGGATGTCCTGTGCCCGCAGGGTTGAAGTTAGAAACAGAAAGAGAAACAGAATGTAATTCTTCATGCCTGTGAAATTAAGAAATCTTGCTCAACGCCACGTCGTCTTTATCTTCGTTCCATGAAATCGAAATTACCAAACGTAGGCACAACCATATTTTCAACCATGTCGGCCCTTGCTTTGCAAGAAGGCGCTTTGAACTTGGGACAAGGATTCCCTGGATTTCCAATAGACGATCGTTTAATTGATTTGGTGACCAAGGCCATGAAAGACGGATTCAATCAGTATGCCCCCATGCCGGGCATGCCTGTTCTTCGTCAGATTATCACGGAGCAATTAAACGCCAAGCACGGATGCAATTACGATTGGAATTCGGAAGTGAACATCACTGCGGGTGCTTCGCAAGCCATCTTCACAGCCATTTCAACTTTGATCTTCCCTGAAGATGAAGTCATTCTTTTTGCTCCGGCATACGACTGTTATGCGCCGGCTGTTGAGCTGAATGGAGGTAAGGTTGTCTGGATTGAATTGGAAGGAGAAGATTTTCACATTCCGTGGGAGAAGGTGAAAGCTGCAATCAACGATCGCACGAAACTCATGCTCATCAATACGCCACACAATCCGACCGGTGCTGTGAATTCGTTAGACGATGCGCACAAACTTTTAGAGGTAGTTCGCGATACCGATATTTTTATTATTTCCGATGAAGTGTATGAACACATTGTGTTCGACGGAAGAAAGCACGAGAGTTTGGCGCAATTCCCTGAACTTCGGGAACGCATGATGTTGGTGTATTCCTTCGGGAAGACCTTTCATGCAACCGGATGGAAATTGGGCTATGCTGTTTGCGATGCGAAGTGGATGGTAGAGTTTCGAAAGCAACATCAGTTTAACGTCTTCACCTGCAACGCTCCGTTTCAAATCGCCATTGCTGAATACATGAAGACAGTTGATTATTCCAAGATATCGCGCATGTATGAGCGCAAGAGAAATTTATTTGTAGAGGCGTTAAACGGAAGTGCTTGGAAAGTCTTGCCTTGCGCAGGAACTTATTTTCAAGTGCTCGATTACAGTGCAATTTCGGAAGAGTCGGATTTCGATTTTGCCGTTCGATTAAACAAGGAAGCGAAGGTGACGAGTATTCCGCTTTCTCCATTCTATGAAAACGGAAGCGAAGCAAGACGTTTGCGTTTTTGTTTCGCGAAGGAGGATGCCGATATTCTTGAAGCCGCTCATCGTTTAACGCAGTATATTCGTTGAAGTGAAACGGATATTGTTCTTCATATTTTTTTTGAATGCTTCTCTAGCATGGACTCAATTTAGACAATTGAATCCCATGGCTTATTTGAGTACAGAGAATCCGTCTTTTGTGGTTTCGCCGTTAGACTACAACAAAGCAGGTATGTATCGTCAAACCAACGGTGCTGGTGGATTTCAAGGTCAGTTGAATTTAGATCGCATTTATTCTGCGGTGGGAATTGATCTGTACAATAATGGAAACGCTTTCAATGCTGCAGCTCTGCAGTTTGCCACGCATTCGTATACTTCAAGAAGTAATTTTCACGTAGGATTTGGTGCACGCGCTGAATTCACCAATTATGAAAATCATAATTTTAATTATTCCTTCGGTTTGAATGTCATGAGCAATCCGGCTGGAAGGTTTCTAGCGGGAGTCTCATACAAGAACGAAGACATGCAGGTGACTCCGTTTGAAAATGAAGTCACTGTACTTTCGAAAGTCATGAGCGCCCAAGTTGGAATAGCCGTAGCGCGTCTTTCGCGTAGATCGAATTTGAGTTTTTCAGGAATATACAAGCGCGGTTTTGAAGGCGAAGAGAAAGTTCGTCAGTTTCAGACCGGACTGAATTTTACCGCAAGAAATAAATACATGTTAGGTGTGGGCGTTCGCGCATGGGATAATGCGCATGCGGGTGCATACGTTCGCGGCTATTATATTTTTCGAAAATTTGTCATCGGTTACACGGGCTTGGCGAATGACCAGAACCGTTCACTTCAACAATGGAATCACGAAATTTCTCTTCAATATAAATTCTAATTATGAAAAAAGTATTTGCTCTTTGCCTTTCAATTGTGACAAGCCTTGGCTTATTTGCGCAGACGAATGTAGATTCGAAGATTACGCAAGTGACAGTGTACCTTCAAGGTGCGCAATTGGTTCATACGGCTGAAACACAGGTTTCGCAAGGAAAGCAGACTATTGTGTTCACAGGTCTAAGCGCCGACATGCAGCCCGAGAGTGTGGTGTTGGAATGTGGAAATAAGAATGTGGTGTTTCAAAGTGTTTCCATTCGAAACAATTATTTGAAAGAGCAAACGCCGAATGCGAAGATTGCTGAGTTGCAAGAAAAGTCGGCTTTGGTGGAAGAGAAGTTAGCAACCTTGCGCGCAGAGAAAGGCGTGTATGCGAAAGAGCGCGACATGTTGTTTCGCAACGAAGCCATTGGCGGAACAGCGAACAACGTTCCTATTGCAGAAATTGAGAAGGCTGCCGATTTTTTTCGCAAGCGTAACAACGAGATCAATACTTTTTTATTGAAGGCAGATGCAGAAGAGCGCAGGCTTATTAAGGAGTCAGCCGGTTATACTGCGCAATTGCTAGAAATGAATGCAAAGACCAATCCGCCTACTTCTGAAGTAACTGTGGTGTTGGATGCGAAGGTGCGTGGCAACGCCACCTTCACCCTAAAATATTTGGTTCGCAACGCCGGTTGGGCACCGAAGTACGATGTTCGCGCAGAGAACGCCATTGATCCTGTAAAGTTGGATTACCACGCGAATGTGTTCAACAAATCTGGATTGGATTGGACGGAAGTGCTCATGATTTTAAGCACCAGCGAACCCTTGCAAGGTGCAGAGAAGCCAACATTAGAGACGTGGGATATTGCAGAATCTACAAAAAGAGTTGCAGGCGTTCAGAAGAATTTAGAGTCGGTGATGGTCATGGACATGAAGAGCAATCGCAGTGAATATATGAAGAAGGAAGATAGAGATGGGGAAGGAGAAGTGGCGTTTCAGCAAGTTGCAGTTCAGGAGTTGAGTGCTGAGTTTGAAATTGAATTGCCTTATACGATTCTATCTGATGGAAAGCCTTATGTGGTAGACGTTACGTCGTTCACCTTGCCTGCAACCTACATGCATTATGCTGTTCCGAAGCAAGACGCCGATGCGTTTTTAATGGCTAAGGTTGTTGGTTGGAACACCTTGAATTTAGTAAGTGGAAAGGCGAGTGTATATTTCGCAGGGGCCTACTTGGGACAGAGTTTCATTAACACCGCTTCAGTAGACGATACGCTTTCGCTTTCGTTGGGAAGAGACAAGCGCGTAGCCTTGGTTCGCAAGAAGCAATCTGAATTAAGTAAGCGTCAATTGTTGGGTAATAACGAAAAAGAAACTTTCTATTTCGAAACAACAGTGCGTAACAACAGAGACAAAGAGATCAATGTTTTGTTGGAAGATCAACTTCCTATTTCTTCCGACGGACAGATTGAAGTTGCTATGTTGGAAATCTCTGGCGCCGTGCTGGAAAAGAACACTGGCAAGCTTTCTTGGAACATGAAGTTAGCAACTGGCGAAAGCAAAACAATCACCCTCGGCTACAGCATCAAGACTCCGAAGTCTATGCAGGTTTCTAAGGCGAAGTTTAGAACGATTGCTTGTCCGAGCTTCTAGAACTACGTTGTTGGAAAACCGAAGGTTTTATTCCTACTACGTAATTCCTACTACGTAATTCCTACTACGTAATTCCTACTACGTAATTCCTACTACGTGATTCCTACTTTGTAATTCTCAATCAATAATAACAACGCAGTTCCAATTATGAAATAGGTATAAAATCTACGATTTTCCAATTATGCAATAGGAATAAAACCTACGGTTTTCCAATAACGCAGTTCAAAAAAAATCTACGATTTTTTTAGCGGTCCCATCGTAATCAAATAACGAAGAATCGCTTGCTCTTCTTTTTTGTCGAGGTCGGCACCTTTGTCTTTGTTCGCCATTTCTACCATTTCAGGAACATGATGCTTCCATCCGCGAACGCCTTCAGATGCTGGATCTTTTAACGCGTGACAACTTTGGCAATGCTCTGTGTACAACACTTGTCCGGTTTGCAATTCAGCTAGGGTTACTCCAGAGAATTCTGTTTTCGCTAAACTTAAATCAGCTTCAGTAATTGTTACTTGCTTCGAAGCGGCACATCCAACAGCTACAGCTGCAATAGAAAGAAAGATCCATTTTTTCATGAAGCCAAGATAATTGATTTATCCCATTTTCTTCTACCTTCGAATGCAAATGAAACTAAAGTCACTTTTACTGGAAACGTTCCTGCATTGGGAAAATCAAGAAGAGAACCGCGCACACTTCAAAGCGTTACTGCAAGAACAACAGCCCAATCATTGGGACCTCATTGTTCTTCCTGAAATGTTTTCTACCGGTTTCACCATGAATACCACCGTGTCTGAAGAGCTCGTCAACGACGAGTTTCCGAGTGTTACTTTGTTGAAGGAAGAAGCGGCTCGATTGAACGCCGCTATCGTTGGAAGTCTCTCTGTACGCGAGGAGGGACAGGCTTATAACCGTTTGTTCTTCGTTCGTCCAAGCGGAGAAGTTTCAACGTACAACAAACGTCATTTGTTCTCCTTGGCGGGAGAGCACAAGCACTACGAAGCAGGGCAGGAGCAATGCCTAGTGGAGTGGCGCGGATGGAATATTCTGCTGAACATTTGTTACGACTTGCGCTTCCCGGTATGGACGCGAAATGAAATGATAAACGAACAACCGAAATTCGATTTGATGATATATGTCGCGAATTGGCCAAGCGTTCGCGCTGAAGTTTGGAAGACTTTACTGAAAGCACGCGCTATAGAAAACGTAGCTTACGTCATTGGTGTGAATCGCATTGGGGAAGATGGAAACGGGCATGCCTACAGCGGAGATTCGGCCATTGTAAATTTCAGAGGCGAACATACCCAAGAACTTTCGTTGGAAGAATTGAACGCGTTTCGAGAGAAGTTTCCTGCGCTAAACGATGCCGATTCGTTTCAACTTAAATAGAGAAACAGAAGGTGAGCATTTTGTTCCAGCCTTTGAATTCATTCATATTTAAAATCATCTTGTCTTTGGAGAATGCCAATGAAAGCTCTGCGTTTTTGTGCTCGCCCAGAGGAAGGAAGAATCCTGTGCTGAAGTAATATCCGAACCCTACTCCAGTTTGTGGCTGGTAGTTTGTCATCTGCGCTGGATTTACTGCGCCAATGATTAAGTCGTAGTTGCGATCTGCTAGAATAGCAACGTTGTTAATCACCTTCGTTCCCAACATACTTCCTCCAAACTGCATGAAATACAATCCGTTTCCGCTCAATGCCCATCCGGTGCGATAGCCCAATGCTAAATTCAAACGCTGCTCATTTCCTTCAATATTAAAAATGCGAATATCGGTTTGTCCATTCTGCTGGGCAGAGGTGCCATTCAACTGCATGGTGAATCTATCGTACGCCTTCACCTTACAAACGTTCATATCGAAAATCAAAGAAGACTTATTGTTGAAATCAAACGCCGTTTGAAAGCCAATGTTGAAGCCTCCGCTGTAGCGCATAGCTGTTGGATAAGCGTCGTATGGAAACTGAAATCCGGTTGCGTTGAAGTACGAAGTAATATACTGCGTCTCTAGTGGTGTAAGATTCAAACGATCTTCAATGCTATACACGCGCACCCCGTTCGGATCTATGTTGTTGTTGTAGAAACCGCTTCCGTTGTAATAGTTCGCTGAAACCTTCGACGGGAAGCACATGCCCATGTTCAGTCCGAAACGAAAGCCTTTGCGTTCGTCGCGCTTCTGAGCAATACACTGGGTAAACACTACTGTGAAGTAGTAGAGAGATATGAACAAGAAACTTTTTTTCATAACAATGGGTGATTGTCTTCAAAAATAGGTCGAAATTCGGGGCCACGGAGAAAAGATGTTGTACGCAATAACAGATATTGAAACGACCGGCGGAAGGGCTGAGCAAGGTAGCATAACAGAAATTGCTATTCTACTTCACGACGGGCATAAGGTCGTTGATGCCTACCAAACCCTTATCAATCCTGAAAAAAGACTTCCTCCTTTCGTAGTACAACTCACGGGTATTACAGATGCTATGCTTAAGAGGGCTCCGGTTTTTGAAGACGTTGCCGATGAAATCTACGATCTGCTGAAAGACGCGGTATTCGTGGCGCACAACGTAAACTTTGATTTCAATTTCATTAAGCAAGAGTTCAATGCCATTGGCTATGCCTGGACACCCCAACGTTTGTGCACGATTCGTTTGGCGCGTAAAGCATTTCCAAACATGACGCGTTACGGCCTCGACAATTTGTGTCGCGAACTGAACATTACCAACGCTAGCGCACACCGCGCTATGGGTGATACCAAGGCTACGGCAGAGCTGTTCGATAAGGTTATTGAAGAGATTGGTTTAGACGGTGTGAATTCCATGTTGGGAAGAGGACATGCAGAAGCTTATCTGCCGCATCACCTTCCAGAAGACACAATAGACAAGCTTCCCAAGGCAACGGGCGTGTATTACATGCGCGACAATAAGGGAACGCCTATATACATTGGCAAATCGAAGAACATTCGCAAACGCATCAAAGAGCATTTTCAGAACGGAGAACCGGAAAAGAAGGTATCGTTTTCGAATGAAGTGCATCACATCGATTTTATAGAGACTTCTTCAGAGTTGGTTGCGTTTCTGTTGGAAGACCAAGAGATTCGTTTACATGCTCCGAAATACAACGCGGCACAAAAGAAGAAGCGTCCGAAAGTTGGACTGTTTCAATTCGAGGATCAACAAGGTTATTTGCGGTTGATGGCTGCGCAGTTGACCGGACAAAAAACGCCTTTGCGTATTTTTCCAACCTTACCACAAGCCAATAAATGGTTGGTGAAATTTTGCAGTTACCACGGCTTTTCATTGAAAGCCATTGGCATGTTCAGCGAGGAAGAATTGACGAGTCTTGAAGAACACAACGAACGCATGGTGGCGGCCATGAAAACGGCCTTCAATCCACAACATGCTATTCTTACGCACCGCGGAAGAGACAGCAGCGAATTTGTTTTTGTTTTGGTGGAAGATGGACTTCCGAAAGGATACGGATTTATAAATGAGCACATAGATACCATTTCGTCTGTAGACGATTTGAAAGACCGATTAATTCCGTTGAACACATCTGAATTGAGCGCTGGATTCATTCAGCACTTTATGGATGCGCCGCAAGGACATCGTGTGAAGTCGCTTACTTCGTAAGTTTTTTGAAAAGGTATTTCGAAACAACAAACGGAACTACAACAAACATTTGAACAGCGTTCAAGTATTCATTCTTCAAGCAAATTTCTTCCTTATACAATTTCCAAACGTACCGTTTTGAAAGTCCGTTTGCATCGCAATGCGCCACGGTTTCATTCACGTATTCCACCTTAACATTTTTATTTTTCAGGTGGAAATGAAACTCGTAATCGCCTAAAATTTTGTAGTCGGTGTTGAAGGTTCGCTCTTGAAAAAGAGATCGCTTGTAAATGACTCCTTGTTGGTGAAGGGTGTGCTTCCAGAACATTCCATTTGGAAATGAAGGGATATGAATTTTTGTAGTAGCGCTATGTGAAAGGCCTGTGTTTTCAACCTTTCCAAAGACTACGTCGGCTTGTGCGCCGCGAGAAATTAAATGCGAAAGAGTGTTTTCATTTGCTAGAAGGTCGTCGCTTCCCAAGAGATAAATCCATTCACCTTTTGCCACAGCAATACCTTTGTTCATGGCGTCGAAAACGCCGTTGTCTTTTTCGTGAATGAAAGTTAGGGGGAAGGAATAAGTCGGTAGTGATTGAAACGCTTCGGGTTCATTCGCGCCGTCTACGACGATAACTTCAAGCTGGACGTTTTTTTGTGCTGCAATGCTATCGAGCGCTTGCGCAATGCGCGCGTCTCGAAAGGTTGGAATAACAACGGTGCATTGCATAATGAAGCGTTAGGCGATGGCTTCTTCTATTTCTTCTGGACGCGGAGACTCGATGAGTTTTTTTCCTTTGCACAATATTATGCGTGAGCTGTATTTGCGCATAGCATCATAATCGTGCGAAGCCATAACAACAGCGGTTCCGCCTTCGCTAATCATCTTCAATAAATCTAAAATGCCTTTTGCGGTGGACGGATCTAAGTTTCCAGTCGGTTCATCGGCAATAATCAAATGCGGCGAGTTCAACAACGCTCGGGCAATAGCCAAGCGCTGTTGTTCTCCACCACTTAATTCAAATGGCATTTTTTGTTTCTTTTCTGAAAGTCCAACAAGCTCCAACACATCGTCTATGCGACTGTGAATGGCGGAACTTTTGTTCCATCCTGTTGCGCGCAGAACGAATTCCAAATTGTCAGAAACCGAACGGTCGGTGAGCAATTCGAAATTCTGAAAAACGATTCCTAATTTTCTACGAAGCTCTGAAATGCGCTTCAGCGTGAGCTTACGCAGATCGGCGTTGCACACTTCTCCCTTTCCATTTTTCAATGGAATGTCGGCGTAAAGCGTTTTCAACAAACTCGATTTTCCACTTCCTGTTTTACCAATGAGGAAAACGAATTCACCGTCGAATACTTCGAAGTCAATATCCTCTAACACACATATCTTTCCTTGAAAAATAGAGGCGCGTTCGAGTGATACAATGCAATTGGTGTTGTCTTTCATTGAAGTTATTTAGTCTACCTTGAAGGCTTTCTTGCTTACTTTTCCGTTGATGGTAATTTTCTCCATTACAATGTCAAGCACTTGTCCGCCTGCATTCAACTGAATACTTTTTGGGAAAGTCATTCCGTCTACGGTCATGAATTCTTTGATGTTTGTTTCAGAAGTCATCGGACCCTGCTCGGTTTCCTTTGATTCTAAAGTTGAAACCAATTGTCCAGAGGCTTTGTCGAAATATTCGGTCTTAACCACTTTCTTTTTCTCGTCTAAGGTCTCAAGTATATATACTTCTTTCTCGTTGCGCATGATGCTACCGGCAAGGTTTATCGAATGTCCGAAATCAGCCATGTGATCACGAACGAAGAAGTCGGCTTCCATTTTCGCTTTCAAAATATCTGATGCTTCAACAGGTGCATCTTTGCCCATTGACTTCACCACTAAATTCGTTCCGTCGAAAATCTGAGTGGAAACTTTTATAGGGCCCATGCTCATTTCCACGCGAAGCATTTTGTTGTCGAGGGTTAAGGTTTCCATGTTAATGGAAGTTCCCATAACACTCATCTTTCCTTCTTGCTTTATTGATTTTACTTTCTTGAATTTGTCTTTGCCGCCGTTCGCAGCGTAGTAGGCTTCAACAACAGTAGCAGCGGTAACGCCCGCAGCTGGAGGAATAATTCCTTTCGATACACTTCCGTCTGTGTTGAATTGCATCACCTCTCTTTTGCTGAACTGTTTTAATTTTTCAAGAATGTCTTTATTTCCAACTACAGAAATGTAACAGTTGTTTGCTTTCAAGTATTTCTTAGCAGCAGCCTGTACGTCTTCCGTAGTGATGGCGTTCAAACGTTCGAGGTAGGTTTCGTAGTAATCTGCAGGCAAGTTGTATTTTGAAATGTTGTAAGCGAATTGCGCAACAGTTCCAGCGTTTTCAAGTCTACGAGCGAACGCTCCAGACATAATGCTTTTCGCAGATTTCAATGTTTCAGCAGAAACCGCTTCAGTGCACAAGCGATCCATTTCGAATAACAATTGCACAATGGCGCTATCGCTAACATCGTTACGCACGCTAGCTCCTGCGCTGAAATTTCCAATTACATCATCTGGACTCATAGAAGAATAAGCACCGTAAGTATACGCTTTGTCTTCACGAAGATTTTGCATTAAGCGTGTTTGGAATCCGCTTCCACCTAAAATATTATTCAATACCGTTGCAGCTAAATAATCTGCAGAGGTAATGTTCAAAGGCATTGCGTAAGTCACGTCAATAACACTTTGCACTGCACCAGGCATAGCCACGAACGCCACTTGATTGCCTTTCAGCTCAGCAGGAGCGGGGTAGGTTCTAACAGGAACCGCATTGCCGGTCCATTCACCGAAATATTTCTTTGCAGAAGCCAAGGCTTGTTCTGGCGTAACGTCTCCAACTACAACAAGTGTCGCAACCAACGGCGAGAAGTAGGTTTGGTAATAACCCATGAGGTCTTCACGCTTAATGTTATTCAATGTGTTTTCTGTAGCGAATTCTCCGTAAGGGTGACGAGCACCGTAACGCACCATGTTTCCAATTTTATCGGATACTGCATTCGGATCGGTCTTTTCGCTGGTTAATCCAGAGATCATTTGCTTTCTTGTTTTCTCCAATTCTTCTTCTGGAAAACTTGGATGCAAAAGAATGTCTTGCATAAGTGCAAGCAAGGTTTCGCTGTGTTTGCTTAAGCAAGAACCCGAAACGCTTGAAGCCGAAGTAGAAAGCTGTCCGCCAATGAAATCGATGGCTTCGTCTATTTGTCCTTTTGTCTTTGTTGTTGTTCCGGCAGAAAGTAAATCTCCTGCAATAGAAATGTATCCGGCTTTGTTTCCTTCGGCAATCGGCGTTAGATTCAACGATAGTGAATAGGTTACATTTGGAAGCTTGTGGTTTTCCACCACGATCACTTTCATTCCGTTTTCTAGTGTGAATGAAGTAGCCTTTCCGATTTGAATTTTCGGAGCAGGACCGGGTTGAGGAACAATGCTTCTGTCGAGCGGAGTTGCTTTCGGAGTTGTTTTCTTTGAGGGTTGCGCAATGGCTGTAGAAACAAGCAATGCGGCAAGAAGTGTATATATGAATTTCATTTTCGTTCGATTCTTAATTAGCAGAAAGTTTTGGATCGTTTAAGAAATACAACACCACGCGATTTTCTGCGGTGTAGTATTTACGCGCCGCGGCCATCATGTCTTCGCGAGTCACTTTCATGTAACGTTCAATTTCAGTATTGATCAAATTCGCGTTTCCGTAGTAGGTGTAGTAGTTCGCAAGGCTTTCAGCAATTCCGGCAACGGTACTGTTAGTTGAAACGAAGGCGCTTTCGATTTGATTTTTCAATTTCTCGAATTCTTTTTCGGTAATCAATTCTTCTTTCACCTTGTCGAACTCTTTGTTCATTCCGTCTTCCAAGGTCTTTGGATCAACGCCCATGTTTGTTAATCCGAATGCAAGCGTCAATCCCGGATCTTCAAGGTTGAAGGTAAATGCGCCGCAGTACAACGAAAGTTGTTGTTCGTCTACCATTGATTTGTTCAGGCGAGAGCTCTCTCCGTTTGAAAGCAAGGTGTTCAACATGTCTACAGCATAGAACTCAGGAGTTCCTTGCGCAGGAATGTGGTAGGCTTGAACAATCATAGCCAATTCGTCTTTTCCATAAATGGTATCACGAACTTCGCCGGTATTGATGTCTTCTTTAACCGTTGGACGAGGGATAGCGTTTGTTCCTTTTGGAATATCGCCGAAGTATTTCGCGATAAGCTTCTTCGTTTCTTCCACGTTCATATCTCCAGCTAGCGAAAGAACGGCGTTGTTTGGAACGTAGAATGTTTTGTAGAAGTTCACGAAGTCTTCGTCTTTCGCAGCGTTCAAGTCTTCCATGCTTCCGATTGGAGACCAAGCGTAAGGATGTTTTTTGTACGCGTGTTTCAACGCTTCAGGAAGAAGGCTTCCGTAAGGTTGGTTGTCGTAACGCATACGCTTTTCTTCTTTCACAACTTCGCGTTGTGTTTCAATTCCTTTGTTTTCCACTTTCGCGTGAAGCATGCGTTCGCTTTCTAACCAAAGGCCTAATTCAAGCTGATTGCTTGGCATAAGATCGTAATAGAAAGTGCGGTCTTGTGTGGTGTTTGCGTTTAGTCCGCCACCAGCGTTCTCAACATATTTCGCGTATTCTCCGCGACCAATGTTATCTGAACCTTCGAACAACAAGTGCTCGAAGAAGTGCGCCATACCTGTTCTACCTACTTGCTCGTTTTTCGAACCCACGTGGTAAAGCACGGTAACGGCTACGATAGGGGTGCTGTGATCTTCATGCAGAATTACGTGCAAGCCGTTTGGCAAATCGTATTCAATGAATTTAATGTTTTGTGCTTGCGCCGCGAAAGAGAAGAGCAGAGCAACAAAGAGAGTTACTTTTTTCATGTGTTAAATATGGTTTGAAATACCGCTAGCGAAGATACTAAAGCGGAGCTTAGGTTGGGTTGGAAAGATTCGATTCTCGAAAGGTTCATGAATGAAAGGTTCTCGGAGCGAAAGGCGATGGGCATTAGTGTCGTAGTAACATCACGAAACCTGACTTGCCTTCACCCTGCTGTCCTTCAAGAGGTTCAATGATCCAGTAGTAGGTTCCAGAAATACAATCTCCTCCGTTCCAGCCAAGGGCTATGTTGTTCGTATGAAAGACCTCTGTGCCCCAGCGATTGAAAACAGTGAGTTGCCATCTTCCGGGAAATTCTTCGAAAGGAAGGAAACTGTCATTTTCGCCATCGCCGTTGGGAGTGAAAATATTTGGAAGCGTTAAGTTTCCTGCTCCATCTATTTGAATGAAAGTGCTAAGTGTATCAACGCAACCGTTTTGGTTTTCGACGATTAACGAGACTGCATAATTGCCGGGTACTGCCGGGAAATTGATTACTGGATTTTCTACTGAAGATGTATTGGGTGTCCCGAATTCAAAACTCCAGTTATACGAGGAAGGATTACCAGTACTTGTTGAGGTGAAGGTGATTTCCGTATTCTCAATGGTTGCAGGCTGCGGGTTGGCATTGAATGCAGCGTTCGGAGAATCATTTACCGTGATTGTTATAGAATCGCTGTAACTGCATCCAAAAGCGTCAACGACATCAACGGTGTAAACCCCACTTTCATTCACTGTGAAATTTTCACCGTTGCTTCCATCTTGCCAGGTGTAGGCGTCAAATCCTGTTGCTGTGAGTGTGATAGATTCTCCGTCGCACAAAGTGGCGTCATTGCCAAGGTTGAGCGTGTTCCCGTTATGAATAACAACGGTTGCAATGTCGGCGCATATTGTCTCAGATCCATTAGTGGGAAGAGCGTAGGTCAGGGTAGTTACAAAACCCAAAGGTTCTTGACTCACCACTTGTTCAATTAAATTACCAGTGAACTTATCGATATGAAAGAGCGTACCATTTGTACTAATACCCCACAATTCATTCGCATTGTAATCGTAAGCGAGTCCTCTTAAATCCGCAACAGTACTACCTACTGAAACCGCTTCAGCTGTGCTGGTATTAATTTCAAACAATTCCCCATTCGTTGTTGTCGCCCACAAGACATTGAGTGAAGGGTCGTAGGCTAGCCCGTTTATACCATCACCTCCCGCAACAAAGAAATTGTCAAGGGCGAGCAAGTTCAAATCACCAATGGTGTTAAGAGCCCCGGTATTTACATCCATGGTGTAAAGCGTTTGAGCCAATGGTTCGCCGCTATTTATTTCTGGAATTCCAATGACGTAAAACAGGTCGTTAACATTGTCGTAGTCTCCTGCGTAAAATTGATTGTTGGTATAGGAAAATATTGGAGTGACCGCTCCTGTGTTAATGTCTACAGACGATAGGGCAGGTGCCGTAACAATATTAGAGATGCCATACAATGTGTTGGTTGCAGTGCGGAATCCCATGGCTGTCCAATCGTTCCCTGTGTTGCTTTGAATAATATTTACGCTGCCGTCTGAGGTGTTCGTATAGAAAATAATATCATCACCGCTGTGATCATAGGCGAGGAAGTTTCCGCCTACGGAATTTGTTTCCTGTAAGAAAACCTGTAGTGTTAAATTCGCAAAACCTGCATTTATTTCTTGTGCCGAAGGAACATAAAGAGGTTGTGCAACCGTATTGGAAGGAATGAATGTTCCACCTCCTAACCATTGAAGTCCCGAGTATGTAGCTATTTGACTGAGGTCTGCTTCAAGTTGCAGGGTATCACCGGCGCATACTTGCAACGAATCGGGTAAGCTGAATAGGTCGCATGAGATGTTTGGATTTGTTGCACAAGGCAATACAGTGATTTGATCGGAAGATACGCAACCACCGGCTCCACTGCCGTTTGAGCAGGGGCCATTTACACAGGCTACATAGGTTCCGGGTTGTGTTACGGTGAAGTACCGCGTGTTGTTGTCGGGCCATGTGCTTTCCGGACCGCTGAAGCAATCGCCACCCCATTCCCAATAATCGCCCACCCCGGCATCGAGAATTATTGAATCACCTTCACAAAGGTATACGGTGTCGGGACCGAACTCTATGAAATCTGTGTAAGGGTCGTAAAAGATCCATGATGGGAAATTGGGAAGCGAAACAAATAAATTTTCAAAGCCTCCGGTGTAACTGAACACTTCGGGTGTAACCGTTGGTGATTCGCTGTTTGCACAGTTGATGGCTCCAAGGTGGGTAACACCAGAGAAATCGAACCAACTGTAATAGATGTTCATGTCCGGTGCCATTTGCATATAATATGCTGTGACTTCCGGTGCAATCACTTCTTGTGTTGAGGCAACACTAATTCCTTGTTCAAACGCACTTTCTAAATTGTAGCGTACCAATTGCTGTGTGCCAGTTCCAAGACCTGTGGAGGTGGCGTAGAGGTATTGGCCGCTGTGCGAAAATTCGACCGCCTCAGATCCTACTGCGGGCAGCTGTTCCGGATTAGACAAAACGCCTGTCGTTAAATCGAACTCCAACAACAGACCGCTAGAGGTGACAACTTTGCTGTAAACTGCGAGAACTAGTGGTTCCGGATTACCCGAAATGGGAGAGGCTTTGATGGTGCCCGTCAAAGGCGTTGCGGTTTCAAAAACCGATGAAAGAGCTACACCCGCAGAGGTTACACTGTACACCCCAATACCTGCAGTGCCTTGATTGATGAGTATCCAATAATCTGTTCCGTTAGCATGGCGAATGGCACACAAACCTTCTTGGGAATAATCATAGACTTGAACATCCGCTTCCACCACGCCGCCAAGGCCATTGTTTAAGGTCATGTCTATTTTGAAGTAACGAAACCCTCTGCCGTTGGGTTGCAACGCCAATATCTCGGGGGTCGCATCTACATAATGCTCAATTTCATCGATAGTAAACAAGTAGTATACATTCGGCTCACCGGGCGCTGGAATGATTACCGACGATTGCGCAGCGCTCATACCACCTCCTTCTAGACCTTGCATATCATACATCACCTCATGGTTTCGGTTCCAGATGTGTCCAGGATCCTGACCGCTTGCGGGTATCCGACCTCCACCATTGGAGTAGAATAAGAGGTTGCCGGCCGAATCGCAATAAGCCGTGCAGCCCTCAAACGTGGACATGGCGCCCGTAATCTGAACCGCCTCTCCTGAGTTGAAGTCAAGACCATAACCAAAGCCGAAGTGCCAAACATTCGCTTCTTTTTGGGCAACAAGCGCTAGTGAAAGAAACACGAAGCTGACCGTGGTAATGAGAATCTTCATGAGAATCTTTTAGCGTATAATTGAAACAGACCCTCTGTATTCGAATCGTTCTCCCGACTTCATTGAATAGGTTGAAATGCAATAGGTATAGGCTCCGTTGGGACAGTAGTAGCTGCTTCCGTTCGCCCCGCCGGTCCAGGCTTGTTGCGGATCACTACTCGAAAAAACGGTTTCTCCCCAACGATTAAAAATATCAAGTTGAAAGTTCGAAGCATTTATCCCTGTTCCTTCCACCTGAAAAACGTCGTTGAGACCATCGTCATTTGGAGTGAATGCGTTGGGTACATATAGATTAAACAACTCGTTAATGATGATTAACCCGCTGGTGGAATCTATACAACCTTCTGCAGTGGTGACCTCCAACTGTATGGGGTATGTTCCTTCGAAATTAGCAGGGAGGCTTACTTCAGGGCTCTGGTCAGTGCTAACAATTTCTTCAGAAGGCAATGAGATTGTCCACAACCAGGATTCAATGTTTCCAGACGATAAATCAATGAGCGTTATGTCTGTATTGTCGGGATATAAAATCAGCGGATCGGTTGTGTAATTGGCTTGGGGTTGCGGAAAAGATGCTATGTAATTGTTGATTAGCGTATCGTAGGCACACCCGTTGGCGGTGGATACTTCTAGCATAACATCGAAGGCACCGGGCTGATCAGGCACAAAGGTTACAGTGTTCAGATTGGAGTAGGGTGCTCCGTTTATTGTCCATTGCTGAGAAGTAAACGTGCTTGGGTCTGTGTCGTTTGTCAATATGAATTGAGCAGGCATGCACAGTGCTGTGTCTGAAACACTGATGGCTATCAATACTTGCGGGTCTACAGATACGCTAAAACAATCTGAAAGTGTTTGACCATTTGCATCGGTCACAGTTACACAAGCTTGCCCATCCTCGGTTGCTACAACAGTGCAAGAAGCATCTGCGCAAACTACACCGTTGTTGAAGGTCCATTCGTAAGTAAATGGTGCTTGTCCGTTTACATTTTCAATTGGTCCAAGGGTTAAGGACTCGCCGTAACACAAGGTGGTATCGTTGGGCATTTCAATCGACCATGCAGGCACCAAGGGATTTATGCAACAGGTACCCCCATCTGAGATGTTGTAGGTTTCTGAGAGCCAGCATTGGTATTGCGTGTGGTGAAACAGTAGATCGTCGTTAAAGGCAGTGAGAAAATAATACACGACTTCATCGGGAGTGTTTCCTCCCCCTGCCACATAAAGTGTATCACATTGACCACTTACCCCGACCATGAGACCTGGACCGCTGAAAGGGCCGCCCCAGCCGCCTGAACCATTTGCATGTAAGGGTTCATAGCCTACCTGCGGGGCTGTGAGTATTTGTGTTATTGAAGGGGCTACGCCGGAAATGGATGTGGTCGGAATGCCCAGCCCGCAGTTGTTGTTGCCTGCAGAAGAATTGAATCCGGCGTAAATGACGTTCGTTACATTACCTGCAAATGGTCCGGTAATATTCACCTGCACGGGCTCGTAGGTGCAGATGCCTATTTTCAAGTTGGGGATATTCTGGTCAACATTTATATTGAGTGTGCCACCGTCGTAATTGGAGTATATCACAACATTGCCTGAACCGTTGCAGAGAGGGGAAACGTCTGTATTCGTAATTCCTTGGTACCCTGTATTCAAAAACCATTCGTGTTTCATTCCTGGTGCAGGAATGCCATCGGTAGTATTGCTGGAAGGGAAGGCACAGGTCGAAGCTGAGGAGGGACCGAATAGGGCAGCGTTCCAACTCGCTCCTGGGTCAACAGCTCTTGTTGAATAGGTAGAGGAAGCATTTCCCGAACCTACGCGTATGCCAACATGCACGGGAGTGCTTGGTACTGCCACACCTTGAAAATCTCCGTAAATGAAGGAGATGCTTCCAAATCCAAATCCTGTGTAGGCCTGGTTTATTATTCGTGCTTGAAAGGAAAAAGATTCACCCGGATATCCAACTCGTCGCACGTTTTTCCATTGCACACGTATGCCTTGAAAGTCCATGGAGTAGCTGATTTTTGAAGTGGCATTTACTCCCTCCAAGTTGGTTGCGAAAGGCGCAATGACCGAAGCGGAAATCCCTTGCGAAAGCGGATCGTAGTTGTTAGCAGTAGGAGCAGTGCTCAACGTCATGAATCCGTTGGTGCTGACATATAATGTAGTGTGCGGCACCACGCCCATGGTAACGGGAAGCGTTGGAACTGCGGCAGACACTCCGTCGTCGAAGGTTCCAGAAAAAAGAGTTACATCGTTGGTAATTTCTGTGTAGGTATCCGTCGATTGAAAAATGTAGTAATAATCAAGGACCTGTGCGTTTGACTGAGTAGCGAACGCGCCCAAACTGAAAGATAGGAATAAGCAAAAAAGTTTTTTCCTTTGATGAATGAGAAAGCCAAATTTTGCACTACTCATAACGTAGAAGTAACATGGGTTGGTTTGTACTTTTGTCTAGCCATGCGGTTAGACAATTTTAAGACAATTAAGTTGCTTTAAAGTTCAAAAAAGTCAAGTACTTATCCCACGCTCTAGAAACATTCATTCCAAATTTCATGTCGTTTTAGTTAATTGGCGTTACGGTATAACCCGCCCCCTGAAGCAGCTTCAAAACACCTTGTTCTCCGGGTAAATGACCTGCTCCAACAGCTATGAAAATGGATTTCTCTTGAGTCAGTTTGGAAATTAATGGCAGCCAATTTTGATTTCGTTTTACAAGGAAGTTAGAATAGAATTCAGGGGAGAGTTCGGCATCGTTCATCAATTCTCCTAATTTATTTATATCCTTTTTTAAATAACAGTCCACCATGTTGTTGTATTCGCTGTTATTTGTAGTGAGTCCTTCCAAAAGCAATTTTATTTGTTCGTCGTATGGAACGTCATTAACAAGATCCATTTGCAACTGAATAGTTTCTAAACCCAGTGTTGTCATCTTATTCTTTTCGGCAAGTTTGTTCAGCTCTACCTCAAAGCTTTTTGATTTACCTATTAAATCTTGCAATATCACAGAGGTTAGAAAGAACGGAGTAAGTCTGCTCATTCTTGTATACTTTGATTCCTTCCAGTGCAAACTGTCCATGCAGAATTGTCTAATTTTCTGAGCGTTTTCAGCAGAGGTAATGTCCGCAATAGTTTTTCCATCTGGCAACAGAGAACGTTGTGCTGCATCTATTTGTGTCTTTAAATCCATGTTTATATCCACTTCCATAACGAGAGTTTCGCATTCCTTTAAAGCGGTAGTTATAGACTCAGAAATTACAAATTGTTTTTTCGGCATGATGTGAATCGTGCCATAGATATAACTAGGTTTTTGAAGGCCTTTGCCTTCGATTTTATAGAGTAATTGCGCCTGACTCCCAATTGATACAAAAGTCAGTAGGATAAGGAGGGATAGTTTTGTTTTCATTATTGAATTTTTCATGATGTTGATGAGTCTTGTTATTAACCGCGATCAGCGAATCCAATTTCATATCCGAAGAATGCTGCGCATAATGCAAGGTGAATTAAGAGTGTTGCCTTTTGCCAAAGTGGACGTTCCTTCCATGTTTGATTTGGGTTGAAAGGGTCGAAGGCCAGTGCCACTCCCAGTGACATTGCTGCTTGGCTGAATTCACCACCAAACGCCTGATAAATTCCAAGTGCTGTGAATCCAATGTACAGGAAGCGCATGATTTTTTGATTGCTTTTCATTTGATTGATTGTTATTTAACAAGATGGAGAAGCACTAATGCTCCCAAAATAAATTCGGGTTATTGGTTTTGTAGGTAATCCAAAGCGAATTGCTTTTTTCTCCTTTTTCTTCTGTTTTATCAGGGGTTTGCTCAAAATAATCCAAGGGAAGAAGCTTGATATAATTGAAGGTTTTTCCTTCTGCACTTGTTTCCATATTGTATTCGCTGGTAGATAGACACTCGAGTATATATAGATTTTTGGCCATGTAATTTTCAAGATAGTCTTCTTTGGTTTGTGTGCTCTTGTTGTTCCAGTTGGCATCTGGATTTAGAATTAGTGTTTTGTCACTGATCAGACGCTCTCGAACCTCTTCAATACTCAACAGTTCTCCTTTTTCATTCATTACATAAGCATCGAATGTGGGGTCAATCCAAATCCACTTTTTAAGCGATTCAGAAAAAACGGAATTAATTACGTGGCAATCTAGGTCAACCTTTAGGCTGTCTTTTGGCAAACACGTAACAACTCTCGATTTAATGCCCAAAGACAAATAGCATTCATTCAAAACCAATGCAAGCCCTCTGCAGTTTAATCCTCTACTTTCTTTTTTGCAGACCTCCAACATACTCATTGCATTTTTCATTTCCGGATTTCCATTCATTCCATCGTGAGGAACTAAATCATGTATCCAATGCATCAGGTTTAAAATTTTCAATACATCAGTTCCCTTTCCTGCTATGCTATCCAGATTGAATCCTTTACGCAATTCCACCAAATTGGGATTATCGCTTGCTTGATAGGTAAATTCAGGAATTGTTCTTTTGTCTGAAAGATTATAAGCACTGGCTCTTTTTAGTATGCTCAGATAGTCACCCGTTTTCTTGAGTTTTTTATTGAGTTCAACGAATTCCTTTTCGTTTCTAATGTTGTCCAAGTCTGCATCATTCTGCACGTGACCATAATCATTATAACCCGCATCAATTGCTTTTTTAAAGTACGTAAGTGCTAATGGCTTATTATTCAGGAGAGAGTATGTACAAGAAAAGGTGTAATAGATGTTATTGAGTATGTAGGAGTTTTGCTTTTTCTCTTCTTCAGATAATTTTTCATAAATCGAGAGATATTCCGAAAGTAAGTCGTTGTAGGTTTTTACATCTTTATTTTCATAAGAGGAATTGAAGCCATCTGCTTTTTTTTCTAAGAACTCATCCATTTTTTGTGATGGAGTAGTTTGAGCGATGAGTTGGTGCATGCATAGCAGCAACGAAATCATGAGTAGAAATCGAATTTTCATAATGTTTAAATTAATAGTTCTTTTTATAGTGACGATTAACTTCTTTATTTGTTACTCGAATATACCTTTCATTACCTCAACACCAATTGCATAGCCATAAATTTTCCCATTGGCATCTTTATAAATTCTGATCTTGTTGCAAGCTTTTCCAAGGTTCACTGGATTCCACGTTTTTCCACCGTCTTTGGTTTCAAACCCACTGCTCATCGTTCCTACAAAACCGTGGTTTTCGTCAATAAACCCAATGCCAAATTCTCTTGCTCCAGCATCTTCCACCAAATTGATTTCATTCCAGGTATTTCCCCCGTCAGTGGTTTTCGCAATACGTTGTTGTTTTACATTGGGATCAGGATTGTAGGATTGAATTGTAACATAGCCAACTTCCTTTGTTGGAAACGAGGCCTTCCAGGTGCATTCAAATGGACGTTCGGATTGATAAACTTTTTTCCATGATTTTCCGCCGTCAATGGTTTTTAATATGAGTGCATTTGATTTTTCCATGTCTTCATCTGAAGCAGCACACGCAAAGCCGGTGTTCTTGTCGAACATTTTAATATCGAAGAGCATTTTGCAGTCTTTGTTCATGCTGCTCGATGACCATGTTACACCTCCGTCGTGCGATACCATCATGTTGGCCGGACTTCCAACGCGACCAACTCCGTAGATGTGAATTTTATAATCGGTTTTGCCGTGATTGATGTATTGCTCTCTCACGATATCCAAAGCACACAATCCTTTCACATAAGGACCAGAATACGAAACCGGATTCCAGGTTTTGCCTCCATCGCTTGTTCCATAAAGCGGAATGGTGTCCGTTACGTTCGGAAAATAATCAGTCCCAACTGTTCCTGCAAATCCACGTAAACTGTCTACAAATGCAATGCAGCGGAAGAACGTTCCTTTCTTTTCCAATTGTTTTTCCCAGGTTTCACCGGCGTTGGAAGTGTGATAAATACTTCCATAACCGTTAACATACCAACCTTCTTTTTCATTGATGAAAGCAATGTCATCTTGTTTTCCTGGATAGCGCTCTGTGTTGAGTTTTTCCCATCCTTTTTCCGGAAGTATTGCTGCATCTTTCTTTGAAAGCACTGCATTACTCCATCTCACAGCAGACAGGCCAACTTCGGTATTGTATTCATCGAACAGTTGTTGAATTTTTCCATTCGCAAATTTGTCATACGCTTCCTGCATGGTGCCCGATTTCGCGAAGTAGTGGTCTGTTGAAGGGTAGGTGATGAGCGTGGCATTTCCGGGGTGGAAGTGGTTTACGGTGTTCACGATTTGTTGGTGGTCGGCTTTCGAAAAGGCTTGGAAATCGGATTCTCCAAATTGAACCAAAACTTTGGCTGTTGTGTTCTTCCAATTTTCCAAATGCGGATAGTCTTGTATTTGTCTCCAGTATTCAGCGTTGCGATCGTAGATTTTTCCTTTTCCATCATACCCCCAAACGCTTCTTAAAACAGAATCTGCTTTTGCATCTTTGGCCATTTCTTCAAGACTTTCCTTTTGAACGAAATACCTGTAATTTAAATCATATTGCTCAACAACAGATTGCTCCACTTCAATGGGATTCATTCCCGCTAATGCGTTTTGAATGCGATACATTTCCAATTGATATTCAAACCAAGATTTAGCGGTGGTTCCATAAACGACTACTCCAGCAACGTTGTTTTTAGCGCTAATCGCGGGAACAATAATTCCTCCCATGGAATGACCAACGATGATGATTTGATTGGTGTCTACGTATGGAAGTGTTTTCAGTTTTTTCAATCCGACTTCGAAATTTTCAATCTCATCCATTAAATCACAAGACTCGCATGGAGGCGTGTTTTTGCTATCGCCTAATCCACTTTTTTCAATGCGTATTGTAGTGTAACCCTCATCTACGTAGGCATCTATAATCCGCTTATACGGATGGTCGTTCGTCAGCTCGTCAATACTACTGCACGTGTATCCCGGAACAAAAAGCATAGCGGGCATTTTATTTTCTTTGAAGGGCTTGTTGATGATCACACGCAACTGTCCACCTCTGAAATTGGCTTCGTCGTAAATCACTTCGGCATTGTTGTCGGTTTCGAATGGACGCGCAACGACTTTGGCTTTGAGTGTGATTTTCTTTTTACCGCGCAGAACAGAAAGTTGAATTTCTTGTCCGGGTGTGTATTCGAGAAACAGTTTCGTGAATTCTTCCGAAGACTTAAAAACGTTGTCTCCGATTTTAAGTATGATGTCGTTTTCTTGAAGCTTCAATTCAACGCTGGTTCCTCTTACGACCGACACTACTTTACATCCGGGGGTTTCGATTTCATTGACGTATTCAAGACGAGCGCCAAGCAATGGTTTGCGAGTAAGTTGCGCTGAAGTTTGAAAGAATAAAAATCCAAAAAGCAAAGACAGAATAAAACGAGGCATAAACTAATTTTTGCCAAAGAAATGTTTTATTTAAAAAACGGAGTTGTCAAAAATTGCTAATTCGCGTTGCGCCAGGAGTCTGTCCGAATTGCTGTTTAAATGCTTTTGAAAAAGTAGGGACATCTGAAAAGCCATATTTTATGGCTGTTTCGAGAATGCTGATTCCTTTGGTAATGTCCAATTTAGCTCGATCGAGTCGAATTCTTTTTTGGTATTGGTAAGGCGAGACGCCGAACGCTTGCTTGAATACGCGAATGAAATGGTATTTAGAAATACCAATGTTTAATGAAATCTCGTCGAGAGATAGATTCTCGGTAATGTGCTCGTCTATGAAATTTTTTGCCTGAAGAATTGCCCTGAATACTTCTTCGTTGGTAATGTTCTTCTTGAAGTCGAGATTGTTCAGGTGGTCGAAAATGAATCGTTGATCGGTAATGATCGATTCCGCCAAACTGTAGAAGAGTTCTTGTTCCTGAAGACTGTTAGCGAAACTTCCGTTTTTAATTTTCTTGTTGATCTCTGAAAGTGAATAACCGATGCTTGTGTTTTTCACGTTGTATCTGTTCACAAAGAATTGATCGGAGAGCAAGAACTCTTTGAGATTAGAGGCCTGTAGATCGTAATACTCAGCAACATCGGAAACGATTTGAGTGGAGATGTCAATGCACAATCCCTCTACAGCTTTTTCTTGATTTATTTGAACAATAGACTTGGTGAAGTCGTTGCCAATGATGTATTCTCCTTCACGCACCATGAACTTTTTTCCATTCGCGTAATAAGTCTCTTCACCCGAAGCCACATATTTTATTCCCAACCCCGTGAACGCAATTTCAGTTTCGAGTTTCGTTATTTCTGAAACTCGAATTTCATTGCGGTTGTCGTCGGAGTATATGGTTTGGTTCATTTCAAAAAAAAGCGAAATTAAGGTTTCACTTCCTTCCCATTCACATCAATCGTTATCCAAGGACCATTCGCATCTTTCTGCACCTCTGCCTTGCCTCCGGAAAAAGCTTTTACATTGTAATAAATGCAGGGAATAATCTCATTCCCATTTTCATCTACAAAGCCTTTCTTTCTGCCCTCTGGAAAGTTGATACTGACTATCATTCTTCCATCATTGAACACGCCATTGATGCCGTCGTATTTGCAGGGGAGGACAATTTTTCCAGAAGTGTTTATTCTTCCTGACTTCCCATTTTTCTTAACGTTGGAAAGTCCACGGTTGAAGTCGCCGGTTAATTCATATTCAAAGGGAGTGATAATTTTTCCTTCTTTGTTCAAGTGTCCCCAAAGGTTATCCTTTTTTGCAATGACAAATCCTTCGTTGAAGTTTCCCGCCCAGTCGTATTCGAAAGCAATAATGGTCTCACCTTTTTCATTGATGAATCCGTGCTTGCCATTCAGAATGGCGTGTGCCAATCCTTCGCGGTAGTAAGCTATGCTTTCGTATTGAAAGGGAATGAGAATTTTCCCTGCTTTGTCAATGATTCCGAATTTGCCATTCAATTGGGTAATGGCGCCCTCACCGCTGAAACGAATTTCAGCTTCGTAAATAATGGGAAGAATTTCTTTTCCTTCTTTGTCAATGATACCCCACTTCCCGTCTTTTTGCGCAATCGATGATTCTGGACCAAAGTCTTTGATTCGATCGTAAACAATGGGAATAACGATTTTACCTTCTTTGTTAATGCAACCCATTTTTCCGTCTTTGTAAATGGTTGCTAATCCGCTTGAATAATTTCCAATGCTTCCGTATTCCAGCGGTAGAATTTTTTTTCCTTTCTTGTCGAAGCATCCGTATTTCTGATCTATTCCAACAACAATCAAATCTGAGAATCGCATACTGCGGTAGAACCAATCGTCTGCATCGGTATAAATAACAGGAAGCACTTCGTTTCCTTGCTTGTCAATGAATCCGTAATGGGTAGGGTAGTCTCCGAAAATTTCAACGCGAGCAACACCATCCATGAACGGTTCAATCTCGTCGTACATCATCGGGACAATCACATTTCCCAGCGTATCAATAATTCCCTTCTTGTCGTTTGTTCGAAAACTCGCCAACCCGTCTCTAAAATCGTAAATGCGATAGATTTCGTTTTTCGGAATGAATTTCTTCGTCGCTCGATCGTACGTTCCTTCGATTTTGGTTTGGGCGGATAGATTTTGAATAAGGCTCAAGGCGATAATCAGAATATGAAAAAATGGAAGGTATGTTTTATTCACTCTGCTGTTATTATTTCAAATTGCTGTTATTGATCTGCTCGAAAATCAATTGACTTAAAAGTTCAATATCGCCGTTGATGGTGCCTTGCATGTATTGATTGTACACTTTTCTGTTGTCGGCGGGGTTAAGGTTCAGGGTAAGCCCTTTTTCCTGAGCGAGCAATCGAATAAACTCTCTTTGTGTTCTTCCGTTTCCTTCTCTGAAAGGATGAAGAAAATTCACATGATCGAGGATAGAGGCCAACGCTTTCGCTATCTCTGCGAAATTGGAGGAATTAATGGTCCTGTATTCCTCAATTAATGAATCGATATACTGAAAGGCCGACGGGAAGCGTTCTCCATCGAAAAACGGTTTTCCGTCTTTACTTATGTTTACCGTGCGAACTTTTCCGGCCCAGGCGTAGATGTCTTGAAATAAGTGAAAATGTATTTTGAATAGCGCGCTTGAGTCTTTAATTTTTAATGGGTTTTCAAACAACTCTTCCAATCGCTGTGAAACTTTCAAGCTCTCGTATGCAAGAAGAATTCTTTCATCTTTTATGTTGGCGAGATTATGAAGAATTCCTGAAGGGTCGGTGTATTGATTTTCAGGGTCAATATAGCGATAGCTATTTTCCATATAGGCTATACAATTGGGCTAGAAAGTCTGAATCGGAAATGAGGTTATTTTTTAGATCGATATACAATTGAACAAGTTCAGACGTCGGTTCAAATCCTTCAAACATATTACTCCCAATTGCATTAGCTGCGCTTTCAAGCGACTTCAAATCTGGAAATTCAATTCCCAAGATGGTCAGGTTTTCGCGATTGATGT
The DNA here is from genome assembly GCA_903932685.1 of uncultured Bacteroidota bacterium. Taxonomy (GTDB): domain Bacteria; phylum Bacteroidota; class Bacteroidia; order Flavobacteriales_D; family Sanyastnellaceae; genus CAIZGX01. The sequence goes on along the minus strand of CAIZGX010000033.1, from coordinate 411 downwards.
CGAGTGGGGTGTACATGCTGTGAAGTTGATCGAATGTAAATTTAGAGAAAAAAGAGGGTTAAACAAACCTCATTAATATTAGGGGGTAGTTCTGTTATCTAACTTGTACAGTAATCTCCGCATTTTTTGCGGTGATTAGAAGCTTTATTCACCGCACAAGGATTGCTAATGGTTTCGGGCTTGGCGAAGGTGGCGTCCCAATAGCAATCGGGATTCACCACAAATGTGTCTGCCATAGCTGTTTATGTAAAATGTAATTTTTAGCTTTCAATTTTGGGAGCTTTAGCTTCCTTGATACCTGATTCAAATTGAACATCTAAACCATGAGATACAGTTTTAGTATCTTCATAAACATCAAATTTCACAGCCTTTCCCCATTTCAATGTGATAAAATGAACTCCTTTATTTATG
>CAIZGX010000032.1 GCA_903932685.1 uncultured Bacteroidota bacterium | reverse complement strand
TTGATTAACCACAAAACTGTCTTTGGAACACGAAACCCCGCCTTTTGGGTAGGTGCTGTTAGCGGTTCGGTTTTCATTCTTTCTTGTCGTTTAGAAACTCGTCTGTAAAGTGTCCTCTTTGTTTTGGTTTTGAAAACTTGCCTTTGTTATACGATTGTGAATTTCCTTTTGGAATTGATAGCGAAGTCCAGCCATTTTCTGCAAGCATCTTTCCCAAAAATACAATTTGTCCAATGTGATAAGGATAATGTGCGAGTTGTCGGTTAATTGCTTCGGATACGGTGTGTCCTTGATTGCGTATGTAAATGATTTTTTCAAGGTCGTCCGTTGTTAAAGAGTTGATTGCATTAAAAAGACAATTCCAACCTTCGTTCCACTTGTCTAAAAGTTCTTCTCTATTGTTAATGTCGTTTTCAAATTCTGCATTCCTGTTGCGAAATTCTTTTTCGCCGTCTGAAGTTAAAAAATCGGTCCAACGTGAAAGCATATTTCCGCAAATGTGTTTTACAATAGTCGCAATACTGTTGCTGTCGTCATTGTATTGCCAAAACAATTTGTCATCCTGTAATTGCGAAAACGTTTTGTCGCCAAGCATTTTGTAATACTCAAATTGTTTTTTTACACTGTATAAATAGTCGTTTGTCATAATTTCATATCTCTAAGGGGGGGTACTAAACTGACCGCTAACGTTTTGCAGATTGGTGATGGGCGGGCTTTTCAGCACAAAAGTTTGTTCGGAGAACTGAACTTTCGGCTACCACAATCCCGATAGCTATCGGGATGTCAAGCGGAGACGAAACCCCGCCTATTGCCAATGTGCTGTTAGCGGTTCGGCCTTTTTATGTCTTTTATTATTATTGCTTAGTTCCAATTATTTCTTTTTTTCGTTTCAGTTATGTGAGCAAGATGATGGTTACAATGCCAAGCATAAACTCCTATATTTTCGTCAACTCTGTAAGTTTTTCCGTGTTCAGGATGAATAAAAATTCTTCCATATTGTTCGTCTGTCAAATTATTTAATAAAACTGTCCATCTTTCGTGAATCCCTTCTATCATTTTCAAGGAAGGTTGGATAGGCATACTTTTGGTGTCAATAAGTTCAGCCCAACGTTCTTCAAAATATGGTTTTATTGTTGGTTGGTCTTCTGTCAATGCTAGTTTTAAGCGAGTTAAACTGTTCATATGACTGTCGGCACAATGATGAATTACTTGTCTAATTGTCCAACCATCAGTTCTGTAAGGAGTGTCAAGTTGCTCATCTGTCAAATTTGTGACTTCGATTAAAAGTCTTTTATGAAAAGTGGAAATATCCGAAATCCATTTTTTTAAGATGTCTTTCGATATTACTGTTGGTTTGTCAAACTTACCTATCGGATATTTTAAATGCTCTATTGCCATTGAGTTAATTTATCTCTTTGTTGTGACTATATTTTTAGCCTGACCGCTAACTTACTTATACACGCTATAAACCTACCCAATACATGTCATTGCAGCGAGATAGGCGCAGGGTTGTTGCGGTTAGATAAAGGTAATTAAAATGAAAGCGAAAATTAATTATTCAAAACAATTCTTCCATAGCCCTGATGTCTGTGACGAATGCCCTTCGGGCGAATGTTACTTTATAACGAATGCTTCGCGAATGTCTTCGACGATTTTATCAACGCAGTTCCAATTACACAGTAGGAATAAAATCTTCGATTTTCCCATTACGAAGTAGGAATAAAATCTCCGATTTTCAGTCACTTATGCCGAAACCAGCAATCCATCCGCGAGCCTTCATATCCCTTGAAGATGCTGTTCACAGGTGCACCATTAATAAGGCGGTCCTTGAATTGCGTGCGAGCAATGTAATTGAATGCGCCCATGTCTCCGGTGTAGGCTGTTTCATTATTTATATTGAAATGCTCGTGAATGAAGCAAAGCTTTTCGAGGAAATTCAACATGACAGTTGTTGACCCACCAATGATTCCGCAGTTCAGCAAAGTGGATTGCGCGAACGATTGTTCGTATTCCACAAAGCCAGTAATCTGATTTCTTAAATGAGTCGAGTGATCATTCATCCATTCGTTGTCCAACGTTTTCGGTTCGTCTCCGCAGAAGAGCGTATTGCGATTTTCTTGAAATAAAAAAGTCTCGAACGGATTCTTCACCACTACAACATCTGAAACATCGGTGACGAAAACGGAATGAACAGTTGAAGCGAAATTCAACAAGAAATCGCGGTAAATGAAATAACGGAAGACATTCGGATTCCACTTTGCGTTGTATTCGATTTTAATGAATGAGATGTTTTCGTTTGAATATTTCTCACACGTTTCCTCAGAGAAATTGTTGTGAAAAATAACGCCCTGTAATCCCAACGCTTGAATACTCTCTGCCCACGCTTGAACCAAGGCGTAGTGGTCGTGTTCGAGTGTGGTGCTGCGATTCACATCGTACACCCCGGCAATGTGACAAGCCAAAATAATGTTCTCAGACCTCGGGGTGTAATTGAACAACGTTGTCATGAATTCGAAAGCGGAGCGTTATTTTTTTTGACGGTGGCGCTTATGCTGTTCGGCATATTCCGATAATAAATATACGAGCGAAGATCTACCTTCTCTACGCGAAATTTCGCTTCAGCTTGCTCGAAAAAATCGGCGTCCGCCGCATATCCACTCTTCAAACAAATAGAAGTAAACACCTCGCGGCGACCGAATAACGTTCCGAATAAAATGCAATCGTC
>CAIZGX010000031.1 GCA_903932685.1 uncultured Bacteroidota bacterium | reverse complement strand
GTCGGAACGATTGAATATCCAGAAGTACACGCCGTCTTCAGCATCTGTTGCATCCCACGGTGTCAGATTGCTGTAGTTCAATGACTCGTAAATCATGGTTCCCCAACGATTGAATATACGAACCTGACTGTTTGGAAAGCTCTCTAAGCCTTTAATGATAAAGCTTTCATTGTTGTATTCATCTGCATTGACAAGAAGAATGTTTGGTTCTTCTGTATCGCACACAGTCAAAATAAATGGAACAACACCCGATTGATTACACGCATCTGTTACAGTCATGTCGTAGGTTCCTCCCGAAGTGCCGAAGACCGAATTGGTGATCGCATTCACGACGAAAGCCGTTGGGGTAGATGGCGCAAAAACATACGGCTCGAGACCGCCTGAAACCAAAACTTCGGAATCAATTCCTGTACACAAGTCTTGAGGGCCCGCGAAAACAATAGCAGGTGGTTCAGTAATTAGAAATAAAGAAGAGTCTGAATTGCCACAAAAATCGGTGATGGTTAATTCATAATTCCCAGCGCTACCGACTGAAAATAGTTGCGTTGGATTTGTTCCAATTGTTGCACCCGAAGCATCTTGCCAATTGAAAGTGTAATTCGGAACCCCGTTAGAGATTAACGGAACCGCATTAACCGGCATAACTGCGTTTGGACAAAGGTTTAAGATATCTGTCACTGGAGCCAATTCAGTTGGCACATAATCCACAATATTCAAGAACGCAGTAGCGGTGTCTTGTAACTGAGTTGTTGCGTTAAAATAGATAAAACCTATTTCAATGGTTTCATACCCAGCAGTAATATTTCCAAAAGTCACAGTTTGAGTTCCCTCAACTAGATTATCAATTATTCCGTTCACAAATAACGTATCTGAAATTCCTGGAAATAAAATAATCTCAGTTACTCCGTTTGTATTGTAATCTTCATTCAACGTTGCTGTTCCAGAGAATATCAATTGTATGGTGTCATTTTCAAGCAAACAAGGCGGTGGAGAAATAACGAATTGACCGTTGTAACAACCGTCTCCTTCTAATATGGAATTTGCTGGGAAACCAGGGATCGGACTTACTCCAGGATTCGTCACCGCTACCGATTCAATTATACTTCCACCCACATTAAAACTACCTTCTTTTAAGAATACCGCCGAATCAAATGCTGTATCAGAAACGTCCGCAATAGCCAATTTAATGTGGTAGGTTTGTCCACATTCTAAGTTCTCGTATACCGCGGTAAGGACAACGGTCAATCCATCATATTGAATATAGTTGGGGTCTGTATTGAAAGGTGCCGTAAGACCATTTCCATTGTTAATGTAATATTGGCAATAGTTACAATTCGCACCACCGGGAAGAGCTAATCCGTCGCAACCGGCATTCAAGTTATTGATGGAAACGAATTGGGTAGTCCCGGGGATCAGCGCAATATTATCTGAAGCATTACTAAATGGGCCCGCAATTCCAGGACCTGAAAGAAAAAAGCCGAATACATCACTCACGTCGCCACAATTTCCTGCTCCTGTATATTCAGGATACTCGTCTGACGCAAATACATAGTCGAATGAAATAGATGTTCCGGTTGCAATAAAGTCAAACTCTAGAATTGCCGCATCGTTGTGGGTTAATCCATCCAAAGCGTTTAAATCTGCATCTGTCGCCCCGAAGTTTCCTCCAGTAACGCTGCTGCTGCCAGAATCATTCGGACCAATGGCATTTGAAATTCCACCTGTGCCCATTATTACTCCCGTTGGAAAAGGCAGATTACTTGTGGTTGAATTAAACAATCCAATTTGATCAAAATCTCCGCTAAATGTCACATTACTGAATTGAACATTTGGACCAAGCAAATTTTGAATCACCAAATTTATCGGCTGAGAAGAGTCTACAGTTAATTGCGCTTGAACAGATATTTGACTGATTAAAAAAGCTACAATCAATCCTAAATTTAAATTTTTCATAGTCCGGTTCTATAAATACTTGACACTAAAAAAGATGCATAAGTTGTACAAAGAAAAGGCTTAAAATAGAAAACCTCAGATTTCTCTGAGGTTTTCTATTCAACTTCTTCCGTTAAGGTTTCTTGTGCAACACGTGCACATATCCTTCGCGACTAATTCCGTCTGAACGATTGAATATCCAGAAGTACACGCCGTCTTCAGCATCTGTTGCATCCCACGGTGTCAGATTGCTGTAGTTCAATGACTCG
>CAIZGX010000030.1 GCA_903932685.1 uncultured Bacteroidota bacterium | reverse complement strand
GGCATTCGTTGAAAACATTCGTCGGAGACATTTTAAGTTGTTTATTCCCATATACGTTTGCATAAACAACGGGGTATCAAATCTAAATTTATTGAAACAACCGGCGCCATTAAGTAAATAATTATTTACTTTTGTTGTGTCGAATAAATCTGCTTCAATGAAATGCTCAGAATTATTTAGACTTTTGAAAAAGAATGGATGGAAAGAAGTATCACAAAAAGGCTCGCATGTCAAGTTGAGACACGAAACCATTCCAGACATAATTATTTTCCCCAATCATGGTAGTCAAGAATTGGGAAAAGGACTTGAATTGAAAATTAAAAAAATTGCTCAATTATGAAAACTTCAAAAATAATTTTTCAAATTGAAAAAACGAGAACGGGTTATTCAGCTTATTCAAATGAGCTACCGATATTCTCAACAGGAAAAACAATTACCCAATTACTCCGAAATCTCGATGAAGCGTTAGAACTCTATTTTGAAGAAGCCCCTCGGAAAAAAGTTCAGTACCACATTCAATTCTCAGAATTCTTCCTTCACTACCGAATTCTCAACGCGAAAATTCTCGCCGAAAGAATTGGCTTACATCCAACATTACTCTCTCAATACATCAGAGGAATTAAACCTCTTTCTTCAGATCAGGCACTTCGAATCATTAAAGGAATTCAACAAATTGGAAAAGAGTTGAGTAGTTTTTCGTTTGAATGTTGAACTTCACATTGGAAACTACGTAATGGGAAAACCTTCGGTTTTATTCCTCCCGATAGCTATCGGGATTCGTAATGCCTATTTCATAATTCCTACTGCGTAATTAAAAAAGTCGCAGACCCTCGTCCATATGACCCTCGCGATGAAATCGCCCTCGCAAAGCTTCTTCCCTTCTCTTCCCCTCTCTTAACTTCTCTTACCTCTCTCCCCCTTCGTACATTTGCACCCAACCTATGGTAGCAAAAACCCTCCACCTTCTTAAAAAATACTGGGGATACGATGCGTTTCGCGATAAGCAAAGCGAAATCGTGAATGCTTCCGCATACGGAGAACATGTGTTTGCGCTGCTGCCAACAGGCGGAGGAAAAAGCATATGCTTTCAAGTGCCTGCGCTTTGTCACAAAGGTTTGTGTATTGTCGTGACGCCCTTGCTCGCGCTTATGAAAGATCAGGTGGAAAGCCTCATTCAAAAAGAAATTCCAGCAACCTATCTTTCTTCCGAATTAAATAATTTCGAGATTGAAAAAATTCTCGACGACTGCACCAACAGAAAATATAAATTCCTTTACGTCTCTCCAGAACGCTTGGAAAACGACAACTTCATTGCACGCATTCGCTACCTGAACATCTCCTTCGTTGCCATTGACGAAGCACATTGCATTTCGCAATGGGGACACGATTTCCGGCCTGCATACAGAGCCATTCCGAATTTCTTGAAAGAACTGCGCGACCCCGTGGTTATGGCCGTTACCGCAACCGCTACTCCGCAAGTCGTTGCAGATATTGCAGAGCTGGTCTTCAAAAACGATTGCAAAATTATTCAGAAGAGCTTCGCAAGAAAAAATATTGCATACAACGCTCTCTTTTCGACACAAAAAGAAAACGACCTCGTTGACCGCATCGTGCACATGAAAGGTGCAGGTATTGTCTATTGCAATTCAAGAAAAAAAACAGAAGACCTTTCAGCGTTGCTGAATGAAAAAAATATTAAAGCCCTTCCCTATCACGCCGGTCTTGATCTTCACAAAAAAGATCTCGCCTTTCAAAAATGGAAGAACAACGATGTGCAAGTGATTGTCGCGACGAACGCTTTCGGCATGGGCATAGATAAACCCGATGTCCGCTTCGTGTTTCACTTCGATATTCCTTCTCAACCTGAAGCGTATTTTCAGGAAGTGGGAAGAGCTGGACGCGACGAACAACCCGCTCTTGGACTGGCACTTTGGAACGACAGCGATTTCGTTCAATTGAAAAAAAGCATTGCTATGCGCTATCCGCCAAAGGAAGACATTGCAACGGTTTATCAAACGCTCGCAAACATTCATCGCATTGCCATTGGCTCGGGCATGAACGAACTCTTCGCGTTGAACCTCGATCAAATTGCAGAGCGCAGTCAACTTCACGCGAATACCATTTCCGCTTCGCTGCTGCTGCTTGAACGCGCTGGATACATCTCCATCTTAGCCCGCGGACTGCACCGTTCGCGCGTTCGCGTCATTGCTTCGAAAGATGAATTGCGCTATTTCGTAGATCAGAATCCGAAGCATGAAGACTTTCTTCGCTCGCTCTTCCGCTTGTATGGCAGTATCTGGGACTTCGCTGTTCCCATTTCAGAATACCAACTGAGTGTCTTGAACGAACGCTCGAAAAACGAAGTGCTCACTTCCCTCAACGACCTGCATAAACTTCAAATTCTCGAATACCTTCCGGCCAGTTCCACTTCGCAATTCAGTTATGCGAAACAACGCGTGGCCTCGAATGAACTTTCATTTCCGGAAACCATGTACGAAGAACGTCGCGATATAGACCTTGCGAAACTGAACAGCATGCAGCATCTGCTTTCAGAAGACCACTGTCGCGAACAATACATTCTGCGCTATTTCGGTGAAGACACCGACACTTGCGGGAAGTGCGATCACTGTCAGCGCGAACGCGCGCTTCCAACTACAAAAGAAATTCTTAACGCATGTCTCAACGGGAAAACACTCGACGAACTTTACGCGTGGCCGGTTCCCTTCAACAAAGAAAAAATAATAGAACTCGTGCAAGAAGCGCTCGCTGAAGGATGGCTCATTCCAAAAGAAGGCAAGTATTTCACGGCCAAGTAAGTTTTCGGAGTAGTTTTGCCACATGTTAGCAAAAATCTATTTAAAGAAAGGAAAAGAACAAAGCGCAAAACGCTTTCACCCTTGGATATTTTCGGGCGCCATTGAAGCCATTTCTGAATTGTTGAAAGAAGGACAGTTGGTGGAAGTGTTCACGCGTGCTAACGAAAAAATTGGAATCGGACATTTCTCTGAAGGAAGCATTGCGGTTCGCATCTTTTCATTCGGTGAGGAAATGTATTCGACTGACATCTGGCATTCGAAAATTCAACACGCCTTTGATCTTCGCAAGAAGGTTATGGTGAATACCGAAAGCACTACGCTGTATCGTTTGATTAACGCAGAAGGCGACGGTTTCCCTGGACTTATTGTAGATGTATACGGAGAAACAGCAGTACTTCAGTTTCACGGAGCAGGTATGTACCAGCACAGAAGCGAAATTGCAAACGCGCTGAAGATGGTGATGGGAGACAGTTTGAAAGCCATCTACGACAAGAGCGGAGAAAAAGTAAAAGGCGTTCCTAACGCACAAAACGAATATGTTGTTGGTGAAAAAGGAAACGACATTGCCCTGGAACACGGCATTCAATTTCAAATCGATTGGGAGAAAGGACAGAAGACAGGTTTCTTCATTGACCAACGTGAAAACAGAAAACTACTTGGTGAATTAAGTAAAGGAAAAAAAGTGTTGAACACGTTTTGCTACAGCGGAGGATTCTCTTTGTATGCTTTGAAAAACGGAGCGAACTTGGTTCACAGTCTCGACAGCAGTGCTTCAGCACTTGCGCTTGTAGAGAACAATATTCTATTGAATAATTTAGACACTTCGAAGCACAAGCTCATTCAAGCCGATGCGGTAGAGTACATGAAAAATATTGAAGAGGATTACGATGTAATTGTATTGGATCCTCCTGCTTTCGCGAAGCACCTTAGCGCGAAGCACAAAGCCATTCAAGGTTACAGAAGAATTAACGAAGCCGCCTTGCGTCAGATTAAACCCGGCGGAATTCTCTTCACCTTCTCTTGCTCGCAAGTGATCGACAAGCAACAATTCACTTCCATTCTTTTGGCTTCTGCTATTTCAGTTGGAAGAACAGTGAAGATTCTTCACCAACTGCACCAAGGAGCCGACCATCCGATTAGTATCTTCCATCCAGAAGGAGAATATTTGAAAGGTTTGGTATTGGAAGTAATTTAGTATTTTAGACTTTATGAAAAAGCTACTCTTCTTCGCACTTTTTATTTCGGTTGGAATGAATGCGTTTGCGCAAACCGATCTACTTCCTCATTTATTGAAACTTCAAGGCAATTGGGTTGGACTTACCGGCAGAGAAGAATGGACGAAGGTGGAAGATGAAATGGTTATTGAAGGCATTTCATTTTACAACGTGAGTTTTGAAGAATATGGAACAAATGAATTACCGAACGAACATTGGGTAATTGTATACGACAACGATCATTGGGTTTACATTGCTACTCCGTTAGAAGCTGACAAAAGCACAACCTTCGTTTGCACCAAAGCGTCTTCTACTGAATGGATATTCGAAAATCCACAACACGACTTTCCAAAACGAATTACTTATCGTTTTCTTTCAGAAGAACAACTGGAAACGACTATCGACGCGGGCCTCGGTTCTGATCCGAAGGACGTGAAGGTCTGGAAGTATTGGAAGAAGAAGATCTAGATTTCTTAGACGTGTACGGAACATTTCCGTTAGCATTTGTCCCCACATCCTTTTTCGGCCCACGCGGTTCATCACGCGCAATATCTTCTTCTCTTCCCCCCTCTTCCCAATTCTTACTTTCTTTTCCCCCCTCTTCCCTTCTCTCACCTTCTCTTACCTCTTTGTATCCTTTGCTCTCTTGATTCCCGAAAGAATCTCCAATGCGTCTGTTCGGAACAGGAAGCTTCTTCGCCGTGTATGGCTTACGCACATCGTCGGTTGGCTTGTCTTTCCAATTTTCAATATCGCGCGGCGTTGGCTTCTGACCATCTGTCAGCAACTTCACACCGAACTTCATTAAGTCTACTTTCTCACGCTTATATAAAAGTCCAGCTGCTTTCTTAAAAGTCTTCTTCGACATGCGAAGACGAATTTTAATTTCGTCAGGATCGCTATCGTCGTTCAAACGAATATAACCGCCGTTGTTTTCCAAGAACTCTAACAAACGTGCAGCAGCATCTTCAATTAAATCAACTCCTTCTTTCTGCATGCTCACTACAACATCTTTCCCTTCAATCTTACGCACGTATCCTTTCACTTTATCGCCTTCAGAAACGCGACTCATGATTTCTTGTTGGAAGATGATGCCCTGGTATTTTCCATTTACAATCACCTTTCTTCCCACTTCCAATTTCTCGAATATGGTCATTTCAATTTCATCGCCGCGTTTGAAATCGGGCTCTTCTTTCAAGTGATTGAAAATCTTCGTCGTTCCGAAAAGTCTATGGTTCGCAGAATCGTAACACAGCATAATCAATGCTCTGCGATTCGCCATTAATTCTTGTCTTTGCTCTCTCTTTGGAATAAGAACATCGCGTCCAACACCTATGTTAATGAACGCACCTAAATCGTTTGAATTTAAAATGGAAAACATACCCATTTCACCCACCTGAATTTCAGGTAATTTAATGGTGGCTTCCAATTCTTTTCTGTCGTTGAAGTAGCTGAAGATTTTCAGCGTTTGTCCCAATACAACACCTTTGGTGTCAATCTTATTCAAAGGAATTTCCTCGTGGTCATTTCCAACAAAAACTCCTTCTTCACTAATTGAAGTAACCATTAACTCTTGAATGGTGCCCGGACTCAAATAATCTGTCATAATGCAAAGTAAGAGCAGAACCGCTGAATTCAAGGCCTTTTCGCGATTTAGTTTTCAGACTTGGCTTGTTCGTGTTACATTTGAAGCACTAATCCTTAGCCATGAAATCTTTTTTACTCGCAGTTTCGTTTATTCTTTTCAGTGCCATCAGCAGCTTTGCACAATGCGCCGCTGGAGAGACCGCTGTGACATTCGTTATGCACACAGACAATTGGGCCTATGAGAATTATTGGCAGTTAAACCTAGCCGGAACAGGATGCACAGACCTTCCTATTGTTGAAGGAGCGAATCTTAATGTTGGTTGCGCAGGCACCGAGTCGGCCAACAGCGCTAACGGCTATGCAAACAATACAGTTATTACTGAAGGTCCTTTTTGTTTGACCAACAACACCGCCTACGAACTTGTTTATGTCGACTCTTACGGAGACGGCGGATTGGTGATTGAAGTGTTTGAAAACGGTGCATTGACGCACGTTTACGGCGGAGGTGGAAATGGAAATACATGGACATTCACCATTGGCGTAAGCACAGCACCAGCCTATGACAGTCCGTGCAGCGCTGTTGAAATTACGGCTGACGGCCCTTCACTGACTTTGAATAACACAGACGCAATTGCTGGATTTGGTGAACTTGCTCCAGCAGGCATTGACTGCGGAGTATACGGATTTTGGTGTGAAGGAAATTCTACGAATTCAATCTGGGCGAAATTCATTCCAACAACCAATGCCACCTCATTTGAAGTAACCACTTGTAATCCGGGAACAAGCACCGACACACAGATCGCGATATACAAAGTAACAGACTGTTCGAATTTCGCGACGTTTGATTTAATTAGTTCGAATGACGATATGATAGGCGGGTGCTCGGCTGGAGAGCTGTACGCTTCCCAAACTTACACCTCTTGCCTAGAAGCTGGGCAATTGTATTTGATTCAGATCGACGGCTGGGAAGGATCGGTGGGCGACATTGAATTGTCGTTGCACACATACAGCAGCTCTACTTCTTGGGACGCTCTCGTAAACGGAATTAGTTGTCCCCTTAACAAAGGTGAAACTGGCGACGGAAGTGTTTACCCATATAGCGTTGGCGCAGGAGCGAACTTCACTTCAGTTTGGACAGGTCCTTTCGGATTTACCACTTCCGATCAATATTTGCAAAATGTAGATCCAGGAACGTACACCTTAACAGCTACAAGCGGATGTGGGGAAGTACACACGCAAACTTTCGATATTGTTCAGCCTGAACCTTGGATGGTTACGACCAACATCATTCTTCCGAGTTGCGACGTGAATGACGATGCCGCTATTGAAGTGAATGTGGCTGGTGCCACTGCTCCTTATGAATTTTCATGGACCGACGGCACGGGCACTCCCCTTCCAGCAAACAATCCATTAACCGGAATTGGAATTGGGTCTTACAACATGGTTATCACCGATGACAACGCATGCACCTATCCTTATACCTTCACAATCACTGATTGCGTTGGGATTGAAGAAATGGAAATGGCTTTTTTAAATGTTTACCCGAATCCTTCTAACGGGTCATTTACCATTAACCACGACGCATTGAAAAATGCATCATGGAGTTTGTATGACATCTCTGGAAAATTACTTCATTCGGAAAGAATTGCTTCGGGAAGCACTTCAACTTTCGTGAATATAAATGTTCCTTCAGGAGTTTATTCTTTGCGCGTTGTTGCTGAAGATATGCAGCTTCAGAAGAGTGTTGTTGTGGAGTAAAATCAACGCTTTCCGACACATTTAGTCTCGTTTTTCAACTCGTTTCCGAATAAGGAAATCTTTACACTTTCAAATATTGTATTGAAATTTGTTTCAACAAATATAGGTTTCCTTATTAGGATACACTATATTAGCAAAATGAAACAAAATGCAATCAAAATTCAACGTCAAAATTCTAGACAATGTCGCTAATGAGATGTACTTCTTACCCGAGAAAGCTCGGGAAAAGATTCTTTACAACATATTGAAATCGACTAAAGTCATTGATCAGGAACTACTTAAAAAGCTAACGTCCAACATTTGGGAATTTCGAACATTCTATTCGAATACTTATTACAGACTTCTGGCATTTTGGGACGGTTCCGAATCTCTAATTATAATTTGTACAATCTTCATAAAAACAACTCAAAAAACTCCACAAAATGAAATCCAAAAAGCCGAAAATCTCAGAAGACAATACTTCGAAGAAAAAAATGAAACTGGTAACCCTTGAGGAAACACTAGACCGTTATATCGGAAAGAAAGAAACAGCAAAACGAAAGCAGTTCGAAGAAGATTTGCGATTAGATTTATTGGGCAGCTCCATACGTTCACTGCGCGAAGAGCAAAACCTCAGTCAAGAAGATTTAGGCAATCTAATTGGCGTGAAAAAGGCTCAAATTTCAAAACTTGAAAACAACTTCACCGATGTCCGTGTTGGAACATTGCTAAGAGTCTTCAAAGCGTTGAAAAAAGAGATTAAAATCTCCTTCATCTAATTACAAGCTCTCAAGCTTCTTTATCAACTCCTGAACCTGCTCCGCAGAAACATTTCTGTGAAAGACAAATCGAAGCCACACCGGTCCGAAAGGGAAACACTTGATTCCTAAAGGAGTTAATTTCTCTATCATCTCAGCTGAAGAATTACTAGTAGGTCTCCAGATAACAATGTTCGTTTCAACAGGCATAATCTCGGCGCAATAAGGCATTGCACTCAAAACATTTCCTATTGCTTTCGCATGTGCATGATCTTCATGCAAACGGAATCGCTCTACCTGCATGGCATGCAAACCGGCTGCTGCAAGGAATCCAGCTTGACGCATTCCTCCGCCCATGGTTTTTCTGCGGCGACGTGCCTTCAAAATAAAATCTTTCGACCCCACCAAAAAGCTTCCAACCGGAGCTGCAAGTCCTTTGCTTAAACAAACACTTATTGAGTCATAAGCCTTCGCGTATTCTGCTGGAGTCATCTTTGTTTCTTCCAACGCATTGAACAATCGCGCACCATCACAATGCAAAGCCATTCCATTCGCTTTACACACTTCTTGAATTTTCAAAATCTCATTGAAATCCCAAATGGCTCCTCCGCCTTTGTTCACGGTGTCTTCCGTGCAGACCAATGAAGTATTCGGCAAATGAACATCGGCTCTGTTGTTAATGTTTGCCTTCACTTGTTCTGCCGTGAACATGCCACGTGGACCTTCGATTAAACGAACAGAACTTCCGCTGTTCAATGCAATTCCTCCGCCTTCGTATATGTAGATATGTGCAAGGTTGCTGCAAATCACTTCGTCTCCAGGACGCGTATGCACGTTGATCGCAATTTGATTCGACTGCGTTCCACTGGTGCAGAACAAGGCGGCTTCCATACCGAACAAGTCTGCTGCATAGGCCTCCAGTGCATTCACCGTTGGATCCTCCCCAAACACATCGTCGCCCACTTGCGCTTCGAACATGGCTTTTCTCATTTCGTCTGAAGGAACGGTGAACGTGTCACTGCGTAAATCAATTATATTCGCCATAGATGTATTCATTTTTAAATCCGAACAAAAATACACGGAATAGCGCTATTCTCTTTTTTCTGTTGCTTTCATTTTCCATTGGTCTAACAAACATTGCCTCCGCGCAACAATGGGGATATGTCGTTTTCAAAGACAAAGGAATTCACGACAATTCCTTTCAAAATAATTTCTCAGCGGCTGCAATTGAAAGAAGGTTTATGCAGAATATTGCCTGGGACGAAAGGGATGTTCCTGTTTACGAAGAATACATTTCCCTGGTTGAAGCCTATTCAGACAGCACCTTCGGAACAAGTCGTTGGTTAAACGCAGCGGTAGTTCAAGCCTCTGAAATGAATTGGAAAAGAATAGCCAATCTTCCTTTCGTTCTTGAAGTCGAATTCCTTCAAGAGCAATCGATAATCGCCGCTGAATTTCCAACTACAAACTATCTGCCTTCAGAAAATTTCGACTATCAAGTAAAGGAAGCTAAGACTCAACTCGATTTGCTTGAACCAACTCAATTTAGCGAGCGCGAGTTATTCGGAAAGAACACCGTTATCGCTTTATTCGATGCGGGATTCACTGATGCAGATGACGTAGAACAGCTCTCGCATTTATTCAAGAACAATCAAATCATTGAGACCAAAGACTTTTTAAAGAAAACAGAAGGTGTCTATTCTAATTCTATTCACGGAACTGAAGTACTAACATTTTTAGCAGGAAAGAACGACTCTGTTCAATTCGGATTGGCTACCGAAGCAACATACCTCCTAGCGCGAGTAACACCCAACATGGGATTCTTTCGTTTTCTGAATGACGTTCAATGGATTCAAGCCTTGGAATGGGCTGATGAGAAAGGTGCGAGTTTGGTCAACTCTTCCCTAAGTTTTACCAATCAACTATACGAACGAAGAGATTTAAATGGAAGGACTTGCAAGATTAGTATTGCAGCCAACACTGCTATGGACAAAGGGATTTTAGTCGTGAATGCTGCTGGAAATGAACTTCAAAACAGTTGGGAAATTATTGGCGCTCCGGCAGATGCCGAACGAATCCTTACCGTTGGATCTGTTAATCCAACTACAGGATACATTTCAAGCTTCAGTTCAATTGGTCCAACTTCAGACGGAAGATTAAAGCCCGACGTCTGCGCGCCCGGAGAATTACTCTATCCGGAAGATGATGGTGACGATAACTACAAGAGCATTCAAGGAACTTCGTTTGCAACACCTTTGGTATGCGGATTTGCAGCATGTGTGCGTCAACTTCATCCAGATTGGACCACTGAAAAATTGTGGGAAGAAATGCGCAAGAGCGGATCTCTATATCCGTTTTTCGATTACGCCCACGGATTCGGCATTCCAAAAGCGAGTTATTTCTTTTTCGGAGAAGAAGAAAAACCGAATGTTTATTCGGTTCAGTTCTCCATTGACAGCTTGAGCTGCAATAACGTTTTAACCATCAGCCGAAGAGACACTATAGAAATCGAAGAAAACTATTCTTCTCCGGTAGCGTTCATTCAATTCATAAAAGCAACAGGAGAAGTATTTAAGTACAACGTTTCTCGTCCGCAAAACAAAGTGATAGCATCGATTCCCGCTGAGGAATTCAAAGGGTGTAAACTTCGTGTGGTCTACGATCGTCACTTCTTCGAAATACCTATTCCACAACCATGAGGTACGCGTTGCTTTTTCTCTTAGCTCTTGGAATAACAATTCACGCGACAGGACAAACAATTCTGTTTGAATCGACTATCGATTCTGTCATGAAGAGAACTCGAGACTATCGGTTGGAAGGCGTTAACATTGACAATTACTCCTCTTTCTATTACGAAATTGGAAATTTCATTCCCAACAACAAACACCTGTCAAAAAAGGAAAAGCTTGAATTGGGCAGAAGCTTTTCCTGCGGATATACCTTCAAAAAAGACCTTGCTGATATGTCTTCAGTTGTCTTTGGTGTTGGTTATTACAGAAGAACACAACGCTTGAATTCATACTACCCTATTCATTCTTTCGAGCCCGACAGCACCTGGAATCGAGCGAAATTCAGTTCTAATGCATTCAATGCGCAAATTCGATTACGTCGTTATCTTCTTAAGCACGGCAGTCAGGCCAACTGCTACTTCGAATGGGCCTTAGAGGGTTATTACTTTTCGAATGCACGATTTCTGGGAGTGAAGAAAATTGACGATGTTAAATTGAAACGCATTGAAAAAAATCCAAGAGTATTCAATGCTTTGCAATACGCATCTTCACTCAAAATTAGTTTCAGCACCTTGGCCTTAGGGGTGCGGTATTTTCCTAACGAACTATTTTCAGGTGGAAAATACGCAAATGAAGACTACGGAAATTGGAGCATTTACTTCACCGTTAATCTTCCCGGAGCAAATAGAAAAAAGAAATAATCTTTATTGAATGAACTTCCATTCGGCTGCTTCGGCATGCCACTTGCCAGTTCCCGTATCGCTATTCACCTCGCACAACGCATGTTCGTGTCCATTGGATATCAATAACCAAGGCGCCTTCAAAACAGAATTGTAACGCAAGGTTTGACTTAAAACAGCCTCTTCAATTTTCACTGTAGGAGCTTTGAACTCAGCAATGAGTAACGGAAATGCTTCTCGCGTATACAAGACTAAATCGGCTCTGCGTTTCATTCCATGAAAAACAACTTCGGTCTCAACGCCTATTCTTCCATTCGGGAAATTCAAATCGTGAATAAAAAAATGAATGGCATGCTGACGAACAAATTCTTCAGGAGTGAGCGCTACCCATTTGTTACGAACAATATCCCACACTTCACGCGTGGATTCACCGCGAATGCGGAACGAATAAGAGGGGAATTGGAAATCAAGCATAAAATTCAGTTGTGCAAATTAGTGTATATTTTTCAAGATTGAAATGTTGGGCTTCGACAAGACTATTCCCGATATTTGCAAGACATGGAACACTCGCTAATCATTCGTGACATTCAAATGGGCAATACTGCCCCTGTTTATCTTTTGCACGGCGAAGAGGCGTTCTTTATAGATCTTATTGCTGATGCCATTGAAGATAAAATCCTCGATGAAAGTGAGAAGGCCTTTGGTCTAACTGTTTGTTATGGTAAAGATTCAAATCTAGAATCCATTGTTTCCATGGCGAAGAGTTTCCCTATGATGGGAAATAAGCAAGTGATCATCGTGCGCGAGGCCCAAGATCTAAAATGTTGGAAGAAAGAAGATTTGTATAAGTGTCTCTTAAATTATTTAGACGCACCCACGCAAAGCACCGTGTTAGCCTTTTGTCACAAAAATGGAAAGGTAGATGGTCGATCTTCTATTTTTAAAACCTTAAAAGCCAAAGCGAAAACCTTTGAATCGCTTGCCATTAAAGAAAATCAGCTGCCCACTTGGGTTCAAAATATTGTTAAAGACCAGGGTCTTGTTATTCGCGGAACAGCAACTCAGTTGCTCGCCGATTACCTAGGTTCTGACCTTCATAAACTCACCAATGAAATTTCCAAGCTCAGTATCGTTTTGAATCCAGGGGAGGAAATCACCACTCAAATTATTCAAGATCACATAGGGATTTCCAAAGACTTCAACGTTTGGGAATTGCAAACGGCGCTCATTCGCAAAGACGTTATGAAAGCGAATCAGATTATAAACTTCTTCGAGAAAAACCCAAAAGATCATCCGTTATTTCAAATCATTCCTGCACTGTACAGCTTTTTCGCGAAGCTTTGTGTGATTCAAAACAGCACCAACAAAGACGTTGCGTACAAAGAATTAGGCGTTAATTATTACGCGGCTCAGAACTATAAAGAAGGAGAAAAGAATTATTCTCCAGGAAAATCTGAACGAATAATCAAATACTTCAGAGATGCAGATGAGCAGCTCAAAGGATTAAAGGGAAATAGCATGTCTCACGGCGACATTATGCGTGAGTTGGTTTTTAAAATAATGCACTAGCGAATAAGCGATCCTGCGGTGTACATTTCATTCTTACCGTCTTTGCACAACGCATAAGTAAATCCACTCCGCAATCCGTGCCCTCCGATATCACCTGCCTTATCAACAGCTAACACACCAACTTGATACTCGTCAACCATAAACGCGTTGTTCGATTTCAATCGCGCTATTGCTTCCTCACATGCTTCCTGCGCGCTTGCGCCTTGACGCATGAGTTCAACAACCAAGAAAGAAGTACATGAACGGATAACGGTTTCACCAAGACCCGTGCAGGTGGCTCCACCCACTTCATTATCGATGTACAATCCAGCACCTATAATCGGACTGTCGCCCACTCTTCCATGCAACTTGAATGACAAACCGCTTGTAGTGCAAGCACCCGAAATTCTTCCTTCATAATCCATCGCCAACAGGCCAATGGTATCGTGATTTTCAATATTGATGATTGGTTTGTACTCGGAAGTCTTCAACCATTCTTTCCATGCTTTTTGCGCTTCCGGATTTACATAATCGCTATGCTTGAATCCTTGCTCCAATGCAAATTGCTCAGCTCCCTTTCCAACAATCATGGCATGCGGTGTCTTTTCCAAAACAGCACGCGCAATTGAAATCGGATGTTCGAATCCCTGAACAAAAGCTACTGACCCCACCTTGTGCTGCCAATCCATGATGCAGGCATCTAATGTCGTTCTTCCTTCCCTATCAGGAAATCCGCCTAGTCCAACACTTAGGTTAGTTAAATCAGACTCTGTTTGCCACACCCCTTTCTCTGCCATATCCAAGGCATTTCCACCTTTCTTTAGTGCATCCATTGCAGCATCGTTCGCAGCAATACCATGATCCCAAGTTGACAGCACCAATCCCTTGGTATAGCGAACCTTTTCTGCTGGCTTTTTCTTTTTTTCACTGAATGAAAAAAGAGCTGGAGACATTCCTAATAGAGCTCCTGTTGCAACTAACTGACCTAAAAATTTCCTTCTGTTATTCGACATTTATTTTACTACAAATGGGGTTCTGTATACTCCTCTTTCACCAATCACCTGAACGAAATACATACCTTCTGCTAATGATGATGCGTCGAAGAACAACTTAGATTGCTCTGGAGATAAAACCCCAGAATAAATTTCTTGAACTCTTCGTCCCTGCGCATCCAAGATGTATGCATTCACTCTTTGCGAAGCACGCACACTGAATTCAACAGAAGTCATCTCGCTTGCAGGATTCGGATAAAGACGTGAAAACTGAAAAGCCTCTTCGTTTATCGTATTTCCAGCAAACACATCGAAACTCCAGTAGCCATCTGGGGCAGCCATTGGACGTTGTAAAACTTTTCCTGTAGACGCTTCACCTTCAACATAATAATACACGCGCGTTCCAGCAGGCTGAGCCGGGATGAAACCTTCCCAGTTGTTACTTCCAATATTTACCATGTTCACTTGCGTATATGCCCCTGTTAGTGAAGTCTTCCAATACATTCTTCCCGCAGCAACGCCGTCGCGGTGATTCATGTATGCCACAACACTGTAGTCGGTTGTTGTATTATCTGTATCTGGAAGAGGGTTGTGACTGATTAATAGTGGGTTTGCCACACCAACACTATGGGTGATGCAGTGTATAGCGCCACTCGCAGAAATAATGTTCTCGGGTTGGTTATCGCAATCTATTCCTACAATTTGATATCCAGGCAACATCTCTTGCCAAATACGTAACGCGGTGGTATCGTATTGCTCGCGGTAAATCGGCAGAATTACCATCTTGTTTACGAAAACTGCATTGGTGTATGTTCTGTAGGAAGATGGAGGATTCGAACTTGGCCAATTTCCCGCCACACTAGGAGGCATAGGAATACGAACGGTCTTGTACGGCTCACCCCATTTGTTCATGAAGTTAGAAACCACATAGTCCATGTTTGCATTGATCTGCGGACCATCTGCAATGTTAGCTGGATATTCACCCACGAGTAAGGTTTGCTCGTCGATTAACTTCATGTGCATGTCCACGTGATGAATACCATCGAAGGGAAGCGTTGGCATTTTAATGTAGCGGTCAATTCCTAAATAGGTAGAAGTCATTGCGTCTATTTCAGCTTCGGTTTTTGCTGTAACTCCGTATGGGTTTCCAGCCGCGTTTTCCTCAAGAATTAATTCCGTAACAATGGCTGTTCCGAAACCATCGCTCATCCAGTTTCCGCCTGTGTTCACCAGGTCGTCTGGTGCCGCAGTCGTGGTATACAAGTCCAAACCCAAATAATCCGCTACGTATTGCGGAGAGGCATCATCATTCGGTCTTGTCGGACGATTGTAAATCCAATCAACCAAGAACAAATCTTCCACTTCATTGGAATAGGCTGGGTTCGCGCCGTAATCTCGCATCCAGACCGAATCATAACTCGCAGGTAGAATAATTACGTTGTTCAAATCTGTAAATGCTGGTCCGCCTGCTGTTCCGTATAGGTAAGCCTCTGTTGCTGCAACATCTTCAGAAAGAATGATTACAAGTGTTTGCGTGCGCGCTGCGGCTACAATTTGTTTTAAAATGGATGGGTAAGAAATCCATGAAATTGTCAAGCATTGAATCTCTTCCCATTCGGCCATGGCGCGAATGTTTGTGAAAGGGGGAGGAGATTCAATTCCTCTGTCGCTGTTTAGAATTGAAAAATCACCATGAGCAATTTGCTCAATTTCTTGCGGTGTTAGATTGCGCGGCAAAGTGACTTGGCTTTGCGCGGACCACCCAAATAGAAGAATAAATACAAATACTGAAACTGACTTTTTCATAGCTATAAAATTTCAGCCTGAAAATTAGTCATCAATTCATCAACTTCTACAAGTTAATGAACAAATTATTCGACTGAAAAGGCATCGCGTACAAACTGTCAAGAAGAAAGCTGGAACCTGAACTTCCATTGGCAACGCAATTGTATTTGATCCACTTCCCACCATATACAGCACATTGAAAAGTTGTATCCGATAAGGCATTGAATGTCTTCACCTCGTTAGAACAGCAGGCGCATTCGAAATTCGCATTGACCCAATTGAATTGAATCACGTTTGCACCTGACCCGTTGACTATCGTCACATTCACACTAGACTCTGGCCACAACGCAATATCTTTTTCCACTGCACCTTCATTTCGAAGCTGATCAGGAGAAACTGTTATTTCCTTTCCGTAATAAAATTCTCTTGAAACCACAAGCCTCGCCTCAACAATGTTTTCCTTCTTCCATTCCAACGAATAATTTCCATTGATATCGGATTGTGTTGCGTCTGCTTCTATAAAGTAATTGGTTAGAATGCCGTTTACAAGTGCCTTCTGTTCTATTGAAACACTGACATACGGAAGTGATAATCCCGAAGAGGCGTCCTTCGTCCGACCGCTGATTTTAAAATTATTAGACTCTTCTCTGCACGAAAACAGAACAAAACAAAAGAGAAATGCTAAGCAAATGTTCTTCATTTCGCCGACAATTTATAATGCTCAAAAATGGCCAAAATCTTGTTGACAAAATTCACCGGTCCTACTCCGTTCAAATAACCGTGCTTCACACACGACATGGCGTAATACTGTCGTTGAGCTTTGAGCATTAATGCGTCTGCAACATGTCCATCCCATAACGTATCGTTCCTTCCGATTTGTTTAGCAATACACATGGCGTCTAAAATATGACCGGGCCCGCAATTGTAACTGGCCAAGATGAATTTTATTCGCTCTTCAGGGTTACGTACTCTTTGCGCCCAAAAATTATCTAAGTTGTGTAAGTACTTCGCACCTGATTGAATGTTATTATCAGGTGGACAAAGCGTATCTCCGTCGTACTTCAAAATAGTCGCAGGCATCAGTTGCATGAGTCCTCGCGCACCCGCCCATGATTCTGCATTCGGATTAAATCCAGACTCTACAAAACTCAGAGCAGTGAGTAATCTCCAATCCCAACCAACAATAGGCGCGTGAGCTTTGTACAATGAATCGAATGGCGAGAGAGCTCCGGCCTGCACAGGAGGCATGGAAAAGAATCGTTGAACACCTCCCGACCAATTTTCTTCAGCTCGACCAAAATATCTACGGTAAAGTTTATTAATAAAACGAATTCCATTTTTTCCAGCCATAAACGCATTCAAGCGCTCTTGCAGCAAGTACGCATTTGGTCGAACAGCCCAGCCAATGTCTTCGTCTTCGCTTAATTCGACAGACATATCGAGATTCGGATAATCTTCGAAACTTAAAAATGCCAAACTCTTATCAGTTATAGTTGAGGGTACCGCACCGCTAGCTACTTCCTGAAGTAATTCTTCGGTCCCCACCTTCCCACTTGCTTCAATCACTTGAAGATTCAATCCTGTATTCTTCGTTATTTCCTCGAGCTTTCGATAAAACGAAGAATAAGCATGCACGTGAATAGGCAAGCGATCTAACTCATTTATTCCGTGAACAACGATACCGTTTTCAAGTAATTTATTCGATGTATCTCTGCGCTGAACAAGCACTTGTTTGGTTTGATAAATCGGCGGAGAAAATGCCAAGAATCTCTTCCGTTGTTCGGTCACTGTCAAGTTTGAAGCAATGATATCGCCTTCACCGCGATAAAGCATTGCGAACATACTGTCGAGGTTTTCAATCACACGAACTTCCAACTTAACCTTTAAATATTTCGCGAACTGTTTCGCCAACTCGTAATCGAAACCCTTCGGTTCTTCCTTATAGAGATAATACGTTGACGAGCTGTTTTCAGTAAGAATAATTAGTCTGCCTCTTGCGCGAATACTGTCTAAATCTAGGTTCACCAATAGGGGCAAATTTGGATCTTGTTCAAATTCCGTTTGCTTTTTCTTCGGAGAAAGAAGAGTAAACATAAAAGCCACGCCACCAAGCAAAGCCAGAGAAACTAGGATAACACGCCAAACAGATTTCTTCAATGATTTCAGGTTTCTTCCACGAGCGAATCGCGAAAGGGTTACTTACAAACTTAATCAATTTTATTTTCATGCAGAAGCGCCAAACGCTTCAACTCAAATTCACGTTTCAACTCTTCGAAGAAAGCGGGGAAATATGCTGACGCCATTTCCACATAATCCTCAAAAAAATCTCCCGCTGCTATTAACAATTCACCGCGAGGAATGCGCTTTCCCATTTGACGAACGATGTCCGCCATTTCAACCGTCTGAGCGTATTTCATCATGAATTCTTTGTCTTTCATGTAAAAAAAATACTTCTTCATTTTTTCCGGAAAATGATCTTCGTGTTTATTCAAAACTGAAAAAGTGAACTGCTGAAATTCTTCCAATTCTATTCCCGAATGAATTTGAAAATCTTTGGCTAAGAAATAATCGAACACCAAATCTATGAGCACTCCACTGTACAATCCCAGCTTTGGTCTGTATTCAGCACGAAGCTCTTTTACCAAATCATGCGTATCCGTGAATGAATCGACCCATCTGTGAAGAAGAATTCCCTGACGAATATCAGGACTGTATAAATTGAAATCGTTCCCCTTCACTCCATCTGCAATGAACTGTCCAACCATTTCTTCTTCTTTGTCAGAGGAAAGGTACAAGTGGGCCAAGTGATTCATTCAACAAAGAACGAAGTTTAACTCTTTGGGTGAAGTATCTTTGCGTAAGTTATTTTAAAGACATGACCTTAATAAAATCTATTTCCGGATTTCGTGGAACTATTGGTGCTGTTCCGGGCGAACATTTAACTCCGCTCGACACCGTGAAATTCACGGCGGCTTTCGCTGCATTTCTTCAACATAGAAACAACAAACAGGATATTTCAATTGTAGTTGGAAGAGATGCGCGCCTTAGTGGAGAGATGCTTCAGAACCTTGTCATGAACACCCTAGTTGGAATGGGAATAAACGTCTTAGACGCTGGACTTTCCACCACTCCAACAGTAGAATGGGCCGTTACAGAAAGCAAAGCGAACGGAGGAATTATCTTAACCGCAAGTCACAATCCGAAAGAATGGAATGCATTGAAATTGCTCAACGAAAAGGGAGAGTTCATTTCTGGCGATGAAGGAAAAGAAGTGTTGCGCAGAGCAGATGCCGATGACTACGCTTTTTGTACCGTAGATGAATTGGGCAGAATTGAAGAACGTCATTTCATGAAAGCGCACATTAAACATATTTTGGAAATTAACACCATAGATGTTGAAGCCATTGCAAATAAAAAATTCAAGATAGCGGTAGACGGAATTAATTCTTCTGGAGGAATTTATGTCCCTGCATTATTAGATGCCTTGGGCATTGAAAACATTGTACCGATTCACTGCAAAGCAGACGGACAATTCGCGCACAATCCAGAACCGTTGGCAGAGCATCTTACAGACATCGTTGCCATTGTAAAAAAAGAGAAGTGTGATTTAGGAATTGTTGTTGATCCAGATGTCGATCGTCTTGCATTCGTTTGTGAAGACGGAAGTTTGTTTGGCGAAGAATACACGCTGGTGGCTATTGCAGATTATTTACTTGGCATTACTCCCGGTCCTACTGTGAGCAATCTATCTAGCAGTCGTGCATTGGCAGATGTAACACACAAACACGGACAACGCTACGAAGCTTCTGCCGTGGGCGAAGTGAACGTGGTGGCGAAGATGAAGGAAATTGGAGCCGTAATTGGCGGAGAAGGAAACGGTGGTATTATTTATCCAGAAACACATTACGGCAGAGATGCCTTAGTTGGAATAGCCTTGTTCTTAACGCACCTGGCAAAGAACTTCAATTCTGTTTCGGAAATGCGCGCAACGTATCCGACGTATCAAATGATTAAGGATAAAGTGGTGTTAAGTCCAAGTCTCGATGTAGATGGAATTTTGGCTACCGTTGCGAAAGAATTTCAACATGAAAAAGTAAATACCATTGACGGAGTGAAGGTTGACTTTTCGAACGGTTGGGTGCATTTGCGCAAGAGTAACACCGAACCTATTGTTCGCATTTATGCGGAAGCACCAACACAAGAAGAAGCGCTGGTATTGATTCAACAAATAAAACAACACATTCCATCTGCTGAATGAAAGCCTATTTAGATAACGCAGCAACCACACCTGTTGCTCCTGAGGTGGTAGATGTTATTTCGAATTTCTTGAGAACAGAATTCGGAAACCCATCTTCCACCCACTCGTTCGGAAGAAAAGTAAAGACGCAAATTGAAACAGCACGTCGCTCTATCGCGAAGCATTTGAACTGCGAACCGGGAGAAATTTATTTCACGAGCGGAGGAACGGAAGCAGACAATCTTGCGATGAACATTGCCGTTCGCGACATGGGATGCAAGCGCATTATCACTTCAAAAATTGAACACAGCGCAATTGTAAAGACAGCTGAAAAACTTCAGGAAGAAGGAAAAGTTTCTGTGCATTGGGTGGCATTGACTTCAGATGGAAGTATTGATCTAAACGATATTAAAAGTACATTGAGCGACGGTGTAAAAACGTACGTTACGCTTATGCACGGGAACAATGAGATAGCGAACTTACTTCCGTTGGAAGAAGTTGCGTCGATTTGTGCAGAGTACGGCGCGGTGTTTCACAGCGATACGGTTCAAACGATGGGACATTACCGTTTCAACTTAAAAGAAACGCCTATTCATTTCATTAACGCTGCTGCGCACAAATATCACGGTCCTAAAGGGGTTGGATTTATTTTCATTCGGAAGAACATTCCTGGATTCGCTGACATTACCGGCGGTGGACAAGAGCGAGGCATGCGCGGAGGAACAGAAAACACTGCAAGTATCATGGGTATGGCGAAAGCCATGGATCTTGCGTTCAGTGAGGTAGAAGAACATCAAGAGCACGTTAGCGGTTTGAAGCAATACATGATTACTGAATTGAAAAAACGAATTCCTGGAATTAACTTCAACGGAAAATCAGAAAGCACCGATAGTCTTTATACGGTTTTGAGCACAACCTTTCCTCCAACTAAAAACAACGACATGTTTTTGTTCTTGTTAGATCTTGAAGGAATAGCCGCCTCGGGCGGAAGTGCATGTAGCAGCGGCGCAACTAAAGGGAGCCACGTATTAGACGGCATTCATGCGTTGCGCGAAGGACAGCCCGCTGTCCGTTTCTCTTTTTCTCGCTATACGACAAAAGAAGAAATAGATTACGCCGTAGAAAAAGCTACTGAAATTTTCGAAGCCGGACAGATCTAATTCCAGTTCCTCCCGCCTGAGCAATGGTCAACTGCGAAATGAACAAGAAGCTCAAAAGTGCAACAACATATTTTTTCATGCTATTCTTACAAGTGAATCACCTCACCGTAAGCAGCAGCAGCAGCTTCCATAATGGCTTCGCTCATAGTCGGATGCGGATGAATGGTTTTCACCAATTCCATCCCTGTTGTCTCCAACTTGCGCAAGGCAACACACTCAGCAATCATTTCAGTAACGTTCGCACCAATTAAATGTGCTCCCAACAACTCGCCGTATTTCGCATCGAAAATCAATTTCACGAAACCGTCTTTATGTCCAGCTGCACTAGCCTTACCAGAAGCACTGAATGGGAACTTACCAATCTTCAATTCATATCCAGCTTCTTTCGCCGCCTTCTCGGTGTATCCAACACTCGCAATCTCTGGCGAGCAATAAGTACAACCCGGGATGTTGTTGTAATCGATAGCTTGAGGATGGTGACCTGCAATTTTTTCAACGCACGTAATTCCTTCCGCGCTTGCTACGTGTGCCAAGGATTGACCTGGAACGCAGTCTCCGATTGCATAGTAACCGGGGATGTTCGTTTGATAGAATTTATCTACCATAATCTTTCCTTTGTCGGTTACGATACCCACATCTTCCAATCCAATATTTTCAATGTTTGCAACCACACCTGCAGCAGACAATACAACGTCGCATTCGATAACGAGCTCACCGCTTGCAGTCTTCACATTCACTTTACATCCTTTTCCTGAAGTATCCACTGAGGTCACTTCGGATGAAGTATGAATTTCAATTCCGGACGACTTGAACGACTTCGCCAATGCTTTTGAGATGTCTTCGTCTTCCACTGGAACAACGTTCGCTGCGTATTCAACAATGGTTACTTTCGTTCCCATAGCGTTGTAGAAATACGCAAACTCCACTCCGATAGCACCCGACCCAACAACAACCATAGATTTTGGCTGCTCTGCAAGAGTCATGGCCTCGCGGTATCCAATAATTTTCGTTCCGTCTTGAGGCATGTTCGGCAAGCTGCGCGAACGTCCGCCTGTAGCGATAATGATATTCTTTCCGCTAACTTCTGAAACTGTTCCGTCGGCAGCCGTTACTTGAATTTTCTTTCCAGCTAAAACTTTTCCGCTTCCCATGATCACATCGATCTTGTTCTTCTTCATTAAGAACTGAACGCCCTTGCTCATGCCGTCGGCAACGCCACGACTTCTTTTCACCACACCAGCAAAATCTGCCTTGGCACCGGTAACTTCAATTCCGTATTCTTTCGCGTGATTAATATATTCAAAAACCGATGCGCTCTTCAAAAGAGCTTTAGTTGGAATACAGCCCCAATTCAAACAAATTCCGCCTAAGGCTTCGCGTTCGATAACCGCCGTTTTCAATCCCAATTGGCTAGCGCGAATTGCAGTTACATATCCGCCTGGTCCGGTTCCTAAAACAATAACATCGTAATTCATAATTTCATTATTTCTGCGAAGATAATTCAGATGGCCGAAAAGACCACGAAAACCATGCGCGTGTTGTACATTTGCAGTTGAATTCAACCCAAAGACATGATTAACATTGTACTCTTCGGCCCTCCGGGTGCTGGAAAAGGAACCCAAAGCGAACGTTTGGTGAATAGATACAATCTTGTGCACTTGAGCACAGGAGATATTTTCCGCAAAAACATTAAAGAAGCTACAGCCTTAGGTACGCTTGCTAAAAGTTTCATGGACGCTGGGAATTTGGTTCCCGATGAAGTGACTATTAACATGTTGAAGAGCGAGTTGGAAGCTTTTCCTGAATCTAAAGGATTCATTTTCGATGGCTTTCCACGAACTTCTCCGCAAGCCTTGGCTCTTGACGAAATGTTAAGTGAAAAAGAACAAAGTATTTCATGCATGTTGGCTTTAGAGGTTGAAGAAGTTGAATTGGAGAAGCGCTTGTTAGGACGCGCTGCAACATCTGGACGCGCAGACGACGGCGATATTTCAATCGTTCGCAATCGTATTGAAGTATACAAGAGAGAGACTGCTCCTGTGGCAGAGTATTATAAAGGACAAAATAAATTTTTTGCAATAGACGGAATTGGTGAGTTGGATGAAATCTCTAATCGCTTGTTCACTGCAATAGACACATTAGCATGAGCAATTCAAACTTCGTTGATTACGTAAAAATTTGTTGTCGTTCCGGCGATGGCGGTGCAGGGTCTAGACACATGCACAGAGAGAAATTCGTTCCGCGTGGAGGTCCAGATGGAGGAAACGGCGGACGTGGTGGACACATTATTCTTCGTGGAAACCAAAACATTTGGACACTGCTTCACTTGAAGTTCCGTAAGCACGTTATTGCCGAGCCTGGAGAAGGTGGAAGCAGTTCGCACAAATCGGGAAAGCAAGGAGGTGACGAGTATTTGGAAGTTCCCATAGGTACGATAGCACGAGACGTTGAAACGGGCGAAGTGCTTTGCGAAATAAATGAAGTTGGACAAGAATTCATTATTGCCAAAGGCGGACGCGGTGGTTTAGGGAATCACAATTTCAAGACGGCTGTGAATCAAGCTCCCGACTACGCGCAACCTGGAGAAGAGGGTGTGGAAGAATGGAAAATTCTTGAATTGAAAGTTCTTGCAGACGTTGGTTTGGTTGGTTTCCCAAATGCTGGAAAATCTACTTTACTTTCAGTTGTTTCTGCTGCTAAACCTGAGATTGCCGATTATCCGTTTACAACGCTTGTTCCGAATTTAGGAATGGTACGTTACCGCAACGACCGCAGTTTTGTTATGGCCGATATTCCTGGAATCATTGAAGGAGCTTCTGAAGGAAAAGGTCTTGGACACCGCTTCCTACGTCACATCGAGCGCAACGCAACGCTGCTGTTCATGGTGCCATGCGATTCCAATGACATAAAAGCAGAGTACAAGATTTTGTTGAATGAATTGAAGAAATTCAATGCAGAACTACTCGACAAACCACGCATTTTGGCCATCACGAAATGTGATATGATAGACGACGTTATGGAGAAGCAAATGAAAAAGCTTTTGCCTCGCGGCATTAAGCATGTATTCATTTCGGCTGTTGGTCAAAAGAACATTGACGAATTGAAAGACGTTATTTGGGACAGTATTAATTCCAAAAACGATTAATTAATTGTTCTCAATTAATTCGAATCGTTTCTTCAAAACTCTAAATTCTACTCTTCGATTTTTTGCACGTCCCTCGTCTGAATCGTTAGAATTCACTGGCTTTGTAGCCCCGAAGTATTTTATTTCCAACCGAGATAGGTCTATGCCTTTCTTCATCAAATAACTTACTACTGCCTCTGCCCTATTTTTAGAAAGCGTCACGTTATAATCGTCTTTCCCTCTGCTGTCTGTATGTCCTTGCACTTCTAAATACATGGCCTTGTTCTTCTTCAACAAGACATAGACTTCATCGAGCTCTTTCTTTGCACTATCTGTTAAATTGAATCTATCGAAATCGAAGAGTACGTCGTCCAACCGAATTTCATCGTACTGACTCAATTGAAGCGGCGGATCGAATACCAGTGACTGCAGGACTTCGTTCTCACACGAACACTCTTCCTTCGTTCTTACAGGCTTCACAACCACATCGTCTAAGTACAAATAACTATAGTCACCCATTCCTTTGTCGTTTCCTGTGCTGTGAAGAATCATCGTAGTCTTATCGCTTTTGAAATTTCCAATGGTAATGAAACGCTCTCCACCGGAAGCGCGATAAACATCGCCCATCTTCACCCATCCGTCTTTTTGATCTAGGATATACAAGTGCGGATTCTCAATGGTGGCTTTCATTTCTATACAAGCCATCCCTTTCTGACGAAGCTCGTTGGAGCTTAAAACTATTCCGCAACCATCGGTAACGAAGTTGCACAAATCTGCAGAGGAAATGCTAATTTCAATACAAACCAATTCGCCCGGATTCAGCGGTCTGCTCAATTCAGAGCTCAGATATTCGCGGTAATTTTTTTTGTTGAAGGTGTAGTTCACAAAGCCCGCATAGGCTTGTCCAGTTGCTGCAGGTTCACTTCCAAATACATTTTTGGGAACGCCAACAGCCTTGCTGCAGCTGTTAAAATAGTCTGGAGTTCCTTGTCCGGGTTGTTTCCAAGAGACAATGTGTGTAAGCTGACTTTGATTAAAATCGACAGGACAGCCTTGGTGTTCTTCAAAACTAGAATTCAGCACCAAGTTCTGAGCGAGGGCAATACCTTGCAAATTACAAAGCGCCAGAAGCAATAAAGTATATCGTATCAATTTCTTCAACGTGCCGAATTTAACTACAAAACAAAAGGGGAGCGCAAATTATTGCAGCTCCCCTTCAAAAAGATTATCGTTTCTTATTTCACTTTGAAAACAACACGTCTGTTTTGAGCGTGTCCTGAAGGTGAATTGAATGTGCTCGCCGGTTGA
Source organism: uncultured Bacteroidota bacterium (assembly GCA_903932685.1). Classification (GTDB taxonomy): domain Bacteria; phylum Bacteroidota; class Bacteroidia; order Flavobacteriales_D; family Sanyastnellaceae; genus CAIZGX01. Next base: position 33,359 of record CAIZGX010000030.1, on the reverse strand, counting down.
GTATCATCTGCTGAAGTTACAGAGATTCTTGTTGCGCTAATTCCAAATCCTACTAAAGCTTCTTTAACAGAATTCGCGCGTTTTTCAGCCATATTCGAAACTTCCTCGTCTACTTTCGCTTCAGCTGTTTCATCGACATCTGAATGACCAATCAACTCAATGTTAATAGATGGATTCGCTTTCATTATAGCTGCAACTTCTTCGATGTTCGAATCGAATTGCCCTGGGATCATTTCAGTTAATCCTGCGAAGTAAACTACTGTTGAATTTACAATATCCGCAGGCTTAGCGCCGGTTTCACGAGCAACAGAGCTGCTATAGATAAATTGCGCTTGTGGCTTGCTTTTCTTTGAACAGTTGCATTGGCTCTTTGCATCAATCGAAACAATTTCGACATTGTCTAAAAAGTAGTAAGCCTCATTCGCAACGGTACCAGATACAGCAGATGGCTTCTTCATCTTCTCTACTTTCATTTTATCTTCTGCTCCGAATCCACCGATTACGATGTACTCTTCACCACCAGCAGCGGTGAATGTTCCGCAAATATGCTCCCATGAATCCATAATGTTAATAGCAACATTGTCTGTTATGGTAACTTGAGGTTCAACCATAATGGCGTTGTCTTTTGAATACTGTAATTTCTTATCAGTAATATAAACACCAACGTTATTCACAGCAAATTTAGAAAGTTCGGCCAAGCTTAGGCTGTAACGAATGCAATACTGCTGTCCTTTAACGAGCTTTTGATTCAACTTAACTTCTAAATAAGTTCTTGTTTTCTTCGGGTCTTTTGAATACGCTCTGAATCCTGCGTAGCTCGAACCAGAAGCTGGTTCTTGAATACCGTGCTCGTTGGTTGGCACTTGAATTTTTGGACTCTTCACACCTTTTGAAAACAGATCAGCCAATGTAACGTTGGGGGTAATCCATGGCGTCGCTAAATCAACTTGGTTTGCTGTTTTCAACGACTTGAATTCGAAGTCGTCGAAATTTCCATTCGGAACAATTCCTTTTGGCTCTGCTGCAGCCTTGTCAGTTTTCTTTTGAGCCGTTGCTCCAACAACTGCAAGAGTTAATACAGCTAATAATAAACGTTTCATAATCATTTTACTTTTCGTTAGGGTATTCTTTTATGGTATCAATAAAGCATTTTAGGTTATCTGGAGAAATATCGGGATAAACTCCGTGGCCTAAGTTAGCAATATGTTTTTGAGTTCCAAACTTTTGAAGCATTTCTCTTGTGGCTTTTTTAATGCTAGCGAAGTCTCCATAGAGCACCGAAGGGTCTAAGTTTCCTTGCACTGTTTTCGCTCCTGCCCATTTCCGTGCCAATTCCGGTTGAATGGTCCAATCGAGTCCTATGGTCTCACACGGCGAGTTAGCGAAATCCTCAATGGCGTACCAAGCTCCCTTTGCGAAAACCGTGCGCGGAACGTCAGGTATGGCTGCTAAAATTCTATTGATATATGGAAGTGAAAACTCGCGATAGGAGTCGGGTCCCAAAACACCTGCCCAAGAATCGAAGAGTTGAATCAAATCAGCTCCCGATGCTATTTGCATTTTCAAATATGAAATAGTCGCGTCTGAAATCGCTGAAAGCAACGCATGGGCCAATTCCGGATTTTCACGCATCATTCTCCTTGCCTTCGCGAACTCCTTGCTTCCCTGTCCTTCTATCATGTAGCAAAAAAGCGTAAACGGCGCGCCAGCAAATCCTATTAAAGGTACCCTTCCATTCAATTCTTTCTTGGTTAGCTTCAATGCTTCAGCAACATAATTCAATTTACCTTCAATCTCTGTAGTTGAAAGCTTCGCTAAATCTTCTTTCGTCTTTATGGTATTGGGAAAACGCGGTCCTTTCCCTTCATCCATCTCGTAAGGCAGCCCCATGGCTTCAGGAATAACCAAGATGTCTGAGAATATAATGGCCGCGTCTACGCCCAAAATATCTACCGGCTGAAGTGTCACTTCACACGCCAATTCAGGCGTGCGAACCAACGTAATGAACGAGCCCGCTCTTGCGCGTGTGGCTCTGTACTCGGGTAATACTCTTCCTGCTTGACGCATGACCCATACGGGGGTGCGTTCCACTTGTTCGCCCTTTGCGGCACGAAGCAATAAATTGTTCTGCAAATTCATGTGTTGCAAAAATACATCAGACTAGTGCTACCTTCGTTTTTATGTTGAAGTCAATTTCAATTTACCCTGTAAAATCATTGAACGGCATTGAGCTTTCCTCTGCTGAAGTCTTTCAACATGGATTGAAATTCGATCGAAATTGGATGTTGGTAGATTCCAACAATCAGTTCATCACACGAAGAGAACGACCCGAGCTTTCGCTCATTGAGACAAGTCTTTCCGCAAATGGATTTGCGTTTTCCTTCAACAATAAATCTGAAAATCTTGCACTTGGAACGAATGATTTCCAACAAGAAAAAATTGAATCGAAGGTTTGGGATTCGATTGTTTTCGGATTTGAAGAAGGTGAAAAACTCAACACTTTCTTTTCTGATTTTTTGAAGGAAGAAGTTCGTCTCATTCGTATGCCACTTCATCCTGAACGAATAGAAACGGCTCCTCTTACCGGTGAGCAAACGGCGAGTTCCTTCGCAGACAGTTTTCCCATTTTAGTCATTGGAACAGCTTCGCTCGATGCGCTGAATGCGCAATTAGAGGAGCCCATAGACGCTAGATATTTTCGGCCGAATTTGCTTTTCCAAACCGAACGTTCATTCGAGGAAGACGACTGGCAGGAAATTCATATTGGGAATGTCCGACTTCGCAAAGCCAAGGCATGCGGCAGGTGCCGAATGATTAATGTCAATCCGAACACCGGTATTTATCGCACAGATGTCATGCGTGAACTCGCGAAATTGCGAACGGTGAAAAACAAAGTTATCCTCGGCGATTTGTATTATCCCGTTCAAACGGGTGTCGTTGATTTTCATTCCGAAGTGAAAGTTTTCACTAACTTCAACCCATAAAATCATTTTATGACTCAAGCGCTATTTAAAATGTCAAGACCGAACAATCTACTCATGATTGTATTCGCCATGTTTGCTTTTCGTTTTGGATATGCGCATACCATTGCACCGGGCGACTTCACGCAATGGATGCAATTCATTGGAATGATATTTACGGTTGTGCTCTTGACAGCTGGAGGAAATTTTATTAACGATTATTTCGATGTTCGCGTCGATCGCATTAACAAACCCGATGCTGTTTATGTAGAAACTAAGGTGAAACGAAGAGTGGTTATTCTTTCCCACATTGTTGCAACGGCCCTCGGTATTGTTATTTCGTTTTTTGTCGGAAAGAGCATGCACTCTTACCTTCCGTTTGTTCTAGCCATAGTTGTATCTATTGCTCTTGGACTGTACACGCCGTTTTTCAAGAAACGGATTTTATCGGGAAATTTATTGGTCTCGTTGTGCATTGGTGTTATTCCCATTTGGAGTGTTTGGCCGCAGCTTGCCAATTTGCACATTGCCTTTTGGACAACCGTTTTTGCAGGCTTCGCCTTTACTTTGAACTTCTCAAGAGAAATAGTGAAGGACATTGAAGACGTAGAAGGTGACGCAGCAGAAAACTACAAAACTTTGCCTGTGGTTATGGGAACGCAAACGGCACGTGTTTACGCATTACTCTTTCTGTTTGCAGCATTAATTATTGGAGGCGTTACACTCTTTATTGCAGCAACACAGCATCATTCTATTGGAACGCTTTATCTCATTGGAATGGGTATGTGCCTTCCACTAACAATTTCTCTCTTCGCTATTTTCATGGCGAATTCAAAGGAAGGATTTCATAAAGCCAGTCTTATCTTGAAGATTACTATGGCTGTTGGAATTTCTTGTGGGTTTATTTTGAGGTTTGTCTAGCCCTCCGCCTTATTCTTCGGAACGAAGAACATCAATACAAACCCAACAAGGAAAAACAATATCAACGCAAGTATGCTGTAACGCATGCTGAACTGACCTTCAATAAATCCGAATGAAATTAGACCAATAATGAGTCCCACTTTTTCTGTTACATCGTAGAAACTGAAAAAAGACGCCGTGTCTTTTCTACCTGGAATTAATTTCGAATACGTGCTGCGAGCCAACGACTGCGTGCCGCCCATGATAAATCCTATTAGACTGGCCGCAATGAAAAACGTCACCACGTCGTTCACAAAGGCAAACGCGAAATAACAAATAGCCGCCCAAATAAGCAGCGCCAATTGTAACATAGGAATGTTACCCAAGCGACGAGAACCGAAAGAAAAAACAAACGCTCCTGGAATAGCAATCAATTGTACCAAAAGAATGGCAATTATTAATTGATCTGACTTCAACTGAATTTCCTTTTCACCAAAGAAGCTCGCCATTTGCATGATGGTTTGAATGCCCATGCTGAACACAAAAAACGCCAACAAATAACTCTTCAATTGCTTCGTGTGCTTCAACTCCTTCCACACGCCGTGAAGCTCGCGAAACCCTTGAGAAAAAATTCCAGAGTGAACCTGTGTGTGCTTGCGATCTTCATGCAATCTCGAGAACGTTATTTGTGCGAATCCAGCCCACCAAACCGCCACAGAAACAAAGCTCCAACGCGGACTCATCTTGAAAACCATAATGGCAATCAAATTTCCCAACAACAAAATAACACTTCCAATATATCCCAGCGAAAATCCTTTCGCACTTAATTTATCTTGTTCTTCCTCCGTTGCTACCACAGGCAAAAACGAATTATACATGGCATAGCTACACCAGAATCCAACAGACGCTAGAACTACACTCATCATTGACAATTCCAAATGATTAATATCGAAAAAATACAACGATGCAGATGCCGCTGCTCCCATATAACAATAGATCTGCATGAACGTTTTCTTCCTTCCGAAATAATCCGCAACTCCAGAGAACAAGGGAACCAACACACACACCAAAGCCAAACCAAAAGCAAGGCAATAACTCAATAGTTCCGTGTTCTCATATTGTCCGCCAAAGAACATAACCTTATGTCCAGTTATAACACCTTCCGCGTTTTTCTGAGCTGTTACTGCTCCATAAAAAATAGGAAAGATCGCTGTGCCAATAACCAGATTGTAAACCGAATTGGCCCAATCATACATAGCCCAGCCGTTCTGAATCTTTTTGCGAGAAAGTGCAGTTTCTGTCATGTTACTTTTCTATTTTCAACCAAAATGAACCGCCGTGTTTTTCCACAACGTGCGGAATTGCGCTCCAAATGGGTTCTATAATTTGACTTAATTCTTTGTTTTCTGAAAGATAATAATTCGGAATCATGGGTGCATATTTTTCGCTGTTCGCTAGAAGGAATGCAGCCAACATGTATTGCTCTGAATAAAAACGATCGCACATAAACTGCGGATAGTCGAATGGTAAATATACGTCGTGTATTTGAACCACCACACCTTTTTTCAATCTTGGAAGAACTTCCAAAAAGAAAACAGTAGCATCTGAATTCGGAAATACGCGGTGCGAATTGTCTACAAACAAAATATCGTTCTCTTCCAATTCATCCAAAAAATCGAAATTAGAATCTTCAAACGGAGAACGAATAATGGTGTTCGCCAAAGCGTCTATTTCAGCGCGAGGCATGGGGTCAATAGAAATAATCTGAGTCTTCAAGCCTTGCTCTGTAATGGCTTTGTGCGCAACCTTGGTTGAATTGCCCGAACCAATTTCAACATACCGTTTTGGCTTCAATTCAGAGATGGCTGTGTACAGCATAACCATGTCTAGACCCGGCAAAAACAAGTTGTTCCAAAACGGCTCTTGGGCCGTAGGCTTCTCAGTGTTGTTTTTTATAGCTTGAAAATGTTCGGTATACTTCAATGAGCTATGCAGCCACTTTTCGTATTCGTCTTTTCCATTTTCAATAATGGAAAGCAATTGCGGATGCGCCGGTTGTCCATGCCCATAGCGCGGTTCAAACGAAACAGGGTATTCCAGAATTAATTTCTGAAACTTCGGATGTGCTAATTTGAAAAATCTCTTAATCATGAGCGCGGTTCAATCTTCTAACTAAAAAAATCAAAAGCTAATGTACTACCTTTGCGTCAAAGACCGAAGAGGATTCATCGCTGGTTGCAAAACTAGAGGAAAGTCCGGGCTGCGCAGAGCGCCGCACCCTGTGAAAAGCGGGGGACGTTAAACGCAAGTTTAATGGACAGACAGTGCTGCAGAAATTAAACCGCCACTAGCAATAGTGGTAAGGGTGAAAAGGAGGTGTAAGAGACCACCGTCGTTCTTGGTAACAAGGCGAGCTAGGAAAACCTTGCGGGCTGTAAGATCAAATAAACCGAGGCCGTTGGATTCGTTCCGACTGAAGAGTTGCTCGCTCAATCTCGGAGGGTAGATCGCATAGATAAATGATGAAACATGTGGCAACACATGAACAGAACCCGGCTTACGCTCACGGTCTTTTACTTTTTTTCTTGAAGTTGAATGCGCTCCTCTGGCGTATTCGCATTGACCAAAAATTTCGAATCTTTAACAGGAAGAATTTCAACCGTCCGGTTGTAAAGCATTTTCCGCGGACAACTCTTTCCGTTGACCCACACTTTCATTAAGGCGGAAAAAGATTTCGGTTCGTAGATGGAACACAAAGGCTCTGGTCCTCCATCCATGGGCGATTCATAACACGTCGCGAAGGCTTTCGCGTTTCGATTCTTCAACAAAAAATCGAGTTGCTCTTTTTGCAAATTCGGAAGGTCACATGCCACGACTAAAAATGCGGTTTGTGGAAACGAGCGCATGGCAGAAGCTATTCCTCCGAGCGGACCAGCACCTTGAAGTTGATCTGCAATAAACGGTCTGTTCAAGAACGCATAATTTTCTTTCTGTTCTTCTCGAACGGAAAGAAAAACTTCAATCCCCAATTCTTCCAAAATAGAAACTAAATGATCCGCTTGTGACTTCTCGTGGTAACGAATGAGCCCTTTCTCTTCCCCCATGCGACTGCTCTTTCCACCCAATAAAATCAATGCTTTCAAAGGAGCCGATTGAAAGTAGTTTGAAACAAATTCCAACACATCTTCCTTCAACCTAAAAATTTTTGTTTCGGGTTGAAGGAGGGGTTGAACAAACGCAGGAACTTCTGTCATTCCATCTGGAAGGACAACGGCTAACACATTTGTTAACTCGGCACTTCGCTTTGCTAAACTCTTTTCTTTTTCAAGATTCACAAAAATGATTTGGTTGGAAGCCGCATGGTGATTGCCATTGACTAACGCCCCGTCGAATTCCTGAAGAACCGTTTGATCAAGTCCCGTTTCTTCCTGAAGAACAAAATGATTCTCGTGTGTGGTGATTCCGTTGGCGGCTTCTAGTCTTCCTTCCGCGTGAGACGCGTCGACATAAGCCAAGCGCTGATCTATTTCAACCTGAAAAAAATTCACCCATATTTTTATTTCTTCGCAGGTGGTGCCGTAAAGCGCCAACTCGCGTGAATGCCATTTCGATTTAGGTTGAAGGTTCATTACTTGGAAATGTATGTCGATTTACCTCCAAACTTTTCCAACAACTTCACTCCTCCTATTTCCATTTCGAAGCTCATGGCCTTACACATGTCGTATATCGTAAGCGCCGCAACAGATGCGCCGGTTAGCGCTTCCATTTCAACCCCAGTCTTACCGAACGTCTTCACAGTGCACTGAATGTGAGCACCCTTCTCTGTCTTCTCAATCTGCACATCAATGCCTGTAATGGCAAGCGGATGACACAGCGGAATTAGTGTCGACGTTTGCTTTACCCCTTGTATACCTGAAATGCGGGCGGTTTGGAACACAGGACCCTTGGGCGATTGATATTCGTTGTTTTGAAACAACTGATTCAAGTTATCTGGAAAAATAATTTCCGCAACCGCCGTTGCTTGGCGCAACGTATCGCTTTTTTCAGAAACGTCGACCATGGACGCGTTTCCCTTTTCATTTACATGTGACAAGTGTTCCATCGGATTCAAATTTATGTAAGGAATGATACTTTTAATTCTTTTTAGTTGGGAAGACAACCTTTTGGCCCCGAAAAGGGTTTTATATTCGTTCACCACAAGAATGTTCCGATTTAATAGAAATATCGCACTCCGAAAAAGCATTGGCATCTTATTTTGCCTTTTCTCGTTGACTATTTCTATAGAATCAATTGCCTCGCATTTAATTGGTGGTGAAATTTATTACACGCACACGACGGGAAACAACTACACCGTAACCCTTAAGATTTTCCGCGATTGCGGTCCCGCGAATGTGAACGGAACAGATTTCGACGCTGCTGTTTCCATAGGCATTTTCACGAGCAACAACATTTTATTCGATGAACTTTCGATAAATCTCATCAGCACGAACGTCACGAACATTCCAATCATTCTAAATAACCCGTGTTTTGTTTTGCCCCCTGACATTTGTGTTGAACAAGCTATCTATACAGCAAGTGTGAACCTACCTCCAACACCTGGCGGCTACAATATTGTTCATCAACGTTGTTGTTTTCAACCCAGTATTGACAATTTAATATCGCCTCAATCGCAGGGAGTGTCTTATGTCGCTCATGTCCCAGGAACTAGCGAACTCGCCACTGGATACAATTCAAGTCCGAGATTTACAAACTTCCCTCCACCAGCCTTGTGCAAAGACGCTTCGTTTACGTTTGACCATTCTGCAGTTGATCCGGATGGCGATGTCATTGTCTATTCATTTTGCGCTCCATATTTATTCGCGGACCAATTCGATCCTATGCCCAACCCGCCGAACGATCCTCCTTATCCTAATCTAACCTACGGACCTGGCTTTTCTTCGACCTATCCGATTACGAGTAATCCGGCCATGGGTATTCAACCCACAACTGGACTGATTAGCGGAACTGCTACTCAAGTCGGACAATATACTATCACGGTTTGTGCAGAAGAATATAGAAACGGAGTATACATTTCAACCACGCGCCGAACATTTCAATTCAACGTCACCCTTTGCGATCAATCGATTATTGCAAGCATTCCTGAGCAAACCTCTTTGTGCAATGGGCTTGTTGTTAGCTTAACGAACGAAAGTGTGAATTCTACATTTTGGGAGTGGGATTTTGGGGTTCCGTTCGACGATACCGATGTGAGCACAGAACAAAACCCCTCATTTACTTATCCAAACCCTGGGACATATACCATAACACTCGTAGCGAATCCAGGTTGGTCTTGCTCAGACACCGCGACAGTAAATTATACAGTTTTTCCCGACATCGATCCAATTATTACTGTTGAAGACTATGCGTGTGTGAATAATCTCGACACTTACGATTTCATGGGATCTGCCACTTTCGTTGCAAACAACGGAACATTGCTTTGGAATTTCGGAACAAACTCAAATCCGACGTCAGCCAACGTGGTTCACCCACAAGGAATTATTTTCGATTCGAACGAAGGTGTTCACACTGTTACGCTTACTGCTACAACAAGCGATGGATGTGTTGCAGACACTACGATTACAATTGTTAATCCGCCCGATCCAGTCGCTGTTATTCCAAACCAATCTACTTTTTGCGATGGATTAACCTATACTTTTTTAAACGACTCTCAAAACGCGACCGAGTATTGGTGGGAATTCAATACCGTTTTCAACGGCGATTATTCAGACGACTTCGAACCACAATTTTCTTTTCCCGATACGGGAAGTTATACCATTCAACTCGTTGCCATCTCTGAGTTTAATTGTCCCGACACCACAACGACCGCAATAGAGATTCAAGGAAATTTAATCCCTTCGTTTCCTGCGCAGAATACACAATGCCTTTCCACCAACAGTTTCGACTTTCAGGCTGTTGGAGCAAACACAAATTTCGCAACGTATCTGTGGGATTTCGGAAGTCCGGAAATTCAAAATTCAACATTGGCCAATCCTCAAAACATTTCCTATTCCCAAGAAGGAACATACACCGTCACCTTGAGCATTACTGAAAACGGTTGCACCGAGTCGTATATCGATAATGTTTGGGTGCCAATAGACCCTTCACTCGACCCTTCTATTTTTCCAGCGGCAGGATGTCCGCCTGTTTTCGGAACATTTAACGCCGTGGCGCAAAGCAATACGCAATTGTTTTACGAGTGGAACTTCGGAGATGGAACAGGTAGTTTTCAACCCGAAAATTTACACATCTACAATACGCCTGGAACCTACGACGTATCGCTCATGGTGTACACAGTGAACGGGTGTATCGACACGCTCTATCAAAGTTTGAACGATGCGATTACTGTGTATCCCCTGCCGAATGCAGGCTTCTCCATTACTCCACAAACAGTTGATATTTTGAATTCGAATACCATCATTACAGATCTTTCCACCGGAGGAATTGATTGTGTCTATTCGATGTCAGATGGCGGAATTAGCAGCGATTGCAATTTTCCTTACGAATGGACCGAAGCAGGAATTCAAACCATTACACAAACCGTTACGAATGAATACGGATGCATTGATCAAGCAACAGGAGAAGTTATTGTTGCCGGATTCTTGTTCTATGCTCCGAATTGTTTTTCTCCAAATGATGATGGAATAAATGATGTGTGGATTCCTGAGTCCACAGGAACAACAAGCTACAATTTGTCAATCTACGATCGTTGGGGACAACTCATTTTCCAAACGAATAACCCAAAAGAAGCATGGACTGGCAATGTCTTAGGCGGTGAATACTTCGCAGCAGACGGCGTGTATAATTATCAAATTACCATGAAGGATTTGATTGAATTACCGCATGCGTTTTCTGGGCACATTGTGCTTTTTAGATAATTCTAATAAAGGTAAGAGAGGGTAAGAGAGGGGAAGAATTTGCGAAGCAAGAATGTTCTTTGAACGAATGCCTGCGGCGAATGTCTGCGACTACCTTCCTTTAGAACACGAAATTGAACGACACGTTGAATGCTAGTCCACGCATTTGGCGGGTGTTCTTGAAGGGAACCATGTAGTTCACCTTAGTATCAATTAAAACGTATTTATTCTTAAAAATTTCCAAGCCCACTGCCGGAGCTAAGTATCCAAAGCTTTCCTTGCGTTTGTCGTTTGAAGCAAGCATTCCTCCTAGTGTGTAGCCGCTATATAGGTTGAAGAATTTCTTCGAACCTCTTCCCAAATGTCTTGAGTAAAAATCTTGTCCAAATCCGAAAACAAACATCTCTGAATAATGCATCGTATCTGGATCTAGCTTGTTGGTTGTCTTATATGCTCCTAACGTCGCGAAAGACTTGCCTTTGGTGAATACATATTTCAAAAAAACACCTTGATAATATGCGCTGCTTAGGGTGTCCTGAGGTTCTTCGATTTGCAAATAAGAATACTCCACACCAGGCATATTTATCCATTGAACAGAACTTGTCTGAGGTGTGTAGGTCTCGTCTTCAATTTCTAAATCAACCACGTAATAATATTCGGTGCTAGTGAGGTTGTTTAAATCGGTTTGCGCAGTTCGAATGCTCGTCTCCCAATTCTTCAACTCTCTCCACATGTTCTTGTATTGCTCGGTCTGCGGATCCATCTTTGCCATCAATGAATTTTGAAGTGCAATCTGATCTTGATAGTACTTAACGTTTCCCTTCAACTCTTCAACGCGCGCCGTGTTGTCGGTCGTGTTCAAATTGTTTTCTGTGAACAGCCCCATACCTTTCACAACCTCTTTGTAAGCCGCGTAAAGCTTCGGTTCAATGCTGAAATTCACGGTGTACTTCAATGGAGATTCGTTCTGACGAGAAACCATAATGTTGTTGGAAGTAATGAATGTATTCATTTTCTGAACTGAAATCCAGTAGTCAGTGGTTTGAATGCGTTGCTCTACTGTAGTCACTCTGTAACGCACTTGTGCATTCAACACCACACAACTCACGACCGCAAACAAAAGGAAAAGCAACTTTTTCATTTCAACATATTTTTACAAATATAAGTGCGACAGAACTTTAAGATTAACTTTGCAACCTCATTTGTAGAATACCATGTTTGAAAATTTATCCGATAAGTTAGAGAGAGCGCTGAAAGTCTTAAAAGGACACGGCCAAATTACAGAAGTTAACGTTTCTGAAACGTTGAAAGAAGTGCGTCGTGCATTGTTAGACTCTGACGTTAGTTACAAGACCGCCAAAGAATTCGCCGATCGCGTTAAAGAGAAGGCACTTGGACAAAAGGTTCTAACAGCTATTAGCCCTGGACAGTTGTTGGTGAAGATTACCCAAGACGAGTTGAAAGACTTAATGGGCGGTGAACACAGCGAGCTGAACTTCCAAGGGAATCCGGGTATTATCTTAATGAGTGGTTTGCAGGGTTCGGGTAAGACAACGTTTTCCGGAAAGCTTGCAAATTATTTAAAAACAAAAAAAGGAAAGAACCCGTTATTGGTTGCTTGCGATATTTACCGTCCGGCTGCGATTAACCAGTTGCATGTCGTTGGAGATAGCATTGGTGTTAAGGTCTACAGCGAACCAGAAAACAAAGATGCCGTTTCAATCGCGAAAAACGCTTTGGCCTTCGCGAAGCAAAACGGATACAACGTAGTTATTGTCGATACTGCCGGACGTTTGGCTGTTGATGAGCAGATGATGACCGAAATTGCTGCGGTGAAGGAAGCCCTTCAGCCGACAGAGACGTTGTTCGTGGTAGATGCCATGACCGGTCAAGATGCTGTGAATACCGCGAAAGCGTTTCATGATAAATTGAATTTCGACGGGGTCATTCTTACCAAGTTAGACGGCGACACCCGAGGTGGAGCTGCGCTAAGCATTAAGAGTGAAGTTAACAAGCCCATTAAGTTCGTGGGTACTGGAGAGAAGATGGACGCGATTGACGTGTTCTACCCCGAGCGTATGGCCAGTCGTATTCTTGGAATGGGCGATGTGGTTTCCTTGGTTGAAAAGGCACAAGAGCAATTTGATGAAGAACAAGCGATGCGTCTGCAGAAGCGCATTAAAAAAGACCAATTCGACTTCAATGACTTCCTAGATCAAATTGGTCAGATCAAAAAAATGGGAAGTATGAAAGACCTTATGGGCATGCTTCCTGGAATGGGTCAGTTGAAAAATGTAGATGTTAACGACGATGCCTTCAAATATGTGGAAGCCATTATTCACAGCATGACTCCAACTGAACGCTCGAACCCAAGCATGATTAACCCTTCGCGCAAAGCACGAATCGCAAAAGGATGTGGACGTCCGTTGGAAGAAGTGAACAAACTGATGAAGCAGTTCGATCAGACGCGTCAGATGATGAAAATGTTCACCAACAAGAACCAAATGGCTGCTATGATGAAGCAAGCGAATCAAATGAAAGGACTAAAAAGATAATGGAAGCTATTGCAGGAACTCAATTCACATTTCCGAACCAAACCAATTTTTACAAAGGCAAGGTTCGCGATGTATACAGCATAGGTGAAGACCTTTTGGTAATGGTGGCCTCTGACCGAATCTCTGCATTCGATGTGGTTTTACCACGAGCCATTCCATTCAAAGGACAAGTCTTGAATCAGATTGCAGAACGCATGTTGAATGAAACGGCCGATGTGGTTCCGAACTGGAAATTGGCTTCGCCAGATCCGAATGTTACCATTGGAAAACGCTGCGAACCATTCGCAGTTGAGATGGTTATTCGCGGGTATTTAACCGGACATGCTTGGAGAACTTACAGCAGTGGGCTTCGAACATTGTGCGGTGTTTCTCTACCTGAAGGATTAAAAGAACACGACAAGCTTCCTTCCCCCATCATTACTCCGACTACAAAAGCTTCTGAAGGTCACGACGAAGACATCAGTCGCGAAGAGATTATTGCTCAAGGAATCGTATCTGCCGAAGACTACGCCATACTTGAAAAGTACACGCGCGCCCTTTACGCGCGCGGAACCGAATTGGCATTCAAACGCGGATTGATTCTCGTTGACACGAAATACGAATTCGGAAAGCACGACGGTGAAGTGGTGCTTATGGACGAGATTCACACACCCGATTCTTCTCGCTATTTTTATGCTGAAGGCTATGCCGAGCGTCAAGCCGCAGGAGAAAAACAACGTCAACTTTCCAAAGAATTCGTTCGCGAATGGTTAATTAGCGAAGGATTCATGGGCAAAGAAGGCCAAGAAGTTCCAGCGATGTCGGACTCATGGTTGGAAGAGATAAGCAACCGCTACATTGAACTTTTCGAAAGGGTAACCGGAGAATCGTTCATAAAACAAGATTATTCAAATGTCGAAAATCGCTTGGAAGGCAATATAATCAAGGCATTGCGCACCCTTTAATCCTGATTTTTTTCAGTTCATATCTTAGTGAAATAGAAAAGTCGTTTTTTGGAGAAATACTTATCTTTGGAACCGTATTTTCAAACGAAATCGATGGACGATAATTCTTATCTCGGCAATGCCGATGTGAACACGATTGAAGCGCTGTATAACCAATATCAGCAAGATCCCTCATCTCTAGATATTTCTTGGAGACGTTTTTTTGAAGGCTTCGAATTTCAACATTCCTTATTCCCGGTTCTCTCGAGAGACACGGCATCTATTGGCGACGATGGCATGCACAAGGAATTCAAGGTGATTAACCTTATAAACGCATACCGCCAGCGCGGACACCTTTTCACCCACACCAATCCGGTGCGTGAACGAAGAAAATATTCTCCGAGCCTCGAAATCGAAAACTTCGGACTAACCAAAGCCGATCTTGAAGCGGTGTTTCATGCAGGTGTTGAAGTGGGATTGGGCGATGTGAAATTGAAAGACATCATTGCGCATTTGCAGTCTTGCTATTGCGAAAGCATTGGCGCAGAGTACATGTACATCCGTGATCCGGAAAAAATTCAGTGGTTGCGTTCTCGCCTTGAAGCGGTGAAGAAAACGCCTTTCACTTCCGAAGAGAAAAAGCAAATCTTCGACATGGTAAACAAGGCAACCACCTTCGAGCAATACATTCAACGCAAGTTTGTTGGACAAAAAAGATTTAGTGTTGAAGGATGTGAAGCTGTGGTTCCGGCCATGGACTATATGGTTAGAGATGGCGCCGATAAAGGCGTTGAAGAATTTGTAATTGGAATGGCTCACCGTGGCCGCTTGAATGTTTTAACCAATATCCTGGGCAAGCCACAAGAAGAAATATTTGCAGAATTCGACGGTGTGGCGTTCGATGATGAAGGCGTGTTCGATGGCGATGTGAAGTATCACTTCGGTTATTCCATTGATCGCGTAACGCAAAATGGGAACAGCGTTCACCTGACCCTCTGCCCTAACCCTTCTCACTTGGAAGCGGTAAATCCAGTGGTAGCGGGATTAACCCGCGCAAAAATTGATCATTACTTAAATTCGGAGAACAAAATTGTCCCTGTGTTGATTCACGGTGACGCTGCAATAGCCGGACAAGGTATCGTTTACGAAGTGGTTCAAATGGCGCAATTAGACGGTTACCGCGTAGGTGGTACGGTTCACATTGTGACTAATAACCAAGTCGGTTTCACCACGAATTATTTAGACGGAAGATCTTCAACTTATTGCACCGACGTTGCGAAAACAACGTTGTGTCCAGTCTTCCACGTGAACGCAGACGACGTTGAAGCCGTTATACAAACCATGAAAATTGCCTTCGATTACCGCATGGCATTCAACATGGATGTATTTGTAGACCTTTTGGGATATCGCAAATACGGACACAACGAGGGCGATGAGCCGAAGTTCACGCAACCGAGTTTATACAAAGCCATTGCCTCTCACTTAAGTCTTCGCGATTTATACGCGAACAAATTAATGGGTGAAGGCGTCCTTACTCAAGAAGAAGTCAACGCCGCGAAGACCAACTTCGAAGGCCATTTAGATGAGCAATACGACAAGTCACGCGGTGTGAAGCAAGCTTATGTGAAGCACTTCTTGGAAGAAACGTGGAAAGACATTCGCGTTGCTTCAGAAAAAGATTTCGAGCAAAGCATTGAAACGGCAGTAGCCAAAAAGAAATTATTAGAATTGGGAATGAAAATTTCCAACCTTCCACAAGGAGAAACTTTCTTCCGGAAGATTGAAAAAGTTTTCGAAGACCGCAGAACCATGTTAGACAATAACACATTGGACTGGGCACTCGGAGAGTTATTAGCTTACGCCACTTTGTTGGAAGAAGGACATCCGATTCGTATTTCAGGACAAGACGTTGAGCGCGGAACATTCTCGCACAGACATGCTGTTGTGAAGACAGACGAAGATCAAGAGAAGCGCATTATTCCGTTGAATGAAATCAGTGCGAAACAAGCGAAGCTTTCGATCTACAACAGTTTGTTGAGTGAGTATGGCGTTCTTGGATTCGATTACGGTTATGCCTTCGGAACTCCGCAAGGATTAACCATTTGGGAAGCGCAGTTCGGCGACTTCAATAACGGAGCACAGATTATGTTCGACCAATTCATTGCTGCTGCTGAAGACAAATGGCGCACGATGAACGGAATTACGATTCTTCTTCCACATGGATTTGAAGGACAGGGCTCGGAGCACAGCTCGGGACGCATGGAACGATTCCTACAATTGGCTGCTGAGCTGAATATTCAAGTTGCGAACTGCACCGTTCCTTCGAACATGTTCCACTTGCTTCGCAGACAAGTCAAGACGGAATACCGCAAGCCATTGGTTGTGTTCACTCCGAAAAAACTATTGCGTTATCCGAAAGCAGTTTCTAAAATTGAAGACTTTTCGAAAGGAGGATTCCGTGAAGTTATTGACGATAACATTAAAGCGCGCAAGCAAACCAAGGTGGTTGCTTTGTGCACCGGAAAAGTATATTACGAATTGTTGGAAGAGAAAGAGAAGCGCGGACTTACCGACGAGATTTCGCTGGTACGAATAGAGCAGCTTTATCCGCTTCCTGAAAAGCAAATTCGTGAATTGCTTGGCAAGTACGGCAAAAAAGCGAAGTTGGTATGGTGTCAGGAAGAACCCGAAAACATGGGAGCTTGGAGTTACATGATGCGAGCATTGCGCGACTTAAACCTAGACGTTGTAAGTTTGCCAGCGTCGGCTTCTCCTGCAACCGGATCTCCGCGTGTGCATGAGATGCGAATGACTAAAATGATAAGCACCTTGTTTGATAAGATTTCTAAAGCCTAATAAAATAGAAGTATGTCAGTAATTGAAATTAAAGTTCCCTCTCCAGGTGAGAGTATTAGCGAAGTTCAGATTGCCAACTGGGTTGTAAAATCCGGCGACTTCGTTCAGAACGGACAAGTGATTGCGGAAATTGATTCCGACAAAGCGACATTGGAAATGACTGCTGAAGCTTCAGGAGAAATTACAATTCTTGCTGCGGCGGGCGATACGGTTGCTGTCGGAGCAACGGCTGCAACAATAGACACTTCGAAGCAAGGCAATGCGCCTGCTGCTGCAGCGGCTCCGAAAGCGGAAGCGGCTCCGGTTGCAGTGCCAACATCTGCGCCAGCTGCGGCACCATCTCCTGGGCCAGCGGCTAGTTATGCAGCTGGCCACGCGGCTCCTGCTGCTGCGAAAATGATGGCAGAGAACAACGTTACTGCTGCACAAGTAAGCGGAACAGGTCCTGGTGGAAGAATTTTGAAAAGCGATGTGGCATCAGCAATGGCTGCCGGATTCGACACTTCTGCTGTTCCTGCAAGAACAGGTGAAAGAACCGAACGTCGCGAAAAGATGACCATGCTTCGCAAGAAAGTTGCCGAGCGTTTGGTTTCTGTGAAGAACAACACTGCCATGCTCACCACCTTCAACGAGGTGAACATGAAGCCAGCTATGGATCTACGTGCGAAGTACAAAGAATTATTCAAAGAGAAACACGGTGTTGGTCTAGGCTTCATGAGCTTATTCACAAAAGCCGTTTGCGAAGCGCTTCAGCAGTTCCCTGCTGTGAATGCCCGCATAGACGGAACCGATATTGTTTACAACGATTTTTGTGATGTGGGAATTGCAGTATCAACTCCAAAAGGATTAATGGTTCCTATCGTTCGTAACGCTGAAATGCTTTCACTTGCCGATATTGAAAAAGGCATTGGTGGACTAGCGAAAAAAGCACGTGAAGGAAAAATTACCGTTGACGATATGACAGGTGGAACCTTCACTATCACGAACGGTGGAGTATTCGGATCTATGCTTTCAACGCCTATCATTAACCCTCCGCAAAGCGCTATTCTAGGCATGCACAACATCGTTGAGCGTCCGATTGCAGAGAACGGACAAGTGGTTATTCGCCCAATCATGTACATCGCATTAAGCTACGATCACCGTATTATCGATGGAAGAGAAAGCGTTGGATTCTTGGTGAAGGTGAAAGAAATGTTAGAGAATCCCGAGCGGATGTTGTTCGGTGGAAAAACTGCTGAAGAAGTGCTCTTAGGTCTGTAATTACTTAGAACGATTTTAAATTCTATTTGAAAGGAGGCTTGCCTCCTTTCTTTTTGTTTGAAACTTTGAATATTCGTGTGAAAAAACATACCGAAAAACTTCATTAATCGGTTGTTCCTTCTACCTTTGCGACGCCCTAAAATGGGCTCCTGCAAGAAATGGAAAAAACATCACACCTTTGGGAATATCTACCCATCGTTTTCATGGCACTCGTTGCCGCTGGATTTGTTGTCACCACTATGTTGCTGACACACCTGCTTGGTCCGAAGAGAAAAACTAAAATTAAGAACGAAGCTTTCGAATGCGGAATTGAATCCGTTGGAAATGCGCGTACGCCTTTTTCAATCAAATATTTTTTGGTAGCAATCCTTTTCGTTCTATTCGACGTAGAAGTAATATTCATGTATCCATGGGCGGTGAACTTCAGAGAACTTGGAGCTTTCGGATTGTGGGAAATGTTCACCTTCATGGGATTAATGGTTGTAGGCTTGCTCTACATCATTAAGAAAGGCGCATTAAACTGGGAGAAATAAAAACTTTTAATACAACAGAAATGAGTGTAAACATTGATCCAAGCCACAAGCCAGACGGTTATGAAGGCGCAGGATTTTTCGCCACGTCGTTAGACAAAGCTGTAGGATTAGCTCGCGCGAATTCATTATGGCCTTTGCCATTCGCAACTTCATGCTGCGGAATTGAATTCATGGCTACCATGGCTTCTCACTACGATCTTGCACGTTTCGGTTCGGAGCGTTTGAGCTTCTCACCAAGACAAGCAGACTTGCTTATGGTTATGGGAACCATTTCGAAAAAGATGGGACCTATCCTTCGTCAAGTGTACGAGCAAATGGCTGAACCGAAATGGGTTTTGAGCATGGGCGCTTGTGCTTCTTCAGGTGGAATCTTCGATACGTATAGCGTTCTTCAAGGAATCGATAGAATCATTCCAGTTGACGTTTACATTCCTGGTTGTCCGCCAAGACCTGAACAAGTTTTAGACGGCATCTTGAAAATTCAAGAGTTGGCTAAGAACGAAGGTCGCAGCCGCAGAACTTCAGAAGAATACAAAGCCCGTTTGGCACAATACGGAATTGAATAATGGCAGCCATGACTACCCAAGAACTTCACGATTTCGTTTTATCGAATTCAGAAAATATTTCTTCAAGCATTGTTACAAGCTACGTAGATCGAGACTTCCCTTGCTTCGAAGTAAAAAAAGAAAACATCCTTGAAGTGATGAAACACTTCAAAGAGTCGACCGAATTATCATTCGGTTTTTTGACAACATGTTGCGCCATGCACTTTCCAGAACAAGGCGACAAAGAGTTCGGAATGGTTTACCACTTGCACAACATGCAAGCGAACACACGCATTCGTGTGAAGACCTTCTTCCCGAAATCTGATTTGAAAATTTCTTCACTTGTTTCTCTTTGGCCTTCGGCGAACTGGATGGAGCGTCAAGAATTCGATTTCTTCGGTGTGCAATTCCAAGGTCATCCAGACTTGAGAAGAATCTTGAACATGGATGAAATGAACTACTTCCCGATGCGCAAAGAGTATCCGTTGGAAGACGCTGGACGCGACGATAAACAAGATAAATATTTTGGGCGATAATCCTATGAGTACAACTCCAATCATAAACCCAAACGACCCGGAAAAGGATTATTCAATCCTGAACCTAGGTCCTACACACCCTGCAACGCACGGTATCTTTCAAAACGTCTTAACCATGGACGGAGAAATGATTGTGAAAGCAGAACCTACTGTTGGATACATTCACAGAGCTTTTGAGAAATTGGCCGAACACCGTCCGTACGCTCAAATCACTCCGATCACCGACCGTCTGAACTACTGCTCCTCTCCTATCAACAATATGGGATGGCACATGACGGTTGAGAAATTGATCAACTGCGAAGTTCCGAAGCGCGCGCAATACTTGCGTGTGATCATCATGGAGCTTTCGCGTATTGCCGATCACATTGTATGCGACACCGTTATTGCGGTTGACTCGGGTGCAATGACCGGATTCCTTTACCTCTTCCAATGGAGAGAAAAAATCTATGAAATTTTCGAAGAAGTTTGCGGTGCGCGTTTAACAACGAACATTGGTCGTATTGGCGGAATGGAAAGAGACTTCAACGAAAAAGCCTGGAGTAGATTAACAGCATTCTTGAAAGAATTTCCGAAAGCATTGAAAGAGTTTGATGCGTTGGTAACGAGAAACAGAATCTTCGTAGACAGAACCGTGAACTGCGGACCTATCACTGCAGAGCGCGCGTTGGCTTACGGATTCACTGGATCAAATCTTCGTGCAGCAGGTGTTGACTACGACGTTCGTGTTGCTGCACCATACAGCTCTTACGAAGACTTCGAATTTACTGTTCCTGTTGGAACTACCGGCGACACCTACGATCGCTACGCAGTGCGCATGGCAGAGATGTGGGAAAGCATGAGCATTATTCAACAAGCCATAGATAAACTTCCTTCAGGACCTATTCACGCTGACGTTCCAGAATTCTATTTGCCTGCAAAAGAGTTGGTGTACAGCAGCATGGAAGCGTTAATCTATCACTTCAAAATTGTTATGGGTGAAACTGACATTCCAATTGGTGAAGTGTATCATGCTGTTGAAGGCGGAAACGGAGAATTAGGATTCTACCTGGTAAGCGACGGCGGAAGAACACCGTATCGCTTGCACTTCAGAAGACCTTGCTTTATATATTATCAAGCTTACCCAGAAATGATTACTGGATCAATGTTAAGCGATGCTATTCTTACGATGTCTAGCATGAACGTTATTGCTGGAGAATTAGACGCATAAATTTTGGACGATATGTCAGAAAAAACAATTTTAAAATTCAGTGACGAAACAGCCGCAATTGCTAAGAAAATTGTTGCGCGTTATCCTGAAGGTCGACACAAGTCGGCATTGATTCCTTTGCTTCATTTGGCGCAAGCTGAATTCGACGGATGGTTAAGTGTTCCTGCAATGGATTGCGTTGCTGAATTCCTTTCGATTCAACCTATTGAGGCTTATGAAGTGGCTTCGTTCTACTCCATGTTCAATTTGAAGCCTGTTGGAAAATGTACGCTTGAAGTGTGCAGAACCAGCAGCTGTTGGTTGAGCGGTGCGGAAGACGTTGTTCGCCACATAGAAAAGAAACTCGGAATTAAAGAAGGTCAAACCACTGCAGACGGGATGTTCACGTTGAAAACCGTTGAGTGTTTGGGTTCTTGCGGAACAGCGCCAATGCTTCAGTGCGGCGGTGACTACTACGAAAATCTAACGTTAGAGAAGACAGACAATTTACTTGAAGCACTTCGTGCCGAAGGAAAAGCGCGTGTTTACACGAACGATAATCCCGTTAACATAGACTAAGCCATGGGAAAGAAAATACTTTTAGCGAACGATCATATTGAAGGAATACGTTTCCTCGATACCTATCGCAAAAACGGCGGATACACTGCTCTTGAAAAAGCATTGAAGTCTATGACGCCTGAGCAAATTGTTGAAGAAGTAAAAACTTCCGGCTTGCGCGGACGCGGTGGTGCAGGATTTCCAACAGGAATGAAATGGAGCTTCCTTGCAAAACCTGAAGGTGTTCCAAGATACGTTGTGTGCAACGCCGACGAATCTGAGCCAGGTACGTTCAAAGACCGTTACCTCATGGAACGCATTCCTCACTTGTTAATTGAAGGAATGATCTTGTCGAGCTTCGCGCTCGGAGCTAAGACTTCATACATCTACATTCGTGGCGAGTATTTCTATGTTGCGCGCATTGTGGAACAAGCCATTGAAGAAGCCTACGCAGCCGGACTTCTTGGAAAGAACATATTAAATTCCGGATTCGATTTAGACTTGTATGTTCAAATCGGAGCAGGTGCCTACATCTGCGGTGAAGAGACTGCTTTACTTGAATCGCTTGAAGGAAAAAGAGGAAATCCTCGCATCAAACCACCTTTCCCAGCAATCGCTGGATTGTACGGTTGTCCTACCGTTGTAAACAACGTTGAAACCATAGCTGCCGTTGTTCCTATTGTGAATGAAGGCGGAGCGGCTTACGCTGCTGTTGGTATCGGAAACAGCAAGGGAACGAAATTGATTTCAGCATCTGGACACATTAACAAGCCGGGTGTTTACGAAATTGAATTGGGAGTTCCTGTTGAAGAATTTATTTATTCAGATGAGTATTGCGGTGGAATTCGCAACGGAAAAAAATTGAAAGCGGTTGTAGCTGGTGGATCATCTGTTCCGATTCTTCCAACCGAATTAATCTTGAACACCGCTGCAGGTGAGCCACGCTTAATGTCTTACGAAAGTCTTGCCGATGGCGGATTTGCAACTGGAACCATGTTGGGTTCAGGCGGATTCATTGTTATGGACGAAGACACCAGCATTGTAAAAAATCTGTACACCTTCGCTCGTTTCTACCACCACGAAAGCTGCGGACAGTGCAGCCCTTGTCGTGAAGGAACAGGTTGGATGGAAAAGATCCTTCATAAAATTCTTCACGGACACGGAACCTTGGCAGACGTTGATTTGCTTTGGGACATTCAATCGAAGATTGAAGGGAAAACTATTTGTCCATTGGGTGAAGCTGCTGCATGGCCTGTGGCTGCTGCCATTCGTCATTTCAGAAAAGAATTCGAAGATTTCATTCGCAACGGTGAGCACGTAAACGACGTGAAGCACTATTACAGACTGAACAACCTTACTGCTCCCATTAATTAATTGAAGAAATACTATTATGGCTAAAGTTACCATAGACGGAATTGAAATTGAAGTGCCAGATGGCACAACCATTCTTCAGGCTGCACGCATGATAGGTGGAGACATTGTTCCGCCAGCGATGTGTTATTATTCAAAATTGAAAACAAGCGGTGGATACTGCCGTACTTGTTTGGTGAAGGTTTCGAAGGGTTCTGAAAAAGACCCTCGTCCAATGCCTAAGCCTGTTGCTTCATGCAGAACTACTGTTATGGATGGAATGGAAGTGCTTAACATTACTTCTCCTGAAGTTTTAGAGGCACGTGCAGGTGTAGTTGAAATGTTGTTGTTGAATCACCCGTTGGATTGCCCAGTTTGCGACCAAGCGGGAGAGTGTCACCTTCAAGATTTAGCCTACGAACACGGAAAAGCAGAAACGCGTTACGAATTCCCAAGAAGAGAATTCGAAAAAATCGATATTGGAGAGAAAATTCAGTTACACATGACGCGCTGCATTATGTGCTTCCGTTGTGTGAAAGTTGCCGAGCAAATTACAGACGGACGTGTTCACGGTGTAATTAACCGTGGCGATGCAGCGGAGATTTCAACTTACATTGAACAAGCCATCGACAACGATTTCTCTGGAAACGTAATTGATGTTTGTCCGGTTGGAGCCTTGACCGACAAGACCTTCCGTTTTAAAAGTCGTGTGTGGTACACCAAGCCGGTAGATGCGCACCGCGATTGTCCGACGTGTACCGGTAAAGTTCGCTTGTGGTATAAAGGAGACGATGTAGCTCGCGTTACCGCTCGCAAAGACACCTACGGAGAGGCTGAAGAGTGGATCTGCAACAGCTGTCGCTTCGATCATAAGAAAACCAGCGACTGGGTTATTGAAGGACCAACGAAAGTTGATCGTCATTCTGTAATCAGCTCCAACCACTATGAAAACCTTCGTATGTTGAAAGCCTCAATCGATCGCCAACGCGAATCATTGCCACACGGCGACAAAGTAAATCTTGGAACAGGAGCGCTTGATCCTAACAACGAAGAAAAATAAAGACTATGGATCAGATTATTATCTATAAAATTATTCTTTGCGCAATCGTCTTTGTTGTAACGCTTGGCGCTGCAGCATACATGACATGGGGAGAACGTAAACTGGCTTCTTGGCTTCAAGACCGCGTAGGACCGGATCGCGCGGGACCATTCGGATTGTTGCAACCGATTGCAGATGGATTGAAAATGCTTTTCAAAGAAGAAATGATTCCAACCCATTCAAATAAATGGTTGTTCATTTTAGGCCCATCATTTTTCATGCTTACCGCATGTATGACGGGAGCGGTTATTCCTTGGGGAGCAGGATTCACTATTGACGGAACGTTTTTCCCAATGCAAATCGCCGACATCAACATCGGACTTTTGTATATGCTCGGGGTTGTCTCTATTGGTGTTTACGGAATCATGATCGGCGGATGGAGTTCGAACAACAAGTTCGCATTACTAGGTGCCCTTCGTGCTTCTTCACAAATGATCTCTTACGAAGTAGCCATGGGTCTTGCGCTTATCGCGTTAGTTATGCTAACCGGAACTTTGAACTTGGGTGAAATCGTTGCACAACAAGATGCCGATTACGCTTACATCGTTTATCAGCCACTTGGATTTTTGATCTTCTTAATCTGTGCCTTCGCTGAGACAAACCGTGCGCCGTTCGACTTACCAGAAAGCGAATCGGAATTGGTCGGTGGTTTCCACACCGAATACAGCTCTATGAAATTAGGCTTCTTCCTTTTCGCAGAATACATTAACATGTTCATCTCTTCAGCAGTAATGGCTTCATTGTACTTCGGTGGATATAACTTCCCATTTCAACATGAATTAGGACTGGAAGGAAATCTGCTTTCTGCCATTCAAACTGCCGTATTCTTGGGCAAGATTTTAATCTTCATCTTTGTCTTCATGTGGGTTCGTTGGACGCTTCCTCGCTTCCGTTATGACCAACTGATGAACCTCGGATGGAAGGTGTTATTGCCACTCGCTATTTTCAACATTTTTATTACTGGACTTGTGATGTATTTCACGGGAAAACTGTAAACCAACAACACCATGAATTTAACAAACCGTTCGAAAGTTGTTGCCAAGAAGGAACTAACCTTAATGGAGAGCATGTACTTGCCTGCAATCTTCAAAGGCATGGCAATCACGCTTAGCCACTTATTTAAGCGTAAGGCAACCATTAAATACCCCGAGCAAACCAGAGAGATTGCTCCTGTTTATCGCGGACAACACGTATTGAAGCGCGACGAAGCAGGTGCTGAACGCTGCACGGCATGCGGACTTTGCGCTGTTGCTTGTCCGGCTGAAGCCATTACCATGGAAGCAGCTGAACGCAACAAAGGAGAAGAATCTCTATACCGCGAAGAGAAGTACGCAAAGATTTACGAGATCAACATGTTGCGTTGTATCTTCTGCGGATTGTGTGAAGAGGCTTGTCCGAAAGAGGCCATCTTCCTTACCGATCGCATTGTTCCAAGTTCATTCACTCGCGGAGAAGAAGTGTTTGGGAAAAGTATATTGGTAGAAGACGTGAACGAACGTGTAGATGTTACGAAACGTCAAACACCCGATGTATTGTCTTTCAAACAAGATAAAAAACACGCGCATAATCAAACCTTTCAAGACCGTTTAAAACAATGAGCTTAACTGAAATTGCTTTTTACTTTCTGTCATTCTTGGCCATATTCAGCGCACTCGCTGTGATCCTAAGCAAGAATCCAGTATACAGCGTTCTCTATTTAATTGTAACGTTCTTCAGCATTGCTGGTCATTACTTTTTAATGAATGCGCAATTCCTTGCAGCCGTTCACATCATTGTTTACGCCGGAGCCATTATGGTACTATTCTTATACGTGATCATGATGTTGAATTTGAATGAAGAGCAGGAAGAAAAAACCAAAAATTGGGTGAAGATTGCCGCAGTTGTTTCTGCGTGCAGCATCATGCTCATCTTGGTTTCACTCATTTCGAAATCCACATACAACATGGGCAAAGCACCTATGGCGGGCGATGCCGGATTGGTTCAAAACCTAGGGAAAGTATTGTACAAAGACTACCTACTTCCATTTGAATTGGCGTCGGTACTTTTCCTTGCAGCCATGGTAGGCGCAGTGTATTTATCTAAAAAAGAAACTTCAAAATCGTAATTATGGAAATCCTTCCGAACATTACCATACAGCATTATTTGTGGCTAAGCACTACCTTATTTGCTCTAGGTGTTTTTGGTGTTCTGCTTCGCAGAAACGCAATTCTTATGTTCATGTGCATTGAGCTTATGCTGAATGCGGTGAACATTGCACTCGTAGCTTTTTCAAAAGTGCACGGCGACACATCAGGACAGGTATTCGTATTCTTCATTATGGTTGTTGCCGCTGCAGAAGTAGCTGTTGGATTGGCCATCTTAATGATGCTTTACCGCAACTTGCGCACGACAGACACCGACGCTTTAAACAACTTGAAGGGATAAACCATGGAAAAATTAATTACACTCGTACCGCTCTTCCCATTAGTTGGATTCCTTTATCAAGTTTTCTTCGGGAAAAACACTTCGAAACAACTCACTACCATTATTGGTTCTGGAGCCATCTTCGCTTCGTTCGTTGTATCGTTAATTGTCTTCAACAGTCAGCTTCATTCACACCACGCGGTTACCGTGAAAGTGTTTGAATGGATTCATGCTGGAAGTCTTCACATTGACTTCGCATTCTTAGTCGATTCACTTTCTTCAACCTACCTCCTATTCATTACCGGAGTTGGTTTCCTTATTCATATTTACTCTTCGGGGTATATGAGTCACGACGAAGGATTCAATCGCTTCTTCGCGTATTTGAATCTATTCGTTTTCTTCATGCTCATTCTTGTTCTCGGCGACAGTCTTGTCACGTTGTTCGTTGGATGGGAAGGCGTGGGTGTTTGCTCATTCATGCTTATCGGATTCTGGTACAAAGAACACGCGAACAACGAAGCTGCTAAGAAAGCTTTCATTATGAATCGTGTGGGTGACCTTGGATTAATTGTCGCTATGATTTTAATCTTTAGCAACACCGGAACTTTGAATTATGTTGAATTATTCAACCACGGAAAAATTGCTTCCTTGTCTCCTTCAATGCTAACGACCATCGCCATCTTCTTGTTTATTGGAGCGATGGGGAAAAGTGCTCAGTTCCCTTTGCATACGTGGTTACCCGATGCAATGGCCGGTCCTACTCCCGTGTCTGCATTGATCCACGCGGCAACCATGGTTACTGCCGGTATCTATCTTGTAGCGCGTAACGGAGACTTGTTCGAAATGAGTCACACCGCGTCTAACCTAGTTATGTACGTTGGACTTATCACTGCGCTCATGGGAGCAACCATTGCGCTTACTCAAAACGACATTAAAAAAGTATTGGCCTACTCTACTGTTTCTCAATTGGGATTCATGTTCGTAGCGCTGGGAATGGGAGCGCACAGCATTGCAGTATTCCACGTAATAACTCACGCCTTCTTCAAAGCCTTGTTGTTCTTGGGTTCAGGCTCTGTTATTCACGGAATGGGCGGCGAGCAAGACATTCGCAGAATGGGTGGATTGAAGAAATACATGCCAACAACACAGAAGACTTTCTTAATTGGAACACTCGCTATCGCAGGTATTTTCCCATTCGCTGGTTTCTTCTCGAAAGATCAAATCCTGGCGCACGCCATGGAACACAACATGCCTGTGTTTATCTTGTTGGTAATTGCTTCAGCATGCACTGCGTTCTACATGTTCCGCATGTACTACTTAACATTTCACGGAGAGTTCAGAGGCACACACGCGCAAGAGCATCACTTGCATGAATCTCCGGCTTCTATGACCATTCCTCTTTGGGTATTGGCTGTTCTTTCAATCGTTGGTGGATTCATTGGATTCCCTCACGCAATGGGACACGCGATTCACTTCCCACACGCTTTAGATCATTTCCTTGAAGGACCTGTTCTCGTAGCAGTTGGAGACATGTCGGTTACAGTTGAAATTATCTTGGCGCTCGCTACTATGGGTATTGCGGCTGTGATGATTTATGTTGCACACAACATCTACATTGCGAAAGCCACTCCAGTTTTAGAAGACAACGAAATCACATCTCCTATTCATAAACTTCTGAATAAGAAATACGGATTCGATGAGTTGTATGAAGCTATGTTTAAGAAACCAGCTAACGCAATCGGACATGCATTCGCAACTGTTGTTGAATGGAAAATTATTGACGGAATCGTTAATGCGGCTGGAACAGCTGCAGAAGGTGTTGGTGCATTGGCAAGAAGATTACACGGCGGACACATCGCTGGTTATTTGCTCACCTTCATCGTTGGATTAATTATTTTATTGGGACTGATTTTTAAAGCATAAGCACCTATGTTAACTCTCGCACTACTTTTTATACCCGCCTTCTTCGGACTGATGATGTTCCTATCATCTGATTTGTCGAAGAAGTTAGCATGGGTCGGTTCTTTAATCAATGCAGCTGTTGCCATTGGTGCCGCTGTTGCCGTTTCATACGGAAAAACAGAAATGCTTGAATTCGATGGTGGAAACATTGCTCCGCTTGGCGCACACTTCGCGCTTTCGATAAACGCCACCAGCATCTTAATGGTGTTGTTGAATGCATGCCTTCTTCCATTCATTGTTCATGTAGCAAGCAAGCATGAAATGCGCAACGAATCGGCTTTCCTTTCGTTAATTCTTTTCATGTCTTCTGCCATGATGGGCGCTTTCCTTGCGAACGACTCGTTCCTTTTCTACATCTGTTACGAGGCAGCATTGGTTCCGATTTACTTCATTATTCTACAATGGAGCACCGCTGAAAACAAAAGTAAAATTGTGTTGAAGTTTTTCGTCTACACACTCTTCGCTTCGTTGTTCATGTTGTTCTCTTTGTTGTATGTACGTCAGTTCGCAGACAGCTTCTTAATCTCTGACATGATTGCCGCTGGATCGAAACTTTCACAGCACGAGCAAGTGTGGGTATTCGCAGGATTCTTCATTGCCTTCGCAGTAAAAATTCCAATCTTCCCTTTCCATACTTGGCAGCCGAACACCTACAAGGCAGCGCCTACGGCAGGTACCATGTTGCTTGCAGCAGTTATGTTGAAGATGGCCACTTACGGATTGCTTCGCATTACTATGCCTATGGTTCCTGCAGGAGCAGAGAATGCAGATTGGGCCATGTGGTTGTGCGTGATTAGCATCATCTACGCTTCATTCGTGGCGTTGAACCAGACAAGCTTCAAACTATTAATTGCGTATTCTTCTATTGCTCACGTGGGCATGATTGCGCTTGGAATTTTAGCAAATGGAAATACTGCTTATGAAGGCGCATTGATTGAAATGGTTTCTCACGGAGCCATTGCAGTTGGATTGTTCTTCATTGCAGATATGATTGAATCGCGTGTTGGGCACGACCACTTCAACAAGTTGGGTGGACTTCGTGAAAAGCATCCGGCATTCGCCTTTTTGTTCTTCGTTATTGTCATGGCCTCTGTAGCACTTCCGTTAACAAGCGGATTTGTTGGTGAGTTCTTGTTGCTTCAAAGCGTGGGAAGTCACAACATTGTTATGGCGCTATTGGCAGGACTTACTGTTGTTTTCGGAGCAGTGTACATGCTTCGTGCATTTCAAAGTACCATGTTGGGTAAGCACAATGCTGAGCTTGCTTTCGCAGACATGACGGCCTCAGAAAAATGGGTACTGACTGTTCTTGTGATTATTACAATAGCTATTGGTGTATATCCGGGTATGTTACTCGACGTTGTTCACAAAGGCCTTCAACTTACTGGAATTTAATTTTATGAAAGAGTTATTACTAACCGCATTACTGGGAATTGGAATTTTGGTTTTAGACATTCTAAACCTGAAGAAATACGTTCTCCCATTTATACTTCTTGCCTTGGCTACGTTGGTTGGCTTTATTGCTGCGGATTGGGGCACAATAGAGACGCCATTCGGTCAGACCATGCTGGTCTATGAGAACGGCGCGAATCTCGCTTTAGGCGTGTTCGCTGTAGTCTTGTTCTTTTGGTTTATTCTTTCTTCGTCGTACTTCAAACAGCACGAAGGAAAAACAGATTTGTACGCCTTGGTTGTATTCAGTTTTTGCGGTGCGGGACTCTTGGCATCTTTCGGAAACATGGCCATGTTATTTTTAGGCGTTGAAATTTTAAGTATTCCTGTTTATGTTTTGGCAGCAAGCAAAAAGCACGATTTGGCTTCGAACGAAAGTGGATTCAAGTATTTCATTTTGGGATCTGTGGCTTCTGCTATTTTATTGTTCGGAATTACCTTGGTGTACGGCGCAACTGGAAGTTTCGATTTAGCGGTTATCTCGAATTTCATTCAAGACGGAAAAGACGCATCGATCATTATGAATGTTGGAATTACCATGATCTTGGTTGGATTCCTTTTCAAGATTTCTGCAGCACCTTTCCACATTTGGACTCCAGACGTTTATCAAGGTGCTCCAACATGGATAACCGCATTCATGTCAACAATCGTGAAAGCAGCTGCTATGGTAGCGTTGTTCAAACTCTTCACAGGTCCATTTCAATTTTATGTTGAAGCCAATGGCTACACCATTGGGGTTATCGCTGCGGTAACGCTTATTGCTTCAAATACGGCAGCATTGTGGCAAACCGACGTGAAGCGCATGTTGGCATACTCGAGTATCTCTCACGCTGGATTCCTTCTTTCAACCATTATTGGAAATGCATCGTTGTTGAGTTTGTTATTCTATTTGCTCACGTATAGCATTGCCGGAATCATTGCCTTCGGTGTCATAAAGGAAACTCAAACCTTGGAAGGAAATCCTTTGAAAGGCTTATACAGAAGAAACGGTGTATTGGCATTCGCTTTCACTGCTGCTTTACTTTCAATGGCAGGCATTCCTCCGTTTAGCGGATTTATTGCAAAGTATTTCGTCATTGCGCAATTGATCGAAGCGAAGTATTTCGCATTGGTGGTTGTCATGATCATCACCTCTGCCATCGGAGCCTTCTACTACTTGCGCGCTTCTTTGAATGTTTATCAGCACATCGAAAACGCCGGCCGCATTGTCCTCACTCCGCTTATCAAGTGGACGTACATTTTGCTAACGGCCTTGTTGGTTTTGTTGACGGTGGCAGCGGGATACATTCATCTTTTATAATTAAAAGATTTATCCGCATAGCGGACTTGTCCCTTCGGGATGTATCCACGTAGTGGACCTGTCCCTCCGGGATTTATACACGAAGTGGATTTTACAAATGGAAATAACTCAAACCACAATCCTTTCAGATGTTCAAAGCGAACAAATCAATTCTCTTTGGAATGCTGAGTATCCTTTGAAATTAAAAGATCGATTTCCGATTTTACTGGAAGGAACAACTTGGCACAACCATTTTTTAATTGAAGATTCGAATCATGTAATCATCGCATGGGCGGTGATGTTTGAACACTCCAATCAAATTCGTTTTTCCATAATCGTATCGAAAGAACATCAAGGAAAAGGTCTAGGGAAATTATTACTCGACCATCTCAAAGCGACTCACGACGAATTCTTCGGTTGGGTCATTGATCACAATAACGATCTCAAATTGAACGGAGAAAATTACATCTCTCCGCTTTCATTCTATCTGAAACAAGGATTTGAAATCATCCCCAATCAACGCATCGATTCTGAAATGATTCAAGCCGTGTTGGTGGGTTGGAAGGAATAATAATTTAATTTGAAAATTAAAATGCAAGACCAAAACATTTTCAACGAAGCTCCAACCTACTTCCACTATTACTACGGACTTATTCCATCGAATGACTTGTTAGTGGCGTTGGAAGAAGATTTAAATGCAACTCTTGACATCCTCAAATCCCTCCCTTCCGAAAAAGAGAACTTTGCATACGCTCCTGGCAAATGGACAACCAAAGAAGTGTTCAAGCACATCATTGAATGCGAACGCATCTTCGCTTATCGCGCCTTGCGTTTTTCACGATTCGACAGCACTCCCCTTCCTGGATTCGATGAAAATGATTTTATCGAAAACTCGAAACAAATGAATCAGAGCCTTGCAGATTTAATAACTGAATTCGAACTCGTCCGCAAGTCAACCATTGCTCTATTCAAATACATGTCGCCTGAAATGCTTCAGTTCCAAGCCCCCGCGAACAACACCTTTTACTCCACCCGCGCCATCGGCTTCATGATTGTTGGACATTGCATTCATCATTGCAATTTTGTAACCCACAGCTATTTAGGGAATTGATTGAATCGTCGAAGACCCTCGTTGCTCCGCAACCCTCGTCCGTAGGACCCTCCCGAAGCATTCGTTGAAAACATTCGCCTGAGTTACTCAATCTTGCATTGGTTATGCCACTCATTTATTGGAATCTGGAACAGACCTGCGTTACATTAAGGAACTATTGGAACACAACAGCAGCAGCAAGACTCAAGAGATCTGCACACATGTGAGCATTCGAAACATTCAACAAATCCGGTCGCCATTTGACGATTTGTAAATAAAACCATTACTTTTAGCCAACCGCGACAAACCTTCGCCTATCTCGCTATATTGGCCTGTATTGGGCAGGTTTGTAGCACGTATATGTTAGTTGTAAGCAACTTTTAGAAAAACATCAAATTATTAAAATAGACAAACATCATTATGGTTAAAAATTCAATCTTCCTAATTCTTGTTCTTATGATAGTTGGTTGTTCAGCATTAAAGAAAACAAATTTGCCAAAAACAGTTGATACTGAGTTAGAGAAATTTTCCCAATTGATGCAAGGTGATTTTTCAAGTGAGTTTCAGTCTAAATCTGACACCAGTTATTTCAACATTAGTCTTGTTATGACTCCCATTTGGAGCGATAGAACCGATGGCAAATGGTTGTATGTGGAACAAGCCGTTTCATCAAAACTAGACAAACCTTATCGCCAAAGAGTATACCATTTGCAACATCCCTCTACAAACATATTTACAAGCGACATATACACCATAAAAGATGCTATTTCATTTGCTGGATTACAAAATGACAAACAAAAAAAAGCAAAACTATCTTTTGATTTAATTGAAATAAAAGATGGTTGCACGGTTACGCTAGTAAAAAATAATGACATTTATGAAGGTGGAACAAAAGAGAACGAGTGTCCTTCTGAATTACGAGGTGCAAAATATACTACAACGAAAATAAAATTAAAAGATGGCGAACTTCACTCTTGGGATCAAGGCTTTGATGCCTCTGGGAAACAAGTTTGGGGTGC
>CAIZGX010000029.1 GCA_903932685.1 uncultured Bacteroidota bacterium | reverse complement strand
GTTTTGCTTCTTCTGAAGCTATTTCATGAAAGTCTTGGTACAAAGCAAAAATCTCTGGACCATTGAACACAAATTCTGAATAAGCCGCAGCAGCCATATTCACTCCGTAATAGTCCTTGTAAAGCTTGTCAATGGTGGAAAGCAAATTCGAATATTCCAATTCTTTGTTTGAAAGCTTTGCAATTTCCAACCACTTCGCTTCTTCGTCTTTCTTCAATTGAATGGCGTTGAATTTATTCAATCCCAATTCTTGACCTTGCCATTTCTTGTAGGCATTCGCTACGCTGCTTTGCTTCGCTGCATACTTAATGCGCAAAACATCACTGCTTTTCATTGCCGCGTTGATGACTTCTAAATTCTTTTCGCGAAAATCAATGCGCATGGGAGCTAATTGTTCGTGGTTATATGCCACTCCGGCAGAAGTAAGCAGGTGCTCTGTTCTTCCTGGAAATCCGTATACCATAGTGAAATCTCCTTCCTTCACTCCTTTCAACGAAATAGGAAAATGATGTGCCGGTTTGAATGGCTTGTTGGTCGCTGAGTATTCAGCTGGTTCATTCTTGTCGTTTGCATAAATACGGAACACTGAAAAGTCTCCGGTGTGTCTTGGCCAAACCCAGTTATCGGTATCTCCTCCAAACTTCCCAATGCACGATGGTGGCGCTCCAACCAAACGAACATCTGTATAGGTCTTCGTCAAAACCAAGAAGAACTGTGTGTTGTAATTGAAACCTCGAACGAATCCCTCGCATTTGCTTTCTTCTTTCGCTTTATTAGCAATGGCATTGAACAAGTCCCTCATTTTCGCTGCACGATCCTTTTCATCCACTCCTATCATTCCCTTTAACACTTCATCAGTGACATCACGCATTTCAATAACGAATGTTGCGGTTAATCCTGGACAAGCCAATTCTTGTTCACGATTCATAGCCCAGAATCCGTTCTTCAAATAATCGTGCTCAACAGACGAATGGTATTGAATGTTATCGAAACCACAGTGATGATTCGTAAATAGCAAACCTTCATTGGAAACCATTTCTCCTGTGCATCCGCCGCCGAATATTACAATTCCGTCTTTTAGAGAAGTGTTATTGATAGAATAAATTTCTTCTTTCGAGAGCTTCAATCCATTGGCTTTCATGTCGTCGAATGCGGCATTCAAGACAGAAGGAATCCACATTCCTTCAAAAGCGAAAGAATAAAAAGATGTCAGAATAAATAGAAAACTAAGAGTGTGCTTTTTCATTGTATAATTTTATGAGACACGAATTTACGAAATACTAAAAATATCTTGCTTCTTGATGAACCAATAATAACAGGCCCATGTTCCCATTGCAAATCCCAATAACATGGGAAACAAAAATCCCAAAAAAGGACGTTGTTCCTCTTCGGGTAAATCTTGTTGAAGAATGTACATATATACGGGAACAACGACAATGAGCAGGCAGATGATGAGAAACAGAACGTTGAAGCTCTTGTTTACGCCAACTGCTAATTTATAATACTTCGATTTTTTGAATTGTTCGAAGTCTTGACGAGCATATTCTCTTGCTCTGTTTCGGGCGGCGTACTCCTTTTGCTGATAGTATTCTTCGTAGCGCGCAGTAACTTTTCTATTCTGAGCGAGGTTATAAGCCTTCCGTTGTTTCTCGTCTCCCAGAAACTCATACGCTTCATGAATTTCTATAAAACGCAAATGCGCATCGGGATGCGCATTTTTGTCGGGATGAAATTGCTTACACCCGTTTCTGTAAGCTGTTTTAATTTCTGAACTTGAAGCGTTCCGAGAGACTCCTAAAATAAGGTAGTAATCTTTCACGCTTCAATAGTGTTAGTCTCTTCTTGCGAAAACGCGCAACAAGAACATGAACAAGTTAACGAAGTCTAAATACAAATTAAGTGCACCCATTAAAGCCAACTTAGATGCTTCAGCTGTTCCGAACTCCACTCCTGCTCCTATACGTTTGATTTTCTGCACATCGTATGCAGTTAAACCAGTGAATACCAATACACCCACACATGAAATAATGTAATCCATTTGTGAACTCTTCATGAACATGTTCACCACAGAAGCGATAACAATTCCGATTACAGCCATCATTAAGATTCCACCGAACTTCGTTAAGTCTGTCTTAGTCGTGTATCCAATAAATGCCATGGCTCCGAAAAGACCTGCAGTGATGAAGAATACTTTGGTAATGATTCCTAAATCATATACCAAAAAGATAAAGCTTAAACTTATACCCATTACAGCTGCGTATCCTAAGAATACAGCTAGCAATGTGGTGAATGACATTTTGTTAAATCCGAAATTCATGGCCAAGATGAAAGCAAACGGAGCAAACATAACCACCCATCCTAGCGTGGTCATTCCTGATCTTGTTACCAATGAAAGAATCAAATCCGTTGTTCCAAACAAATACGCTAACGCTCCTGATATAGCTAAGGCTAACGCCATGTAAGCGAATACGTTTGAAACGAATGATTTTGAAACAGCGTTGTCGTTTACATAAACGCCATCGTTAAATTCTAAATTGTTGTTCATGGTTTTAATTATTTATTCAATTGAAGTAAACTTACAAATTCTTTTCTTGTTGTGTCGCTCGTTAAAAACAATCCACTGTAGGCGCTTGTCATAGTGCTGCTGTGTTGTTTCGATACCCCGCGCATTTGCATACAAAGATGATGACAATCTAAAACAACTGCCACTCCGACAGGATTCAACGCTTTTTGAATGCTGTCGCGAATCTCAATTGTCAGACGCTCCTGCACTTGAAGTCTTCTTGAAAAGACATCGACAACACGAGGAATCTTACTTAACCCAACAATCTTTCCATCTGGAATATAGGCCACGTGGGCTTTTCCGAAGAATGGCAACATGTGGTGTTCGCATAAACTATAGACTTCAATGTCTTTCACAATAACCATTTCAGAATACGATTCGTGAAATATAGCACCGTTCAATACATCGTCTGCGTTCTCTTCGTATCCCTTTAACAAATGTGAGTAGGCCTTTGCAACACGTTCTGGCGTTTTCAACAATCCTTCACGCTGTGGATTTTCACCTACAGCGGCAAGTATTTGCTCCACTGCCATTTCAATCGTTTTCTGATTCTCCATTACTTCCCTCCGTAATACTCGACGTATTGATTTTCTGTTTCGGTGACTTTAACACAATGCAATTGACAACCCTTTTCATTTACCAATTCTTCTAGCTGTTCCCAGATGGCTATGGCAACATTTTCAGTAGAAGTCTTCATGCCTTTCATGAATTCCACATCCATATTTAGATTCTTGTGATCCAATTTGTTAATGACTTGGGTCTTCACAATAGTGCTCAAATATTTTAAGTCCATGCAGTATCCCGTGATTTCATTCGGAACACCTTTCACCGTAATGAATAACTCATAGTTGTGTCCGTGCCAATTCGGGTTAGAACACTTCCCAAATGTTTCAAAGTTCTTCTGCTCATCCCACTCATCGTGCCACAGCTTGTGCGCTGCGTTGAATCTTTCTCTACGTGTGGCGTATACTAATTTTTCCATGTTTCAATAATTGTTATAAAGGTAAATCACTTGAGTGCCTTCTTTGTTCGAAGGAATCAATAGATTTTAAGATCTTGTTGTAGATAATTCGTTACATAATCTTTTACGCCTTCTTCCAAAGAATGAAACGGTTTGATGTAACCAATTGAAATTAACTTGTTCATATTCGCTTCGGTGAAGTATTGATACTTGTCGCGAATGTCTTCCGGGGTATCTACAAAAGAGATGTTCGGTTCTTTTCCCATTGAATGAAAAGTTGCGGTAGCCAGATCTAAAAATGTTCTAGCCTTTCCACTTCCCAAATTGTAAATGCCTGAATCTTTTCTGTGGTGCATTAAGAACATGAGCACTTCAACCAAATCTTTCACATAAACGAAGTCGCGCATTTGACCGCCGTCGGTGAAATTTGGATTGTGACTGCGGAACAATTTCATTTCACCTGACTTTCCAATCTGATTGAAGGTGTGCCAGATAACGCTAGCCATGCGGCCTTTGTGGTATTCGTTCGGACCGTATACGTTGAAGAATTTCAATCCGGCCCAGAAGTATGGCGCTTCTTCTTGTTGCAATGCCCACACGTCGAAGTCTTGTTTCGACTGTCCGTAAGGATTCAACGGTTGCAATTGTGGAATGGTCGCATGATCGTCGTTGTATCCGTGCTCTCCGCCACCGTAAGTTGCTGCAGAAGATGCATAGATAAATGGAATAGCGTGTTTCGCGCAGATCTTCCACAACGATTGTGTGTAATGAAGATTTAAGCGATCGAAAATTTCAACATTGAATTCCGTTGTGTCTGTGCGCGCTCCGATGTGGAAAACACATTCCACTTGATTCTGATTTTCTTCCAACCAAGTTGGAAATTCATCTCTGTGAACGAGCGCAGTGTATTTCTTGCCTTCCCAATTGCGTTTGCGATCTTCGCGTGAAAAGTCATCGACCAACACCAAATCGAAAAAACGGTCTTCGTTTAAACGCGCTACTAACGCGGAACCTACGAATCCTGCTGCTCCTGTTACAATTATCATTTTGCAAATTTAACTTAAATAATGCGCCAACACGCCTTCCTTCAAGGCGTATTCCGATTGATACATTTTGTTGAAGGACGATTGCTCTAAAACGAATTTCACCAAATAGGTTGAAAGCGGCATGTACTCGGCACGCATCTGCGGAATACTCGGATGCTTCAGACGTTCTTCCAATGTGCTTCCGACTAACCATTGATGAATGGAGGGGTATGATGAGAAGGGGATTTCGTTTAAATTCATAGAACGTTCCGTAGGTTCGGTGAAAGGTTCTGTGAAAGGACGTTCCATAGGTTCTGTGAAAGGTGCAAGCAAGGTCGGCTTCGCCGAAGGTCCTTTCGAAGAACCTTGTGCAACACCTTTCGCAGAAACTTGCTTCGCATCTTGTGCAACACCTTTCACAGAACCTTGTGCAACACCTTTCGAAGAACCTTCGGCTACGCCGAATTGGTACATATCAAAAAGCGTATCGAAAGAACCCGACGACCCCACTAAAATCTTCACCGGATTTTCCTTCAAAAAAGAAATTAAATCTTGAAGCTCCTTGTTCAAATGAGTTCTTAATCGGTTAACGTCATCTTGATTAATTCTTGAAGCGGGATCAAGCATTCCGTGCAAACGGCTTACGCCGAGCAAATAGCTTTTACGCCACAACGGCTTTTGATTGCGGACGAAAATAAATTCCGTGCTTCCGCCACCGATGTCCATGATTAAAAAATCTTCTTTAATCTCTCCAGTGGTTTGAACCACTCCTTCAAAAATGAGTTCAGCCTCACGATCTCCGGAAATAACTTCCATATCGAAATTCAGATGCTTCTTCACCTTTGCAACGAATACGTTGCCGTTGGAAGCTTCACGCACAGCGCTGGTTGCGAAAACACGAACGTCCTTCACTTCGAGTGAATCAATCACATTCTTGTATGAATACAATGCATCTACCCCGCGAGCCATGCGGTTAGGCATGAGCACATTCTCAGAAAATCCTCCTGCACCCAATTTCACCGGAAGTTTGGTTTTGAAAAGCGTCTTCCACTTCCCTTCTACCTTTTCCTTCACCAATAAATTAAAGGTGTTCGTTCCGCAGTCGATGATGGCTACGCGCTGATTGTTGTTTAATTCTTCTGTCGTATCCATTTCCATAAATCTTTGTAACTCACTTTTTTTCCGTACGACAAAATGCCAACGCGATAAATTTTTGCTCCTAACCAAATGAAGAATAAGAAGGCGACTATGAGCGCAGCCATGGCGCTTATTAAATGCCAAACGCTAATGTTACCAATAGCAGTTTTCACCATAATGGTTATGGGTGAAGTCAATGGAAATATGCTGAAGAAATTTCCAATGGGACTTTCCGGATTGGTAATGAGCATGGCCGAAACAATGTAAGAAAACACCAACGGCAATGTAACGGGCAGCATGAATTGCTGTGTGTCTGAATCACTGTCAACAGCAGCTCCAATAGCTGCGAAGAGTGACGCGTATAACAAAAATCCACCAATAAAGAAGAAGATAAACATACCCACCATGAGCGGCCAGTTGATTAAGAATATCCAATTGATGGCTTCGTTATTCATGAGCGATTGCGCCATGGCTGCTTGATTCATGCCGTTTGCAACGACTGCTCCGTTTTCTAAAACAGCAGCACCGTTCACCAAATGCGATTCGAAATAATTCAGACCGAAGGTTGCTAGAACAGCAGAAAGAATAACCCAAATGAGGAATTGAGTAAGTCCAACCAATCCTATTCCAACCACCTTACCCATCATTAACTGAAACGGTCTCACCGAGCTAACCATGACTTCCACAATACGACTCGTCTTCTCTTCCAACACTCCGCGCATCACTTGAACACCGTACATAAAAATGAACATGTAAATGAGTATAGCGAATACAAATCCAATTACCGCGCGCTCTTTCGTGTGATCTTCTTCACCCAATTTGTTTACGTTAATCTCTGCAAAACTCACATCCAGTTTTGCGCGCTTGTACTTTTCGTAATCTATTTTCAACGAATCAACCACACGGAAACGTTCAAGCGATTCTTGCAAATCGTTCTTCAATTTACCTTGAATGTTTTCGGAAGGAAAATTATCGAAGTACATGTTGCACTTCCCGTCGTTAATCGTAATCTCGTCGAGCTCAATCATGATGTTATAAAATCCATCCTTCAACTCTTCAGGCTTCTGCGTCTTTTCAGTGAATCCGTAGATTACGTTTTCATTGTCTTTGAACTGATCTGGAAATCTTGGAACCAACGTAGAGTCTTGCTCTCCGCGGTATTCAGTAACCAATCCGTATGGATCGCTTATTAAAACAGTGTACGTCTCTTGGTCGTTCAGCGTAATCCAAATGGTTCCAAACAGAAGTCCAGCAAACAAAAGCGGACCTAAGATGGTCATGACAATGAACGACTTTTTGCGAATGCGTGTGGTGTATTCGCGCTTAATGATTAATCCTATCTTACTCATGCTTGTGCTTCGTTAAATGAAAGAACCGATTGAACAAATATGTCGTGCATGCTTGGCACTTTTTCTTCTGCGCTAAGAATGTCAACCACCGGAATTACCTGCTTTAACAAGTCATTCAATTTAAATTCTGGTTTTATGCGAACGGTTACGGTGTGCATATCGTTGATTAACTCGTTGCTCATTAATTCGAAGCGCGCACCCAAGGCAATGGTGAATTCCAACAAGGTTCCCTCGAATTTCAAGGTGTATGTTTTTGTGCGGAAACTGTCACGCACTTCGGCTACACTTCCACTTAAAATAACTTGCGAACGATTGATGAGCGCAATGTTATCGCACAAGGACTCCACGCTTCCCATGTCGTGGGTTGATAGCACAATGGTGGTGCCTTCGCCTCGAAGACGAAGCATTTCATTGTGAATGAGTTCCGCGTTAATGGGGTCGAATCCACTGAACGGTTCATCGAGTATTAACAACTTCGGTTTATGAACCACGGTGGTAATAAACTGAATTTTCTGCGCCATTCCCTTCGATAAATCTTCAACCTTCTTGTCCCACCACGCTTGTATTTCGAATTTCTCGAACCACATTTTTAATTCAGTAAGCGCATCTTTTTCCTTCATGCCCTTCATTTGAGCGAGGTAAACGCATTGTTCGCCCACCTTCATTTTCTTGTACAGACCGCGCTCTTCAGGCAGGTAGCCGATGTTTTCTACATGCGAGCGCTGAAGGGGATTTCCGTAAAACTTTATTAAACCGCTGTCAGGTTCAATGATCTGATTCAATATGCGAATAAAGGTGGTTTTTCCAGCACCGTTCGGACCGAGTAGTCCGAATATTTTACCTTCCGGAATATCGATACTCACGTTTGTAAGTGCCTGGTATTTTCCGTAGGTTTTATTTATGCCTTCGGCTTGAATGGCGTATTTCATAAGTTCCTATTAATATCTATTAGCCCCACGAAAGTAAGACGCTTAATTGTATCTTTG
The DNA here is from genome assembly GCA_903932685.1 of uncultured Bacteroidota bacterium. Taxonomy (GTDB): domain Bacteria; phylum Bacteroidota; class Bacteroidia; order Flavobacteriales_D; family Sanyastnellaceae; genus CAIZGX01. The sequence goes on along the minus strand of CAIZGX010000029.1, from coordinate 6,562 downwards.
AGCCCTAAGAAATTTAATTTATGAAGATAGCCGTAGTAGGAACTGGTTATGTTGGACTGGTAACCGGAACATGTTTCGCTGAAACTGGAAACAACGTCGTTTGTGTTGACATTAACGAAGAGAAAGTTGCACAAATGAAATCGGGTGTTATTCCCATTTACGAGCCGCACCTCGATGTGTTGTTCGAACGCAACATTCGCGATGGACGATTAACCTTTAGCACCGATTTGGCTTCATCAATTGCTGATGCTCAAATTATTTTCCTAGCTCTTCCTACCCCTCCGGGAGAAGACGGAAGCGCTGACTTGAGCTATGTGTTGGGCGTTGCGAAGCAACTGGGACATTTACTTTCCGACTATAAAATTATTGTAGATAAAAGCACCGTTCCAGTTGGAACAGCTGAATTAGTGAACAGCGCCATTGCTGAACATGCAAAGGTTCAGTTCGACGTGGTGAGCAATCCTGAATTTTTACGTGAAGGATTTGCGGTAGACGATTTCATGAAACCGGACCGTGTGGTTATTGGAACCCGCAGCGAACGCGCGAAACAATTGATGAACGAATTGTACAAGCCGTTTACGCGTCAAGGCAATCCGATTATCTTCATGGACGAGCGCAGTGCCGAATTGACGAAGTATGCAGCGAATGCGTTCTTGGCAACGAAGATTTCATTCATGAATGAAATTGCGAACTTCTGTGAAAAAGTTGGAGCCGATGTAGACATGGTTCGTTTGGGTATCGGAACCGACGATCGCATAGGTAAGCGCTTCTTGTTCCCAGGCATGGGTTACGGCGGAAGCTGCTTCCCGAAAGACGTTCAGGCTTTGGCGAAGTCGGGTAACGACAACGGTTATGAATTCAAGATTTTGAAATCGGTGATGAAGGTGAACGAGCGTCAGAAGACGACGTTGTTGAAACCGATTCTTGACCACTTCAACAATTCATTAACGCATACAAAAATTGCTATTTGGGGATTGGCGTTTAAGCCAGACACCGATGATATTCGCGAGGCACCGGCTTTGTATATGATTGAACATTTGTTGGAAGCCGGAGCAACCATTGTGGCTTACGACCCTGAAGCTATGCCGAACGTTCAAAAACAAAAAGGTTATGCCATCTCTTACGCAACCGATGCTTACGATGCCTTGGAAGGCGCAGATGCATTATTAATTTGCACGGAATGGGGCATGTTCCGCAATCCGGATTTCGAAAAAATAGGAAAAGCAATGAAGTCGAAAGTGATTTTCGATGGAAGGAATTTATATGAACTCGACAAAATGCAAGAGTTAGGTTATTTCTACAAGAGCATTGGAAGATCAACTGTTAATCAAGACTAATTATGGAACGTGTACTCATTACTGGTGCTGCAGGATTTTTAGGAAGTCACTTGTGCGATCGTTTCCTGAAGGAAGGGTTCGAAGTGATTGGCATGGATAATCTGATTACAGGTGACCTCAAGAACATTGAGCACTTGTTTCCGAGCGAGCACTTCACGTTTTACAATCACGACGTTTCGAATTTCATTCATATTCCTGGAAAGCTTGATTACATTGTGCATTTCGCTTCTCCGGCCTCTCCTATTGACTATTTGAAAATTCCCATTCAAACCTTGAAAGTTGGATCGTTGGGAACGCACAACTGTTTGGGTTTGGCGCGTGAAAAGAATGCGCGCATTATTGTGGCATCTACCAGTGAAGTATACGGAGATCCGTTGGTTCATCCGCAAACGGAAAGTTATTGGGGACATGTGAATCCGGTTGGGCCTCGCGGTGTTTACGACGAAGCGAAGCGTTTTCAGGAAGCCATTACCATGGCTTATCATACTTATCATGGCGTTGAAACGCGCATTGTGCGCATCTTCAACACGTATGGACCGCGTATGCGTCTGAACGACGGACGTGTATTGCCGGCGTTTATTGGTCAGGCAATTCGTGGGGAAGATTTAACGGTATTCGGCGACGGGTCGCAGACACGTTCGTTTTGTTATGTAGATGATTTGGTGGAAGGAATTTATCGCTTGTTGATGAGCGACTACGCTCAGCCGGTGAATGTTGGAAATCCGGATGAGATCACCATTTTAGATTTCGCGAAGGAGATTATTAAGTTAACTGGAACTGACCAGAAGATTGTGTTCAACCCCTTGCCTACTGACGATCCGAAGCAGCGCAGACCGGACATTACCTTGGCCCAAAGTATTTTGGGTTGGGAGCCGAAAGTTCATCGCAGTGAAGGATTGAAGATCACGTATGATTACTTCAAGTCGTTGACAACGGATGAGTTGAATAAGGTTGAACACAAGAATTTCGAGAAATACTCTCATTAATGGAAAAGGAATACTTCGCGCATGAATCTTCGTTTATAGACGAAGGCTGTACCATTGGAAAAGGCACTAAGATTTGGCATTTCACGCATGTGATGTCGAATTGTGTGTTGGGTGAAAACTGCAATTTGGGACAGAATGTGGTTGTAAGTCCAGGTGTTAAGTTGGGCAACAACGTGAAGGTTCAGAACAACGTGAGTATCTACACGGGCGTTGAGTGTGAGGACGATGTATTCTTGGGGCCCTCGTGTGTCTTCACGAATGTGATCAATCCGCGTAGCGCTGTCGCGCGCAAGGATGAATATCGGAAGACGATTGTTCGCAAGGGCGCGAGTATAGGCGCTAATGCAACTATTGTTTGTGGACACGAAATTGGCGAATACGCCTTTATTGGCGCGGGCGCAGTGGTAACTAAAGAGGTCCCGGCGTATGCTTTGGTTGTGGGGAATCCTGCGCGCCAAACGGGCTGGATGAGCAAGTTTGGTCATAAGTTGCATTTTCATGCTAACGGCGAAGCCGTTTGTCCGGAGAGCGAGGAAGTTTATATTCTTGAAAAAGGGATAGTGCGCAGCGCTCCTGTTACGAATTAACGAATGTTGCATAGCAGCGATTGCCCGTTGGGCGAATTTCTGCGACTATTTAAGACAACACAATAACGATTTAATAATAATTCAACACTGCTTTTGCTCTGAATTTCGTTAAATTAGCCCATACTTATTAAACCTCCTATGAATAAACCTTCTGTTCGTTTTTTCAAAAACCTGTTTATGAATGGCATTAAACCATTGAAGCTTGTTTCATTTGCTTTTGTTTTGTTTTGTGGCTTCTTTGTTCAAGCTCAAGATACCCAAATACGGGGATTTGTTGATTTTGGAACGAATTACAAAAATGATCAAGTCAACTTCACCCTAGGTGAGCAAGATTTATTTATCACATCTGATATCTCCGATCGAGTTTCCTTTTTAGGTGAAACGGTTTTTAAATATTCGGTGAACTCTCCTACGAGATTTGACGTGAGTATTGAACGAATCATTTTAAAATACAACATCAAAGGAAATCACAATGTTTTGTTTGGTAAACACCATACACCCGTGAACTATTGGAACGACTCCTACCACCACGGACGCGTTCTTTTTCCAACTATTTTTCGTCCTATGATGTTTGATATGGGCGTTGTTCCATTACACACAACGGGCTTGCGTTTTCAAGGACAAAACCTCGGTAAATTGCGTTTCGGTTACGACGCGCTGATTGGAAACGGAGTTGCATCAACCGACGCAATCGACATCAATAAAATGAAATCTGTGATGTTGGGAGCACACATCACACCTAAGGATGGACTTAGAATTGGACTAAGCTATTACCAAGACTACATTCCTAAGGGAGCTGTACTTCACCATTCAAGCAATGTGAGCAAGCAAAATGTAAAACAATCCCTGTACAGTGGTTCAGTATCATACTTCGGAACAAAATACGAACTGCTTGCTGAATCTTCAATGGTTGTCAATAAGAACGATTCAACGGGAGTTAACGTTAGCCCAACAGCATATGTCTATGCTGGCTACCGAACGAAGCATAAATTGGTTCCATACATGCGTGTCGATTTATTGAATTTCAGTTCGGAAGAAGTACTTTTTTCGAATAAGAGACAGCGAGGTGCACTTGTTGGTTTGCGCTATGAAATTAACTATTTGACTGTTTTGAAACTCGAATACAATTACACGGAATCCATGTCAATGGCCAATCACTCTTCAATGACCAATGCCAGAGCTATTAATTTTCAATTTGCTATTGGATTCTAAAAAACACCCTCTATGAAAAAAATAGTTACGAAATTACTTTTCGCTTTTATACTCATTGCTTCCATCATTTCATTGCCAAGTGCAACCCCTGTTGATGAGGCAAATATCATGGTTATTGCAAATGTGAAAGGAGCACCTGCCTCTCTTACCATGAAGGAATTAAAATCAATTTTCCAAGGGGAAAAGCAGCGCTGGAATGACGGTACAAAAATCTCCATTGCATTTATGAAATCGTCTACCCCTGTTGGAAACGCCACCGCGAGCAAAGTATTAAAGATGAGTGGCGATCAACTCAATAAATTTTGGCTAGCACTTGTTTTTCAAGGTAAAGCAAAAGCTCCTGTTTTCTTTGGGTCGTCTAACGAAGTGGAAAGTTTTGTTTCTCAAAATCCAGGCGCTATTGGAGTTGTTGACGCCAGCTATCAGTTGAAAGACTCTAGAGTTATTTCCATCGAAGGAAAAAAGTCGTTTTAATATTATCTCATTATGAAACTTTCGCTTAAGTCGAAAATTTGGTTTACCATGCTTTCGGTAGTCTTGATGTTTGCATTTTTTGTTCTGTTCTATTTCCCTGAACAACAACAAAAGGTGTTGTTGAATAACTACAATACCGAAGTTCAAAACCTGTCGAATACTGTTGCCCTGGGTGTTAAGATTGCCTTAACGGAACAGAATTTTGAAGGGGTAACAACAGCCATGGACTTTGTATTGAAAAAAGAGGAATTGATTTTTGTAAGTCTTATTCAAACAGACGATTCAACCAAAGAGAAAACTGTATTAAAAACCGTTCCTGAAGACTATCCTGTAACAATTAACATGCAATCATGCGATACTATGATAGTCAAGATGTCGCCATTCATTACCCCCACCATGAGCGGTGAAATCATGATTGGAATGGGCACCCACCAAATCGTAGAAAGTAAGAAAGAGATTCGCAACACCTCGTTAATGGTTTGTTTAATTGTCTTGTTTATTGGAGTCTTTATTGGATTCCTTTTATCCAAAAACATTACAGTTCCGGTCTTGGCACTTCGTGATGCGGCGCTAAAAGTAGGTGAGGGTGACCGAACACAGCAAGTAAATTCGAATGGGAAAGATGAGATTGGCGAATTGGGAAGGGCGTTTAACAAAATGGTGAAGGAGCTTTCAATTGCTGAAGCCGAACGTAAAGCCGCCCAACAACAATTGATTCACTCCGAGAAAATGGCGTCATTGGGGCAGATGACTGCCGGTATTGCTCATGAAATAAAGAACCCGCTTAATTTCGTCAATAATTTTTCTGCACTTTCTGTCGAACTACTTGAAGAATTGGAGGAATCTACTGACGCCGAAGATAAAATTGAAATCATGGAAAGCTTGAAAAGTAATCTTAAAAAGATTACTGCTCATGGGAAACGTGCCGATTCTATTGTCGCAACGATGCTTCAGCATTCCCGAGGAACGGCAGGTTCAAAAGTACCAACAGATATTAATCAGTTGTGTTCCGAGTATACAGATCTAGCCTTTCATGGCATACGCGCTAATTCTCGCGATTTTAATTGCACAATAACGAAGAACTACGAGGATAATCTTCCACTTATCAATGCGATTCCTCAAGATTTAAGTCGAGTGATTCTTAATCTTTTGAACAACGGCTTTTATGCAGTTGCCGATCGTATGAAAAAATCGGAACTCTCAGATTATAAACCCGAAGTCTCTGTTACTACGGAAAGAAAAGATGGAAGTATTTTCATCCATGTTCGTGATAACGGAAGTGGAATTCCGAGTGCTATAAAGGATAAAATCTTTGAACCTTTCTTTACGACTAAACCAACAGGAGAGGGAACTGGATTAGGGCTCTCTTTGAGCTACGACATCGTTACCAAAGAACATCAAGGAATGATGAGCGTGCAGTCGGAAGAAGGAATTTTCACTCAATTTACCATTCAATTACCCATTTAAATTGCTATGAAATTACTTGTTGTTGACGATGAATTGGATGTGAAGGACATGTTCCTCCAGCGCTTCCGTAAAGAAATAAAAGCTGGCAAAATCTCATTGGTGTTTGCTCATTCGGGCGAAGAGGCCGTTGATCTGCTCAGTCAAATTCAACCCATGGATGTTGTTCTTATTCTTAGCGATATTAATATGCCAGGAATGACTGGTTTTGATTTGCTCAAGATAGTAAAAGAAAAACTCCCTAATTTGAAAGTATTCATGGTCTCGGCATACGGCGATGCTTTAAATATGGATAAGGCAAAAGCATTCGGCGCCGACGATTTCATTGAAAAACCTGTTAACTTTCAAATATTGGAAGAGAAGATATTTAGTACACAATAAAACTATGGCTGAAAGAATCTTATTTGTAGATGATGAGCCGGATATGGAAGAGCTCATCAAGCAACGCCTAAGAAAGCAAGTACGCGAGGATAGATTTGCACTTGAATTTGCTGGGAATGGC
>CAIZGX010000028.1 GCA_903932685.1 uncultured Bacteroidota bacterium | reverse complement strand
CAACAAGAACAACAACAAGATCAGGGTCTTCCTTTATTGAACCGCAAAATTGATTTTCAACCAATTCGTCTGGTAATGTCAGAGTCAAAGACCGGTTCAAAGAATGGTTTATTGACTTTCGATGGAGAGAAATTCTCATTTCAAGTCGATGGTTCAACCGTTTATTCAGCATCGAGATATCCCAGAGATGGAGAAGGTCCAAATGTTTCATATTCGCTAACAATTGAATTTGATGATGAATCATCAAAACAGATTCAAGCTTTCGAAGAAGGAATCACGAAAATCATTTTTGATAATCACAAGGCCGTTTTCGGTAAGAGCTATTCAAAGGACCAGAAATCGGTCGTAAGCGCTTTATGTAATGGTTTCTTGAATGACAAAGGACAGCTCAGATTCAATATTCAGACAGCATACAAATCGAAGAATTTTTCGGTTGTTGTTGTATCGGAGAATGATGAATCGGAAACTGTATCTACATTCGAGGAACTGGAAAAGCGCATTCAGAGAAATATGCTCGTATCCGTCATCGGTTATGTCCGATTTTATTTCGACCGCAACGGAAAATTTGCTAACTCATTTATGTGTGAAGCAATCAAAATCCGTGGCGAAGGAGAGAAAAAGGAATATCAAAAGAAAGATGATATTATCCCGATTGAGGATTTGGATGTCTCCTCTTTGAAGGCGTCAAAGCCTCAAAAGAATGAAGGTGGAAAACTGAAATCGAAAGTCTCATTGAATGGTTCTGAATGGTTCAAACTAAGATTAACCAATTTACTTGGTAAGTTTGGCGTTTCAACTGGTATGGCGTCGGATGGTCAATCGCAAGAAGGAAGTGGAAAACACTCAATTCTTGCTTGTTTTGAGCAGGAAGACGCTATTTATGAACAATTAAAGAAACTGGATTCATGGGCTCTTGAACATGGAACGACAAACTCAGAAGCGATTTTTGACAAGAAATTGGGTCCGAAACTGGTCGAAGGTAAATACAACAGGTCTCTCAATGAAAAACTTGGCCAATTGAAGGATGGAACCGAAGCGACATTTTATTCGACGAATCTTTCGTTGTATACTCGCGATGGTAATCCAAATATCAAGGTCGTAGATTCAGAGACTGGAACAGAAAATTCTGTCGCAACATTTGATGATTTGAACGCTTGTTTCCCTCGTGGAACACGGTTTGACGCAGTTGTTCGCGTGGAGTTTTGGTATTACCTCGGTAAGTTTGGCTTGAAAATGTATGTCAAAGAACTTCACATTGTTCCTCGTTCAGTAGAGAAGAAATCATTCGTTTTCCGTTCGGGAAGCGAAGATGATTCAGCCCCTTTGACACGGACTGCGTCCGCATCGGCTCCTTCTAAGGCGGTCGTTGCGTCTCGTAATTCCGATGAAGAGGAATCTTGCGAGGAATCTGGCGAGGAAATTGTTTCGAAACCAGAACCGAAGAAGGAGACCGTCGTCGACAGCGATGAAGAGGAAGATGAGGATGAAGAGGAAGAGTCTGAGGAAGAAGCTCCGGCACCTGCTCCGCAAAAGGTTGTTAAAAAAGGAGCCCAGCCTCCTCCTTCTGCGCCTACCATTTCTAAGAAACCGGTTTCAAGAAAATAAGTGATTGTGTGATAAAAATATTTTT
>CAIZGX010000027.1 GCA_903932685.1 uncultured Bacteroidota bacterium | reverse complement strand
GTTGAGTTCGACTTGTTTTTCTTCTAAAATTTCAAAGTGCATTCCATGAAAATCGCTCATGAGTGTTTCAATGGAATAGAGCATTTGAATTTCTTTTGGTCCGCCAGAGCTGTTGTTGAGTTGAAGGGGATTGTATGCTTCTAGAATAACGACACCGCCGGGTTTTAGCCAGTTTTTAATTTTCCCGTGTAAATCAATTCGAAGTGTTTCGGGAAGATGCGAATAGATGAGTACAACGGCATCGAAGGTGTTGTCTTCAAAGTTTGCGTCGGCAACGTTACATATCTCATAATTGATTTTCGCGTTGAAGGAACCTGCTAGATCAATAGCCTTCTGTTTTCCAACTTCACTTAAATCGAAGGCCTCAACCTCCCATCCCAATGCTGCAGCATACGCGGCGTTGCGACCTTCCCCTTCGCAAGGAAATAGAATTTTTCCAACTGAAAGTTTATCGATTTGTTCTTTGAAAAATTCGTTGGGTGTTTGTCCGTATGCAAACCCCTCTTCACTGTATCGTGCATTCCAAAATTCAGCATTCATATCCGATTGTTTTCGCGAAGATGGTGAATCTGTTTTTGTGTTTTGGTGTCTGAAGTCACGCTTGAGAGAAGTTATGAGAAGGGAAGAAAAGGGAAGAGGTGGGAAGAATGTCTTTCATACGAATGCTTCGCGAATGTCTGCGACGTTTATGAAGAGTTAAGAGAAGTTAAGAAAAGGTAAGATTAATCGGGTCGAAATATCTTTCGACCTTAGGTAAGAAAAGGTAAGAGAGGTTAAGAGAGTGGAAGAATTGTTTTGAATAATTAATTTCTGCTCTTTCCTTTTAATTACCTTTAGCTAACCGGAACAAACCTTCGCCTATCTCGAGATAATGACATATATTGGGTATGTTTTATAGCGCGCTTAAGCGAGTTATGGGTAGGCGTTATCGCCAACTTCTTGTAGTTTCAAAATGTTAATAGCAATTTAATTTAAAAAAAATGGCAAAACAGAAATCGACTGAGAGCGGAGTAAGCGCCCCAAACTCCATCTACCGAACAAAAGCCTTACTACGTGCCATGACTTATGCCTTAGGGCTGTTGCTGGTAGTGTCGTCATGCAAAAAAGAGAATGACCAAGTTGACCCAAATCCCTTGTTGGTTTACGAAGTAGCACTGGACGCCTTTGTGGCGGATTTGCAGTCTCAACCACTCGATTCTGCTAGCCTTTCCGCCCGGGTACAGGATTATTTGGCGGCCCAATCGGGGAGTTTCTTCGGTGCCACCGTGGCGCTATTAGACAGCACTGGAAAGGTTTACTACAGCCCTTATTGGTATCGCTTGAATAATAACTTGGCTTTGAAAAACTTGGCAGACTCGGTCTATCAAATAGACGAACAAACTTGGCTGCGCCAGCCTATCGACAGTGGTTATGCCATTTGGACCGAGCCTTATTTTGATGCCGGAGGTGGCGAGGTGTGGATGAGAACACGCGCCGTTCCTGTAATCATAAACAGCGAAATAGTGGCTGTGGCCACCACCGACGTAGAAGTGCAATAATCTTAAACCATAGCAATGGCGGGCGGGGTTTGTTGTTGAACGATTGGCGGGGTCCGATGGGGAAGAGAGAGATGCTTAGATGGGTGAAACCCCTCTAGAATGTCTTTCAGACGAATGCCCTTCGGGCGAATGCTTTGCGAATGTCTTCGACTTCCTAATAATGAAGATGGGAGAGTATTTGAGACACGAGTCCATCCTCCTGATAGCTATCGGGATTGAAAATGCAAACCATCGTTTTCCTAAATCCTTCAATGACGCGCCAAGATGATAGAGTTCTTTATCATCTGAAAAGACGTACGCATCGAAGATTTGATTTTGGAAGAAAATACCCGATTGAGGAAACTTATTTTCAGATATGAAATTAAAAATTTCGTTGAATTTGTTTTCTTGATTAATAAGTCTCGATTCAATTTCACTAACTCGTCTTTGCAATGATGGTGAATGTTTCGTGCTGGCACGTGAATCGATAAACGTTTGGATAATTTCAATGTTAATATTTAACGCGATTTCACTATTTAAAACACCTGATAACATTGCCACTCCATACTCTGTTAATACATACGGTAGTTTTCTTAATCCCATTTTTTCAGAATTGGATGTCACAATTTGTGACTTCCAATTATCGAATTCCTCAGAGGTTAGCTGAAACATAAATTGTTCAGGAAATCTTTTGGCGTTGCGCTTTACAGTTTGATTTAGAACTCTCGTTTGAACGTTATACAACCGAGCTAAGTCTCTGTCAAACATAACTTGCTTTCCACGAATGATGAATATTCGCGATTTAATAAGCTTTTGTTTCATAAGACAAACATATTTCTGGGATTTGGAAAACGCACTAACCTTTATATGCAGTTTATATGCTGTTTATTCGGGGGAAGAATGTCTTTCAGACGAATGCCCTTCGGGCGAATGCTTCGCGAATGTCTTTGACGAAATTATCATTCTCATTCTCCTTGTGTTTCTCATTCTTTTTTGCTTTGTTTTTCGTCTGAGTAATTAATATCGCCGAGGGCATTCGTCAAAGACATTAGGGGTATGGAAGAATTGTTTTGAACAATTAATTTCTCAGCTTTTCTTTTAATTACTTTTATTTAATCGCAACAGACTTTCGCTTATCTCGCTTTGTTGGCATGCATTGGGTAGGTTTGTAGCGTTAGCTACCACATAAAACAAAAGAATGAAACAGACAGTAAAAGAGAAAAGAATCATTAAGGAAATTAATCAGCTAGTTCCAAGTGTGACGATTAATTCTACAAGAAAAGGTAATGTTAATGAGGTTAATCAAGCTCATTTTTTCATTCCAACTGACAATAAAAATTTAGAACACAGTGAATATTTTTATAAAGGTCGTTTGCGCTTCATTCATTTTACAAACTTGATTGCTATTCAGTCCATAATCACAGATCGTAACCTTCGACTTTACAACCTTCGTAACCTAAATGATCCAAGAGAATATTCTTTTACAGGGGACTTGATCACTACAGATGCTGACAGGCGAAAGGATGCAAAAGATAATTTTTACTTGTTATCAATGTGTGAAAAATCTTTATTGACGAGCAAAGACACAAAAGAGATTGAATTTAACATGTGGCGGCTTTATGGAAATAATGGAGAGGGGGTAGCCATTGAATTAAGTTTTGACGAAAGTCAGCCTGTGAATTGGAATGATTATTTTCTCTCCAAAGTTCTTTATGGCGCTTCATCAAAGACAAATCTTAAAGGGTTAAACAAACTTCAATCACAACTTGAAAATTCTAAGCCCCAAGTTTCTGTTGACTTAGGTCAAATAGTTTGCTTTCATAAATCTCGGCTATTTAAACTTGAACAAGAAGTACGGTTACTCTTTGATCATAGAAAAATTAAAACGGTTGGACCGACTACTTACTCATTTAAAAACGAGGTTACATCACCAATTATTCGAACGGACATTTCCAAGTCTTCAAATAGGACGCACACAATAAAGTATTTAGAACTTCCAATTTATCACTCAAAGTTTAAATCTATTTCGGACGAAGCAAAAATCCCCATTCCGAAAATTGAAAAAATTATTTTAGGTTATCAATTTAAAGACAACTTTGAAACCGTTGCAAATCATTTAAAAGACTTGTGCAATAAACAACTTGGCTATGTGCCTAAAATTGAGAAATCACGACTAACAAAATGGTATCACGATTCTCAATAAAGTTTAACACAAATTCAGATGGCCAACATTTTGGACGGACCAATGGAATATGGTCCTAGGAGCGCGCAACCCCCTCCAAAGCAAACACCAACGGCATTTTATTTCCGAAATGTTTGACGCGGAATTTGCCAGGTTCGAATTCTTCGGCGTGTTTGAAACAGGCATACGGAGAATAATCGAATTCTTGGAATTGAGTCAGCTGAAGGCCTTGTCCTAGAAGCGATGTAAGGACTTCGCTGGTAGAGTGATTCCAAAAGGCACACGTGATTTCAATGTCGGAAGTGGGGTCGGCGTAAGTGCCTGTGCTGGTTTCGATGTCCGGTCCGGCATTGAAGTAATTGTATCCCAGCGTTTGAAAGTCATTGTCGAACATCCACATGACCGGATGAAATTCAACGAAAATAAATTTGCCCGAAGGCTTCAAGAAATGAGAAACAACTTCCGCCCAACGATTTAAATCGGGCAGCCATCCAATGGTTCCGTAACTGGTGAAAACGATGTCGAATTTTTTGTCGAGGTAATCCTTCAAATCATACACATTGCAACAAACGAATTCTGCATTCAAATTCATTTGTGTATTCAGCTCTCTCGCTTTTTCAATGGCCGTGTCTGAAAGATCCACTCCCGTTACTTCAGCGCCCATTCGCGCTAGCGAGAGCGAGTCTTGTCCGAAGTGACATTGCAAATGCAAAATAGATTTACCGCGAATGTCGCCGAGCAAATTCAATTCAATTTCATTCAATGAAGTTTTTCCATTCAGGAATTCTTCCAAAAAATAAAAATCAGATTTCATGTGAACAGCAACACGCTTGTTCCATGAAGTTCTATTCATTTCAAACAATTCGCTCTGTTCCATTATCCAATGCGTTTAACAACACTTGCACTTATTTTTTCATAGAACTGATGCGGATGTTGCGTGCGCCAGTTCACTTCGTTCAAATTTCCACCTGAAACAAAATATTGATCAATGTAAGCCTTTGAAAAATCTTCCAACACGTGATCTCTAAAATTCACCAAGGCAATCCAACCGTCGTCATCGTTCACATCTTCAAACCACTCTTCGTAATAACAGTCGTCGCTCGTGTGGAAGTTCAACACATTTTCTCCAATGAAAATGAACTTCGTTATTCCTTCGTTTATTAAATGATCGGCGAATTCGCGTTTTAAAAACATAATGTCGTTGTACAGCAAATCGTTCCATTCACCAATCAATTCAACAATGGCATAACCCTCGCCGTAGTGGGCGAAGAGGAGTTTCACGAACAGCGTCTGACTGCCAATGTTGTCCCACTGCGGATGAATATAAAAATCGTAAATCTTGTTGCTGAATTCGAATTCAGAATACTCCTGATTGTAAAACGGAGAAAGCTCATCTTCCTCAGCGCAATACAATCCCCTCCAATTATAATAAGGCTCTAACGTGTGCATGTTATTTTTTCAACGAATCAACGGCTAATCTAACGCTTCCTTCTTTCAACAAAAGTGCTTTCGCTTCTTCTGCATTCAACCCTGTTTCTTCCATTACCATGCGCGTTCCGCGATCGACCAATTTGTAGTTGGAAAGCTGCATGTCTACCATCTTGTTTCCTTTCACATGTCCAAGTTGAATGAAGGTGCACGTGGTCAACATATTCAACACTAATTTCTGCGCGGTTCCACTTTTCAAACGCGTACTTCCAGTTACAAACTCAGGTCCTGCAACCACTTCAACAGGGAATTTCGAAACAGCCGCAACAGCAGATTCTGCGTTGCAGACTACGCATCCGGTTGAAATGCCTTCTTCGTTGCATTTCTTCAATGCGCCAATGACGTAAGGCGTTCTTCCCGACGCAGCAATTCCAACTACCACATCATTCTTGTTTATATTGAAAGTCTGAAGGTCTTTCCAGCCTTGTTCTTCATCGTCTTCAGCGAATTCAACGGCTTTGCGAATGGCGCCGTCGCCTCCGGCAATAATTCCTATTACACGTCCGAAGTCTACTCCGAAAGTGGGCGGACATTCAGATGCGTCAACAATACCGAGCCTTCCGCTGGTGCCTGCGCCCATGTAAAAAAGTCTTCCGCCTTGTTTCATTTTCGAAACAATTTCAGCAATCAAATTTTCAATTTGTGGAAGCGAAGCAGCCACGGCCTCAGGAACAGAGCGGTCCTCTAGGTTCATTCCGAACAATAATTCAGAGATGCTTTTGTTTTCTAGATTATTGTGATGGCTCGCAGATTCGGTTGTTGACATGGTAAATGTTTTTCACAACGAAGGTAAGAAAGGTGTTCACAACCCGTTTCATTTAGATGAAATCTTAGGAAGTGATGGTCTATTTTCGAAAATGTAAAATGCAAATGATATGAAGAAAATTCTTGGGTTAATGTTGGTGCTTTTCACTTCTGTGACGGCCTTCACGCAAACAGATTCGACTATAATTGGCGATGTAGATGTGGCAGCAAATGCAGCGAAAATGCTAAATGCAGAGCACGAATACATCAAGGGCAATATGCGTGGAGCTCTTACGACTTATCGTGAAGTGTTAGCGAATGACCCCGCGAACTACAAAGCGCAGTTGGGCGAAGCAGAGTGTTATTACAACTTGAAGAAATATCCAGATGCATTCAAATCGCTAGACAAAGCTTCTAAAATTAAGAAGGGTGTTCCAACCAAAGAACTTACGTTGTTCTATGCGAAGTGTTACCATCGCACAGGCGATTTAGATCGCGCAATTGCCGAATACAAAGCCTATTTGAAATTGGAGAAACCAAAGACCTACGAGGCAGATGAAGCGAACAAATTCATTCGTGAATGTGAATTCGCAAAGCGAAAAATAGAGAAGCCTGTTGATGTGACCATTTCGAATTTGGGCGGTGCTATCAATACACGTTTGGAAGAATACGCACCGAGCATTACTGCAGATGGAAAAACGTTGGTGTTCACTTCGCGTCGTGACAACACCACTTCCCCGCCCGAGCGTATGGGAAAAAATATTGATGAAAAAGGAGATTTTAAATTTTACGAGGATATTTATTATACTGTAATCGATTCTATAACCGGAGAGTGGAGCGACTGCGAGAAACTGCCAGGTTCCGTGAACACGGTTTATCATGATGCGGTTTTGAGTGTTGTTCCTGATGGATCTATGATCTATGTTTACAAGAATGACGGCGACAACGCGGGTGATATTTTCTTCTCGAAAAAGGGAGAAACGAAATGGCGCGAGGCAGAGCGTTTGCCAAAATCTATCAACACGACGTTTTTTGAGGGGAGTGTTTCTCAGACTGCTGATGGAAAGAAATTGTATTTCATCAGCGAGCGCATGGACGGTATGGGTCGCGGTGATATTTACGTTTCGGAGAAGAGTGGTTCTTCTTGGGGAAAACCTAAGAACATGGGTCCGGTGATTAACACTTCTCATGACGAGAAATTCGTATTTATTCATCCAAATGGAAAGACCCTGTTCTTCGCTTCAGCGGGACATTTGGGAATGGGTAGCTATGATATTTTCAAGACGGAATTGGTAAACGGTGTTTGGTCGAAGCCAATCAATTTGGGTTACCCTATTAACACAGTGAATGAAGAGTCGACCTTCTCTTTGACTTCCGATAACAAGACCATGTACATTGCTGCAGAATATGCCGATTCATATGGGGATCGTGATATTTATAAGGTAGACATTTCACGCTATCCTGTTATGAGTGAGGGTTACGAAAAGAGTGTGTATGCGCAATTGATTGCTATTGTTCTTGACGCAAACGGCAAGGCCTTTAAGGGGGTAAGTATTCAAGTAGAGGATTTGGATACGGGTGAGAGAATGGACGGTGAAACCGACAAGGCGGGTTATTGCCGTGTAAATGTTCAAGGTGGAAAAACGTATAAAGTAACTGCTGAAAAAGATGGGAAGAAATTCTCTGAAGAAGTAACGATTGAAATGAAGAGCAGCGGTGAGACCATTCGCAAATGGGAAATCAGACTTTAATTTCCAATCTGTTTGAATTGTGAAGTGAAGGATTTGAAATCCTTCCACCAAGAATAATCTTTTGCGTAGATGGCGTTCATTTGTTGGATGCCATCTTCGTTTAGAACCATTGCGTTTTTATTCGGAGTTAAAATCCCTGATTTTATTTTTGGAAGTTGACTAGCGAATTCAGCACTGACTTTCCCGTAACCCACCCACGATTTTTTTCCAACAAAAACCTTTAGTCCATTTGTGAATGCAGTTAACGGTTTTGAAGTGAAGAGAATAGATGGAAAAAGAACGAGTGTGAAGAAGGAGCTAATTAAATCGAAGGCGCGCTTTTGGCGTTTGTTAAGCGTGTTGGAAATGGAGTTTACGGTTACAAAGAAACCTTCTGTAGCGCTCTGTATATGCTGACTTCCAATGATGAATAAACTCTCGGGCGGGGCAATCTTGAATTCAAGTTGAAGAGAAGAAAGCGCGCCCATTTCTGAAATAATTTCACTGCTGCTTAAATCTTTCGCGCAGAAAATGACTTCTTGAATTTTGTGAATGCGAACATATTCGAATAGCGAAAGGCTTCTTGATTTTTCCGAATTCATTTGCTCAAAGGAAGCAATGGGATAGTCTATTTGATGTAAAAAGGTTTGAACACGCATTCCTTCTTCCTCCGAACCAATGAGCAAAATTCTCTTCTTCGGATTTCCTTGCCAATTCCATTTTCCAGAAATGATTTTGCTGAACACTGCGTGCACAAGGGGAAGCGAAACAATGGCGAAAAGAGAACTTAAAAGAATTACAATTCGCGAGAAACGAATGGTCTCAGGAAGAAGCGAGTAAATAAGAAGCGTAATTATTGAAACCAAAAGAACAGCCTTTAGCGTACGTTGCGGAAACACCGGTCTGTCGTAGGCGCCGTTCAACCAGTTTCCAATTAAGGTGAAAGCTGTTATGACGCTTGCTGAGATTAACATGAGTGAGCCGTCGAAATTCTTCGATTGCCATTGCGAGTAGTGATCGGCGAAAGTGTAAATGCCTAAACTGAGCACTGCTGCATCTGCCAGTGGCAACAGGCTTGCCGTAACAACACGCGACACAATGGAAACAGAAGCACGCATCCACACGGCTACTTGAATGAAGAATGAAAACCATTTTGCATGCGACGCCGAAAAATGTTTGCGCGCAAAAATGATCATGGCGTTGTAGAAAACATAGACGTAGTTTAAACTGCCTTTCTTCGTGCTCTCTCCTTTGTAGTGAATAATACTGGTTTCAGGAAAATAGTAATTGTTCCATCCGCCTTGAATAATGCGCCAGCTCAAATCAATGTCTTCTCCGTACATGAAGAACGCTTCGTCTAACAAACCCACTTGATCGAGTGCTTTTTTCCGCATGAACATAAACGCTCCAGCGAGAATTTCAATCTCGCATGTTTCATCGTAGCTGAGATGTCCTAAATAATACCGGTTGAATTTTTTGCTTTTTGGAAATATTTTCGAGATTCCAAAAATCTTATAAAAACTTGTTTCCGGAGTGGGAAGTCCGCGTTTAGATTCCGGAAGTAAAATTCCTTTTCCATCGACCATGGGAACGCCCAGTCCACCTGCTTCTGGATGTGCATCCATGAAGTGCAGTACTTTCGAAAAAGTATCTTCCTTCACAACGGTATCTGGATTCAACAACAAAATGTATTCGCCTTTGGCAATGCGCATGCCTTGGTTGTTGGCTTTCGAAAATCCCGTGTTGTCTTTGTTGGCAATGAGATTCACCCAAGGGAATTTCTCTTCCACCATTTCATTCGAACCGTCAACACTGTTGTTGTCAACTACAATCACTTCAACTTCAATTCCACGCATAGCAGCGTGAACAGAAGCGAGGCATTGTTCAAGGAAATACTTGACGTTGTAGTTGACAATGATGACGGTTAAACGCATTTGGCTAAGATACAATATCAAGAGTTTGCTTTTCCGTAGGGTACGCGTTGCTGTAAACTGCGCCCGAGCGTAATCTCATCGGTGTATTCCAACTCTGCGCCAACGGCTATTCCGCGTGCAATGGAGGTGATGGTAACCGGAAGTGCTTGTAGTTTTTTAGAAATATAAAACGCCGTGGTTTCTCCTTCCATGGTTGCGTTGAACGCGAAGATGATTTCAGTAACACTTTCACGCTCGCAGCGTTCAATCAAGCTTTGCACGGTTAAATCCGAAGGACCAATGCCGTCCATAGGAGAGATTAATCCGCCGAGCACATGATACAATCCGTGAAACTGCGAAGTGCCTTCCACCGCCATCACATCGCGAATGTCGGCAACCACGCAAACGGTTTGTTTGTCTCTTCTGTCGTTGGAACAAATTCCGCAGAGCTTATCGTCTGAAAGGTTGTGGCAATTCGAACAGAATTGCACATGTTGTTTCATGAGTTGAAAGGAAGAAGAGAAACGCTCCACTTCATCGTTCGAACGGCGCAGAAGATCTAGCACAAGACGAAGCGCGGTCTTACGTCCAATGCCAGGCAAAGAAGACATTTGGTCAACGGCAGTTTCTATCCACTTCGAACTTGAACTCATGGCAGCGAAATTACATGCTGTTGTTCGAAACCTTTTCAATAAACAAAAAGACTTTTCAAAAAAATCGATTAATTGCAAAGAAAAACGCGCATGTCTCCTCTTGTAATAGCTTGTGTTCTTATTGTGTACTTCATTGCTCTTTTTGCGGTGGCTGTAGTGACATCTAAAAAAGCAGATAACGCCTCGTTTTTCAAGGCAAATAAAAGTGCTTCTTGGATATTGGTTGCGTTCGGAATGATTGGCACATCTCTTTCAGGAGTGACATTTGTTTCAGTGCCAGGAACGGTGAGCGTGGTGGGTATGCAGTATTTCATGATGGCACTCGGTTTTTTTGCTGGTTTTTTTGTTGTGGCATTTGTTCTGCTGCCGCTCTATTACAAATTGAACTTAACTTCCATCTACTCGTATTTGGAGCAACGCTTTGGATCTCCGGCCTATGAGCTCGGCGCCTTGTTTTTTATTTTATCAAGAACCGTAGGCGCCTCGCTGCGCTTGTTCTTGGTGGTGAACGTCATACAGTTTTTAATTATGGATGCGCTGGGAATTCCTTTCGCGGTGACTGCCGGAATTACACTGCTCATGATTTTGGCTTATACCTACAACGGTGGGGTGAAGACGATTGTCTGGACAGACACCCTTCAAACATTTTTTATGTTGTCGGCCTTGGTGGGTTGTGTGATTTATATTTTGAATCAGCTCGGTGGATGGGATGCCGCGTGGCAAGCCATTTCTAGCACGAAGGCGACAAGCGGATTAGATTTGGCCTATGTGTTTAACGGCGACGTTTTGCATAAGAAGTATTTCTTGAAACAGTTTTTGGGCGGGGCATTCATTACGATTGCCATGACCGGATTGGATCAGGAAATGATGCAGAAGAACATCAGTGTTTCGAATTTAAAAGACTCGCAGCGCAACATGATTTCGTTCAGTGCGGTTATGGTAATTGTAGTTGGAATGTTCTTGTTTTTAGGTGCGTTGCTCTTCGTTTACATGCAGCAGTTTCAGTTGGAAAAAGCATACGTGGGCGATTTTATTTTTCCTAACATGGTCATGCAGCACATGCCTCCGATTATGGGGCTGTTGTTTATTGTGGGATTGGTGAGTGCACTGTTTCCATCGGCCGACGGGGCTATTACGGCATTAACGTCTTCGTTCTGCATTGACTTGCTTCGCTTTTCGAAGATGGATAAAAGTGAAGAAGAGAAAGCGAAGATTCGCAAGCGCGTGCATTTGGCGTTTACGGTTTTGTTCTTTTTCATTGTCTTGTATTTCCGTTGGTTGAATGAAAAGACGATTGTTGATTTGCTCATGGATTTAGCCGGATACACCTACGGACCCTTGCTTGGCTTGTTCGCTTTCGGCATACTTACGCAACGCGTATTGATAGGCAGCAAATGGAATGTGGTGGTAATTTGTTTGCTCTCTCCGGTGCTGACTTATTTGCTTGCCTTGAATAGTAAGGCGTGGTTCTTCGGCTACGAAATGGGAGCGGAGAATCTTATTGTGAATGGTGCTATAACGTTCGGCTTACTTTACTTGCGAAGTACCTTCCGCGCAGCGGACTTTCCGAAGGATCTTGCATAACACCTACCGCGCGGCGGACCTTCCGAAGGACCTTGCATAGCACCTTTCGTCAGAATCTTCGACTTCGTCGATCAGATGCATTTAAAATAATCAAATGGCTCTTTGCAGTCTTCGCATTTGTAGAGCGATTTGCATGCGGTGCTTCCGAATTGAGAGACCAAGGAAGTGTTCGAAGACTTGCAACGCGGGCAGCGCACGTCGCGCAGTTTACCCATAAGAAGATTTTTATCTGCGCTGCCCTTTTGCGGTGGCGCAATGCCATACTCTTCCAACTTAACACGAGCTTCTTCCGTCATCCAATCAGTGGTCCACGCCGGAGAAAGAATCGTCTTCACATCGAAATCTGCAACATGCATTTCCACCAACATTTCACGAACGTCTTGCTCTATGGCATGCATGGCAGGACAACCCGAATAGGTTGGTGTAATAAACACAATAACTTTGTTGTCTTCAAGCTGAACATCGCGAACAATGCCCATTTCAACCACATTCAAGACGGGAATCTCTGGGTCTTCAACTTCTTTCAGGAATTCCCAAATTTCTTGAATCGTGTAATTCATCTTACCACTTTGAATTCGGGTAAGTTCTTTGAAGAAATTGCATTTCGCTCAAAAGATGTCCTAGATGTTCGGTGTGCTTTCCTTCGCGACCGCCTTTGTGCATCCAACCCGAAACAGGCATTTGCAGAGTAGCTTCATTCAAAGTCGCTTGAACATTTTCCATCCAGGTTTGATGAAGGCTTTCCACGTTGGGACAAATGCCCGTTGCAGAAAGATCGGTGTCGTTTGTATTTGGAATAAACCATTCGCCGGTGTAACTCCAAATGTCGTTTACCGCTTTTTGAATGCGGGCATGACTTTCTTCCGTTCCGTCGCCCATGCGCAAAACCCAGTCGCGGCCGTGTTGCAAGTGGTAACGAACTTCTTTTACAGACTTCAATGCGAATTCTTGAAGGAAGGTGTTGCTCGATTTTGAAAGTTCAGTCAAATACAAGTTGTACCATTCCGAATACAAATACTGACGGGCAATGGTAAGGGCGTAGTCTCCGTTTGGAAGTTCCAACGCCAAGAAATTTTTGTAATCCCAAGCATCGCGAAGGAATGCCCAATCGTCTTCTGTCTTCGCATCGCCGCTGGTTTCAGCAACGTGCTTGAATAGGAGGGTAGCTTGTCCAATGTAATCCAGCGCCATGTTGCTTAACGCAATGTCTTCCTCCAACACAGGTCCGTGTCCGCACCATTCAGCTAGGCGTTGTCCGAGTATAAGATTGTTGTCTGCTAAATGCAGCGCTAATGCTTCTTCTTTCTTCATGATTACATGTGTCCGATTTCGTCAGGAATGTCGTAAAATGTTGGATGACGATAAACCTTGTCGTTCGCAGGATCGAAAAGAGCGTCTTTGTCTGCCGGAGCAGAGGCCGTAATGGCAGTGCTTGGAACCACCCAGATGCTCACACCTTCCATGCGACGAGTATATACGTCTCTTGCATTTTCAATAGCCATTTTAGCATCGGTAGCATGCAAACTTCCAACGTGTTTATGCGACAATCCACTTTTGCTGCGGATGAATATTTCCCAAAGGGGCCAGTTCGACGTACTCATAATTTCTAAATCTTGTCACGAATTTAATCCGATTCGCGTGTACAAAAATCAGTTTCCACAATAATTCTATATTTGTGAGGAAAATCATTACAACAATCCTATGTCGAATCTTTCTGTAGCCGAGTTCCAACAAGTGTTTCCCGATATCTATGAACGTGAAACTGTAGAAGCAATTTTGGAAATAGGTAAGTTGAAAAAACTGCGCGCCGATGATTGGATGGTAGACATTGGAGATCCCATTGTGTACATGCCATTATTGTTGAAAGGACAATTACGTATTCTTCGTGAAGATGAAGAAGGGCATGAGTTGTTGCTCTATTACATTCGTCCAGGCGAGACCTGTGCCATGTCGCTTACCTGTTGCAGCGGAAATGCAGTGAGCAATGTTCGTGCTGTAGCGGAAGAGGATTCGGAACTGCTGCTTTTGCCCATTCAGATTATTGACGAATGGACAACCAAGTATCCGTCCTTCAAATCGTTTATTCTGAAAACCTATCAAAAGAGATTCGAAGAATTGCTTAATACCATTGATAGCATTGCCTTTCACAATCTTGACGATCGCTTGTCGCATTTGCTGAAGCAGAAGTCAGAGAAGGAAGGAAGTGAATTGAAAACAACCCACCAAGAATTAGCCAATCAATTGAATTCTTCTCGCGAAGTTATCTCTCGCTTGCTGAAGCAAATGGAGCGAAAAGGAAAAATTCAAATGGGAAGAAACAAGATTACTCTTTTATAATTCTTTGCGTTACGTTTCCGTCTTTGCTTGTTATTTTAACCAAGTACATTCCTGGTGGAAGGCTTGATAAATCAAGTGTTTTCTTTTTATTAAGGAAGGAATCTTTCAAAACGGTTTGCCCTGAAATTGTCATCACAGTCAGCTCTTTTCTTCCACCTAAATCTGCATTGATTTGAATAAAACCGTTTGTTGGATTCGGGAAGATTTCAATTTGTTCCATTAATTCATTCACACCAACTCCGCATTCACCCGAGGTGTAGTTCATTATTCCGTGGTAATAGATCGCAACACAAGAATTTCCATAAGTGATTCCATCACAACCACAAACCGGATCGTAAATCGCAATACAATCAATTGCATTGTTAATTAGGGTAGAGTCGACGCAGTTTGAAGCAGACGCACAATTGCTTAGGCATTCTTCGAGCGTTGTGTAAAAGGAAGTGGAGTAGTCGATGTTGCCGGCAATGTATCCACATCCGCTGTAACCTGAGCAAGAAGTGCCATTCGAGGCGAAGCCAAGAAACATCTGACAAAGGCCGAAGTCTAGCCCACTGACATTGCTACAAAGTGGGGCTTGTTCAATGCACGCGCCATCTGTGTATGTTAGAACTCCACCGTAATTTACAGCTTCACAAGCATTGACATAAGTGATGTTGTTACATCCGCAAACAGGTAAAAATACGGTCGGGCAAATTGCATTCAAATCAATAAGAGTCGAGTCGATACATTCAATAAAGACAGTTGTGTCTTCCAAACAAGAAGCGTTACATGCATAAGATGAAGTGAAGAATCCGAGCGAGTAATCGATTCCATCTGAACCGATGTATCCGCAACCGCTAAGAGAAACACAACCACTATCGGTCATAGCAATTCCCAAAGCCATGTCGCACATTCCAAAATCAACTCCAGTTGGAATTGGAAGGCAAGTCAGTCCGGTGCACTCTCCGTCGGTCCAAGAAGTGACCCCTCCATAATTCGTTGCCTCGCAGGTGTTGCTATAGGTGTTACCATCACATCCGCATACGGGGGCCCAGATTGCAGGGCACATCACGTTTAGGTTAATGAGTGTGGCATCAATGCATTGAGCAGAACTTACAAGAGATCCAAGGATAAAGAGGAAGGCGAGAATGTGTTTCATATTGTTTAGAGAAGTGTTTGCGCGAAAAGGTTGTTTGGCATGAAAAATAAAAGCCCTTTCGGGCTTTTTAGTATTAGTCTTCGTCTTCATCAGATTCATTCGGATCTTCAGAATCGTCTGAGGTGTCACTGTCATCCTCTTCGTCATCTTCTGAGGAATTGTCGTCTGACTTGAATCCATCAAGATCGTTCAAATTCAAACCGTCATCGTGAACGTCCTCTTCAACGACCTTCATGTTCTTGTCAATTTTGAACAAGTAAATAGTGTCTTCGGTCCGAATCTCAAGCGCTTTAATAAAAGCACCTTTTGGTGTTGTGAACGATACGAGATGTTCATTTTCAAAACCATTCGGATAAGCAGCTTGAATTAAAGCTGCATGTTCATCTGTGATGTTGTTGTAATCTTTAATAACGCGTTTCATAATTCAAAAAATACTCTTAGTGATTTAATAGCCATGCAAAAATAAGAGGAGCAACAATGGTTGCGTCACTTTCAATAATAAATTTAGGAGTGTGAATATCTAGTTTACCCCATGTAATTTTTTCGTTTGGAACCGCTCCGCTGTAAGAGCCGTAGCTGGTTGTGCTGTCTGAAATCTGACAGAAGTATCCCCAGAATGGAATGTCGTGCATTTCCATATCTTGATAAAGCATAGGCACCACGCAAATAGGGAAGTCACCCGCAATACCTCCTCCAATCTGGAAGAATCCAACGCCTTTTCCACCTGAATTTTTTGTGTACCAATCTGCTAACCACATCATGTATTCAATACCGCTTTTCATAGTGGTCGGTTGAATTTCGCCTTTGATGCAATAGCTCGCGAAAATATTTCCCATGGTGCTATCTTCCCATCCTGGACAAATGATTGGAAGGTTACGCTCTGCAGCAGCAATCATCCAAGAGTTCTTAGGGTCAATTTGGTAGTATTGCTCCAACACACCGCTCAATATCATTTTGTACATGAACTCATGCGGGAAATAGCGCTCGCCTTTTGCTTGCGCATCTGCCCAAAGTGCATGAATGTGTTTTTGCAATCTTCTGAACGCTTCTTCTTCCGGGATGCACGTGTCAGTAACGCGATTCAAGCCACGCTCTAACAAACCCCATTCTTCTTGCGGAGTTAAATCGCGGTAGTTCGGAACACGTTCGTAGTGATCGTGAGCAACCAAATTCATAAGGTCTTCTTCAAGGTTCGCACCTGTGCAAGAGATGATATCCACCTTTCCAGCGCGAATCATTTCAGCCAATGAAATTCCAAGCTCTGCCGTAGACATAGCTCCAGCAAGCGTGATCATCATTTTGCCACCTTCTGTTAAGTGTGCTTCGTAACCTTTGGCTGCGTCAACCAAAGCCGCAGAGTTGAAGTGCAAATAATTGCTCTCCATGAACTCACGCATTGTAGAATATTTTCCCATAGTGTTTGCGAAATTCGAACATCAATTCGAATTTTCAATAAAAAAGTTTATGATTTTTTTTTAGGCCTAAAATGTTGAAAGAAAATAGACTTTTTATGCGATGGCCTTTTCGGTGCGTTCATTCACCAATTTCACAATGTGACGAATGGTGCGACGCTTGATGATTCGTTCCAAATCCTTGTCGGTTCCTTCGTTGACGAGGTATTGAAATTTGAATTTCACAAGTTCACTGGTTACCGCAAAGACTTTTAAGTTGTATGATCCAAGTTGAATGTTCGATTGAAATTCTTTCATCCCTTCAACAATTTCGCTTTCGAATGCAACAACGTCATTAATAGCTAGAATATCAATCTCGAAATCAAGACTGGTTTTCTTTATTTCTCTGCGCGTGTAGTTCACAATATCTGAACTGAATACAACACTGTTCGGAATGTAAATTAGGTCGTCATCTTCGTTAATGATATGAACACTTGAAAGGGTAATGTCCTGAATCTTTCCTTTGTGAAGACCAATGGATACTTCATCGCCGATGTTCACCACACGGGCGAAGGTCATATACATGCCATTGATGAAATTCGAAATGTAGTCTTTCGCTATCAAGACAATCGCCGCTGCTAAAAGTGACAAGGTTGTTAGTGCTTTTTCCAAGGAAATGTTTAACACGGCAAGAAGCAGAAGCCCAGCGTAAAGCGCGAAAAGTACTTTCTTAATATGCCCAATCCCGTAAAGAAAATTATCTCGTTTTCCAACCAATTCAGAGCGGTAAAAAAGAACAACAATCTGATGAATGATATCTGTGATTAAAACCGTAATAACAATTCGGAAGACAGACTCGGCCATGTAAGCAACATAGGGAAATTGCTTCACGAAATCAAGAATGCCACTCTTATAGGAAAACGCTGATATTATTAATATCAGAACAACAACAAGATGAATACTTGAGTTTCTTTTAATCATTGTAATATCCTAAAATTTCTAAAATGTCTTTTGGTTTTTGTTCGGGAGCAAACTCTTTGTATTTGATTTTCCCTTTCGCATCGCGATCGATAAGTATATGTCTTGGTTGAGGAACAAGGCAGTGATGAATTCCACCAAAACCACCAAGTGTGTCTTGATAAGCACCTGTATTGAAAAATCCAATGTACTGGTCTTGGTCAGGATAAAATCTCGGCAAGTAGATAGCATTCGTGTGCTGTTCCGAATTGTAATAGTCGTCTGAATCGCACGTCAATCCGCCCAGGAACACACGTTCATATACTTCGTCCCAATTGTTGAGCGGAAGCATGATGAATTTTTTATTAATCGCCCAGGTATCCGGCAAGGTGGTCATGAAAGAAGAATCTATCATGTTCCACTTCTCGCGATCGTTTTGTTCTTTCTGATAAAGAATTTTATAAATCGCTCCGCCGCTTTCTCCAACGGTGAATGAGCCGAATTCAGTAAAGATATTTGGAACAGGAACTCCAGCATCTTCGCAAGCAGCTTTGATCTGGCGAAGAATTTCGGTAACCATATATTGGTAATCGAAGCTAAATGCAATGGATGTTTTAATTGGAAACCCGCCTCCGATGTTCAAGCTGTCTAATGTTGGACAAATCTCACGCAACTCGCAATACACCTTCAAGCACTTCACTAATTCGTTCCAATAATAGGCGGTGTCTTTGATACCGCTATTGATGAAGAAGTGAAGCATTTTCAATTTCAAATTCGGATCGTCATGAATGACTTTCTTATAAAACTTCGTGATGTTTTTGTATCCGATACCTAAACGCGAAGTGTAAAACTCGAACTTCGGTTCTTCTTCACTTGCAATACGAATCCCTATGTTTAAAGGCGATGTAGCTCTTTCTTTAAACACATTCAATTCATAGGCATTGTCTATAACTGGAATAATATTCTCGAATCCGTTTTCCTTCAAATCTAAAATGCGCTGCACGTATTCTTCCTTCTTGAATCCGTTACACACTATTGTTTGATCTTTAGTGATTTTCTTCAAGGTGTATAGACGCTTGATCAAATCAATGTCGTATGCCGAAGACGTTTCCAAATGAACTTTGTTCTTCAGCACTTCTTCGAGCACATATCTGAAATGCGAACTCTTCGTGCAATAGCAATAATGGTATTCGCCTTCGTAACCGACCTCTTGTTTCCCCTTGTCGAACCACTCTTTCGCACGGTTTATGTTCTCGGTAATTTTCGGGAGGTAAGTGAACTTCAGTGGAGAACCGAATTTCTTCACCAACTCCATCATAGGAATTCCGTGAAAAACCAATTCATCATTTTCCATTTGAAACTCTTCCTGAGGCCATTCAAATGTCTGGTCAATTAAATCTTTGTACTTCGTGTTCATTAGTCGATACCGCGCTTAATATTTTTTGCAATTTTAGTGTGTAAATGCTTACGCAAAGCCATTTTACAACCATTTCTTTCGAATAGAGAAAATAAACATTCCAATCCCCACAACACCCATGAGTCCCAAGACGTAGAAATATCCGTTGTGCCATTCCAATTCAGGCATGTTCTTGAAGTTCATACCGTAGACACCCGCAATGAAAGTAAGCGGAACGAATATGCTGCTAATCACTGTCAGTGTGCGCATGGTGTCGTTGGTTTTTTGACCCAACTGGCTGTGGTACAACGAAAGTAAATTAATGAGTGTTTCTCGGTACATGGCAATGTTTTCAGACTCTAGAACAATGTGGTCGTACAAATCGCGGTAGTACTTTTTGTTCTCTTCGTTCATGTCATTGGGCATTCGACCAATGGCCTCTTTCAGTGGGTCTATGCTTCGCTTGAAATTCATGATGCGTTTTTTCATGCGAACAATGTGATTCAGCACTACGGGTCTCGGACGATTCAATACATCGAGTTCCAGCCCTTCTATTTCATGCAGCAAAATGTGACTGTAACTAATGAAATGGTCTACAATGTTATCTAAGATTAAATAACACAAATACTCGGGACCCTTCAAGCGAATTTTACCGCGTCCCAAGCGAATGCGCTCGCGCAGTTGATCGAAGGTGTCGCCTCTGTCTTGTTGAAAAAGGATTAAGGTGTTTCCCGTAATAATGATGCTGAATTGTTCCGGCAGTGCTCCTCGTTTTTCATCGGGCTCCATCATCTTTCCGCATATAAAAACGCAATTGTTTTCCAACTCGAATTTTGGCCTACCGTTGGTGTTCATGATGTCTTCGAGCAGCAGCGGATGAATGTCGAATTGATTGCCAATTTCACGAACAATATCCACATCGTGCACACCTGAAACGCAAATCCAATTCACTCCTTCTCTTTTAAGTGAAGGTTGAATTTCACCTAATGAAATGTCAGAAGTTTCTTGAAGATGCTCAGCGGTATAATGAAGAAAGTCAATTTGAACTTTTCCTGTCTTTGGTTCGCCAATGTATACGAGACTTCCAGGATCCATGCCTGCCTTAGAAATGGTCATGTTTTTTCTTGTGAAGATACACTCAACATTTCAATCTGAATAAATTTTGAATTCGATACTTTCTTGAGCCAAGATTCAAGTCATCTTCGTATCAATGGAAAATTTAAAACACGTTCATCTCATTGCTATTGGCGGAAGCGCCATGCACAACATGGCTATTGCGCTTCATAGAAAAGGATATTTAGTTACAGGAAGCGACGACGAGATCTTCGAGCCAAGCAAAACGCGATTGAATAACTTAGGATTGCTGCCTGAAGAGATGGGGTGGAAGGCAGATCGCATTCATGAAGGAATTGAAGCAGTCATTGTTGGAATGCACGCGCGCATCGACAATCCAGAGCTCATTCGTGCGCAGGAATTGGGATTGAAAATTTATTCGTATCCCGAATATATCTACGAACAGTCCAAAGAGAAAATTCGGGTGGTTATTGGTGGAAGTCACGGGAAGACGAGCATCACGAGTATGATTCTTCACGTCTTGAACGCCTTGGGAAAAAACGTCGACTACATGGTTGGCGCGCAGCTCGCAGGTTTCGATTGTATGGTGAAATTTACCGAAGAGGCCGAGATTGCGATTATTGAAGGAGACGAGTACCTTTCTTCACCAACCGATTTGCGTCCGAAGTTTCACTTGTACCATCCAACCATTGCGGTTATGAGCGGTATTGCTTGGGATCACATTAACGTATTTCCAACATTCGAGAATTACGTGAAGCAGTTCGAAATTTTCGCCGAAAAAATCGTTCCCAATGGAACCCTGATCTATTGCGATTTAGACGAGGAAGTGAAGGCGGTGTGTGAAAACGCTAGACAAGATATTACACTTAAGCCTTATGGCACCTTCGAGCACGAAGTGCGCAACGGCGTTACGTTTATTCGTCACAACGGAACAGAAACAGCCATTGAAATTTTCGGGAATCACAACCTTCAAAATTTGAACGCTGCCTTTTTAGTTTGCGAAAGCTTAGGTGTGAACGCGGGTGAATTTCTTCGCGCTATTGCCTCGTTCACCGGCGCTGCGAAACGGTTGGAGTTGGTAGGAAGAAATGCACATTCGGCGTGCTACAAAGACTTCGCGCATTCTCCTTCCAAATTGAAGGCAACAACAAATGCATTGAAGGAACAATTTCCAAGTAGAAAATTAATCGCGTGCATGGAACTGCATACCTTTTCCAGCTTGAATAAGAACTTCTTAAGTCAGTACGAAGGCGCCATGGCTGCGGCCGATGAAGCGTTTGTGTATTTCAACACACATACACTCGAACACAAGAAACTTCCGCCGATTTCTACGGAAGAAGTAGAACAAGCCTTCGCTTCGAAGAACGTAAAGGTCATAAACGATTCAAAAGAACTGCTGAATATTTTGTTGGAAATGGATTGGGAAAACGCCAATTTATTGCTGATGTCTTCTGGAAATTTCGATGGCTTAGATTACCAAGATATTTGGAATCAAATGCACGCGTGATGTTAGGTTAACCCAACATCGAGAAGCATCATGACAATGAATCCGCCAATGAGCCCCAGTGTGGCGACATCGGTGTATTTGTCTTGTTGCGTTTCGGGAATAACTTCTTCAACAACAACGTATATCATAGCTCCTGCCGCGAAGGCCAATGCGTAGGGCAGTACAGCGTGCATTTGAATAACGGCTAACGCTCCAATGACACCAGCAATGGGTTCAACAATCGCTGAAAGTTGTCCGTACCAAAAACTCTTTTTACGCGTAAGTCCCATTCTTCGAAGTGGAAATGAAACTGCAATTCCTTCGGGAAAATTTTGCAATCCAATTCCAATGGCGAGTGCAACTGCTCCACCTATACTCGCTTCTGGAAGTCCCGCTGCTACACCGCCGAACAACACTCCCACAGCCAATCCTTCCGGAATATTGTGAAGGGTAATAGCCAAAACCAACAACATGGTTTTATTCAATTTGGTTTGAACACCTTCGGTTTTTTCTTGCGGAAAATTCAAGTGGAGGTGCGGAAGGAATTTATCTAAGCCGAATAAAAAAAGCGCTCCCATAGCAAATCCAATAGCTGCAGGAAAAGCTTTGGTGAATCCTTCACCCGGACTCATTTCAATGGCCGGAGCTAGCAGCGACCAGAAGCTTGCAGCAATCATTACACCGCCCGTAAATCCAAGCATCCCGTCGAGAGCGCGACGGTTTAAATCTTTCACTACAAATACAAGCGATGCGCCTAAGGCTGTGACAAACCAAGTAAAGGTGGTAGCAATAAGAGCTGCATAAACGTATCCGTAAGGACCGCCTGTTTCCACCAAATTTTGAAAGAAAGAGGTAATGCTGTTCATGAAAACAAATGTAGTTGTATTTATTCGAACACAACAGATGCGAAACTCGTTTTACTTGCACGTGCTTTCGCCCATTTATGAAAGTCGAAGTAGGTAAAGAATAGCGGATCGGTCTTCTTTATGGCAAGCAATTCATTTTCTAACCAGCCCCAAAGTTCTTTGTCTTCAATGCTTTTGCGCTTCTTGAGTGTTTCATTTATGAATTGAAAAATTTTCTTTTCGCCTTCGAAGGCTTTGTTGCGCGTGATTAAAAATCGTTGAACATTTCGAAGGGCGTAAGGAATATACCGTTCATTATTCAATTCAATTTGAATAATTAAATTGAAGACTTGCGCAATGCATTGCAAGTGCAGCAATTCGTTGGTGGGTGCGCTTTGCAGAAAGCGTTGAATGAAGCGTTCAGACTCTTTGAATTCTTGCTGAATGAAACACACCACGGCGCATTGGAACCAGACATGCGCTGAACGGATATCGAATTCTATAGTAGTTGAAGAAATATTTTCTTTGTGTTTAAGAACATAAGCGTAGGCGCCTTCTTTGTTTTTCTCGAGCAAGAAAATGGTCAGCGCAGTGCTATGAACCAATGCGTTGTTTTCGTTTTCCTCGAAGCGTAATTCAAGTTGAGAAAGAAAGTTAGCGGCCTCCTTGACGTTTTTAAGTTGAGCGGAAATAACGGCTGCATTGGCCAAGGCATTGCGAAGAATGCTCTTGTTCTCGTTACCATTTAACTCGCAGTTTTTCAATAAAAGAAGCAGCTCGCTGATGCAGTTCAGGCTTTCTGAAGTCTTGCCTAAACTCAATAGAATGGCTCCTTTGAGTTGAAGCGATTTTATTTGAGCTTCGAGGGAAATGGGCGCAAGCGCTTCTATTTCGGACAGAAGTTGCTCGTTATGGGAGTGCTCTTCGTTTTGTCTGGGCTGACCATTGGTGTAGTACCCCGCGAACCAAGACCACTTCATGAATGCAATTTCTTTTTCATTTTGAATGGAAGAAAGAACCGATTTCATTTCTGAATAGTTAGCGTTCAGCAATTCGTAACGCTCTGCTGCGGGGGTGTTCATGCATTCAAGTAAGCGCTCTTTCCATTCATTCAGTTCCAATTGAAGAGCCGAGAGTTCGTTTTTCCGAGCAATTTTCAATGCGGAATTCACAAGCTTGTCTGCCTGTTCAAAAAGGTTGCGCATGAACAACACTTCAATACTTTGAAGCAGACGCATCACTTCAGCGCGGGCTGTGGCCTTGTGATGATAGGCAGCCAGCGACTTTAATAACGTGTGGTAGAGTCTGTTCTTAGCTATGGATATAGCGTCGGTTATAGGAGAACCTTTTAAATGCTTCAACAATTTCTCTTCGTCGTAACAAGAGAGTTTTTCCATGGCATCAAAAAGAATACGGTGCTGTCCATCTTCTGCCATGGGCTGCAGACGGAAATAGCGTTTCTCTGATTTGCTCAAACTCTTGATCAATACGAAGAGTGCGTCTGATGCTACATTGGCCATGGCTTTTCGATTTAAGGTTGACTACAAGTTCTAATTCTTTTTCAATGAAAGGGCAGAGTCTTATTTTTCGGTATTCATTTCAAGAGTTTCGGTCATTCTCTGCGTATTTTTGGCAAGCATGCTCTTTTATAGAAAGAGGGCAATACTACAACCAGAAATTCGTTCGAGCATTCGTGAAAAAATATAGAGTCGTTCCATTCTTTTTAATACTTGCTCTTTCTGTTGCGCACAATGCAATGGCACAGTTCAGCACGGGTACGTGGAGAGATCACCTTCCTTATGGAAATGTAATTGATGTGTGCTACGACGAGATTAACATGGTTTATGCCGCAACGCCCTACGCCATTGTAAGCTACAATCCCGCTACGTTCGAAGTAGAACGTTGGTCCAAGGTAAACCGATTAAGCGATGTTGGAATTTCTGCGGTGGAATACGACCCGAACAGTGATGCTGTTATTGTTGGTTATTCTAATGGGAATTTAGATATTTTACTGGAGGATTCCCAATTCAACATGCCCGACATTAAGTTGAGCAATATTGTTGGAGATAAGCAGATTTATGATATTCTTTCCTACAACGGGTTACTTTATCTAAGTACTGGATTTGGTGTAGTGGTTATAGATTTAACCGCTCGCGAAGTTCGTTCGACCTATTTCTTGGGCCCGAATGGGGAACAACAAAAGGTGAACGATGTCTTGGTGTTGAATAATGAGATCTATGCAATCTCGGACAGCAAAGTTCTTAAAGCTAGCGTGACGAATCCATTCCTTGCAAATTTTCAAAACTGGACTGAAGTGACTGATTGGCCAAGCGCTGGGGCCTATGCCGATGCGACAGAATTCGCTGGGAATTTGTTTGTGCATACGGTGGATGAAACGAACGATAAGATACATCGAAAAGATTTAGCTACGGGTGATTGGAGTGTCTTTTCGGAATTCGGTACCATGCGATTTGGACGTATTTGGAACTCTGAAGATTACTTGTGTTTGGCGGGAGAGTGGGCAGCAAGTTGCTACGATGAACTTCTTTATTTGGCCTACAATATTTCAGATTTAGATGGTGGAGCAATTGCACCCAATTTTGTCATTCGCGATATGCAAAACACGTTGTGGGTTGCTGATAAAGGAAGAGGACTTGTAGGAAGGAAGGGCAATGGTCAGGATTTAACAGTACGACCTGATGGCCCGGCCTCTGCCGAAGTTAGAAAACTCAATGCCTACAATCACAACCTTTGGGTGGCACACGGTTCCATTTATCCGTACGGTGGAAACTTATGGAGACCCGGAAATTTCTCAGGAAGAGTAGGAGATACATGGACAACCTATCTGCCAGGGGTAGGAGCGAATTCAACGCCGGGTGTTTTCGATATGGCCGATGTTGCCATTGATCCGTACAACAACAATCGCGTGTTTTACGGTTCGTGGGAAGAAGGACTTATTCAACGGGCAACCGATGGAACACTAACCTACTACAACGTTGAAACGGGAAACAATCCTTTGCAAGGTTCCGGATTCACCTGGGCTCCAGGATGGACCGGTGTTGGTGGGGTAGCTTTCGATCCGAATGGGGTTCTCTGGTTAACCAATAGCTATTCGACTAAACCCATTCAAGCCGTTGATCGGGAGGGGAATTTTTACGCATACTCCTGCGCTCCATATGTAACAAACGATGATTGGTTGAAAGACATTATGCCAACACGCGAAGGATACATTTGGGCCATTGTTGCTGGAAGAGGTATTGTGGTGCGTGATCCGAACGGAACGGTTTCCAATGCCTCGGACGACGATATTACTTTTCTGTCGGAGGCAGAAGGCGCGGGCGGATTGGCCAACAAAGATGTCTTTTGTATGATTGAAGATTTGGATGGTGAAATATGGGTAGGGACGCTTCAAGGGCTGTCCGTATTTTATTCTCAGTCTTCGTTGTTCTCTGAAGACCCGCTGGATGGCGAACCAATCTCAATTACACAAGACGGAAACGTTCAAAGATTACTAGATACAGAGACGATAACATGTATTGAAATTGACGGGGGAAATAGGAAGTGGGTAGGAACAAGAAATAGTGGGGTGTATTTGTTCAGCGACGATGGACTTCAAGCGATAGAGCATTTCACGCAAGAGAACAGTCCACTTCCAACCAATACAATTTCAGACATTGCCATTAACCAAGACAACGGTGAAGTCTTTATTGCGACTGAAGAGGGAATGGTTTCCTATTTCTCAACAGCAACGAATTTCGATCAAGAAATGAAAAACGTTCGCGTCTTTCCAAATCCTATTTTGCCTGAATTTGATGGGAATATTACGGTCGACGGATTAGCGTATAACAGCAGTGTGCGCATTGCAGATGCAGCCGGAAATGTTGTGTTTCAAGGCGAAAGCGAAGGTGGACGTGTTTTCTGGAATGGCAAGACTACCGATGGCCAGCGCCCTGCTACAGGAATGTACTACGTTTATTGTTCCAATCCAGATGGAAAGAAAACAGAGACCTTACAACTCACGTTTATTCATTAAGCCTTCGTCGTCACGCACGCCTTCACGAATGAAATGAACAGTGGGTGAGGAGTCATTACTGTGCTCTTGTATTCCGGATGAAACTGAGCGGCAACGAAGTACGGGTGATTCTCTAATTCAATGATTTCAACCAACCCACTTTTCGGATTTGTTCCAACACATTTGAAACCAGCCTTTTCGAATTTCTCCATGTAATCGTTGTTGAATTCAAAACGATGGCGGTGGCGTTCTTCGATATTTATTTTTCCGTAAGCCTTTTGTGCTTTAGATCCTTTCTTAAGGGTGCAAGGGTAAGAGCCTAAACGCATGGTTCCGCCTTTGTTCACAATGCTCTTCTGCTCTTCCATAAGACAGATAACAGGGTGCTTCGTATAAGCCTTCATCTCCGTGCTGTGAGCATCTTTCAATCCGAGAACGTTGCGCGCGAATTCAATCGTAGCGATTTGCATTCCCAAACAAATTCCGAAAAATGGAATGTTGTTTTCGCGAACGAATTTAATGGCTTCAATTTTTCCATCAATACCTCTTGATCCAAATCCAGGTGCAACAAGTACACCGTCTAAACCGGTTAGTTGCGCTTTAACATTCTTCTTGTTCAATCCTTCAGAATGTATCCACTCAATGTCAACAGCACATTCAAGTGTTGTTCCTGCGTGAATGAAAGCTTCTGCAATACTCTTGTAAGCATCTTTCAATTCAACGTATTTTCCAACTAAACCAATACGAACACGCTTCTTCGGATGCTTAAGTTTGGTTAAAAAGTCGTTCCACTTGTTCAGATTGGGTTTCTTCTTTGACTTTAAGCCAAGCTTGCGTAAGACTACCAAATCAAGTTTTTCTTCAAGCATCAAAAACGGAACGTCGTAAATCGTGTCGGCATCTATGCTCTGAATAACGGCATCCAATGAGACGTTACAGAATTTTGCAATTTTATTTCGAAGAATAGGAGAGAGTTCATGCTCTGTTCTGCAAACAAGAATATCGGGTTGAACGCCGTTTTCCAACAACATTTTAACGCTGTGTTGGGTAGGTTTGGTTTTCAATTCTCCAGCGGCCGCTAAGTAAGGAACAAGCGTCAAGTGAATGTTAATGCAATCGTCTTCGTATTCCCACATCAATTGACGAACAGACTCTACGTATGGAAGCGATTCAATATCGCCAACGGTTCCTCCAATTTCAGTAATCACCACATCGTAATCGTGTGCGTTCCCTAAAAGTTGAATGCAACGCTTTATCTCGTCGGTAATGTGCGGAATAATTTGAACGGTCTTTCCCAAGTATTCGCCACGACGTTCTTTGTCGATGACGCTTTGGTATATTCTTCCTGTTGTAATGTTATTGGCTTGAGACGTTGGAATGTCTAGGAAGCGCTCGTAGTGGCCCAAATCGAGGTCGGTTTCTGCACCGTCTTCGGTTACATAACATTCTCCGTGTTCATACGGATTCAGTGTTCCTGGATCAATGTTTATGTATGGATCTAGCTTCTGAATGGTTACAGAATAGCCTCTTGCTTGAAGAAGTTTAGCTAAAGATGCTGAGATGATTCCTTTACCCAGAGAACTGGTTACTCCGCCGGTTACGAAGATATATTTGGAACGTTTTGAGGATACCGCTTGCTTTTTTTGCATAACGGGAGACAAAGTTAAGCCATTTGTTAAGTTAGATGCAACTTTACTTTATGGAAACCAATAAAAGTCTTCTTTTCCGCAGCCCTGAATCAATTGGCTCCACGCTTCAACCTCGAGTTGCATTTTAACAACAGCCGATTTCTTAAACGGATGTTGCATGCCGGTGAGGTATTGCGAAAGATTAGAGACACCCGGATTGTGTCCTATGAGAACCACGTCATTCCAATCGTTTGGAAGAAGTTCAATGACTTCTAACAAGTCTGAAAGTTCAGCGTTGTAAATTCTTTTTTCTAAATGAAGAACAGGCTTGTGGCTTTGCGTAGTGCTCAGCGTATGCGCTGTAGAGTAGGTGCGCACGGCAGGACTAACGATCCAGTTTGTTGGAAGTTGTCCCAAGTGATTTCCCAGCGCTAACGCCTGAAGGTTTCCGCGTTCGGTCAGCGGTCTGAAGCTGTCGGGCTGTCCGTAAAGGTCTTCCGCTTCAGCGTGACGAATAATGTAAATTGTTTTCATTCCTCTTCCTGAACGTGAAGTATGTGTAAGATGCGGTGAACTAAAGGCGAAAGCATGACTCCGGCAGTGGTTAGAAAAGCAACGCCGCTGTAGAGAGCGTAAAACGAAGCGAACCACTTTCCGCTATCATTGGTGATAACGTTAACAGGTCCCATTCCTGTAAGGATCATGGAGCTGTTGTAGAAGGCGTCTAGCCATCCCATGTGACCGGTGTAGTGGTATCCAACTACGCCAATGAGTAAGGAAAAAGCAATAAGAAGAATGCTAAGAAAAAAATAGTAAAGCTGACGTTTTAAAAAAGCTGTGTTTGAAATGACAGGCCTCGATTTTTTCTCGAATTGTCGCATCATACGTTGTACTCTCTTCCTTTTACGTTTAGCACTTTCGTGTATTTCTTCAAGCTACGAAGGACAATGAAAATGATGAATCCGCTGAACAAAGCGGTGTGCCAAAACGGAGTAAGGATTTCCTTCCAACCGAAATATCCGAAGTGCACGTAGTTCTTCAGTGCGTCTAGCAAAGCGAAGGAAATGAATACTGCGAAGAATCCGTTGTATTCGCGTTTCAATACGTTACGCAATGAGAATTCTACGGGTGCAGATTTCCATGAAGAGAAACGCGGGAAGAAAGGCGGAGTTCTTTCGGTCCATTTTATGTAAACGTCTCCGAATTTATTTCGAAGGAAGAATTCTTCCGCGAACATGATGCGTTCGTAGTACAACCAGAACAGTAGGCATGAAGTAAGTGTGAACCACCAGTTACCAACGTACATGATAATACCTAGCCACATGAAGAAGTTCCCTAAGTACAGTGGGTGACGAACAATGCTGTAGATGCCTGTGTGATTTAACACTTCAGCAACCTGACCTTCTTTGGTGTTTCTTCCAGAGGTTCCTTTTGGCGTATAGCCTATTGTTACAACACGAATCAATTGCCCTAAAAATGAAATGCCTAGGCACGTCCAAGCCCACGTTTTATCGAACAACGGATTGTCTGTATCCAATTCAAACCAAATAACCGAAGCGGCTAAAACATACAATAACAAAGGAAGAAAGCTGCGCCAACGAAATAGCCAGTTCCCACTTTTGTTCATCTCTTCAATAAGCGCCATAATAGAATTTTGTGTCGCGAAAGTACGAATTAATTCTTCGAATCAATTGCTACGCAATCAATCCTGCGGATTACTTACCCCTTTCTACCCGTTATTAAAATCTCTTGTTCAATGAGTTACTAGATGTGTATATGAAAATCACATAACCATTTTTACAAGTCTCTTTTTTTTGAGAATTGTTTTGTAATTTCGTATGAGTTACAATGCAACAAAACAGCACATCCGTGATGTCCTTTCAGGAAAGAGCCAAGTTAGGAATGGAGAACCTATCCAAACAATTGCCTGTTACCTTAGATCAAGCCAAGAATCAAATCGAATTCCTCAAAGCGAACAGCAAGTCAAAAGTCAAGAAGCAGCGCGCTTAATTGATTTCGCCAAAAAGAATAATCTTTGGTTTTCAAAATTCGATGCATCCAATTACATAAGCGAAGGCGCTGAGCAAAAAGTTTACTTGATGAATTCTTATCAAGTATTCAAGTTAAACGATTCCATTTATTTCACCAATTGGTTAGACTATTTGCACAATCTGTTGCTGCATAATTTTTTCTTTCCAGATACATCATACGAATTAATTGGATTTACCTCATTGAATAAAACTCTTTATTCTGTTGTTAAACAGAATTACATACAAATTACAGAACCCACCAATTTGAGTGTTGTAAAACAATTTCTGGAAGCAAACGGATTCCTGAACATCAGAAATCACGATTACTTTAACCCAAACCTTGGAATTATATTAGAAGATCTCCACGACGAAAATGTTCTGGTAAACAATGGTATTTACTATTTCATTGATACGGTCTTTTATCTCACGGCAGATTTTTAGAATCAATTGCCTTTTCTTACCCATTGAAAAATCTGAAATCCTGCG
This sequence comes from uncultured Bacteroidota bacterium, assembly GCA_903932685.1. GTDB lineage: Bacteria > Bacteroidota > Bacteroidia > Flavobacteriales_D > Sanyastnellaceae > CAIZGX01. The sequence goes on along the minus strand of CAIZGX010000027.1, from coordinate 5,050 downwards.
GATCAATCACTGCGTGATCAATTCTTTGAATCAATCGCTTTGCGATTATTCCGATACAAGAGAACTCCGAACAATCCGAAGCAAAAGTCTCGAATGATATTTCCAATTCCAATAGAGGTATATGTGAATAGTGAGAAAGTATAATTGTTGTTACAATCGAAGTACAGTATGTATGCAAGGGTAGGTAAGATGCACAAACAGGAATAAATAAAAAGGCCAAACAAGACAATCAATTCAGGCGGCATTGAGGAGTTGTTTGGTTTTAATTGAGCAATCATTGAAAGGCAGCAGATCAAAATAATAGTGCTTTGAAGAATAATTGCATATCCCGAAATAGCTTCGGTTAGAATATTCGTCTTGTAGAAGATTATTTCTATGCAGAGGATAATTGAAATTGAAATTGAAAGAATCTTCGAGAATAGTGTGATGTAGCGATTCAGTTGAACCAATCGTAAAGAATAAAAAGTGACGAATAAAAGTTCGAAAACGGTGTAGATATTAATGATCAGTGAATTGTTTATTTCAAGAAAACAAAAAATAGAACCAAGGACATCTGACACCAAGGAAGCGCTATTGAAAATGACCAAAGGCCAAATTTGAATCCCGAATGTTTTTCTATTTCGAAGCAACAAGCCAATCGCTATTATTCGAATTATGAAGCAAACAATGAGAAATAGAAATGCCATGTAATTAGTTCTTGATTAATTATAGATTTTCAATTCATCCGCAGCATTGATCACGCAGTGACTGATCGCAAAGCGATTGATCACCGAAGGTGATTGATCCGAAGGATTGATTGCTTCGCAATTGATCATCATTGAATAACAAACCGCTGCTGTGTAATATTCTTATCTGTTTGAATCTCGAAGAAATAAATACCTGGACGTAATGTGGAAACGGAAATGTTAGCGGACGAGGTGTTAAGATTTCCTTGCTGAACAAGTTGTCCAGTGTTGTTAAATATTTTGTAATGATTCGAAAGGGCGGGATTTATTTTGACTTGAATAGATTCGGAAGTAGGGTTGGGGTAGAGTAATAGATCATTCTTTTCATTCTGTTCAGAAACATCTGTCACGTAATCACAGCTCGGCGAAATGTTGAAACTGTGGTAACCCATGATGCTATCTTCATAACAACGCAGGCCTGTATAGAAATAGGTGTCCTTAAAAATACCATCGCAATGATATAAAAAGTAGGGACTAGGCATTGAAGTATTTCCAATGTTCTCAATTATTTTCCCAGAGAAGGCATAATCCTCGGAAGAAACGTAAAGTGTTTTTAATTCGATACCATTTATGGTTTCAAATGAAGTGGAATCAACTGTAATTACTATACCGCAAGTGTCCCGCATTACTGTCCAAGATTCTCCGGCAAGTTTGTTGAAATCGTAGAGTGTGGTGAACTGATTGTATAAATACCAATAAACAACACCGTTTTCTTCGTAGGTGATCAAGCTGTCCGATAGGTCACTATTTACTGGGTCGCCGCTTCGCAAAATGATTTTGCAATCATGCCCATCAATTAGAGTGTCACTAATCGATGTCCATTCGCGAAATCCAATTCCACCATTCACTGCATTTTCGACTTGATATGTCCATGTAGCCCCAATGGGCGCCCAAGATTGGCTGAATGTAATTGCTGTTATTCCAAATACAAACAAAATTGAAAAGAGGAGTTGTTTCATAATTGTGATTTAAGTTGTTCTGTTTATTTCTTTTAGTTTTTCAAAATTTATTTCTCCACTCCCCCGCAGCATTAATCACCAAAGGTGATAGTTACTACTCCGTAAATAAAATCGTCGCAGACATTCGCCCTTCGGGCATTCGTGCTTGCACATTCGCCCTTCGGGCATTCTTGCTTTGCAAATGGTCATTCCAAAACAATCCCATTTCGAATGCAATAAGTTGTTAGTTCAAACGGATTAGAAGTATTTAGTTTTCGATGAATATTCTCGCGGTGCGATTTAATGGTGCTTTCGCTTAGGCCCAATGTCTCAGCTATTTCGTGGGTCTTAGAGCCGGTGACAATGTAGCGCAATACACGTTTTTCTTGAAGCGTGAGTTGCTCGCTTTTCTTTTTTCGTGAAGTTGGGTTTTGAAGCGATTCTTCAGTGAAGAGCTGATTGTAATAATAGCCTTCGGCGTGCACCGTTTCAATGGCGCGTTTCAGTTCGAGCGGTTTTACTTCTTTGGGAAGGAAGGCGCGTGCGCCCAATTTCATGCACGATTCAACCATGTAGTCCATGCTTAATTGCGTTAGCACAATGCACCGCACGGAAGGGTGCGAGAGCTGAAGAATTTCCAGCGTATTGGCGCCACCTTTCACAGGCATGTTTAGATCGAGCAGCACAACGTCGAGTTCGAGGTTGTTGAGCTCATTTAAGAATTCTTTTCCGTTGGAAAATTCAGCAACAATGTCGAATCGCTTCTTGTAGTCTTTCGACAAAATACTTTTAATTCCATTGCGCAAAATGGTGTGGTCGTCGACCAAAGCGACTTTAATTTTTTGGTTGCTCATAAGGAATGTCAATGGTTATTTTTGAAATCTCTATGTTGTTCCAAAGATGAATGTTGCCGCGCAGTTGATCTATTCTGTTTAGAATGGAAGAACAACCGCGTCCTTTCCCTTGCTTGGCGAAGTGCATGAATTCGTTTTGCGTAAGTCCGTCACCGTTGTGGTCTATGTGAATAATAAACTCGTTGTAGTTGTAGTACAGTTCAACGTCTACTTGCTGAGGTTTGGCGTGTTTGGCCAGATTGTTCAGCAGTTCGTTGTAGATGCGGAAGACAGGCAGCGCAAATGTGTCGGGAAATACCATGCTTTCAGACACCGCGGATTGAAAGGTTATTTCCCACTGCGGTTGGAAGTGTTGAAGGGTAATGCGCAGCGCTGCTATTAATCCTTGTGTGCGCACCACGTGCGGAAAGATAGAGGTGGTGTATCTGCGCAGATCAAGGGTAAGCGTTTCAACAATCTCTTGTATGTCATTCATCTCTTCACGTTCAAACGAAGTGCGATAAAGGGCAGAGTCTTGTTCCACTAATTTGTGCGCGAGTATGTTCAATTGCGGTCCAATATCGTCGTGCAGGTTGTTCGCCATTTCTTCGCGTTCCGATTCTTGTGTAGCAATAATGGCTTTTTGCAATTCGGTTTTGTGCGACTCTTCTTGTTTGGCATTTTGAATCACCTTTCGCATGGCGAAAATGAGAATACCCGCCACCAGCAGCGCAAGCGCAGCAATAACTATTCCTGCAAGTATGGTGAAGTCAACGGTATTCATGCGGTGACATTTCTTCTCAGATAAAAGAGGTAGGTGAGCAATAGATTTCTCAGAGTGTTTCCAACGACTATCCAGATGACAATTATTTTACAGAAGTCGAAATCTACATGATGATGTTGAAGCAAATGCAGTCCAATTTGAGGCGAGAACATGATAAGGCTCAGGATGGTTACGCTTATGTTGGCATAAAAGAAATGTGAGAAATCTTTTTTCTCTTTCGCGGTTCGTTGTAATAAACGGAATGCAGCAATTAACCCAAGGAATCCGTCGAATAGGTTTGAAATTCCGCTAGCTATATCGTGATAACCAGTTTTCGTTTGCAAAATTTCTACAATGGTGGAAGTAATAATTATTGCGATAAGACTTTTTATGAGGAAAATAACTTTGATTTCATTCTTTGTAAACACGTCAATGATTATGAAGAAAGCCAACGTGTTAAAAAGATCGAAGATGCCGTAAAACATTCCGAATGGAATGTATTTGGGAATGTTGGAATACAAATAAAGTGAATCGGCAATGCACGAGCTTAGCGGCATTAGAAAAATAATTAAACCGAATTTGGTTCTGTACGATTTAAAAAGAAGTCCAGCTGCAATAGCCAAGAACTCTATTCCTGAGCCAATGTAGTTGGCGTATTGTAGGTAGGTCATGTTAGAATGCGGGTATTAATTTTTATTACATGTCATAGAAATTCGATTTCCGTTCTCCGCTATCGTGATTCACCAAGATAACCATGACTTCGTTTGGGTGTTTCCTTTTCAATTTTGAAACACTGCGTAAAATACGTTCTGAAAAGTAGTTGGTTTGAATGTTCCAATACACGACCAACACGTATTTGAATTTTTTGGCTTCGCTCAGAATTTCATTCGATTTATTTGAATCGATGTGCATTAAATCGAATTCGTTTTTCAGTTCTAACTTTTCGTTTTTGAACGAGCATTCATTTTTGTTTATAGGGAAATCGAAGGTGAATTTATCATCTTCGAAGTCGCCTGAGCACTGTGCGAGGGAATTGTGATAACTGCCATCTGAATTGAATACGCGAACCTGAATCAAAGACCAGTTAATGCTATCGAGCGAAATGTTTTCAGGGATAATTAGGTTGTTGTATTTCGGCTCTTTGTGTAAGTCGTACAAAGAATCTATTGCTAAAAAACTGTAGTCGTAGTGATAGTGTCTTTTCTTTAGAAAATCATTTACTGTTTCTTCACTCCGATCGCCATAATCCTTCATGTTTAAGAGTTTAATTAAACCATGGTAATTACCCCCTCCTAGGAATTGTCTGGGCTTCTTGCACGAAACCAATCCAGCGAAGGAAACAAGAATGAATAAGAAAGCGATTCTATTAATTTTCACGTAGCGTGTTTTGTTTCAGTTAAGCGTTAGTATCGAAATTAGCACAAATACCCCCTCGAAATCCATCCATGAAATTCCATTAATTTCCTTTCTAAACCCCTTTAAAATTTAATCCTCTGAAATTTAAACGATTGGAGAATTCGTGGTGCACGATTTTCTCTAGGGTGAAAGGCGGATTTTTCTAAACCGCAAAACTCTTAAAACCATTGTCAAATAAGGAAAAAAGTAAAAATGAGGGCTGAAAAAACTGCGCAGTTTTTTGGAGTCGATAAAATTGATCGAATCTGGTGAAGCAGTGGTTGTTGAAAGGATTACTTTTAATGAATTAATTATTGGACGAAAAAAAACTTCAGCACTTAACTGAAACAGATTTAAACCATGAAAAAACTTTTATTCTTTTTTGCTCTCTCTTTT
>CAIZGX010000026.1 GCA_903932685.1 uncultured Bacteroidota bacterium | reverse complement strand
TTCAGCTTGCTCGAAAAAATCGGCGTCCGCCGCATATCCACTCTTCAAACAAATAGAAGTAAACACCTCGCGGCGACCGAATAACGTTCCGAATAAAATGCAATCGTCTAAATGCACCAACTGGGTGTGATCATCTTTATCCGGAACGAAATAGTCGCTTGAATCGTTGACCCTAGTCTCGGTGAACGAAGCAATCAAATCAAGCGATTCCATATTCTCCAAACAAGAACTCAAATGATGAGGCTTGTACTCATCGTCGCTATCCAATATCGTAATGAACTCGCCAATGCTATTTAAGACCCCACGGTCAATCGATTTCGATTGACCCCTGTTGCTGTGACGGACGTAAATGATTTTGTCTTCGTGTTGTTCTGCGTATTGCAGCATTTGCGCACGACTGTCATTCGTCCCGCCGTCGTCGATAATGATTAACTCGAAGTCTTGAAAGTCTTGATTCAACACAGAGTCAATCGCTCTTTTAATAAAAGCGAATTCGGTGTTGTACACGGCCATAAGGACAGATATCTTGACTTTCTTCAGCATAACAGGAAACGCTATATTTTTTCCGTTTGCAAAGAAGCGGGAAAAATTCCGAATCGCTGTTAAATAAATGTTTTATTTGAAAATTGCTTCTTTCTCAGATTAGCCAATTTGATTTACTGCAATTTCAGAATACCTTCAATAGACAGGTCTTCATCGATTAGTGGCCAATGAATGCCATAACCTGAAGGGGATATTTTATAGAACATCCGCTGATATTCATCGGCAGATTTCAATTTCAATGAAAGTGAATCTAATGCAACTTTAATCTCATTTCCATCAATGTTGAGGTAGATGAAGTCCTGATCGAATTTTATTGAGTCTATTTTGTGGGTAGGTTGCATGAATTCTTTTTTGACATCTAGTTAAATCTAATACTTCAACATATCCACTTCCTCGAAATTTTCAAAGTCTTTGATGTCGCGAAGCTTAAGTAATTTGGATACGGTAATGTTGGTCCAGGTCTCTTTGAACTCTTCATCTCCGCCTTCCGCGCTTTCATTGGTGTTCGCCTTTTCTTGTTTCTTCTTTAAAAGAAAGTTGATGCTGGTTTCTTTTTCAACAACTTCGCCGCCTTCACTGGAGTCATAGCCAATTAAGTAAAAATCGGAGTTTCTGTATCGGAAGGTGTATTTCCAATATCCATATCGTCCGTGTGCATAGTGAACATAGAGATTTCCTTTGTTGATCTCCAAAGAAAGCTCAGGAGCGTAATACACACCGCCGTCTTCGTTTTCGGAAGAAAAACAATTTAAGTTTTTCAAGACCATTTGATACTGATTGTCTTTCTTGAACAGAACAATGATCCCTCTTCTGTTGCGGTCGACAAATTTGCCGAATTCGTTTTTTTCATATGCACCTTTATCGGTTCCTTTAATAAGAAGTACTTTGTCGGCTATTCCATCTTTGTTCAAATCTCCTTCAACAGAACTAACCAATACGAATCCCGCAGGGATGAATTCGTTCGGATTTTTTTTGGTGGAAGGTTGCGCAATTGCAACGGCGGAGAAAAAGAGAAGGGCAATGAAAAGATTTGTTTTCATATCATAAATGTAATGTGTTCTATTCATCTCGTCGCAGACATTCGTCATCGACATTCGCTGCTCCGCAGCATTCGCCCTTCGGGCATTCGTTCACTAGTGAACATTCGTCATCGACATTCGTTGCTCCGCAACATTCGTTCGCTAGCGAGCTTTAGTGCTTTTGCCTAAGAATAAGTGCGTCAACGAAATAACAAACGACAACCACAACGCCGACCAGAAACCATCGATCTTAAAACCGTCAACAAGCTCTCCGGCAATCAAAAGCATAGAAGCATTAATAACCAACAGGAACAACCCCATAGTGAAAAGCGTTGCCGGAATAGTCAATGCAATCAAAATGGGTTTCAAAAATCGATTCAATAGCGTAATGACAATTGCACTTACGATGACAGTGATAGAAGAGTCTACCGAAAATCCATCGAGCAAATAATCGCCAATGAAGAGTGCTAAACAGGTTAGCATTAATTGAAAGGTTGCCTTGAAAAAGGTATTGGTATTTTGTTCCATAAGAATGTTTTCAATGAGCGAAGTTCGAAAAGATGATGATGAAACACCTCTTTCTTTTCGAAATTTCTTTACTTTGTTGGTATGAAGAACATTTTCTTGCGCTCGTTCATTTTCGTTTTGGTGCTGTCTGCTCATTCCGTAGGAGCTTTTACTTTTCCTGCGGGAACAGTATGGTTCAACACAGATTACCAATTCAACACAGATTTGCTGAAGGATAAGTTGGTGGTGCTCGGATGTCTTCAACCCGAAGAAATAACAGGCGTTGGAGCCATGGTAGATCTGCAAGAAGAATTTCTTACTGTTCCGCAAGTGCAACTCATTACGCTCATTCCAGCGCGCGAACCTGCTTACAGCCGACAAGAGATCTTCGACTTCATTCAACAAAATGGAATCAGTCATCCGGTTGGAATTGTTCCGAATTGGGTAGACCTCCCGATGATTGAATCGGCTCGACTTCCTCAGATTTTAGTTTTCGATAAAAGCATGAAAGAGGCGGTTATGGGAATTCAAGGAATGCGCAACCGCGAAACCATTAGCGCTTCAATTAATCAATGGGTGAAAGCAGATGCAAACAGTTACTCACTTTGGCAACCGACCATTACGCCTGAACCGAAATATTGGGCGAATCCGCTCATTGAACTTCCAAACGACTTGTGCTATTTCTCCGGAGAACTCGCGGTTTCAGAGCCTGCTTTATTTCGCGTAAGCACAATAAGCGAGGACGGATTAATTCAAAAAAGAATTGGCGGAGTGCGCGGTTTTGCAGATGGAGATATTTCTGTGGCACAACTGAAAAAGCCCATGGGCGTGGCTTTCAGCTTCGCAGAGCAACTGTTATACATTGCCGATCCGCTGAATCATGCTGTGCGCATTTACGACAACGACCAACATGTTTTGCTTACCATTCTTGGAAATGGAAAACAACCCAACATTGAGAATTTCGAAAAGGCCACTTCGTGGAAAGGGGCCATTCCTTATCCAACCGATGTGTTCATTGTGAAAAATAAAATCTATGTCCTTGCCGGAAACGATTGCAGCGTGTGGGAATTGAACACTTCCGACCAGTCTTCGAAATTAATTTGGAGAAGTGAAAACAAGGACGCAAATGGCAATGCGCTTAGCGCCCTTTCCCTTCAGTTCTTCAACAAAGAATTTTATATGCTGAAAAGCAACGGGGTCATTTCGAAATTCAAAAAGAAGAAAGAACAAGTGGCTTATGCTCCTGAAACACCCGTGAATCGTGCGGGTGGATTCACTTTCTACAACAACGATCTAGTAATCAGTGAGCCCTTCAACCATAAAATATCGTGGTTAGGAAGTGTGAAGAATATGGCTGGAAGTGGTGTTATCGGTTTGAAAGACGGCGCAGCAGACACGGCACAATTCACTCGCCCAATGGCGTTGAATAAAATTGGAAGTGAAATCTTTGTTTGTGAAGGCGGATACGGTGTGCTGCGCAAATGGCGCATGGTGTCGAATGAAGTGAAGAGTTTTTATCCAGTTGTGAGTCAAGAGGCCTTGTACTCGGGCGAATCTCCAAATGCAGGAGAGGCGGTCGCATTAGAGCCTGTGATTGTTGAACCCGGAAAGACAACTTTGAAATTGAGCATCGATGCTCCCGGATATTTTTTGTTGAACACAGAGGAGAACGGTGTATTCACCGACGAGAACTCGGGAATAATCGCATCGGCTGAGGTGTTAACCGATGGAAAGGTTGATATAGTCTTGGAAGTGCCAGCGAACAGAACCGAGATGGGATTCATTCAACTAGGACTGCAGTTGGTCTTGCATCCGAACGATGCGCCAAAGATGACTTACATGAAAAGAATGTTCGTGGTGTTCACGTATGAAATTCTTCCAGGAAGTGAACACGAGCAAGAGCTCGTTATTCATCCGTTTGTAAAACCAAATTAATCGTCGCCGCGAAGTCTTCCCAATTCTACGGCTGCTTCGGTGTAGTCGGGCTTAATTTTCAAAGCTAGATTCAAATCGGCTTCGGCATTGGTTTTATCACCTTTGCCTTCATAGCACAAAGCTCTGTTGTAGGCAGCTTGATAATAATTCGGATTTTTCTCTAGAGCTAAATTGAACGATTCAATTCCTTTTTGGTAGTCTTTCAAATAAACGAGGTAAACGAATCCTTTGTTGAAATAAGCCGCTGAGAAATTCACATCAATGCCAATAATCTTGTCGTAGCAAAGGAGTGCTTCTTGATAGTTACTCGGATTTTTTACTCCAGTTTCCTGAAGAAAAATAGCTTTGTTGTAATACGGCTCAACGAAGTTCGGATGAAGATCAATGGCTGAATTGTAATACTCTTTTGCCAAAGGGTTTCCATAACTCGCACATACCAATCCCGCCTCCACGTATGCGTCGTAGTAACTCGGGTCAACCTCAATGGCTGTTTGGTAAGAGCTTAGTGCCAAGGTAGTGTCGCGAACCTGACGGTACAATCTTCCTTTCAAGTAATAGGCGTAGGCCACACGCTCATCTTGACGAAGCACGTTGTTAATTTGTTGCAGAGCCAATTCATAGTTGTTCAAGGCAATGTCCATAGCGGCTTTTTCAAGCAAACCCTCTTTGTGCTGAGGGTCTTTTTCAATGCACTTTTGATAGTCTTTATAAGCCTCAACCACACGCTGCTGATCGAAGTGAATCTGTCCTGCCGTGAAGTATATATCTGCTTTGGTTGAATCAATGGCCTTTGCGCGCACAATGTCGGCATTGGCTTCATTGTATTTTTTCAATCCAGAATAATATCGCGCTCTTTCTAAGTAATGCGCAAAATTGTTAGGCTCTGCCGTAATCTTCGCGTTAATAGCGCGAAGCGTCGTATCCGAAGTTTCTTCAATGCCCAGGTCTTTGCTAGAATTGCAGCTTTTGCATGATTCAAGGGTAGAGGCAAACGCAAAAACGAGCACCACTGCGGAAACGGAAATAAAGGTCTTGAGCTTTTTCAACATAACTTTCAATTGAGCTATCAAAAGTAAGGTGTTCGTCTTTTCTTTTCTACAACATTTTATTTTACGGTTGATATTCGACCTTTGTAGTACATTAATTTCAAACCATTGGCATCCGAAGGCAAACAGTTCGTTTCAAGTTTTTCATGGAATTCCGCTACGGTGGTCTTGCAAATTCTGATTCAGTTGGGCTATACCGCTTTGCTTGCACGACTTATTGCGCCTGAGAATTTCGCGGTTATGGGCATTGTTTTAAGTCTAATGGGATTCGCTGAAATCTTTTCACAGATAGGCCTTGGACCTGCGTTGATTCAACGAAAAGACATTGACCAATCACACATCAATTCGGCCTTCACAACATCATTGGGATTGGGAATAATCTTCACCTTGTCCTTTGTGGCGGCTTCTCCCATGATTGCCAGAGCCTACGGAATTGATACCTTGAAGGAGATTATTCCTGTTGTGTGTTCAAGCTTCACCATTTCAGCAATGAGCGTAGTTCCTCGAAACCTCATGATGAAGAACATGAAGTTCAAATCGTTCTTCACAGCAAGCATGCTCAGTATTATCGGAGGAAATTTAGTTGTGGGACTTTGGCTAGCTTACGGAGGTTACGAGATTTGGGCATACGTATGGGCGTTGTTCGCGCAGAATGCGTTGATGACTTTGGCCTGTTGGATCCTTCAGCCCACACGCATTCAATTCAAATGGAATAAAAAAGCAACCTTGCAATTGTTGAATTACGGTGCAGGAAGTTCGCTGTTCAATGCATTGAATTACGCCGCGACGAAAGTAGACGTGGCTGTACTTCCGCTCTTCTCGAAAGGCAGCGCTCTGTTTCCCAATACTGTTTCATTGAATCAAGCGGGAATGTATGAGCGAGGCGCGTACGTGGCATCTCTTCCAATTACCATTATGGCGAAATTAAGCGACAGCGTGCTGTTCAGCGGCATGTCGAAATTGCAAGAAGAGACTGAGCGGTTGAAGCGCGTGGTTTTGGCAGCAACGAATGTGCTTAGTATTTTAATTTTTCCGTTAGCTTGTTTCGTGTTTGTTTTCAGTGAAGACATACTTCGCATTTATTTAGGGAACAGCTACATGGGAGCCGCGCATCTCTTGCAGTGGTTGTTTGTAGCCGTTATTTTTAGAACACTTACTCGGCCAATTGATTCACTGCTGCGCGCAAAAGGTGAAGTCTATAAAGGAAGTTGGATCAAAGGAATTTATTTGATATTGATGATTGTTGGAGTCATGGTTGCTGGACGTTATTCGGTGGAAGCCGTTGCGATTTCTATAGCTGTAACTACTGGAATTCATTACCTCATGATGATTGGCTTTGCGCATAGAATATCTGGTGTTTCGGTGAAGGAACAACTTGCCGCTTTGGTTCCTGGATCACGCATTGGCGCCATGACGTTACTCGCAGCCTACCTTGCGAAATACATGGCGGTTCGTTCGCATATTGACGGGATTTGGTTGTTGCTCTTTGCAATTTTTTGTGTGGTAGTTGGTGGATGTATTTTGGTGTACATTCGCCCGCAATGGTTGGGAGCAAGAAGCGTTAATCCGCTTTTTATTGTCCCAGAAAGATTTCGGAAATTTCCGTTTTTAAATAGAATTTATAAGGCGTTCGATGAAGAGTAGAGGCTTGATATTGCTTGCATTCGTTTTGTCTCAAGCGCTAAGTGTTGGTGCTCAGGCTAAGTTGTTGGTAAATGCTCCTGACAGTCTTTCTTTTCTCTTGTTTGTAGACGAGGTACAGTTCAATACAGTTCCAGTTTCTTCCATTCAAGTTTCTCAATTGAATGTCGGAAAACATAACGTGAAGGTTGTTGTTCAATCCCAAGAATCGATTTTTCTTCTTAGCGCAAAGAACCTTTTTTCACACAGTTTCTCTGTTTCTGTGTTGAATAACAAACTCGAGCTTGTTCCTTCTGGCGAATTGAAACTTCAAGCCAAAGCTTTTCAGTTTTGGAACAACAATGTGATACCTGTTGCCTCGAAAGATTCTGTTTATGTCGGAAAGAAGGGGTGTGAAAATCCAGCTTCAGAAACGGCGGTGGACTCGCTCGTTGCTGTGCTTTATTCCAAATCATTCGATACCGAGCGCAAGATGATAGCCCGCGGGCAATTGGAATCGGACTGCTATTTGGTGAAGGACATTGTTCAGATTATCTCAACCATTGAATTGGAAGAGAATCGAATGGACTGCATTAGCGCTTCGCTAGATCACGTCTACGATTTAACCGCTATCAATGAATTATTAGAGTTGGTCATTCTTGAGCGAAATAAGGAGGCACTGCAACAGAAAATTTCACAATTACAAAATCAGTAAGAAATATTTAAAGACTACATTTGAAATATGAAAAAAGTACACAATTTTAGCGCAGGTCCTTGCATTTTACCCTCGTCTGTAATTGAAGGATCAGCAGATGCTATTCGTGAATTCGACGGCATGGGATTGTCGTTGATTGAAATTTCACACCGAAGCAAGAACTTCGAACGTGTCATGGACGAAGCGCGTCAATTGGTGAAAGATATTTTGAATCTCGAAGATCGCTATGAAGTTCTTTTTCTTCAGGGCGGAGCAACGCTTGGATTCTACATGGTTCCATTGAATATTTTGAAGGAAGGTGGAAAGGCTGCATACACAAATACAGGTGTGTGGGCGAGTGGCGCCATTAAAGAAGCGAAGTTGGTTGGTGACATTGATGTGGTTACAGACAGCTCTGCTTCCAACCACAATCACATTCCTGAACTGCCTTCGGTAGATGGATACGATTATTTCCATTACACTTCCAACAATACCATTTTCGGAACGCAGTATCAGTATACACCGAAGGTGAACGTGCCGTTAGTGTGCGACATGAGTTCAGATATTTTCTCGAAGGAATTCAACGCGAATGAGTTCTCGCTGATATACGCAGGTGCGCAGAAGAACATGGGTCCAGCTGGAGCAACGCTTTATATCATAGACAAAGAAATGTTAGGTAAGACAGGAAGAAAACTTCCTTCTTATTTAGATCTTGCTTCTCACATTTCGAAAGACAGCATGGCGAATACACCTCCAGTGTTTTCAGTTTACGCAAGTATGTTAATGCTTCGTTGGATTAAGGAAAACGGTGGATTGAAAGGAATGGAAATTCACAACCGCGCAAAGCAAGAATTATTTTATGCTGAATTAGATCGCAACAGTATGTTCCACGGACACAGCGTTCCAGACAGTCGCTCTTGGATGAACCCAACCTTCCGTTTGAACAACGAAGAGCACTCGGCTACTTTCGATGCGATGTGGAAAGAAGCGGGCATTAGCGGAATAGCTGGACACCGTAGCGTAGGCGGATATCGCGCTTCCATGTACAACGCACTTCCATTGGAAAGCGTGCAAGTTTTGGTAGATGTCATGAAGGAATTTGAACGTAAAAACGGATAAGATGAAAATTTTAGCAAACGACGGAATAGACGCAAAAGGACAAGCTGCTTTGGAAGCCATGGGCTGCACAGTGTTAACTGAAAAAGTAAGTCAAGATGTATTGGCTGTTTTCATTCACGATGAAAACATAGACGGACTTTTGGTTCGCAGCGCAACCACGGCAAGAAAAGAATTGATAGATGCTTGTCCGAATTTGAAGTTCATTGGTCGTGGTGGAGTAGGTATCGATAACATAGACGCGGTTTATGCGCGTGAAAAAGGAGTAGACGTTTTCAATACGCCTGCTAGCAGCAGCGTTAGCGTAGCGGAATTGGTGATGGCCATGATGTTCGCTTCGAATAGATTTCTTTATCAAGCCGGTGGCGCAATGCCAGTAAACGGAGAAGAAACATTCGAAGTGTTGAAGAAGAATTACGGGAAAGGAAAAGAGGTGAAGGGAAAGACGTTGGGTATTGTTGGATTAGGAAGAATTGGAATGTCATTGGCTGAATATGCCTTGGGATGCGGCATGCGTGTGTTGTTCTTCGATCGTTCGAAGGAAGAAGAAACAGTTACGCTTTCCATTAACGGTTCTCCGTTTGAAGTGAAATTGAATGTTTCTTCTTTCGAAGAAGTTCTTCGCAGAAGCGATTTCATTTCGTTACACGTTCCGAAACAACCGAATGGAAGTTCGGTAATTGGTTCAGCAGAGTTCGCGCTAATGAGGAAAAACGCGGTGGTGATCAACACCAGTCGTGGCGGAACAATTAACGAGGCTGAACTTATTGAAGCATTAGACAACGGCGTTATTGCTGGAGCTTGTTTAGATGTGTTCGAGAACGAACCACGTCCGAATGCTGCGTTGTTGAAGCATTCAAGAATTATTACCACTCCCCACATTGGAGCTGCTACGGCAGAAGCGCAGGAGCGCATAGGCCTGGAGATAGCAGAGAATGTAAAACGAATTATGGACGCGAACTAAGCATGAAGTTCAAGCCATTCAAAGCTGTGTTACCCGCAGCAGATAAGGTGCATTTGGTTGCTTCGCGATCTTATGTTTCCTATTCAAAAGAAGATTTAATAGATAAGTTGAAAGGTAATCCCTACACTTTCCTGCACGTCATTCACCCCGATGTAGACGGCGATTACCGCGGAAGACGCATCGCTTATTTCGAAGAAGTTCGAAAGAATTACGAGAAGTTTTTGAGTGAAGAAATTTTTTCGACGGAAGCAAGCGCTTCGTTTTTTATTTATCGTCAGGAAACGCCTGAGTATTCTTTCCAAGGTTTGCTAGGTGGGGTTTCCGTGGAAGATTACGAACAGGGGAAAATAAAGATTCACGAGCATACCATAAGTCAACGTGAAGGAAGATTCACGGATTATTTAGAGATTACTGGCATTAACGCAGAACCTGTTTTGCTAATGTCGAAAGAAGAAACTTGTTTCAATTTAATGGAACGCGTTTGTTCGGAAAATCCATTGTACTGCTTTACAACAACTGACAGAGTAAAGCACACCGTTTGGCAAATCAGCAAGCCTGAAGATATTCAGGAAGTTGAAAGCGAAATGTCGCGAGTGAGTGAATTGTATATAGCAGACGGACATCACAGAAGCGCGAGCAGTGTTGCTTTGAAGCAACGCAAATCGGAAGAAGGAAACAATGAAGAAGTTTATCATTATTTCATGGCGCTTGTGCTTTCGCAAGTGCAAATGAAAATTTTAGGTTTTCACCGTTTGGTTAAGTGTGTCGTTGAATTCGATTTGAATGTATTCCTTTCCGACTTGAATAAATTGGGTGCTCTTCGCGAAGTGAAAGAGACTGATTTGAATTTGACCGAAGGAAGAATAGGTATTTATACCAGCGGCAATTGGTATGCCTTTCAATTCGAAAAAGAAAAAAATGTCATCGATGCCGAATGGCTTTCGAAAAATATTCTACAACCGATTTTTGGAATTGAAGATGAACGCACCGACAAGCGCATTGCGCATGCAGACGGATTGGTTCCAACAAATGAGATAGCGAAAATGGTTGATGAAGGAAAAGCAGATTTTGCATTTTTACTTCATCCCATTTCAACCGAAACACTCATGCGAATTTCAGATGAAGGATCTACCATGCCTCCGAAGAGTACTTACATCTTGCCGAAGCTAAGAAGCGGATTGGTTATTTATCCAATGCGATGAGCCACATTCAAGATCAATTAAAATTCTACACGAATCAGTTTCCTTCACACGTGAAGTTGGTGGCTGTTTCTAAAACAAAACCTGTTCAGGATTTACAAGAGGCTTATGCTGCTGGACAGCGCATCTTCGGTGAGAATTATGTGCAGGAATTGGTAGACAAGCATACGCAACTTCCATCCGATATTGAATGGCATTTCATTGGGAATTTGCAGTCGAATAAGGTGAAGTACATTGCTCCGTTTGTTGCGCTTATTCACGGAGTGAATTCAATTTCCACCTTAAAGGAAATAGATAAGCAAGCCAAGAAATTAAATAAGCAGATTGAAATTTTATTGCAACTTCATGTTGCAACAGAAGAAAGTAAATACGGATTTTCGGAAGAAGAAGTGTTAGAAATTGCTTCGCAAAAAGAGTTGTACTCGAACGTAAACTTTCGCGGGGTAATGGGTATGGCTTCGTTCACAGAAGACCAGTCGCTTATTCGAAAAGAATTTCAAGAAGTGAATCGCATTTTTTCTTTATTGAAGCCACTCTTCGGAGAAAACTTCAATGAGATAAGTATGGGCATGAGCGGCGATTGGGAAATTGCCGTTGAGGAAGGAAGCACGCTCGTTCGAATTGGCAGTGCAATTTTCGGAAGTCGTTAGTTCAATGTTTCAGCAACGCTGTAATCGTTGCGGGTAGAGCTGTTCCGAGAAATAAGTTCGCCCAAGAATCCGGCTAAAAACAAAAGCGTTCCAATAATCATGCAAGTGAGTGCAATGAAGAACGGACTTTGATCGGCTATGTTTTTTGCAGTCTCTCCAAGGTAAAGTGCATACAATTTCGTTCCGCCGATATAGGCGAAAGAAATGAATCCGATCATGAACACCAACGTTCCCAACGTCCCGAAGAAATGCATAGGACGCTTGCCGAATTTCGACATAAATGAAATCGTGAGCAGATCTAGGAAGCCGTTCATGAATCGCTCCATTCCGAATTTCGTTGAACCGAATTTGCGAGCTTGATGCTTCACCACTTTTTCACCAATTTTCTTGAACCCTTGTTGCTTCGCTAAAACTGGAATGTATCGGTGCATTTCACCATATACTTCCACACACTTCACGACATCTTTGCGATACCCCTTCAGCCCACAATTGAAATCGTTCAAGTGAATACCTGTCATTCGGCGAGTTGCCCAATTGAATAATTTCGTTGGAATAGTTTTCGAAATTGGATCGAAGCGTTCCTTCTTCCAACCGCTAACAACATCGTACCCTTCATCTAAAATCATGCGAGCCATAGCTGGAATTTCTTCTGGAGAATCTTGAAGGTCCGCATCTAACGTGAATACAACATTTCCTTGCGCCGCTTGAAATCCCATATGCAGCGCTGCGGACTTACCGTAGTTGCGCGAAAAACGAATGCCGCGAACGGTAGGGTAGGTCTGCTTCAACTCTTGAATAACATTCCATGAATTGTCGGTTGACCCGTCGTCTACGAAGATGACTTCGTAAGACATTTGCTCGCGCTGCATAACATCATTGATCCAACGCTGCAATTCAGGAAGCGATTCAGCTTCGTTCAATAGTGGGATAACCAGTGAGCAGTTCATGTGTTAAACTTGTTGAAACGGATTTGTGCTTTTTCTGTGAAAGATGGAAATGAATAGACCAATAAAAAGATATTGGAAAAAAGTGCCGATCCAAACGATAATTGCAATGAAAATTGGAGAAACGATTGTATCAATGAGGCCGCTGTTTAAAATTTCATTTAACTGATCTCGGCTTATGCCCTCAGTATTTGTGAGGGACTTTTTAATTTCTTCCGTCATAAAAATGAGCATGGAATTGTCGATGTAGCTCAGTTGAATGAACCTGAAGAACATTTTAACCAATCCTACCACCATTCCTATTCGCAGGCAGAACCAAAGGGCTTTCCCGTAATTGAATCCCTCGAAATAGGATTTGTACTTGTTAATACCAAGTGTCAATCCGAATACGATAATTATTACAGCAATCAGCTCTAGAATAAATGCCAAAGAGGGGAACCAAACCATGAGTTGATCGCAGAGCATATCGCCTAAAGCGATACCAATTCCGAACTTAAAAAGAATTTGAAAGACTTCCTTTCGGGATGGCGGATTTGTTGAGATTTCTTCTGACATTGATTTATTTTCTTTAGCAAAAGTAACGAATGATTTTGCAATGAAGCGATTCACGGCTTACATTTGCACAAAGGCAAGTCTTATACGACCAGCTCCTTTCAAATCCTCCAGGGCCGGAAGGCAGCAAAGGTAGAAAGTTGTAGCGGTGCGATATAAGGGGCTTGCCTTCTTTTTTTTGTCTTATTTTTGGCGCCATGTCAGAATCAGCCTTTTCCACCAAATACAGATTGCGGGCTTACCGCAAGAAGAAAGTACTTACTACATTTCTCAAAAAACTTTCGAAGAACCAACCGAAGTCTGCCAAGCCATTCATTGTTGCTGCTCAGAAAGAAGCGTGGAGTAAAATCGATTGCACGTCTTGTGGCAACTGCTGTAGAACCATGACTCCAACTTGGAAGAAGACAGAGGTGAAGAGACTAGCAGAGCATTTAGGCATGACCTACCAAGAGTTCTTCGATAAGTGGTTGTTCATAGATGAGGCAACAGGCGACATTGTAAATACAACCCAGCCTTGTCAGTTCTTCGATATGGATAAAGGATTGTGCGGTGTCTATGAATTGCGTCCACACGATTGCGCAACCTTTCCGCACATGTACCGCAAAGATTTTTTTGATCAGACCGAAGTGTACACTGCAAACCTTCACAGATGTCCCGCAACCCTTGTTGCCATGGAGGCTTTGGAGAAGGCCATGCGCTCTGAATGAGTGCGAAAGATTTTGTATATTTCTTAAGACATTTCGTCAAAGGTGGTTTAATTTTGAATAAAATTTAGGATGTTGGAACTGGATCGCGTTGTTTTATCGCCTGCACAGAAAGCGTTGAGAATTAATCTCAACAAGGATATCTACGGAACCTTTGCTGAGATTGGCGCTGGCCAAGAAGTCGTTCGTCATTTCTTTCGAGCGGGAGGAGCAAGTGGCACCATTGCGAAGGCCATGAGCGCCTATGACAAAGATTTCAGCGATGCGATATACGGGAAGGAAGAGAAGGGGAGATATGTGTGTAAAGCACGCGTAGACAATATGCTCAATCACGAGTACAGTTTGATTGAAGAGCGCTTAGATCGCGAAGATCATTCCACCAAAGAATTTTTCAGCTACGCCAATACATTCGCAACCGTTAATTTTCAGAAGACCATTCAGGGTCACGGGTGGATGGGAGTGAAGTTTCAAACCGCCCCTGATAAAGAGCCGAATGTTGTTATTATTCATGCGCGTTTGCATGAAAGCGATGTTCTTCTTCAACAAGCAACCGTAGGAACGCTTGGAGTGAATTTACTTTATGGATCTTTTTATACATTCAAACAGCCGAAGGAATTGTTGCTTTCGTTGTATGATAATTTGAATCGCGATCAGGTTGAAATAGATACGATTCAATTTTCGGGTCCCGATTTTGAAGATGTGGACAACCGATTAATGTCGTTGCAATTGGTGAAGAACGGAATGACAGAAGCCGTTATCTTCTCTCCAGATGGTGAGAATTTACAAGCCGCCGATGTTCTATACAAGAAGCACATTTTGGCACTGCGCGGTTCATTCAGACCGGTAACGAAAGTGAATATAGATATGATTGCGAAGGGTTTGAAAATGTTCGAAGCCGATCGCAAAGTAGATCCAGAAAAAGTTCAGGTGCTATTTGAAATTACTTTGAACAATTTGCGTTCAGATGGAGAAATTGATGAGCAAGACTTTTTAGATCGCGCTGAAATTTTGTGTTCACTTGGACAAACGGTATTGGTTTCCAACTATTCGAAATATTACAAGTTGGCAGAGTACTTCACGAAATACACCAACGAACGTATGGGTATTATCATGGGTACAAATATGTTGGTGGAATTGTTCGACGAGAAGTATTACCGCAATTTGAACGGAGGGATTTTAGCAGCGTTTGGAATTCTCTTCAGCAGAGATTTAAAGATATACTTGTATCCGTGGTTCGACGAAGCCACAAGCACCTTGTATACCACGGAGAACTGTCCTGTTCATCCACGCTTGCAGCCACTCTTCCGCTATATGGTAGACAATAAGCGTATTGTTGACATTGCAGAATACAATCCGGATGTTCTCTCGATCTATTCTCGCGATGCGTTAGACCTAATTCACAATGGGCACGTCGGTTGGGAAGATATGGTACCGACTTATGTTGATACCCTCATTAAAGAAAATAAATTGTTCGGATACGATCCTGAACAAGTGCCTAATAAAGATTTTACACCTCCGGTAAGAACCAAATGGAGTGAGTCGTTGAATTCAAATTAATAGAAAAATAAATAAGTAGATATGTCATATTTTTTTACATCAGAGTCTGTGTCTGAAGGGCACCCAGATAAAGTAGCCGATCAAATTTCTGATGCATTGATTGATGCGTTTTTAGCACAAGACCCCGAGTCGAAGGTGGCATGTGAAACTCTAGTAACAACAGGACAAGTGGTTGTTGCAGGAGAAGTGAAGTCGACGGCTTATGTAGATCTACAAGATATTATTCGGGATACAATTGCAGAAATTGGATACACGAAGAGTGAGTATATGTTCGAAGCGAAGAGCTGCGGAATTTTATCTGCCATTCACGAGCAGTCTGCCGATATTAATCAAGGCGTAGACAAGAAGAACAAGAAAGATCAAGGTGCCGGTGACCAAGGAATGATGTTCGGATATGCAACGAACGAGACCGACAATTACATGCCGCTTCCTTTGGAGTTAGCACATTCGTTGTTGCGCGAGTTGTCTGCCATTCGCAGAGAAGGAAAGCAAATGAAATATTTGCGTCCAGATGCAAAGAGCCAAGTAACCGTTGAGTATTCAGACGATCACAAACCAATGGGTATTTCTGCGATTGTGGTGAGCACACAACACGACGACTTCGATAAGGAAGCGAAGATGTTGGCGAAGATTAAGGAAGATGTTCGCACAATTTTAATTCCTCGTGTTATGAAGAAGCAACCGAAGCGCATTCAGAAGTTGTTTGATGGGAAGTATGCCTTGCACGTGAATCCAACGGGTAAGTTTGTAATCGGTGGTCCTCACGGCGACACTGGATTAACTGGAAGAAAGATTATTGTGGATACATACGGTGGAAAAGGTGCACACGGTGGTGGAGCATTCAGCGGAAAAGATCCAAGTAAAGTAGACCGCAGCGCAGCTTATGCTATGCGTCACATTGCGAAGAACTTGGTTGCAGCGGGTGTTTGCGACGAAGTGTTGGTTCAAGTGGCATATGCCATTGGAGTTGCGAAGCCGGTAGGATTCTATGTGAATACTTACGGTACATCGCGCGTAGCTATGAACGACGGTCAAATCGCAGGTCTAATTTCGAAGAATGTAGGAATGACTCCATACGAGATTGAAACGCGTTTCAACTTGCGCACACCTATGTACAAGGAAACAGCGAGTTTCGGTCACATGGGTCGCACGCCTAAGACAGTGACGAAGACCTTCAAAATGCCAAACGGTCAGAAGCCAAAAACCATGAAGGTGAATTTATTCCCTTGGGAAGAAACGGCAGAGACTTCGAAGAATTTCAAGAAGATATTTGGGATTAAGTAATAAAAAAGCCCTCGAGAGAGGGCTTTTTTTGTGGTCATTGTTTTCAATCTTGAATCAAGTATTGTTGATACTCCGACCTATTCCATACATAAATTATCGCGAAGCATCCTCCTGTTAGAATGGAGTAAATAATTGGTGCGCTGTGAATCGATCTGTAATATTCTGAGTTGTGAATGAGTACCCACATAAGTGTTGAAACCGCTCCGGCGTAAGCGAGGCATTTGGTAAGCACTTCCCCCATGTAATTGTTGAATCGTTTTATCGATGAAGGAAGTTTGTAGAGCGTTGCGAACCATTGGTCTTTGTATCCTAAGAATAAGAACGCCACAAAGTGATTGAATGAATATCCTTTTTCTTTAGGAAGGAGATTAGTGGGTTTGTATGTCCGGATATAAAAAGCGAATAGAGCGTAGGCTGTTAGACAGCCGAGTATAATGAGCAATACGGACCACGAAGAAACGCCCGCTACTGTTACTAACGGGTTCGCCTCTTTCGAAAGATCTGGCGTAAGCGTATGCGTGCAATACGCGTCGTAGCTTCTGGAGAAAAGTATCCAAGCGGTTACTGCAATGAACTTTAGGTTTTTTGGTAGTTTCAGCATTTGCTAAAAGTAGTTCAATCCTGAGCGTTTACGCTTCACAAAATACTTTCAATGCTTTCAACGCATTAGGAAATGCTTCGCTCATGTAATCCGTGAATTCATCAGCAGTGTCGAGGTCAACAGTTACTGAAGTAGCGCCATCAATTTCTTCAAATGTGTAATTCTCAAAACCGTTCGCCCATTTTTCAACTTGAGGACCTGATGTAATTTCAATGTTATTTTGAACCAATCCATAATGACGAATGGATACAAACTGATTCGGAATTACATCGAAGATCTCCGATACCATTCCTGCTTTCTTTCCTTTATCATCGGTTCCAACAAACAACATCTTGCTTCCCTTTTCCCAACTGCCTTCATAGGTAGAGGTTGGATTGAACTTCGCTGTCCATTGCTCGTAAGATAATTTGTTGCTAATGCCCAACATGTTGTCATAAACCTTACTTGCAGGCGCGTTGATGTGGACAGTGAATTGAAGTTTTTTCATCGGGATTTTTTTTCTTTTTTTTAGGTTTGCCCAAAAGTTCATTGATGTCAAGCAATGATTACAGGACAATTTAAACTATTTAAAATGAAGTAATCTTATTTTGCACCAATATTTTTTAGCAATTAGTGCGTTTTTTTTTAGGGCTTAGTCATATTAATCAATTAGAAGATACATTCTGGCTAATCCATAGTGTCCCTGAGGATATTCATGTTCAGTTTCAATTAGTATTTATGAATTTGAGGTTAGAAAGATTTATTGCATGACGAACTCATAAAATGAGTTTCCGTTGAATTTGCAAATGCCATGGCTGTCGGTTCCGAACCAAAGTTCACCTGCTCGATCTCTGTAAATTGTATTAATGGCATTGCTTGTAAGTCCATCTTGTGTTGTGTAATTGGTGAAACTGCTACCGTCATATTTCCACACTCCTGTGTCGACGGTTCCAATCCAAATATTGCCAAACAGGTCTTCATTGATGGAATAAACACGTGTCAACGATTTGCGCTCTGTAATATCAAGTGCGTTTTTTTTGGTGCCTAGAACTGCGGCTTCTTGCGTAATGTTTTTGATTTTAGAACCGTCAAATAGGAAAACACCAGCCCCGTTATTTCCAAACCACATGTTGCCCTTGCTGTCTTCAAAGATGGCGAGCACTGCCGGACCTGCAAGTCCTTTTTCCTTAAACCAAGACAGTTTTTTCCCATCAAACATGCAAACACCTTCGGCTTGGGTTCCAAACCAAACCTGGTCTTTTTTGTCTTTTAAAAGGCTATAGACACTGCTACTACTGAGCGAAAACGGTGCGTTTGCATTATTGGATAAACCTGTTGTTTCGAATGGAGAATATTCCATGGCAGTACCATTGCTCCTAAACACGCCGTTACCCCCGTAAAACCAAAGTTCATCGATTTGTGATTTCCAAATGCTATCTATGTTAAAGCTTGAATTTTCTTTTTTTACTATTGTGCTGAATTTGGCGCCATCGAATTTGCTAATGCTGAAGTTTCCTGATTCAACCCAAATATTCCCTAAACGATCTTCTTGAATGCTTAAGCACTGGTTGTCCGCCAATCCATCATCAACGGTATATTGTCTCAAGGTTTTTGAGTCATAACAGTAGATGCCTGCTCCATTCGTTCCGAACCAATAGTTTCCGCTTTTGTCTTGAAAAACACTTCTTATTTGTTTTGGAAGCTTTTGCTCATTTCTTCCATTTTTAAAAAGGTTTTCAGGCAACGTTCGTCCATAATTAGCCTCAGTTTTTTGTCCGAAACCTAGGCTTACAAAAAGAGCAACGAAGAGAAATAAGAGAGGTGATATTTTCATGTTCGATATTATTCGAGTATCCTTTTGAAAACATTACCTTCTAATTTCCAAACGCCATTTTCGTGCGTGCCAAGCCATATAATTCCTTGGTAGTCTTTGTAGATAGAAAACAATAGAATTTCCTTTTCGTTTTCTTGAATGGAATAATGCGTAATGTTTTTTTCGTCGTATTTCCAAACACCATCCTTGTATGTCGCCATCCAAAGATTATTTGAATTGTCTTTGGTGATGGATAGATACTCGTCTAAATCACTGTCCTCCTTTCCATCTAAACCTCCAATGCTTTTCTTTCTGGTATAAAACGTATTGCTGTTAATTGTAGCGCTGTCATAAATGCTGTAGCGAAATTCTGTGTTGAACCAAAAATCACCATTGACATCTTGCACGATAGAACGCACACCGTTTGCTCCTTCATTTCGAAATTCGGTTACGTCTTCTTCCGTGATCCAGTCGAATGATGTCCCATTGAATCGACAAACTCCAAGTGGATTCGTGCCGAACCAAATGTTGTCTTTGTGGTCTTTATATATGCTGTAAATTTCGAAGTGGTTGGAAAAGTCAGGTGGTTTTGGAATGTCTAATTCATAAAGAATTGTGCCGTCGAATCGATAGACTTTTTCAGAGTCGTATGACCCTATAAACCATATATCATTCGGCTGTGTTTTCCATTCTAGACCAGCAATTGGCGTCAAGATCGTTAATGCTAGGCCATTGAATTTAGTTATCGCTGAAGTTGAATGGCAACTGTTAAAGTAGATATTCCCGAATTCATCTTCTTTTATCTCGTCAATTCGATTACTTGCAAGCCCATGCTCAGTGGTGAAATGAATCAAGTTTTTTCCATCATAACGATACACTCCTGATAGCCAACTTCCGAACCAATGGTTTCCTTTTTTATCTTGAAATACATGCATGATATTCTTCGAAAGAGCTTTTACCGTATCTCCAGTGACCATGTGCTTTTCAGGAAGAAATGAATTCTTTTTCCAATCAGTCGTTTGTCCGAAAGTGGAAAGAGCAATGATTAGGCATGAGTAGAGAAACGGAAATTTTAATTTCATGCTGAATGATTTCGATATACGATTGTTCAATTTACTAAACCGCTAACATGCACCGGACAATTCAAACTATTCGCAATGAAGCAATGTTTGTGTGCTTTTTCATGCAGGGCCGCAAGTTGATTTTCATCTTCCGGATTTTGAAAAGTGGCAACTGGATGCAGTGTTATTTCTGTGAACTTTCCAATTCCGTTTGAATCAATAACCAACGTGCCTTGGGGTTTGTCTGTGTATGCGGTTACAATCACTCCAGCATCTGCGCAGCAATGCAAGAACCACAGCATGTGACAAGAAGACACGGAATACAACAACATGTCTTCCGGATTATACAAGGCAGCATCGCCGCGAAACTCCGGCGCAGAAGAACAGGCGAGGGGCGACTTCCCTTCAGCAGACAACGTGTGATTACGTGAGTATTCAGTATAAGCTGAAGTTCCTGTTCCCAGGTTTCCAGTCCATTCTATGTTTGCTGTGAAGGCGTGTTGGCGGCTCATGATTTTTTGTGGAAAGTTAGTTCTCTCGGTAATATTAAGAAGAATATGTTCTTTTTAGTTAAGATTAAGGCTATTCCTTCATCAAGTAATCCCCAATTTCAACTGGGTAGTGGCACTAACCAGTTACTTGGTTTTTTCGATTTAATTAATTGAAGGAATAAGCTTTCAGTTGGTTAGTATTACTAACCAACTTGCAGTAAAAATTAAATTTTCACAAAATTGTTTTCTAGTTTAACCTGAAAACTGATTTCGGCTTTGAGTGCTTGAAACACTTTTAGAATGGTGTCGATACTCGCGCTGTTAGCGCTGTTTTCGAGTTTAGAGATTTGCGCTTTCTGAACACCAAGCAATTGTCCCAATTGTTCTTGCGTCAGATTCCGTTCTTTTCGAGTGGTTTTGATCATTTGTCCCAATAAGTCCATACGCAGCTCGTATTCATATTTCTCTCTTACCGGACTTCCCTTCTTGCCAATGAATTTGTCTTTCATTTCGTCGAGGGTGTATGATTTTGTTTTTTTAGTAGGCATTTGAACTCTTTTATTGATTTAGAAAATATTCTCTCCTTGCACTAATTGCTCTTTCTATTTCTCTGTTTGGGACTTTGTCAACTTTTTTAACAAAGCCATGGGTGGCTACGACGAGCGTTTTGTTCTTTTTGCTGTTATCCCAAAAGGCCAGTAATCGAATTTGAATTCCAGCATGTAACGTTCTGAATTCCCAGATGTCAGAACTTAGTTTTTTAAATAGAGTAGCGTCATTGCATTGCGCTGCACGGTCTATGTTATACAAAATCTTTATCTGGGTTTTGGGATTTTGTTTTCCAATGAAATCATGCGCTTCTTCCAAGAATATAGTGTCAAAATATCTCATCGACTAGATAAATGGAAGGTTTGACAAATGTAATAAAAGTTTCTAAATATAGATACATGTGTATTGGAATTTATTTTAGTGATTAGTTCTATCTCGAGTGAATCAAAAGTATTTGAATAGGCAATAGGCTTCGAAAATGCTTATGCGCAGATATGCGCCTATTCTTCTACCGAGAATCCGCGTCCAGAAGGAGATTCAAGAGCTATGAAATAAAAATTCAGATATATCCTTCGCATATATTGATTTGCAATCAATCTTTCAGATCAATCCTTCGGATGAATTGCGCAGCAGGAACAACACAGTTCCCATTACGAAGTAGGAATAAAATCTTCGATTTTCCAATTACGCAGCAGGAACAACGAAGTTCCAACAACGCAGTTCCAAGTTATTCACATACTATCAAAAGCTCAAGTTGTAAAACTTTTGCTGCCACATTCAAATACTCTGAACTATTTTTGAGGTCCTTCAAGAACCGAGAACCTATGGCAACCGATAATAACTACAAACCGAAAAACCCACGCAAAGACAGAGTTTCCTCTATTCGCGACTTCATGCCAGCGAATGAAATGGGGAAACTTCCACCACAAGCCGTTGATTTGGAAGAGGCGGTTCTTGGCGCCATGCTACTCGAAGGGAAATCGCTGAACGCGGTTATCGATATCCTGAAACCCGATTCGTTTTACAAAGAGGCAAACGGAGATATATTCGAAGCTATTCGCGAGTTATTCGGGGCTGGACAAGCAGTTGACATTCTTACGGTTACCCAAGCCCTTCGTAAAGCAGGTAAACTCGACTTTGTGGGTGGACCGCTTTACATTTCACAGTTAACCAATCGCGTTGCCTCTACCGCCAACATTGAAACTCACGCACGTATCGTTTCGCAAAAATTCATTCAACGCGAATTAATACGCGTGTCGAATGAAATTATTAAAGCAGCCTACGATGAAACCACTGATACCTTCGATTTATTAGACAAAGCAGAAAGCAACATCTTCGAAGTTGCCGAAGGGAACATTCGTAAGTCTTCCGACAAAATGAGCACACTCGTGAAGTCGGCCATGGAAGCGATTGAATTAGCTAGAAAAAACAAAGATGGAATTAGCGGAACACCAACCGGATTCAATGCAGTTGATAAACTTACTGGCGGATGGCAGAAGTCGGACATGATTGTTATCGCCGCTCGTCCGGGTATGGGAAAAACAGCGTTCGTTCTGTCGATGGCAAGAAACGTTGCAGTAGATTTCAAACGCCCTGTAGCGGTCTTCTCACTCGAGATGTCAGGCGTTCAATTGGTTCAACGTTTGATTGCGAGCGAAACGGAAATCAATTCTGAGAAACTTCGAAAAGGACAGCTGAAAGATTATGAATTGACGCAACTGCATCATCAAGTCGTGAACTTGTCTGAAGCTCCCATATTCATAGATGATACTCCCGCACTTTCGGTTTTCGAATTGCGCGCGAAATGTCGACGACTAAAATCGAACCACGGAATAGAACTGATCATCATTGACTACTTGCAACTCATGACCGCTGGCGAAGGCAAAGGCGGAAACCGTGAACAAGAAATCTCAGCTATTTCCCGTTCCATTAAACAAATTGCGAAAGAACTCGATGTGCCCGTTATCGCGCTTTCACAGCTCTCTCGTTCTGTTGAAACACGTGGCGGAGACAAACGCCCTATGCTTTCCGACTTACGTGAATCTGGAGCGATTGAGCAAGATGCCGATATAGTAGGGTTTATCTACCGTCCAGAATATTACGGACTTACCGAATTCAACGACAACGAACGCACACCTTCTCAAGGTCTGGCTGAATTAATTATTGCGAAACACCGTAACGGAGGACTCGATAATATTCGCCTTCGCTTTATTGCGAACCTCGCGAAATTCGCCGATGTCGACGGCTATAACTTCAATAACGATTTTAACGGAGGTTCAACGGAAGCCAGAACGGTTCCTGCCAACAACGCGTTCCTAGATAGCGGAGCAACTACCATTACCGTTGCTTCGAAGATGAATGATGACTTTGGCGATGATGAGGACTTTACGTTCACAGGCGGGGAAGAATCTCCTTTTTAAGGAGAGAATGTCTTCGACGAATGTTCTACGAACGACAGTCTTCGACGATGCTTCGCAAGATTAATTAAAGTCCTTCGGACATTCGCCATAGGCATTCGTCAAAGACATTCGTTGGCAATGCCAACATTAGTCCTTCGGACATTCGCCATAGGCATTCGTCAAAGACATTCGTTGGCAATGCCAACATTAGTCCTTCGGACATTCGTTATCGGCATTCTAGCGAATCGTAAACCTTCTTTCTAAAAGAATATCCTTATACTCTGCATTAAGCAACAACATTCGCTCATACTTTCCTTTTAATTCTCGAAGTGAAATACCTTCACTTTGTGAAATACTTCCATTCACCTTAATGGTGTAATTACTGAAGCCAACGCCCCTGGGACGTTTCTTTTGAAGCTGATTTATATCCCCGAATACTTTCACTTCATAAGGCTGGCTGAATTGATCGTCGACCCAAACAACGAAGAGCGAATCGTTCTCAATTTTGTATGTCAGTAATTGCGGAGCGTAACTCTCTTTTAATTTTTGATGGAAGATTTTTTCCTTTCCCAACACATCAATACTGCTCCAGGAAAACGATGGCCACACGTCATTCAACTGCCAGTACAAGGTCCCTCCACAACGCGGACTGCTGCGCTGAACTTCAATGGCGCGACACATGCCTTCGGCTTGCATTTCTTGGGTAAGCTTCGCGTATTCTTGGGTTGGAAGCTTGCTGGCTTCAGGATACCAGAGTTCTGTGTACTGTTTCATGAGCGAAAATCCACGTGCGTTTTTCTGATGCAATTTTATTCCTTCGGAATTCATGTCGTAAGGCGCGAGAGGCGACATCAATTTCAACACATCTTCACTCGGAAAACTTTGCATGCCGAACTCACTCATGAATCGAGGAACCTTCGTTTCCAAAACTGAAAACGGCTGCGCGTCGTGCCAAAGTCCCCAGTAATGGGAATCACCAACATTCAACGATTCCTTGTTTCCTCTCCCGAACTGTGGCGAAGATGGCCAATAGGGGAGGTTCGAAAAGTGTCCGACAATTCCAGGTAAAAGCTGATTGAACAATTGATTGTACTCGCTGTCAATCGCAGAAACAGAAGACGTTGAAAGACCCGTCTTCCAACCCCAATTCGACCACGCTTCGGCATTCTCGTTGTTACCGCACCAAAGGGCCATGCATGGGTGGTAAGAAATTCTGCGAACGTTTTGTTCGGCTTCTTTTTGAACGCTTTCTAAAAATTTCGCATCGCCCGGATACATGCTGCACGCAAACATGAAGTCTTGCCAAATGAGAATTCCCATTTCGTTGCACAACGAATAGAACATGTCGCTTTCGTAAATTCCACCACCCCAAACGCGCAACATATTGAAGTGCGCGCCCTTGCATTGCTCCAATAGAATTCGGTATTCCGATTCACTGTTAACGGCAGGAAGCATGCGCAACGGAATGTAATTCGCGCCCTTCATGAAAATGCTTTTCCCGTTTACCTTGAAGTAAAAACTCTCTCCGAATTCATCGGGTTTGTTCACCAACTCTATAGTACGAACCCCCGTTTTAATCACACGCGTATTTGCTTTGCCACCTGCTGTTTGTAGTGTGCATTGCACCAAATACATAAACGGAGTTCCAGCTTCATTCGGCCACCACAGCTTGGGTTCATTCAATTCGAATGGAAAAATAAAGTCATGTTCTCCCACGCGAGAAACAAATTCTTCCTTGAATAGTTGTCCGCCGAAATTAAATGCTACAGCAATTTTTTCTTCCTTGTCGGCGCGATAATGCACATGCGCTCGCATTTGCGCTTTTCCTTCATTCAATGAAAGGGTTTCCACACCAAACGTTTCGAACAACAAGTCAGTGTGTCCAACGAGTTCAATGTTTTTAGTAATACCACACGTCACAAGCTTCGGACCCCAATCCCAACCGAAGTGATACTGGGGCTTTCTGCAAACTGCGCGAATGCTGTCGCCTGGAAGGGGAAGAATGCGTTCCGCTAATTTTTGTTTCGCGTAGGCTTCAGCCGGAGAAAAAACAATGCGAAGCTTATTTCCTTTCGGAAGAAGAATTCCTTTCACATTGAAATCGAATTGCACGAACGCGTTGGTCGTTTCACCCAGGAAAGTATTGTTGAGGAAAATTTTTGCGTAAGTGTCTATTCCATTTAAACGCAATTCAATTTTATCTTGAAGAAGCATGTTCGGCTCACAAACGAAATCGTTCAACGTGTATTCCCAACTTTTTTCAGATACCCATTGAACAGTGGTTTCGTTCGTTCCAACAAGCGGATCTGCAATCTTTTTATTCAAGACTAAATCACGATGGACATTCCCGGGAACAGTGCACGACATGATTTCTGTTTTTCCTTCTTCATTGAAAACCCATGTCATGAAGGGAGAAGTTAAATTCTGCTTCACGCTTAATGACTGCGCTGAAAGAGTGTTCATGAACAAAGCGAATAAAATAAAAAGTGCTGATCGCATATTCTACCTGTTGTGTTGTGCGTTTTGAAGTGTAGGGCGCTTACCGAAAATCTTCATCTCAATGACACCGCGCAAATAGCCCCATCCATAACCTAAATGTAAAATGAAAAAGCTTAACAAGGTCACGCGGGGCTCTTTGCTTTTTGTTCGTCCTGTGAAAATGAGAACAAGAATGAAATAGGCTAAAATGGGAATTCCTAAATAAACGTCATACTTCGGAAAAAAAATATTGGTGAAAAAGAAAAGAATAAGGTGACAAACAAAAGCAAACGGAACCAGTTGTCGCACCGTTGTAATTTGTCCATGAAGAATATTCACGTACACCTTCCAATACCCGTATTGATAATACTGTTTCATGAGTTTATTCAGTGTTCCGCGAACGTAGTATTTCGAATGCAAATCGGTGTTTAAATAACACTTCATCCCATTCTTTTCCATGCGGAAGTTGAATTCGTCGTCTTGATTCCGAACAAGCTCCTCTCTGAAATAGCCGATTTTTTCAAACACTTCTTTTCGATACATGCCGAAGGCAACGGTGTCTACGAATCCGTTCTTATTTCCCGTTCTGAAATGTGCATTACCCACGCCAAACGAAGACGACATGGCGCATCCAATGGCTTGAGAAGTCGCGTCTTGATATTCGTTTATAATTATTCCACCCACACAATCCGCTTCCGGATTTTTAATGAACGTCTGCATGCATTTTTCAATGTAGTCATTCGGAAGAGTGGCGTGCGCACCGAGAATCATTTTGAAATCTTCGTTACTCGCTTGCAATCCCATGTTCAGTGCTACCGGAGTAACTCGACGTTCGTTCTTCAAAACAACAATTTCATTTTCATGTTGAAGGGCAAGCTGCTGAAGCTTTTCAGGCGTGCCGTCGGTACTTCCGCCATCGGCAACGTATACACGAATGATTCCCGAGTATGTTTGATTCAAACAGGAAAGTACACACTCTTCAATGTGTAATGCTTCTTGAAAGCAAGGAATAGCGATGCCTACAGAAGGGTAATTCATTTTGAAATTTCGCTGTAAAGTTGAACAAGAGTGCGCGCTTCGTTTTCCCAACTGCAATTTTCTTTCACCCAAACATTTCCTCTTTTTCCAGATTCAAGACGAAGGGATTCACTTTGCAATTGCTTCATGGCTGAAATCAATTCTTGTTTGTTGGAAGGGGTGACGAAGTAACATCCTTCAACAAACGTTTTTTTCCAATACGGGAAGTTCGACATGATTACCGGAAGTCCGCAAGCCAAGTATTCGAACGCTTTAATGGGAAGCGATTCGAGGTAATTTTTTTCAGGATAAAGAATGGCCAATCCAACGTGTGAATTCGCGTAGTATTGGTAAACTTCTGAAGCGGGAACAAATCCAACTTCATTTACTTTTCCCCATCCTTTCGAGGAAATACATTTTTGTCTGTATGCTTCAAAGTCCCACGCACCCACGAGTGTAAGCGTTGCGTTGTCTACTTCAGCAAGGGCTTCAACGCATTCGTAAATGCCTCGAATTTCTGTAAGGCCACCGCAATAGATGAATCGAGTGACCTCTCCTTTTTGTTCTGAAATTTTTATTTGTGGAAGAGAGAGTATCGGATAGTTTCGAACAACAGCCGATTTCGTTTTGGAAAGTGCTTGCGCAATTTCTGGAGTAACGGAGATAACTCGAGCGCAAAACAAAAGATAGAACTGCTCAATGCACGAATACACGAATCCTGCGATTTTTCGAACGAACAACGGGCCTAGAGGCTTGCTTTCAATTTGCTTGCTCACATGCTCGTGCGAATCGAAAATTACTTTCTTTCCGAATAACCAAAACAGCGGTGCGAAGCGAATAAGTTCAGGATCGTGGATATGAATAATCTTCACGTTTAATTTCATTACAGCGAAAAATCCTTGCCACGCCGTGATGAATAATTTTTTAAGTCGACTTGTTGTTGTCGGCAGAGCAACCACCTGAACGCCCTCGCGCACGAGCGATTCCGAGTGAGGAACAACAAGTGAAACTTCGTAACCTGCTTTCGCAAGGCTTACACATTCCTTCATGAAAATGCGACTGTCGAAAGGCGGATGCAGTGTGGTGAAATGAGCGACTTTGATTTTCATTTCGACAAGAGTTTTTCGTAAAGTGAAATGAATTTCTTGCGATTCGCATATTTGGTGCCGTCGCGTTCAATACGTTTCTTATTCAATTCAGAGGCATTCGATAAGTTCATTTCGAAAGCTTCCGAAATAAAATCGCTGTGAACGTCTTTCACAATAAATCCTGTAGTTCCGTGCGAAACCCATTCAACGCTTGAAGGTAAGTTTGAGAGAATGGGAATGCATCCGCTAGCCATGGCTTCCAATACGCTTATCGAGGTTGCATCGCTTTCCGGAATGGAGATGTAATAAGTGGCTTTGGCGTAATTGCGCGCATTGTCTTCTGGCTGCAACCATCCAACGAATTCAGTGCTCGAAAGAATGTTCAATTCAGCGGCTAGCGCTTTTAATTGATCAGTTTCTTCACCAACTGCACCCACAATCAATTTCCATTCTTCACGATTCGGTTTGCTTTTGAATTGCGAAAATGCGCGCAGGATGAAGTCTACACGATATAATTTTTTATGAAGTCGATTCGAGTAAAAGACTTTTTCTTTTTCAGCATGAATAGGCTGAAGGTTAATTCCAAAATTCGCAACAAGAATATCAATTTTCTTTTCCGGAATAAGCGCTTGCATGGCTTGCGCTAAATCATTTGAGTCGGCGGTAAAATAGTGCGCGTGTTTCAGATTCCAACGCACCAAATACTTCAACAAGAAATTCCGATGCGGAGTTAAATAAATGTCGCTGCCCCAGGCTGTAAGGACCGTTGGAATTCCCAAGGGTAAAACTGCTTTCAGAGCGTAATAGGCAACGCTGTTGACTTGATGAATGTGAACGATATCTGGATTGAATTGCTTTGCGATGCTTCGAATTTTTCGAGGCGTGTTCAATTGTGCAGAGAAACTCGAAAGACTGAAGTTCACATCGGTGATGAGTTTCACTTCTTTGAAATCTTCTTTCATCAATTGAAAAAAGTTTTCAGTGTGAATGGAAGCACTACCTATGATAAGCAATTTCTTATTCTTCATTTTACCCTTCGTTCCAAGATTGGTAATTGGCTTTAAGGTCTGCGTGGTCTGATAGCCATTTGCTGTCGCGGTCGCGTGTGTCGCCAACAATAACAGCCGGGTTTCCTGAAATAATCGCGTAATCGGGGAATGAACCTTTTACAAAACTGTACGCCGAAACGAGAGTTCCTTTGCCAAGTGTTGTTCCCGGCATAATAACCGCATGTGGTCCTATGAACGAATACTTTCCAATTTTCACTTGACCTTCGTTGTAGGCCAGTTTCTTTGGAGTCGAAGTATATTTTTTTCCGTATAAACGAATAGCGTCGTGACTGGAATGCGTAATGATACTCACGAAATTGGTGACCTGACAACCTTCTTCAATCGTTAATCCGTTTGAAGCATCTATGAAATTCGCGTGGCCAATGTAAACGTTGTCTTCCACATGGAAATTATTTTCACCTTGTAAAAAAGTAGAACTGCAAATGCGTGTAAGTGGGAGAACAGTTCCGTCTGAACGTTTGTAACGTCCTATCATAACGGGCTTAATCCACTTCGATAAGTAAAAAAGAATTCTGCGTTTGAGCATGTTCAAATTTAGCCCAAATGCTCCAAAGTTTCGCGTTCTTTTGCGATGTACCAATACCAGAACATTCCGCTAAGCATGATACCCACGCCAGATAAACTGAAAAGGGTAAATCCGAGAATCGGATCGTGCATTATTCCACCCACAACAATGCTTATTATTTTAAGTGAAAGTCCGACCAAAGAAAACGCAAAAGACTGATGCTGCTTGTGCACCACCGCTGTTACTGCGCTTACCGGCGAGATGAGGAAATTTGCGAAGATGAAAGGAATGAGTATGTGCGCATACACTGCGGTCATGCGCCAGGTCTCGCCCAAAAGGAAAACGAAAATGTTTTCCGTAAAAAGAAAGAGTACGGCGAAAATGGGGAATCCAATTGCGAATAGCACTCCGTAAATCTTCAAGACATAGCCGCGAATGTTTTTGGTGTCGTGAAAAGCTTGCGCTGCTTTCGGATAAAACACTTGGTAAATACTCGCGCCAATAAGGGCCAGCGGAGCTGCCAGAATGCGAAGCGATTGAAAGTAGTAAGAACTTATTTCGCTCGCGAAAAACGTTCCCAATAAAAACACAATACCATATTGCTGAAGGTTATCTACCAAGGCGTTTGGCGCATTGTAAGTTGGAAATTTGCTATATGATTTCCAAAGTACTTTCGCATCGTGATTGGTTAATTTCTTCCAAGCTTGAATGGCTAGTTTCGAATAGTTCGAACCAATAATTATCCAACCAATGATTTGTCCAAGTATAGCTCCGTAAATCAAGCCAATTGGATCTTCAATAAGCATTCCCCACAATAAGCTTGTTCCAACAGTTACAGCAGCAACGCTGATTTTCGAAAGGGCATTGCGAAGGAAGGTTCCATTGCGCGTTGACCAATAGTTTAATATCTGCGTGAAGCCAGCAAAGAAGGTAAACACAGGAACCAAAAGAATTGCGGTTGGCACGGAATAATTGAAAATTTCTTGTCCGGAAAAAATGAGCACAATACCCAAAACAACCAATCCTAAAACGCGCAACAGGGTGCGCAATGAAAGTGCTACCAATTGTTCAGCTTCTTCTGAGGATTTAGGAAGAGCAATGGCTAGTTCAAATCGCAAAGAAGAAAAAGAGAGTATGATGGAAGTGCAAGCTGTGAAAAAAGAGAAGACAGCGAATTCCGTCGGGTCATAAATGCGAGCCAATGCGAATGCGCCAAGGATTTGAATGGCTTGCGCCGATCCTGTTCCAACTAAAAGAATGGCGGTGTTTCGCACAAACGAAGATTGAAACAACTTCTTCATTTGCTTCCGTTTTTAGCCAAACGCAAATACCAAACGAAAGTGATCAGATACATGATGCTGCTTACCAATGAATACAAGCCAATAGCCCACATGACGCTGTTCATGAGGAATCCGACGTAAAGTGCGCCGAGTTTTAGAATCACATCAATGATGTTTAATCCAAGTGCTTTGTTCTGAGCGTTTTCTAAAATGGCTGTGAATGAAAAAGGAGAAACGGAGAAATTCAAAACGAAGAAGGGAGCTAACCAACGCGCCATTTCGCCTGAAGCTCTCCACTCTTCTCCGAGCACAAAAGCGAAAAGGGTAGGAGCAAGCGCAACGATTAAAACTGCACCAATTCCGCTGAACATCATGAGTGCTTTCGATGTGCTTAAAATAAGCGGACGATAAGATTCGCCATTCTTTTTTAATTCTGAAGCTTTGTTGTAGTGCGTTAGAAAAACCGTGTTGCTAATCAGATTCACAGGAGCTTGAATAATCTTCCAACACATGAAATACAAACCCGTTGCTGAATCGCCGAAGCAGACATTCAACATCCATACGGTTCCGCTCAATTGCAAGGTTTCAATAATGCCTTGCGGTGTGTTGAAGAAGATGTATTGCCTGAAAGACTTAAGGGAAATGTCTTTAACGGGTTCTTCAGTAAGTTCATCTTGACGTGTGCCGTTGAATAGCACCCACATGGATATTACTTGACCAAGGATGAATCCGATTACAAGGCCGAGATAGTCGAAAAGGAAATAGCCAAGTGCAATGGAAATTCCATTGATGAATAAACTATTCACCACGCGATAGAGCGCATTGGTGCGATAGCGGTTTAATCGGGTGGAAAGAAAACTATACGTTTGAATCGCAGCAATAGTGAAAATTCCAATGGGAAGGAAAGCTTCAAATGCAGAAATATGGAATCCGAAAAAATAAAGTACGCTGAATAAAAGTGCAATTCCTGAAGCCAATCTCCAAGCATTGTTTATGGCCAACTTCGCGCGTTCGCGCGCCATCATTTCTGTTTCAGCGTTCGGAATGCTGTACTCAACTCTCAAAGTGGCCAATACAGCGAAAGGAATAATCCATGCGTAAAACAATGCGAACCATGCGAAGTCTTCTGCATTGTACATCCGTGAAAGAATAGGCGCAGTTCCATAGGTAATCAATTGTCCAACTGCAGTAGCTGCCGAGAGTTTCAGCACATTTTTCAAATGCAGTTTTTCAATCAGCTCTTTCATTTAGCTATCGAAGGCATGGGCATCCAGTGCGATACCGATTGAAAAAATTGATTTGAATTTCCTTCTCCTTTCCAAAAGTGAACACCGTGTTTTTCAGCCTTCTCTTTATCGTGCAAGTAAAAATCTTTTTGGAAATGAAGAACAATAACCTCGCGCAATTCAGTTTCACCTGTTTTTCCAGGAAGGAAAACGGTGTTGCCCGGAACGAACGCCAATACGCGTTGTCCATCTTGAGGCAATTGATCAGATACTGAAATCCAAGTCGACATTTCTGAATGAATTAGTTACCCGTAAATGTAGGCATTCTCTTTTCCAAGAAAGCAGCAACACCTTCCTTGTGGTCAGCAGTTTGTCCAGCTCTTTTCTGAAGGTCTAATTCTAATTCGAGCTGTTGCTCGAGCGTGTTATTCCAACCCGAATAAATGGCTTGCTTGGTGAAGGCCAAGGCCTTGGTAGGCATTGCAGCCAAGCGGTTGGCGAGTTCGGTAACTTTCGTTTGAAACTCTTCCGTTGGATATACATCGTAGATCAATCCGATGGCTTTGGCTTCAGCAGCGGTAACCTTATCGGCCAAAAGCATTTGCGCCATGGCACGCTGTGTACCAATAATGCGTGGAAGGAAATACGTTCCTCCGCTGTCTGGAATTAATCCAATCTTGGTGAACGCTTGCAAGAAGCTCGCATTTTCCGAAGCAACAACCAAGTCGCAAGCCAACGCAATGTTCGCGCCTGCTCCAGCCGCCACACCATTAATGGCTCCAACAATTGGAATCGGCAATTCACGCATCATGCGAATGATTGGATTGTATCCGTCTTTCAAAATACTTTCCAATCCAGGTCCGTCAGTCGCAATGGCTTCTCCAAGATCTTGTCCAGCACAAAATGCTTTTCCATTTCCAGTTAACACCACGCACCGAACGTCTGTTCGGTTTTTAATTTCGGTCAATGCTCCTTGCAATTCAACGGACATTTCCATGACGAAGCTGTTGAATTTTTCTTGACGATCTAGGGCAATGGTGGCAATGCCTTCGTTGTAACTGAGTTGAATGAATTTCATAGTTTAAGATACTTTGTAAAAGTTCTCGCGTCCTTCAACGAAACGCAAGAAGGCAACGGTAATTATGAGTCCTGCTGTGGCTTTCACAGCATAAGCCGAAAGATCTAATTGAACAAAGGCCCAGGCGCGTTCAGGATTAATGCGGTAGATATACAATCCGCCAAGAAGCAAGATGAGCGCGTGTCCAAGGAACCAAACAGCGAGTGTATTTAACATTTTTTTCTTGCGAGGAATTTCGGCGAAATATCCTGCAAGCAATGCTGCAGCTAAGAACCCGAAGTAGTAACCACAATTCGTAATGGTGAAGACGTGCTTTATTCCGAATTCGTAATTCGGGAAAATATGAAGTCCTGCAATTCCAAAAAAAATGTACAACAATGCCGAAAGAAATCCAATCTGCCAACCCCACCAAATAGCGTTGAACAACACCACTAAACTTAAGACTGAAAAGGGCAATTCTTTTCCGTGCGAAACCAACAATGGGCCGAGGCCAATGAGCAATCCAAGAGAAATGAGCAATCCAATAATGAGGTTCAGCGCGGGGCTTTTTGTAAATGCGAAGTAGTTTTTAAACACGGCTTATTGGGTTATGGAATAAGAGTTGTTGGACTTGTCAGTGTCTATGGTTTGATTTTTCGCGTCAAGGGTCACCTTCACAACTTTCATATTTTGATTTTTAAATTTGAGGGAATAGGTCTTATCAACCCAATGCCAGTCTGTCTGAAGGTTCCAATTCTCGGGCATGTCACCTCTGAATTTTTCTCCGCGCATGAGTTCCAATGGAATGTAATACACGCATTCTTTTCCATTGTCAAATGTCACAGTCACTTCACAAGGCATCGGGAATAAGCCTTTGCGCTCAAGCACAATTTCAGTTTCTCCTTTACTAGCAAAAACAGTATCTACAGCATAGTCTAACGTTTTCGTTGTTCCAACGAAATACTCATTGAACCAATCGAGAACCAATCCGCTTTCTTTTTCAGCGACGCGCAAAATATCAGCAGGAGTAGGGTGTTTGAACGACCATTCGTTGAAATACGTTTGCATAGTTTGGTTGAAGAGCTCAGAGCCCATGATGTATTCCAATTGACTTAAATACGTTTCACCTTTGCTGTATGCCGCAACGCCGTATGCGTAATTCGTTTCGAAATGATCGGCGTGAGTGGTCAACGGTTCTTCAATGCCGACTTTTACCAATTCCAAATATCCATCAATCGATTCTCTGTGGTATGCATCTGCTTGCGCTGGGAAAAGGGAATTCATAACCACTGTCGATGCGAAACTGGTGAATCCTTCGTCCATCCAGCAATACTGACTTTCATCGGTTGCGAGCATGCATTGGTACCACGAGTGTGCTCCTTCGTGAACAGTTACTCCCACAAGGCTCGGAAGTGAACGTCTTCCAGTGATTAACGTTGCCATTGGATACTCCATTCCGCCGTCGCCGCCTTGAATAACGTTGTAAACGGGGTAAGCGTATTTCCCGAAATTCTTACTTAATAGATCAAACGCTTTCGCGGTGAATTCAGGAAGACGTTCCCAGGCTTCGTTGTATTTTTCTTCAGGTTGGTGGTAGAAATAAATTTTTGGACCGCCGGGCAGCTGGGCCTCTGTGCGGACGTAATCGGGGTCGGCGGTCCACACGAAATCGTGAACGTTTTTCGCTTCGTACTTCCAGGTAATTAAATTCTTACCTGCTTTTTGAACACGCTTAAAAGACTCTTCCTCATTCAACAAAACGCCTCCTGCGGCAACCACGTAATTCGCGGGCAGGGTAATGTTCACATTGAAATTTCCCCAAATGCCGTAGAATTCGCGAGCGATATATGGATTCGGATGCCAGCCGTCTTCGTCATATTCGCTTAATTTAGGATACCATTGACTCATGCTATACTCAATGCCTTCTGCATTGTCTTTTCCACTTCTGCGAATTTGCAAAGGCACCTGACCGTTGAATTCCAATTCAATTTTAGCAACAGAATGCGCAGGTATTCCTTTCGAAAGTTGAACTTCCAAAATGGTTTCGTTCTCAATGAATGAAACGAGTTCACCATTCACCAAGAGTTTGCCAATATGCAAATGGCCTTCTTGTTCTTTTGTTAATTTCGAAATGCGATCGCCCACACGTCGGTCGGGATCTGGTAAATCCGTAGAGCGAACATCCATGTCGCTTCCCGGTTGAAAGGCATTGTTGTATAAATGGAAGAACAACTGCGTTAACTCATCGTTACTGTTGTTCGTGTATTGAATCGTTTCCTTTCCAACGAATGAATCGTTCGTGGTGTTCAATGAAATATCAATGGCGTAATCGGCCTGTTGTTGCCAATACTGCCCGAATACATTTCCACCTAAAACCAAAAATGCTAGAAGTAATAAATTTCTTTTTATCATGATTACCAAATTACAGATTCTTCATTCATCCAATGTCCGTGAAGCTTCAAGGCTTGCTCCATCACATCGCGAACACATCCATGTCCGCCGTTTTTGTTAGAAATGTAATGCGAGACTTCCTTTACTTCAGGAGCTGCATCGGCCGGACAGCACGCCAATCCAACAATCTTCAACAACGGAATGTCTGGAATGTCATCACCCATGTAACAAACTTCATCATCATGGAAACGCCATTTCGATTTTAAATCTAAATACACTTCACGTTTATTTGAAGAACCCAAGTGAACTTCGTGAACGCCTAGTTTTTCAAAGCGATTGCGAACAGCTTCAGATTTTCCTCCGCTAATAACTGCTATGCGGAATCCGTTTTTTACGGCTAACTGAACAGCGTATCCGTCCCGAACATTCGCTGTGCGCATCTGCTCTCCGTCTGGAAACAACCAAACAATGTTGTCTGTAAACACGCCATCTACGTCGAAAATAAAGATCTTCGTTTTGGCTAATTTTTCTTTGTAATTCATTGGTATTTTTCAAGAATGTTTTGGGAAATGAGAGCGTAAATCTCTTTCCATTCAAAATGATTATTCAGCAATTGTTTTTGTGCTTCAATGGTTCCAACATCGCCGCGCTGCGCAGGTCCTGTTTGAATAGTCTCCGGCGATTTCGTTTCCAACAATTCAACGTGCGCCTTCAACATAGTGTAAAATAAATCGGATGGAAGTTGTGCTTCCTTCAACAACGATTGAGATATATGTTGAAGGTGATTGGTGAAGTTGTTAGAGAAGACCGCTGAGATGTGCGCGAGTTGTCTTTGTTCACCGTTGGCGGAAATCCACTTGCCAATGGCAGGCTCAAGAAACGCTTTGACAATGGTCTCCGTTTCCGGATTTGAAAATTCATACAACAAAGGAATGTTGTTGTACTTCATAGACGTGCCTTTCTTCAAGGTCTGACAAGGCCAGCAAACGGCTCTGTTTTTCTGAGGCAACGAGAGCAACGAGGTGCCTCCGGAGAAATGAACCGCTATAATTTTTTCAGGAAGCTGAGCCGCC
Organism: uncultured Bacteroidota bacterium; assembly: GCA_903932685.1. Classification (GTDB taxonomy): domain Bacteria; phylum Bacteroidota; class Bacteroidia; order Flavobacteriales_D; family Sanyastnellaceae; genus CAIZGX01. The sequence continues at coordinate 307 of CAIZGX010000026.1, read as the reverse complement.
ACCTCAGCTATCTGAGAGTCTGGAACAGCCAACAAAACCAAGTGGAAACTGTCGTTAATATCGCTCATATTCGTGGTCGTTTTCCAAGGACTCGAAACAGGAAGCTCGCGAACTACATGAAGGTCTATTCGCGAATTAATTTCGCGAAGTGCAGCATTTAAATGCCACGCTAAATTTCCATTTCCAACTAGAGCTATGCGCATATCTCTGCGAAGATAAAGCGAAGAAGCGTACCTTTGTTTCATGACATTAACGGTTCAACTCGATACCCCTTCACGCTGGAAGGATTATGCCCTTATAGATTGTG
>CAIZGX010000025.1 GCA_903932685.1 uncultured Bacteroidota bacterium | reverse complement strand
TGAGGAAGTAGAGAAAATTGACGAGTTCTTCCAAGTTGCTGGAAAGAAATATCCTTATCAAGTTCTAGGCATGGGCGAATTCTTCACGCTCATGGGACCTCAAGGAGAAACTCCTGGTATTCTTTACTTATGGAATGGAAACATTCAAAAGTCTTATTTCGGTGAGCAATTCAGTAAGGAAGATCTGAAAAACACCTGTAACCAATAGTCCTCTCATTCGTCAATGCAATTGTGAAGACTACAAGAATTCCTTTCATAGTAAGGACAGCAATTGTACTTGCTGTCTTTTTAATTTCGTGGAATTCTGGATTGGCAACTTCTATTAAAGGTGTCGTAAAAGATGAACAGGGATTGCCTCTTTTTCACGTTGCTGTTTTTGTTCCAGGTACTAATCTCGGTACTCACACCAATGAAAAAGGTGAGTATCAAATAAATCTAAAACCCGGCAATTATAACCTCAATTACAATTTCATTGGATACGAAACTGTGATTAAGCCAATTCAAATTGGACAAGAAAAAATTCAAGTATTCGATATTATTCTGAAAGTGAATAATAACGAAATGCCAATGCTTGTTGTGAATGCAGATCGAAGAGACTTTGTTAAAAGATTGGTTCGCGGGGCTTCCGACCAGCGTGAGTTCTATGCGAAACAGATGGAAAATTACTCTGTCGGATTTTACGGAAGAACTTCCATGGAGAAAATAGATTTCAAGCGCGACACTTCAGACAAAATTATACAACCTCCCGTCATTCAAAATGCCATTTATAATGTTAATGAAAACGCTGGAACCCTTTACTCAAGTGGAAATCAGATAAAGCTGAAAGTAGATGCCTTTCGCGATTTCAAGCCGAAGGGTAACGATAACTTTTCCTCAATAAGCGTGAGTTTCGAATACGGTGAAGAAACTATTGTCAATGACCGTGATCGTTGGCAAGACCCTTATGAATTGTCCAGTGCTTCGTGTTATTCTGAGTTTAATTTGAAGGAAAACGCATTGACACTTCCTCAACTAACCGATAAAAAAATCATTTCCCCGATTGCTTCAACAGCGCTTCTCTCCTACACCTTTGATTTAGTTGGAATAGATACGTTGAACGGAGAGAAGTTTTACAAACTTTCTGTCATGCCAATCTTCAAGCAAGAAGCTTTATTCAACGGCTACATCTGGATTCAAGACACAACATTTGTTGTTGGAAAATTGGAGTTGAATTTAGCCGACGAAGTCATGCCCTTTTTCTCTGATTTTTCATGGAAGGAAGAGTTTGTAGAATTGGAATCCAATAGATGGGTCAGTAAAGGAAAGTCTATTTATGGAAAAGTAAAAGAGGGAAAGACGCAACGTCTTTGTCATGTTGAGTACAAGTTCAAAGAGTATGAATTCAGCATCACTGCGCCTTTGAATATGCAAAACAGCGAGGTTCTGAAATACGATGATTATGCTTTTGATAGGGATAGTATCTACTGGGAAAGCAGGCAATTGATTCCACTTTCATCTTTGGAACTGAAATACAAACATGAATGCGATAGCCTTCAAAAAAGATTTGACGACCCCAAGATTCAAGCTGAAAAAGATTCGGCATTCAATAAAATCACATTTTGGGATGTTACGCTTTCTGGAGTGGCTTGGAGAAACAGAGCCAAAGGAACTTCATACTATATTAATCCACTTATTGCTCAAGCCAACGTTTTTGGAATTGGCGGCTATAGGCACAAATTCGGAGGAAGCTTCAGTCAATATTTTAAGAGCAATGATTTCGTATTGGAAACAGATGGGTATGTAGATTATGGTTTTGCCAATAAAGATGTTCGAGGGAAAGGCGGAATTGGCTTGACCTACTACCCCAAGAAGTTTGTTCGAACGTTTATTAGGTTTGGAGATTATTACGACATGATCAATACCTTCTCTTCGTTCAGTTCGGTGTTTAGTCGAAGTAACTATGTTCGAGCAAAGATGTTCAGTATAGAGCAACGAATGGAATTGATTAATGGCTTGTACGCCTCACTAACCTATGAGTTTTGTGATCAAATGCCAATAAACAATTTGGTGCAAGACGCCTGGTCTTCGCAGTTGTTTGGCGATGTGAATAAACCCATTGAATTTCAGCGTTACACTAAATCGGAATTCAATTTGAATTTGCAATGGCGTCCTGGACAAACCTATTATTATAAGCGAAACAGAAAGGTTGTAACAGGATTCAAAAACCCAGAGTTCAAATTCAATTATCGAAAAGGTGTTCCGGGTATGTTCGGCAGTGAAGTGAATTTCGATTATATTGAATTGAAAATTCACGATGATTACCAACTTCCGCGATTTGGAACAGGCGAATGGACCGTTCAAGGAGGTTCATTCGTAAACAAATCGAATCTTCGCCTATTGGAATACAAATACTTCAGAGGTTCCGATTTAATTTTCTTCTCCGATCCGAACGCTTCTTTCCAGTTGCTTGATCAAGTTTTTCTAACACCCAATGCATATTACAGAGGGAATTATGTTCACAGCTTCAACGGTATGTTCTTCAATAAAATTCCATTGTTGAACAGATTGAAGTTAAATGAGCTCGCTGGTAGCGCTTTCATTGCTATACCAAGTGAAAATTTCATTCATCAGGAAATATTTGTTGGAATTCAAAAACAAATTCGAATCAAAGAACAACTTTTCCGTCTAGGTGCTTTTTTGGTAACATCCGATTCTAATTTAGACAAAGCTAACTACACATTCAAGTTTGGAATTAGTTACTGGAACACCTATACAAAAAAATGGAGTTATTAATCACAGACTGAATTGTGGCACTATCTTTATAACCGAAACATAAACAATTGTTATGAAAAAACTATCTCTCTTTTTAGGATTCGCGCTATTACTTTTAGCTGGATGTAAAACCAATGAGAACCTTGGAGAAAAGGTTAACGAACCATTCACCGGGAACAAGTACGAATCGAACGATCGTTATTTCAGAGGAACTGGAAAAGGTCAATCAATGGACGAGAATATCTCTCGTAACAAAGCTGATCTTCAAGCCAAAAAAGTATTAGCTCAACAAGTTGAGACTAACGTAAAGGTTGTAACAGATCAATATTTAGGAGAAACTGAATTGAATAACCGTTCTGAAATCACAGATAAGTTTCAATCATTAGCTCGTGAAGCAACTAACACTCAGATTGCTGATTTGCGTAAGATTGGCGAAGAGAAATACAAAATGCCTGATGGAACTTTCACAACTTACATCGCTTATGAAATTCACAAGCGCGATATGTATCGTTTCATGAAAAAGCAGATTAGGTTGAATTCCAAACTGAATGATGCAGAGCGCAAAACAATTGAAGAAATGGTCGATCAAGAATTGAAAAAGGCGGAAGCTTTAGGAGATTAATTTCCAACTGTATTAAAAAAGAAAAAGGTGCTTATGCACCTTTTTTGTTTTCTCCGCCTCTATTTTTGGATGTGTATTTCGGTTTAAAACTTCGCTTTCCTCCTCCTCCGCCATTACCGCCATGTCTTGGTTTTCCATTTCCCTTCATAACCGGATTATATTCAGGGACAGCTCCGTAATTTTCTGCAACAGGTAACTTCACAACATCCTGTTGAATAAGCATTTCAATCTTCTTAAACTTCACCTGATCATCAGGAACTACAAAGGTAACAGCCTCGCCATAGGCATCAGCCCTTCCCGTTCTTCCAATGCGGTGAACATAGTCTTCAGCGTCGCCAGGTACATCGAAATTAATAACACAGTCAATACCTTTAATGTCTATACCTCTACTCACAACATCGGTCGCTACAAGGACGGCACATTTTCTATTTCTAAATTCATTCAAGGAATGTTCACGTTCGCTTTGTTCCAAATCACTGCTCATCATTAAAGCCTGAATTCCTTTCTTTCGAAGTGCGCTGTGAATATTTATAACTCCAGTCTTTGTGCTACTGAAAACAATGGTTGTTTTTTCCTTTCGCTCATATAAGTAGTCTACGAGGATTGGAATTTTCTGATTTGGAAATACAACGAATGCCCCTTGCGTAACATTCGCTGGTGGCTTAGACAAGGCAATGTTTATGGTTATTGGATCATTTAAAAATCCGCGCGATAAACTAAAAATTGTATCGGGCATTGTAGCTGAAAAAAGCAGGCCTTGCTTCACATCAGGTGTTTGTGCAATAATGCGCTGGATATCTGGCTGAAACCCCATGTCTAACATGCGATCGGCCTCATCAAGAATTAAAAATTTCAATTTAGAAAAATCGACATAACCTAAATTAATGTGCATGTTCAATCTTCCAGGAGTCGCTACAATAATATCTGTTCCTGTTGTCAGTGCGTGCTTCTCTTGTGTAAATACTTTCCCATCACTTCCACCATAAATAGGCATAGAAGAAATATCTGTGAAGTAGCCATATGCTGAAATGGCCTGATCAATCTGTGTAGCAAGCTCTCGCGTTGGAACTACGATAAGTGCTGAAACAGAAGTACGATTGCTGTCTTGAATAATCTTATGAATGACGGGCAAAAGAAAGGCTGCTGTCTTACCTGTACCTGTTTGCGCAATTCCTAAAACGTCCTTTCCTTGTAAAATATGTGGTATCGATTCTCTCTGAATGGGAGTTGGTTTTTGAATTCCCATGGAATCTATTCCCTGTATCAAATCTTCATTTAAACCTAAACTCGAAAAATTTTCTTCACTACTCATAAGACAAAGGTCTAACATTCTTCGAGTGTTTTAACAATATGCCTATTTTTGTTCCGTGAAGAAATCATTATCAATCGCAATTTTTCTAATTATTAGCATACTGTCTGCTTTCGGACAGAAAGAAGAGCGCAATAAAAAGTCGGACTACCCTTTCATTAAACCCGAATTAATTCTCGACGGAAGATTGACTCTAGTGAGCAATGAAGGAGCGCGCCTCGGAGGATTTCGTTTAGGTTTTGAAATGAATCGTGTAAATCGTTTCGGTGTCGGATTCTATTCTTTTTCGAATGGAGTGCATACGGAATCTTTAAATGAAATTTCTTCCAACATCGTATCCGCAGATCTTGAATTGAAGTACTCTTCAATTTATTATGAACGTGTAATTCTATTTACTAAAAAGTTCGAATGGAGCACAACGCTGCATTTGGGCTATGGCAATGTTTCCGGTTCTTATGCGTATGAGAATGGCATTACTGAGAACTACAATGAACCCGTTCAATTGTCTGAATTAAGCACAACTTTTTATAGACATTTGACCTACTTTATGTCCTTTGGTGGAGGAATTGGATATCGTCAAACTAGAAATGCCCCCGAGGAGCTTTTACCCATTTATAATTCTCCAGTTATCATTATTAAACTCCGCATACAGCCAATCAAAGCGCTGCGAGGCACATGGAACAAGGACATTCGTAAAAGATATTAATTCATGAATTCATTCGAAGCACAGATCCGTATTGCTGAACTTTCAGAGCAATTGAATGCACACAATTACAATTATTATGTGTTGAATGCCCCAGTTATTTCAGATCAGGATTTCGATTTTCTATTGAAGGAATAGGAACAATTGGAACTTCAATTTCCAGAATTGAAATCTTCCAATAGTCCTACGCAACGCGTGGGTGGAGACATTACAGATAAATTCGAAAAGGTAACGCACAAGAGTCCGATGCTTTCGCTTTCGAATTCCTACAACCAAGAAGAAATTCAAGATTGGGCGAAGCGAGCAATAGAATTAGCCGGCAAGCCGATTGAATTCGTAATGGAATTGAAATACGACGGAGTTGCCATTGCACTGTGGTACAAGAACGGTCAGTTGGAAAAGGCAGTAACACGTGGAGATGGATCTGTAGGAGAAGATGTAACAACGAATGTGAGAACCATTTCAAGTATTCCGCTTCAATTGAAAGGAGATTTTCCTGCAGAATTTGAAATTCGCGGGGAGATTTTTATGCCCAAAGGTGTTTTCCAAAAATTAAATGAAGAACGCGCCGAAGCCGGCGAAGAACTATACGCAAATCCAAGGAACACAGCTTCAGGCACTTTGAAACAACAAGATTCAAAGGCCGTAGCGAAGCGGAAACTCGATTGCTTTTTATATTTCGTGCTGAATAATACTTCAACCATTGAAACACACAGCGAACGTGTGAGTCATGCGCAGTCATGGGGATTCAAAACACCAGACTCTTCCAAACGAATGATTGAAACAACTTCAAGTGTTGAGGGAATTATGTCATTCATTTCTTATTGGAATGAACATCGTACTTCACTTTCATTTGAAATTGATGGAATTGTTATTAAGGTCAACGAAGTTCAATTGTGGGATGAACTAGGAATGACCGCCAAGAGTCCTCGTTGGGCCATAGCATACAAGTTCAAAGCTGAAAGCATTAGCACCAAACTCCTTAGTATTACTTATCAAGTTGGAAGAACGGGTGCCATTACTCCAGTTGCTAACCTCTCTCCTATTCAATTAGCTGGAACAACTGTCAAGCGCGCTTCACTTCATAATGCTGATCAAATTGAACGTTTGGATATTCGTGTTGGCGATTTCGTTTGGGTGGAAAAAGGTGGTGAAATTATTCCGAAGGTAACGTCTGTAGATACTACTCAAGCTCGTGGTGCGGAAAACATGCATGAATACATTTCGAATTGTCCAGAATGCAATACGCCTCTCGTACGATTAGAGGGTGAAGTACTGCATTATTGTCCGAATGATACACAATGTCTTCCACAGCTCATTGGCAAATTAGAGCATTTCATTTCAAGAAAAGCCATGAATATCGAAGGTTTGGGAACGGAGACTGTTTCCGGATTACTCACCTCAGGATTAATTAAAGATGCCGGAGATTTATATTCCTTGACTTATGATCAATTGATTGGACTTGAATTTCAAGTTGGTGAGGAGGGCGAAGAGACAAAGAAGCGCTCACTACAATCGAAGAGCGTTGAAAATTTGCTGAAGGGGTTGGAAGCCAGCAAACAAGTACCTTTTGAGCGTGTCTTGTTCGGTCTAGGTATTCGTCATGTTGGAGAAACAGTTGCGAAGAAAATTGCAAGAGCAGTCAAGTCATTCGATCATTTGAAAACACTTTCCTTCGAAGAGTTGCAGGCTATTGATGAGGTAGGAGGAATTATTGCTCACTCTATTCAAACGTGGTTGCTTAAAGAAGAGCATCTAATTGTTCTAGATAAATTAATTTCAGCTGGGCTTCAGTTTTGTATAAATGAAGAAGATGAAGTCTTGCTTTCCAATTCGTTGGTTGGAAAAAGTATTGTGGTGAGTGGAACATTTGAAACGTTCTCTCGAGATGGAATAAAAGAATTCATTGAACAACACGGAGGGAAAGTAGTTGGAAGCATATCTTCAAAAACAACATTCGTGGTTGCTGGCGCTGACATGGGACCAGCAAAATTGAAAAAAGCCGAGGACTTGAAAATCTCGATTATTTCAGAACAAGATCTTCGTGCCCTAACGGATTAAACTACCAAAACGGCTAACACCAGAAAGAAAACGAGTTGCGCAATGCCATAGAGCACGGCGGTTCCATTTTCATTTCTAAAGTGCGAATAGCTATATAATCCGAAGCAAAATGAAACTCCAAACCAACCGATGAAGTTTTGCATGGGTGCGTAATCCATATGTGTGAACGACCAGAAATCGAATTGCGGAGCCAATACTTCAAGAAGCAAATCAAACATGGTCATTAAGACGCCTACAGACACTGCTGAAAAAAAACGATTGTTGATTCCTAAGTAATGGGTAGTCAGCTGTTGCGCCACCATAATGAGTGCAGCCCAATTCAAACCTATGATTAGTGGCACCTCAAACAATTTCCATCCTAAGTTATTTCCATAGGTATAAGTGCCAAATAATTGTCCGGAATGAACGCCGTAAACTTCAACCAGAAAACCGAGAATTGATATTATTACAAATGCAACTAAGCGAGATTCACGGTATTTCTCATATCTAAGAAAAACCACCACGGCGCTTGTTAAAATTATTATGGGAGTAGCAGGAAGAAACCAATCTGGAAAAAAATACACGCCAAGAATTCCGAAAAAATGAACCAAAACAATCCAGAGTATCCCAAAGACTTTCAATTTTTTATGTTTGTGTATGAATGGAGACATTGATGGTAAATTAAGAAATGAATTCAGTCATTGTTTTGGCAGATAGAATGGCTAAAGGAACTCCGCCACCTGGGTGAACACTTCCTCCCACAAAAAATAAATTCTTAATTTTTGACGAATTGTTTGCATGACGAAAAAAAGCAGCGCTTGCAGAGTTAGAGGCGTTACCATATAAAGCGCCTAAATGAGACGACGTATCTGCTTCAATACCACTAGGTGTCCAAAAGTGTTCACAACAGATTTTGTCACCAATTTTCTCTCCCAACATACTTTCCAATTTCTGAATAATATTTCTTCTCGCTATCTCAACGATTTCATCCCAATTTTGACCTTTGTTATTTGGTGCATTTACCATCACAAACCAATTTTCTCCGTTCGCAGGTGCGTCTGAAGGAATGTGCTTGGAAGTTACATGAACGTAAATCGTTAAGTCATTTGCCAAGTTTTCTGCTTCAAATATCTTTCGAAATTCGTCGAAATAGTCATCAGAGAAAAATATATTGTGAATACTTAACGATTTATTCACGTAGTCCTTAAGGCCCCAATAAAATATAAGTGCGGAGGAAGATTTCTCTTGGTTTAAGATGACTCTAGGTTGTATTTCTTTCGACAAGAGTTTCTTGTATGTCGGATAAATATCCATATTGCTTACGACAACATTTGCCTTTTCAATTTGAGTGTTGTTGTATCGAATTCCAACTGCTATTCTTTCTTCAACAATAATTTCTTCCACTTTAGAATTGAATATAAATTCTACACCTTGTCGTTTTGCTAATTCATAAAGTTGAAAAGTGATATCATACATTCCTTTGTCAGGGATGAAGGCTCCTATACCCTGTTCTACGTGAGGAAGCAATTGCATAAGTGCAGGAGTTTTGTATGGGCTACTTCCATTATAAGTCGCATACCGTTGGAAGTATTGAATAGTCTTAGGGTTCTTGAAATATTTTTTAAGTTGAACAGTATAGCTCCCCATTAACGGCAGACGAGGAATACGAAGGATACCCTTCCAAAACGCTTTTGTTTTATACAGTTTCGAAAGTTTAAGCGGACGCTCTAAGAACAATGGAGCAGTTGTATTGTATATGAATTCCGCTTTGGAAAAGAAAGCTCTGACTTTTTCCTCGTCTTCATCAAAAGCTTGAGCAAGAGCTTTTATATTCTCTTCTTTATTTCCTTTCGCCTCGAAAACATATCCGTCTGGATAAAAATATTTGCAAAGAATTGGAAGTTCAGAATATGCAAAGTGACTAGACATACTTTCGCCGCAGAGTTCAAACAATTCTTCAACGTATTGCGGTAAGGTGAATAAACTAGGACCTCGATCGAAACGAAACTCTCCCATTTTAAATTCAGATAATTTCCCGCCAGGATATGCAGAAGCCTCATAAACCTTAACGGCGTAGCCTTTTCGCGCCAAACGAATGGCTGCAGCGATGCCGCCAATCCCCGCTCCTATTACAATTGCTTTTTTCATTCCGTACCAACAAAGAAAAAAGAAAAGAACCGAAATGTTCAAATCAATTTTCATTTTTAAAATAGATGTGTATATTTGCACCCCATTTATGGCGAGGTAGCTCAGCTGGTTAGAGCGTGCGATTCATAATCGCAAGGTCTTGGGTTCAAGCCCCAATCTCGCTACTTTTTAAACCCCTTGATATTTCAGGGGGTTTTTCATTTTTATTGTTGTACTTTTGCGCCCAAATTAAGATTCGCGCAATGCAAAAAATTAGAAACATCGCTATTATCGCCCACGTTGACCATGGTAAAACCACGTTGGTCGATAAAATGCTTCACACGGCAAAATTGTTCAGAGAAAATGAAGTTCACAACGACTTAATTCTGGATAATAATGACTTAGAGCGCGAGCGCGGTATCACGATTCTTGCGAAGAACGTTTCTATTCAATACAAAGATTACAAAATCAATATTATCGATACTCCTGGTCACAGTGACTTTGGTGGAGAAGTTGAGCGTGTCTTGAATATGGCTGAAGGTGTTTTACTTCTAGTAGATGCATTCGAAGGTCCAATGCCACAAACGCGTTTCGTTTTGCAAAAAGCGATTCAAATGGGATTGAAACCAATTGTTGTCATTAACAAAGTAGATAAAGAGAACTGTCGCCCAGACGAAGTTCACGAGCAAGTATTCGATTTGATGTACAGTCTAGGCGCAACAGAAGATCAATTGGATTTCGCAACAGCTTATGGTGCTGCGAAGAACGGTTGGATGAGTTTAGATTGGAAAGTTCAAACAGATACAATTGAACCGTTATTGGATTTGGTAATTGATCACATCCCTGCACCAATAAAAAGAGAAGGAACCCCACAAATGTTGGTTACTTCGTTAGATTATTCTACATACACAGGGCGTATGGCTATTGGTAAACTTCACCGCGGCGAATTGAAAGCTGGTATGAACGTTACTCTTGCTAAGCGTGATGGTGTAATGGTAAAAGGAAAAATCAAAGAATTGTACATCTTTGAAGGATTAGGCAAGCGTAAAGTTGAATCGGTTGTTTCTGGTGATATCTGCGCAATTAATGGAATGGAGAATTTCGAAATCGGCGATACCTTCACCGACTATGAAAATCCAGAAGCGTTGCCAACCATTTCTGTAGATGAGCCTACGATGAGTATGTTGTTTACCATCAACGACTCTCCTTTCTTCGGTAAAGAGGGTAAGTTTGTAACTAGCCGTCACATTAAAGATCGTTTAGAAAAAGAATTAGAGAAGAACTTGGCGTTACGCGTTCAAGAAACAGATAAGGCGGACCGTTTCAATGTATTCGGAAGAGGTGTACTTCACTTGTCTGTATTGATCGAAACTATGCGTCGCGAAGGATATGAATTACAAATTGGTCAACCTCAAGTAATTCTCAAAAACATTGACGGTGTTAAGAGTGAGCCAATTGAAGAATTGACGATTGACTTACCATCTGAAATGGCTGGAACAGCAATTGAATCGGTTTCTAAGCGTAAGGGTGAAATGAAAAACATGGAACCTAAAGGCGATCGCACTGTGATTGAATTTGAAATTCCATCAAGAGGTATTATTGGTCTAAGAAGCTACTTGTTAACTGCTACACAAGGTGAGGCTATTATGACCCACCGTTTCAAGGAGTATCAACCAATGAAAGATGAGATTCCTGGACGTTTGAACGGATCTTTGATCTGTATGGAAACGGGTAATGCTATTGCATACAGTATCAGTAACCTTCAAGATAGAGGTAAGTTCTTTGTTGAAGCAATGGAAGAGGTTTACGAAGGTCAAGTAATTGGTGAGCACTCACGTGATAACGATCTGGTTGTCAATGTTACTAAGACTAAGCAGTTAACTAACATGCGTGCTTCAGGCACTGACGCTAAAACTGTAATGGCTCCTCCTATTCAATTTACATTGGAAGAAGCGTTAGAGTATATCGGACCAGATGAATACGTAGAAGTAACTCCTAAGTCTATTCGTATCCGTAAGATTTATTTGAATGAGGGCGACCGTAAGCGTTTCGCGAAGCAGTTCGTTCAGCAATAAAAAATCTTGAGGTTATTAACAATCGGATTGTTTATTAACTATATTTGCTGTTATGGTAGTTGCTGTAACAGAAGGCGTAAAAATTTCAGTTTTTTCTTTGTTTGAAGAAAGAATGTCGGCTGCCCCTCAAGGCAGCTTCGTCTTTTCCTACCGCGTATCAATTGAGAATCAAAACGACTTCCCAATTCAACTTTTACGTAGACATTGGTTCATAACTGACTCCAATGGATTGAAGCGTGAAATAGAGGGTCCAGGTGTTATTGGAGAGCAGCCAATTATTGCTCCTGGAGAAAATTTCTCTTACACTTCGGCCTGTGATTTGCAATCGCCTTTCGGAATAATGAAAGGATTTTATTCTATGCAAATTAAAGGGGCCTCTTCCCTATTCAAAGTTCAGGTTCCCGAGTTTTCCCTGGAAGCTGATTTCATGAAGAACTAAAAATCACATTAATTTCTTAGACATAAAAAAAGGCGGCCAAAGCCGCCCTTTTCTATGATGTTCTATGCTTAGTTCTTTGGTATAAATTTCTTGGCCCTTAGAGATTTGAGCTAGGAATCTTCATCGATTTAACGAAGGTCAAAATTATTCGAAATCCAAAATCTATCGAGTATTCAAATCATCACGTTTATTTCTGAAAAAATTTCACACTTGAACAAGCAAGAAAAAAAACGTTAACCCCATCAATTCTAATGATTAATGAGTTCTTTCAAGCAATTAATTGTTAAATTCGTGGACATAAATTCTGGGTTTAGATGAATGCCAACGCTAAAATATTTGTAGCAGGTCACAATGGCTTGGCGGGAAGAGCAATTGTTAAGGGGCTAATCTCTTTCGGATTTAACAATTTAATCCTCAAAACACGATCAGAACTAAATTTGCTAGATATTCATGAAGTTGAGAAGTTCTTTCATTCAGAAAGGCCTGAATTTGTATTTTTAGCTGCCGCAAAAGTGGGCGGAATCGTTGCAAACAATACATATCGTGCTGATTTTCTTATCGAAAATCTCACCATTCAGAATAACGTTATTTCAAGTGCACATAGGTCAGGAGTCAAGAAGTTATTGTTTCTAGGAAGCACATGTATTTATCCGAAAAACGCGGCTCAACCCTTAAACGAAAATTCACTTTTAACGAGTGAATTGGAATATACAAATGAGCCATATGCCATCGCTAAAATAGCTGGTATTAAATTATGTGAAAGTTATAATATTCAATACGGAACGAATTTTATCTCAGTCATGCCAACTAATTTATATGGTCCTGGTGACAACTTCAATTTCGAGAAATCCCACGTATTACCAGCCCTACTGAGAAGAATTTACCTTGCCAAGTGTATTCAAGAAAATAACACAGAAGCGATTCTTTCAGATTTAAATGAAGAAGACTTGTCAAAAGCAATTGAATACTTAAATTCAATTGGTGTAAGTGATGGTGTCGTAAATATTTGGGGTTCTGGAAAACCTATGCGAGAATTTATGTGGTCCGAAGATATGGCCGACGCATGTATACACATAATGAAAAACGTGGAGTTCTCAGACCTTATTCATTCAATTGAAATAAGAAATACCCATATAAATATCGGCACAGGAGAAGAAATTTCAATTGCAGATCTTGCAGTTTTGATCGCCGAAGTTGTTGGGTATGAAGGACTGTTTCATTTCGATTCAACAAAGCCAGATGGAACCATGCGCAAATTGACTGATGTGTCTAAATTACATTCTCTGGGATACAGGCATAAAGTTTCATTACGAGAGGGAATTGAGAGAGTTTATGCATGGTACCTTGAAAATTCAGCAAACGCAAAACATTAATTGAAGACACTACTCTACATACTCTACTGGCCCCTTAACGCCTTTTGGTTAAGTCTTCAGGGTGTAGCTTTTTGGAAGGTAAAATGCTATGGATTCTTATTCGTTTCGAATAAGGGGCAATTTATTTTGGGAAAGGACTTCCTAGTCAATTCACACCGTTTTGCGAATATTATTGGAAGCGGTTCCTCCTCTTCCATTATGATTGGAAAAAATGCCCAATTGAACATCGGTGAAGATGTTGGTTTTTCAAATTCAACCATTATTTGTCGCGAAGAAATTACAATTGGTGACCACACCATTATTGGTGGAAATTGTAAAATTTGGGACACCGATTTCCATCCAACTTCCATTGAACAGCGAACAATAGATATCGATTCAAATGCCAAGAACTCCCCTATTCATATTGGGAAATATGTTTTTATTGGTGCCGATTCAATCTTAATGAAAGGCATTACTGTTGGCGATTTCGCCGTCATTGGCGCAGGAAGTGTTGTTCGAACAAACATTCCTGAACACGAAGTATGGGCTGGAAATCCTGCCGTTTTCGTTAAGAAAATCTCGAAATAAAAAAAGGCTGGAAAAATTCCAGCCTTTCTATTTGAAGTCATCTTCTTATTCTTTGATGATCTTATAAGTTCCAATGTTCTTTCTATTCTGACGAAGTGTTACCTGATAGGTTCCTTTCGCCCATTTTTCAGAAGGGATTAAAATGTTCTGCTGTTGCGTTCCATATTCATGAGCCGGAATTGTGTAGATCGTTCTTCCAACGGCGTCTAAAACTAAAACCTCAATGGACTCAGGTTTCGATAGCTGGAATTGAATGCGCGTAGAGGCTGTTGTTGGATTTGGGAAAGCCAAAACATTGAATACATTCACCAGATTCTCTTCAACACCAATGATTGCATCTTCATAAACAATAAAATCGTCCAAAGCGCCTTCAACCAAAGATCCACCATTTAGATTCACTGTTGGACGAAGGCTATCGCTTGCTATAAATTGAAGTTTCATCTGTGCGGTTGGAGTCATGTAATCACTAACATGGAATGCATTTCTTCTCCAGCGCATATCACTCGTTTTTGTATTTTCAACATACGTCCAAGTAGAACCATTGTTGTTACTCATTCTAACCTGCCAGTAATCTGCTCCCGGATTTGCTCCACCTGGAGGGCTGTTCGTATACCAGCGGTAGTAGCTAATCACAGGATTCGTGAAACTTGAAAGATCGATTGTTGTGGATTGTAATGTTGTTCTTCCTGCATCGACGTCGTTCTCGCCTATTCCACCACCGATGGTTCCGTTTCCGGTAAAGAAACAATACTCACCCGCAGGAGTTACTTGATCGCCTGTTTGCACAATAGTTCCTGGAGCGACATCAACAGTTGTGCTTGGAATTGGAATTTCCAATAACCAGATTCCCGTAGTCGCATTGTCACCGGCTACACCTGTTTGCCATGTGCCCCAATCTTCGTTGTTATCGCAATCGTGACGTCCAACTTCGTTTACACCAATTAATGTTATGTGCGGAAGTGTTGGGAATAAAGCTTGATGCGAACCGACAGGATTAACAGTTCCAACAGAACCGTTAACATCATTCGCCGTGAAATAGTATTTAAGAATTGTTCCAGGATTAAAACCATCAAAGGTGGTTTCAAAAGATCCCGATGCGTCGGTCATTGCCACAGTTTGCCAAGGTGCATTGTTCACTTGATAATGACAGTTTACATCAGATAAGTACTGTGTATATGGAAAGAATAAATCTAAATCTGCAGTAAGTGTAATCGGCACAATAGGGCTTGCAAAAGCCTGTGGTGTGTGATTGATAACAGCAGGAGAGATCAGTGTAATTCCATGTAAATAAAATCCTTGAACAATAGCATTTCCATTTGGAGTACCATTGGTTATATCTCCATCATTATCATCGGCCAATAAAACATCTAACAAAATGTCAGTATATGCTTCTCCTTCGTTTCCATCAGCAGTTTCAGCTTGCAAACCAGCATAGGCTTCAACGAACAAAGGCATCGTTGCATTCCAATCTCCTCCCATTAATAGGTGCGTATCATACCAAGCACCCATAATGATCTCTCCATCTGCATGAACCTCCCCTACTAAATCTTGCGGATAAACCTTGCGCTCAGTATCATATCTTCTTATACCATCTTCGTTGTCTGTATAGAAACCAACACCTACAACTGGGCTGTTGCCTAAAGAAATTCCCCAATAATCAGCGTACCCCTCTCCAACAGCTCCATTGAAAAAAAATGAACTTTGGCTTTGATAATAGTTATCGTTAATTCCATGACCGTATTCGTGAAATACGACGTCTGATAAGAGACTTGTCGCGTTACAACCATTGCCGATAGCATAAAAGTTAATTGAACTGCCATCATAAAAGGCATTACAATCACCGGAAGTTAAGTCGATATTGGTTGGAAGTTGGAAATCCATTCCTGTAAAAGTTGGCATCCAACTTTTACAATGGTCATGAATACGATTCACACTTTTATATGCAGAAAGTTCACGAACATTAGCGGCTGTATTCATATCAATAATGTTTAAGCCAGCCTGAAGCGTTACATTCTTTTGTGGAAT
>CAIZGX010000024.1 GCA_903932685.1 uncultured Bacteroidota bacterium | reverse complement strand
GTTGTTCCAGCAGTTAAACCAGAACCAGCAGATGGAGTCGCAGACCAAGTGTAAGCGTAACCTGCATTTGAGCTCGATGCATTTAAGGTTGTTGGAGAACCAACAGAACCACAGAATGTTGGATTGGTATTCGAAGCAGTAATTGTCGGAGCAGAAACCCAGTTTAATGTAGCTGGGAAACGATCTGTGATACAAGTTCCTGTGTTTGTCGAAACGTACCAAGTCGTAGTAGCAGAGATAACACCTGGGCTGAAGAAGTTACTTGTTGAGTTTGACAATAAGTTACCTCCTACCGGTGCATCGTACCACATATAGATTGGGTTCACGATACCATTCAAATCAAATACTTGCATTTGAGAAGTTTGTGTTCCACAAACAGTTCCATCTGATTCTGCAGCAACAGCTAATGGAGGGAAGAATGTACCTGTTGCACATGGGCCTAAAATTTGAACCAAGTAATCTTCAATTTCTCCATAGTAGTTAAATGCATAACATGGATCAATAGAAGCTCCAGCTATGTTTTCAACATTCATAACGCGCATACGTGTCAAACCTGGAGTTGCACCAGCAGGAACAGTGAATGATACAGGTACGATGGTCGCAGGAACACAATTGATGTTCGCTGAAGTTCCGTTGTTCCAAACCATCTCACCTGCATCTGTGAATACACCGTTTTGGTTGTAGTCAATGAAGATTGCAGCACCTGAGGTATAGTTGAATGTTCCGCAAGATGCGACAGTGATTGAACCAGAAACCGGAGTTCCTTGAATCAAAGCCAATGGCGTTGGAGCGCCAATACCCGAAGCATAGTTAGCATATAGACTAGCCAATGATCCAGGACCAGGAGCGATAGTAGAACAATCTGAGGTATTATTTAACGATCCTAAAGTTACGTTAGTGATTTCTTCATCACCTGTATAAACTACAGGAACCACACAATAGCAATCGATAAAGCCTGTCAATGCAATTGCAACAGGCGATGTATACGTAACCGCACCAGCGCAAGAAGCAATACCAACACGGAAAGAAGAAGCTACAGCTTGAGTTGCAGTATACGTAGATGCAGTTGCACCCGTGATATCAGCCCAGTTAGCACCACCGTCTGTAGACACCTGCCATTGGAACGTTAAACCGTCCAATATACCTGTGTATGACGTAGCCAATGGAATATTTGCACCTGGACAAGCAGTTGCTACAGTAGAAGTAGCTGAAACTCCCTGCGGAGCAACAGTACCCAATACCAACATAGTTACTTGAGCAGGGCTTAATGCATTTGAACAACCCGTTGTCGAGTTCGCATAAGAGATCGAATATTGTGTTGTCAACGAAGGAGCAACTGTAGCACTAAATCCGTTGATTGTATTAATAGTAGAGCCGTCAACATTGGTTGTTAAACCAGTCGTACCATTTGCATCTGTAGCAGACCATACTGTTAGGTAGTTCGCAGGCGGTGCAAAACGCCATCCTTGAGGATCGGTAAGCTGTATTGTTGCGTTTCTCGCGTTCCAAAATGCTGCCGGTGTGAGGCCGCAAACTGGAGCGATGGCCCCTATTGTGCCAGTTCCGTCTTGCAAACCTATAGTCTTAGGACCCGCAAAAGTACCTGTTCCTGTAGCTTGTTTAACATGAATTTCAACTAAACCAGTTGTTTCAAATAAATGACACTGTGCTGAATGAATACCATCGGCAGTCCATCCTGGACCGTTGTTGTATTCTAAAACGAAAATACGATTCGGTGCATAACCCTCGGTCCAATACTTAACAGAACCTGAAGTATTAAAATAAAAATCCGTAGCTAGTACTCCAATGGTATTCAATGGAGAGTTTACACTCGGAAATCCATTAGGAAATGAATACTGTGCTCCATTGAAAGATGCATACGCACCGAAATTCAATACGCCATTCGTACCCACGTTACATGAGTTGAATGAGGCGCCAAAGTAGTTAAAATTGAAACCAATTGGAACGCCACCCCACTTTCCATCATCCAAAGAAAAGTCTGAAAGACCACCCGGAGGAGATGTTTTCACTCCATTTAATGCCAAATTAAAGGCACTAGCCGGAGCTGTTTTCCAGTTGTGAGTTATACAAGTTACGCTGAAGTTTCCAGCACTTAATCCTGAGTTGATGGTTGCAGGCGTACCTGGACAAACACCAGAAGCGGTTGTAGTAACAGTTGCGGTTGGTAATGGATAAAGACCAACGCTGTATACAGCCTGTGCAGCACATCCAGAAGCAGCGTCAGTTCCCGTAACCTGAATTGCACTTGTCTGAGATACCGTAGCATCTACAGAAGAGGCAGTCGTATTAGACAAAACGGCTCCATCCAATGAATTGAATACATAGGTATAAGGCGCAGATGAAGACGCAGAAATTGTTGTCGTACCGCCTGTTCCACAGAAATTAGCAACAGAAGAAGACATGGTAATTGCGGTTGGATTAGAATACGTAATAGCCTGAGCTGCTGCAGTGCCTAGACAACCGTTTGCATCTGTTCCTGTAACAGAAACGTTAACGTTGGTTGTTCCGGTGAAGAATACCGAAGCACCCGTATTAGAGCTCAAAGAAGAAGCCGGCGTCCAAACATAAGTAGAAGCACCTGAAGCTGTCATTTGTTGCGTTCCGCAAAATGCACCGCCGTTAGGAGCGGTAAAGGTAACAGTTGGCAAAGCGTTAACTGTTAGAGCCAACTCATTCGAAGTTGCAGTTTCAGCCGTTGCAGTACAAGTAGACGTACATACGAAGTAGTAAGTACCCGCTGTCATAGCTGCACTCGTGTATGAACCAGCGGTAGCACCTGTACCTCCGGAAACGTTTGAATAAGGACCGCCAGGCGTGTTAGAAACCATCCATTGGGTAGTTAAACCAGAAGCAACGCTAAAGCCAGTCGCTGTCATCGTTTTTGTAAATCCAGCACAAATACTTGACTCACCTGTCAAAGCGGCTACTGGTATATTTGGTAATCCAGCACATGCTGGAGGTGGCGAATAAGCAAAGCGAATGGCCGGCTTGTTAGTGTTAACTCCTGTTGTGTTATTGCCACATTGACTTGCCCCATCAGCAGCAATTCTCCTTGAACCATTTGCTGTTGAAGCTGCGATGGTTCTTACTTGACCGTATGGCGAAGTATAAGGATTCAATCCTGAAGAACATATATCCAATAGAATATTAGATGTGCCATCCCAAACGAATGAGGCATCGAATGTAATCATGTCGAATACACCTACGGCACCAACTGTTGGGTTGTACGCAAAAGGATTTTTCACAATCGTTGTTGCGGTTGCATTGTGTGTAGCCGCATTGATCGCTGTAGTATGAGCTACTTTAATGGTATAGCCTGCAAGGTTTCCTCCGGCATAATCCGCAAAAATCGACCAACCTAACCCTGTAATTGAAGCGTTAGGAACCATGCCCGCTGTAGTTAACTCCGCAGCGGTATAAACAACTTGGTAACGAAACGAGTTCCAGTAGCCATCAATCGGATCGCTTCCGGTACTTGTAGTCGTGGTGGTGCTTGAACCACCAATTGTGGCAAAAGATTGGGCAAAAGAATCAGAACTTGTCAGAATTAGCCCAAGAGCTAAAACCGCAAAGCACATTTTTTTCAATCGCACCAAACGCGTTCGTCCTTGAGACGAGCCCGTAGTAGTGTCGAACACCGCTAAATCCTTGAGATTTGGCGGTAACAGAGAACGTAAAATACGATTCATAAGTTAGATTTAGTTAATTGATTGATTAGGTTTTGACTGAAAATCAGCGATAGCAATAATAAGACGAAATTTTCTTATCAAGAAGCCTGTGTTAATTATTTTTTTATTTTTTTTTAGAAAGAATCATCAACTCACTGTATTTCAACTTTTTAAAATTTGAAAAAAATTAAAAAATGTTAAATGTCAGTAAAAAAGTTGTAGAGAATAGACTGCAAACCCTTGTTGAGTTTCTGAGTTAGCAGATGAAAGTCTCTGAAGTTCAAATCCAGCTTCCTCGTATGCTTTAGCACGGGGATTGGACTCCTCTTTTCCCCAAATGATGAGGTAATTGGGTGCGGGTGCTGGAAGTCGTTTCGAGTCGTAAAGAGGCTGATGGGTGATCTGCTGTTTCAGTTGATCCAATGATTTCTTGTTGGTCATAGAAAAAGGATGCACGAATTTCCCAACATAATGCATGGGAAGCCAAACTGACTCTTCGCCTTTCCAATTATCAATTACCACATTCTGGAAATCTCCTCTTTCATATAGAGCATGAGACGCTTCGAGGTATTTTGATTTTGGGATGTAGAAGGAATAACTAACGGTGTAGATGGCGGAAAGGTAGATTGACCAGCGCATGACTTGGTGCAGCGAGAGTCCTGTGGACGAGGGTCTTGCAGACGAGGGCACTTCGTGCGAGGGTGCGGAGCACGAATAGCGTTTGGAAATTGTTCTAATCATCAATAACAAAACGAATGGCACTGCCGGTAGTAAAAAGCGCTCTTGTCGATTCGGAAACACCAAGTGGAACACAATAAAGACAGTAACACCCATGAAGATTGTTCGAGTGTCCGAATGTTGCGGAGCAACGAATGTCGTTGACGAATGTCCTGCGGACGAATGCCTGCGGCGAAGGGAGATGAGGAAAACAATTGTTACTATAGGAAAAATGTAATATGAAATGAGAGCGAAATAAGAAAAAACATTACTCGGATAGTCGGAGAAGTGAGTGGCGTTGTACGATTGATAGTCGAGTAAATGCTGATAAATGGGTTTGTGCCAGAACAAGAGATTGTCGATTTGGGTTAATGCAAACCCGAGAGTAAAGAAAAAACCGAAGAGCACAGCCCCACTCCACTTTCGTTTCCACAAAAAATACATTCCTAGTGTGAGTGGAAAGAATACCAATTGGTAGCGCATTCCAACCGAAAAAGAAAAGGCTAGAGCAGCAATGATTATTGCGCTTGTTTGCTCGTGTTGGAAATACTTCAAGACATACAAATAGGCCAACAAGACAAACGGAATGCAAGCGGTTTCAACCAATTGATGAACACTAAAAACAGTAACCACTCCGCCGAATACCCAAAACCAAATGGCATACATGCGCCAGGTGGCCGATGAAATCAAGCGTTCAGCGAGTTTCACGAATAAATAGACTCCCCATAAACTTAAGATAGCATGCGCAGAACGAAGGACAAAGGCCTGAATAAACGGATTAACAATTCCGATTACTGCACAAAACTTCAAGATTAAAAAATTCAAAAAATAATAGGCATAGCTGAAGGGCTGAGCGTGATTGGTTTCGTTGTAATCATTCGGATACCAGTTGTGGTAGTTCTCTCCGCTCACCCAAGAAGACACTGGTTCAACGGCCAAGAAATGATCGTCACTCATGATATACCCTTCCGAAAATATGGCGGCAATTAAGCGCACAACGGCTGCTGCAAGCAAGACGCGGCGAAGCCATTTCCCTTCACCAGAAAAAAAATAATCTAATTTCTTTTTCATGTTTGAAGAACTCCAACTGAGTAGGCACGTTCAGCCGGTGCATTCGATGCGGCTTCTAGGCCTAAGCTTATCCACTTGCGCGTATCAACAGGGTCAATAACAGCATCTAACCACAAGCGAGATGCGGCGTAATAAGGAGAGGTTTGCTCATCGTATTTCGATTTAATGCGGTTGAACATTTCTGCTTCGCGCTCGGGCGTGATGGTTTCGCCTTTCCCTTTCAAAGAGGCCACTTCAATTTGAAGCAACACCTTCGCAGCCTGCGCGCCACCCATAACCGCAACTTGCGCTGTAGGCCAACCCACAATCAAGCGAGGATCGTATGCCTTTCCGCACATGGCGTAATTGCCCGCGCCATAGCTGTTGCCCATAATAATGGTGAACTTTGGTACAACGCTGTTGGCCTGAGCATTCACCATCTTCGCTCCGTCTTTAATAATTCCTCCGTGTTCACTTTTACTTCCAACCATAAATCCTGTTACGTCTTGCAAGAAGACCAACGGAATGTTTTTCTGATTGCAATTCATAATGAAACGCGCGGCTTTGTCGGCACTGTCGCTATAGATTACACCACCGAACTGAATGCCGTCTTTCTTGCTTTTAATCACTTCGCGTTGATTCGCGACAATACCTACCGACCAACCGTTAATGCGCGCATAGAGACATACAATGCTCTTTCCGTATTCGGCTTTGTACTCGGTGTATTCGCTGTTATCTACCAAACATTCGATCATTTCACGCACTTCATATGAAGTGGTTCTATCTGTTGGAAGAATTCCCAAAACGTCTTCCATCTTGCGTTTCGGCAATGAAGGAGCTATGCGATCGAAGCCAGCATCTTTAGAAATTTTCCCTTGAGAACTTATGAGTTTCTTCAAGGTATCTAACGCGTCTTTATCGTTCAACGCCTTGTAGTCTGTCACCCCGCTGATCTCGCAATGGGTGGATGCACCGCCGAGTGTTTCGTTATCGACTTCCTCGCCAATAGCGGCTTTCACCAAATATGATCCTGCAAGGAAGATACTTCCTGTCTTATCTACAATAAGTGCTTCATCACTCATGATAGGCAGATACGCACCACCGGCAACGCAGCTTCCCATAACGGCCGCGTACTGAGGAATACCCATGCTGCTCATGCGCGCATTGTTTCTGAATATTCTTCCGAAATGTTCTTTGTCTGGGAAGATCTCGTCTTGCATGGGCAAGTACACACCTGCGCTATCTACCAAATAAATAATCGGAATGTGATTCTCCATAGCAATCTCTTGCGCACGAAGGTTTTTCTTTCCTGTTATTGGAAACCAAGCACCTGCCTTAACGGTGGCGTCGTTCGCGACAACGAGACACAATTTTTTCGAAACGTATCCCATCACAACTACTACTCCACCTGCAGGGCATCCGCCGTGTTCTTCATACATTCCCTCGCCTGCAAAAGCTCCGACTTCTATGCGTTCGGTATCTTTATCTAAAAGGTAATCAACTCGCTCACGCGCAGTCATCTTTCCTTTTTCATGTTCTTTCTCGATGCGTTTCTTCCCTCCTCCTTCGTAGATTTTTTTCAATCTACGTTGAAGTTCAGCAATGCGCTGAAGCATTTTATCTTCGTTCTTGTTGAATTCCAATTCTTTCGAGTCCATGCTACAAAGTTAAGTATTGCGTAATCTAATAAGTGTGTTGAAAGTAGTTTCCTGAAAAGGTTGAATCGCTCAACACTTTTTTCAATTCTTGAAGTAATATGTGCGGTTCTAGCATTGCTTTGTCGAAGAAGCCGTTGTCTGCGGCGTTGCAGAGAAATAATTTTTTATGTTGAAAAGGACCGCTCTGCATGAATTCAGGATGCAGCTGTGAAAGTGAAACGTTGGATGTATTCGGAAAATACACCAACTCGCCATAGGCATCGGCTTCATTCAACGCGAACAGCATGCGTTCTTTGTCGAAATTCAAATTCCCTTTTCCCTCAGTAGATCCCACATATTCTGCACCTGCATCTTTCAACAAAATAGCCCAATACGATTGGTTATTCGCTACGGTCCAGTCGCTTCCGTTGTTAGTAGCAAAGAAAACTTTAGGTCTTGCAGAAGGTTCTGACGTAAGGTCTACCGAAGGACCTTGCGAAGCACCTTGCGAAGCACCTTGCATCGCACCTTCAGAATGACCTTGCATCGCACCTTCAGAATGACCTTGCATCGCACCTTCAGAATGACCTTGCATCGCACCTTCAGAATGACCTTCAGCATGACCTTGCGCAGCACCTATGTATTCATTTTCAATTTCCAAAAACAACTCTCTCGCCAAAACATCCTTACGAAGTACATATCCAAAAACATAAATCCATTCCGCCTTCCCCAGCGGATGCTCTTCCAAATATTCTGAGGTTGGAATAACAGAGCAGTTCGGCAATTTCTTTTGATACTGCGTTGGTTCAAAAGGAACGCTGAAGAGCACTGTTGGATTCAACATAAGCAAGTCTTCCTGATTCACATCTCCGTTTGTAGTCAGATTTTGTGTCCTTCCATTTGCAATTTGTGCTTGTAACTTTTCAATCTGAATGCGATCTGCGTATGTCACTCCGCAGACGTTTTTCATTCCGTCCAATGCATTCATGAAATAGGAATGTGTGGTGCTCAGTAGGGCAATTCTTTCGGGATTGATTTGAGAAAGAGAAACGGAATGGGAGACAGTAGGAGAATCAGAATGAGAATGAGAATGAGAATGAGAGAGGAATTGAATGAGTGTATCGTTTCCACTTTTCACAACACGAAAACCTTTGGCGTATTTGGGTTGAAACAGAATGGTATCAACATTCGAAGAAGTGCCATTCGAACAAGAATAAAAAAAAGCAACGCAAGCCAAAAAAAATAAGACGAATCGTTGCGCTTTCATGGGGCAAAAGTAAACAAGAAAAAAGCCACTCTCTCGAGTGGCTTTTCATTAGTTCCAAATATAATTTTTGGTAACCGGTTGCAGCTGTTCGTATGCTGAAAGAATTACTTCTTCCGAATCCATAAAAGCTACTAAATCTTGAAGGGTAAAATTTTGCATAGGCGCGTTTAATTTTTAGGCTTAACGCAACCTTTTCTTTCCATATTGCCCTCGGGACCATCTTTTTTAGATCACCAGTTTAATGTTGTGCTTTTCAATGTGCTTACGAAGGTTAATTAATGCATAGCGCATTCTTCCCAAAGCCGTATTGATACTGATGTTCAAGTGATCTGCAATTTCCTTGAAGCTCATGTCATAAACAATACGCATCATTACTATTTCGCGTTGCTCGGAAGGGAGCATTCCTATTAGTTGGCGAACTTCTTTCGTCACTTCTTTTTGAATCACCTGCTTTAACACGTTGTTAGACGTCTCTTGAACGAAGTCAAGTGGATCGTACTTATCAGTAGCGCGCTGAATAGGCATTTTCTTATTGTTGCGGAAATGGTCTATGCACAAGTTGTGTGCAATACGCATGATCCAAGCCGAGAACTTACCTTCTTCGTTGTATTGTCCATCTTTCAATGCTTGCAGAGCCTTTAGGAAAGTGTCTTGAAATAAATCGTTTGCTAATTCGCGGTCGCGAACGAACATGTAAATTTTTCCAAACACCTTCGACTTGTAGCGAGACATTAACTCACGAAATGCGGGTTCGTTGCCATGCAAATACATGGATACTAATTGACGATCTGATTCGAGTGATAAGCGCATAACGACCTCCTTTTTATTTGGTTCAACTTAATTTAGAACTGAAAAAAAGTAGTGTTATATTCTATAGGCGCTTAATCTGATTTTTTGTTGTGACGTCTCACACGAGACATCTTGAAAACGAATATAGTTCTTCTTTTGACTAAACGCAAACTTTTTTTTTCTTTTTTTTCTTTCCTACCAATGAACAATAATCAGCTTGAAGAGGTAATACCTTTGACACTTCAACAAGAATAACGTGAAGAACGAGAGTTACAAGACCCATATTATTATTAAAGGTGCACGCGTGCACAACCTGAAGAACATATCTGTTTCAATACCGCGCAATAAGCTCGTTGTGCTAACAGGATTGAGTGGCTCTGGAAAAAGTAGTTTGGCCTTTAACACGCTATTTGCAGAAGGACAGAGAAGATATGTTGAGAGTCTATCATCATACGCACGTCAGTTCTTGGGACGTTTCGACAAACCCGATGTTGACTCTATCGTAGGTATTAGTCCAGCCGTTGCCATTGAACAAAAAGTAACCGGCAGAAGCTCGCGATCAACAGTTGGGACTTCAACCGAAATATACGATTACATAAAGCTGCTCTATGCACGCATTGGTGTAACCTTCTCTCCTACTTCAGGAAAGGCCATTACGAAGAACAGTACTTCTGATGTGGTGAATGCGATTTTCAAGTTGAAAAATGAAACACGCTTCGCTATTGTTTGTCCACTTAAAATAGAATCTGAAACATCTTTCCAAATAGCGAAAGAAACATTACTTGCGCAAGGATTCAGCAGACTCGTTGTTGGCAATGAATTTATTGAAATTCAAGATGCGGAGTATTCTTCTAAGCACACCTATCACCTGCTCATTGACCGCATGTCGAAAGACGACGAGCTCGAAGCATCTCGCTTAGGAGATAGCGTAGACTTGGGATTTTCTTTGGGACACGGACATTGTGCGTTGTTCTTTCCAGATAAAAAGAAATTTGAGGTTTTTGCGAATCAGTTGGAAGAAGACGGTGTTGTTTTCGAAGAGCCTTCATTGAATTTATTCTCATTCAACAATCCGGTTGGAGCATGCAAAACGTGCGAAGGATTTGGAAGCATTATTGGCATTGATTCGAAGTTGGTTATTCCGAATGAAAACCTTTCTATTTACCAAGATTGTATTGCCTGTTGGAAGGGAGAAAAACTAAGTGGATGGAAGGATGATTTGATTCGTAACGCTAAGAAAGCAGACATCCCGATTCACATGCCCTATCGCGATTTAACAGCACTTCAAAAGAAAACCATTTGGGAAGGTTGCACACATTTTCATGGAATAAATACGTTCTTCAAATATTTAGAAGCCGAGACTTATAAGATTCAAAACCGTGTTTTGCTTTCTCGCTATCGTGGAAGAACAGCGTGTCCGGAATGTCTTGGAACACGGCTGAAGAAAGAAGCAAACTACGTGAAGATTGCGAACACATCGGTGTCTGAGTTGATGCTTCTTCCGTTGCATAAATCGCTGAACTTTTTCGAGACGCTTTCATTGAGCAAACACGACGAATCGGTTGCGAAAAGAATTCTTTTAGAAATAAAAAACAGACTTAGTTTTTTGTGCGAAGTTGGACTGGAATACCTAACCTTGAATCGCCTTTCAAATACGCTCAGTGGCGGTGAAGCACAACGCATACATCTCGCGACCAGCCTAGGAAGTGCGTTGGTTGGATCTATGTACATTCTAGATGAACCTAGCATTGGTCTGCATCCACGCGACAGCAAAAGATTGCTCGAAGTATTGAAAAATCTTCGCGACCAGGGAAACACCGTAATCGTGGTTGAACACGAAGAAGAAATTATTCGCAACGCCGATTACATCATTGATATTGGTCCGGAAGCGGGTGCCAAAGGAGGCGAAATTGTGTTCGAAGGATTGGCCAAAGATCTTGAGAAAAAAGGCAAGACTTTAACTGGAGATTATTTGCGCGGAGATAAGAAAATTCACATAGAAAAAACGAAGAAGAAACTCAACGACTTCGTGTCGTTGAAAGATGTAAATCTTCATAATTTAGGAAATGTGAGCATTAACATTCCACTTCACGCATTCAGCGTGATTACTGGAGTTAGCGGGTCTGGAAAAAGTACGTTAATCAAAAGTGTGCTCTACCCTGCCCTTCAAAATGCATTGAACGGAATTGCAGAAAACAGTTCAAATTACAGCGAACTTTCCGGGAGTATTTCTTCCATAAAAGCATTGGAATTTGTAGATCAAAATCCGATTGGAAAAAGCAGTCGTTCCAACCCTGCAACCTACTTAAAAATCTACGACGACATCCGAGCGTTATTCACCTCACAACCGTTGGCCAAACAACGCAACATGAAGCCAGCTTTTTTCTCGTTCAACGTAACTGGAGGACGATGTGACACCTGTGAGGGAGAAGGGATTCAGACGATTGAGATGCAGTTCATGGCCGATGTAGAATTGGTTTGTGAAACGTGTAAAGGAAAGCGATTTAAAGACGAAGTTTTAGACGTTCAATACCGCGGAAAAAACATTGCAGATGTTTTGGATTTAACTGTTGATGAAGCCATAGGATTTTTCGGAGAGGACACTTCAACTTCTGCCAAGCATATCGTTCAAAAACTAACGCCGCTTAAGGCTGTCGGTCTTGATTACGTGAAGCTTGGACAAAGCAACAGCACCTTATCAGGTGGAGAAGCGCAACGTATTAAACTTGCGTCATTCTTAATTAAAGGACCGAATCAACCGCATACTTTATTCATCTTCGATGAACCAACTACAGGCTTACATTTTCACGATGTGCAGAAATTGATGATTACGTTCCAAGCGCTACTTGCGCAAGGACATACTGTTATTGCGATTGAGCATCATACGGATGTTATGCGCTGCGCCGATTGGATTGTAGACATTGGACCTGAAGGTGGTGAGAAAGGCGGAAACATCCTGTACTGCGGGCCTTTCGACGCATTCTTAAAAACAAAATCGTATACAGCTGACGCATTAAATTCTTGATGCGTTAGAAAATAATTTTAGAAAAAACGTGTTGTTCAATCATGAGAAAATTAGTTTCGTTTAGCATTGCAGCAGTTATAAGTTTAGCGAGCTGTTCACAACAAAAACAAAATCAAAGCACCCCAAGCAGTATGGTCCCACAGGTAGTTAAAACAGAAGAAGAATGGAAGAAAGAACTCTCTCCTGAGCAATTCCGAATCTTACGCGAGAAAGGCACTGAGCGTGCATTTACTGGTGAATTTTGGGACCATCATGACATTGGAACATATAGCTGCGCGGCATGCGGACAAGAGTTGTTTCAATCGGATTCTAAATTCGACAGTGGATGTGGATGGCCAAGCTATTTCAAGCCAATTAATGAACTGGTTATTTCAGAAGATAAAGACACTTCTTACGGCATGGTAAGAACAGAGGTGATGTGCAGTAAATGTGGCGGACATTTGGGACATGTTTTTCCAGATGGCCCACCTCCTACTGGATTGCGTTATTGCATCAATTCTGGATCGTTGGTCTTCAAGCCGAATAACCCTTAACAGCGCTATCCACGCTACGCAGCAAGGTTTGCGCATCACGAGGATTTAGTTGTTTTCCGAATCGGATTTTGGTTCGATTATAGGCGAATCCCAAGCGGTCTCCTCCCATAATCCAGAAGCTATCGTCCAAGAAATAAAAGAACGAATTTTCGTCCTGTTTAACCAGACCTAATTGCTTAACTTTTTCTAGTTCGAATTTCTCTATTTTACCTCGAAGACCAAATGCGTTTTGTAACGTCAATTCGCCTTTCTTAAATACTAAAATCTCCTTCCCTGTTTTTCTCCACATAAGCACTTTCAATGTGCGATAAAAAAAGAACGACCACAAGGCAGTTGAGATTAAAAAGAAGATTTGTTCACCACCACTTGGGGTTGTGAATAAGGAATAAATAAATACTCCTCCACAAAACGTCCAAGCCATCAACCATGCGTAAAGCAATGCTTCCTGCCAGCGTTCTACACTCTGCGAAATCGTTATGGTTAACTGCTCTTTTTCACGCATGACTTGAATGCGTTTTCCTATGAACTGAGGGGCCGTTTTATTCATGAATTCAACACTTTGTCATATAACTTTTCATACAACGGAAGAACTGCTTCAAGTGAAAATGCGTTCGCTCTTTCTCTTGCCTGATCTTTAAATTTCAACAAACGTTCTTCTTTTTCAATGAGATAAAAGACTTGCTTCGCCATTTCGTCTACATCGCCGACATTGCTCATGAGGCCTGACACGCCGTGTCTATTTAATTCTGGCAAACCACCTGCATTGCTCGACACAACAGGCACACCGCTTGCCATGGCTTCAAGAGCGGCTAAACCAAAACTCTCAGATTCGGAAGGAAGGAGCATGACATCTGCCGCTGAAAGAAGTTCCATCGGGTTCTTCACATTTCCAACAAATACGACATCGTTCAACTGATTATCACGCGCAAATTGTTCTGCTTTTGAACGATCCGGACCGTCGCCAACCATGATTAAAATGGAAGGTTTCAATTCATTCACGCGCTTGTATATTTCCATAACGTCCATCACACGTTTTACTGGACGGAAATTCGAAATGTGAATGAGCATAGGTGTTCCATCTGGCGCATACTCTTCCCGAATTTCCTTCACAACATTTTCGTTGAAAGGGTTTGGATTTAAGAAGTTTGGTATGACTTCAATATCGATATTGATTCCAAAAAGCTTGTAGGTATCTGTTCTCAAACTTTGCGAAACAGCAGTGACGGCATCACTTTCATTGATGGCAAACGAGATCACGGGTTCGAACGAAGCGTCTCTTCCTAAAAGCGTAATGTCCGTTCCGTGAAGAGTGGTTATTACCGGTAGATTAATCCCTTCCCTTTTCAATATTTGCTTTGCCATGTATGCCGCACTTGCATGCGGAATGGCGTAGTGTACATGCAACAGGTCAAGACCTTCGTGCTTGGCTACGTCTACCATTTTGCTGGCAAGAACAAGCTCGTAAGGTGGATATAAAAACAACGGATAATCGCTTACGTTTACTTCGTGGTAACGCACATTTTTTCTAAGAGAACCCAATCGAACCGGTTGCGAATAAGTGATGAAATGAATTTCATGTCCCTTCTCGGCAAGTGCTTTCCCTAACTCAGTTGCCACCACACCGCTACCACCAAACGTTGGGTAGCACACAATACCTATTTTCAATTTTCTTTCCATAGTACAAAGGAGCAGAACTCCACTGCAAAAGTACTACGGTTTAATAGGAAACAGCTTGTAAATTTCTTCTTGAATTCTAGGGCGAATGCGTAAATCGTTGATCTTCCAATTTTCAGAACTTGGACAGTTGCGATTGCTCAAGAAAACGAAAACGGTTCCGTTCGCAGGGTCTGCCCAGCAAAGCGTTCCTGTGAAGCCTGAATGGCCAAAGCTCTCGTCGCTTGCAGAAGGCCCTGTAGCGCCGCTCCACTTGGTGAATCCTGGTTTATCGAATCCCAATCCTCTTCTGTTGTCTTTGAAGTGACGGGCTGTAAACAAATCCATGGTTTCATGATGAAAAAATTCGTTTGTTCCATAGGTTCCGTCGTTCAAGCACAATTGCATCAATGCAGCGCAATCGTTCGCATTGCCAAACAGACCAGCATGTCCACCCACACCACCCATTAGTGCTGCTCCTTGATCGTGCACGTATCCGCGAACGGCTTGTCGTCTCCACTTCGAATCTGTTTCCGTCTCTGCAATCATTTTCACCGGCCAATTACTTTGCGGATTGTATCCCATAGAGCGCAGCCCCATAGGCTTATAGAATGTTTCAGAGACATAAAAATCCAGTGGCACTCCTGTAATTTTTTCAATCATTTTCTTGTAGTAGTAATATCCTAAATCACTGTACAAATAGCCTTGATCCTGATTCAGTTTCAAGGCTAGAATTTCTTTGTAAATAGAATCCGTCATTTCTTTGGTGGTCCACATATCTGCACAAACCGGATTGCTACATTTATCGGTATGTTCCTTCGACAAACAATTCCCATTCCACTCTCCGCCATTCACCGTTAGGTCGGTGAAATCTTTCCATGCGGGAAGTCCGGCAGTGTGCGACAACATTCGCTTCAATTGCATTTTTGCATGTGGATGTCCTTCTGGGAAATCGATGTATTCACCAATAGTTTTTTCCACATCTATTTTCCCTTCATCTACCAATTTCATGAGGGCCATAGTCGTCGAAAGCATTTTCGTCACCGAAGCAAGGTCGTAAATTGAATTCTCAGCCACTTTTTGCGTCTTTGCCTTGTCTAGGTATCCAAAACTCTTGTTGTAAAGAATAACGCCGTCTTTCGCGATTAAAACACGGCAACCTGGGTATGCTCCCTGATCCAATCCTTCCTTCACAATCTCATCGACCTTCGAAAATAAATTCGTTTCGGATCCAGCAACTTCCATTGGGGCATTCGCCATCATGTCTTCCACATAAACGCTGTTATTATTTGTTACCTGAGCATTTGTTGCTACGAAGTTGAACCATCCTGTTTGAGAAGGCGTCAGATAGCGCATTCTTCCAGCCGATTCAAACGTTTTCCCTTGTCCTTCTTTGAATCTACTTCCAACCGAAACCGGTAATTTTCCTTGAAAGGGAATGATGCCGCATATGGCATCTGCCGTCACTTGCTGCGTCAAATCATCGGGCTGATAAGCTATTATGAAATCGTTAATCCCCTTCCACTCTGATTTTTCAAGCGCATATGGACATGCGAACATAACAACGGTTGTTGCGAAATGCTCTGCAATTTTATGAGCTGCATGGGTTCCATGTGTTGTAATTCCGAAGTTAGTATTGGCCTTGTTCGTTGTGCCTAAAAATGCGACGAGCACATCGGAGCAATTCGCTTTCAATTTTGAAATAACCTGATGCACATCTAACTCTGTGCATTCTTTTGAAAGCGCATGAATTTCAACGGCCTTGTATTGATCCATGCTCTTTGCGAATGCACAATTGACATCGTCTCCAATAATTACAACCCCAAGTGGCTTTTGCCATTTAAACGAATCCTCGTAAGGAATTTTATTTTCAGAAATAACCGTTATTGAGCTTTCGATACATCGTCTGCGTAAGGCCGTGGCGTAGGGCAGATTCAAATCATTTGAAATTCCTTTGATTTGAATGGTTTTGAACTTATTCGCTCCAACACGTTCTTTTGCCTTTAAAACTTTTAGTGCTTTCTCTGTAATTTCAGCTTCAGTAATTCGTCCTTGTTGAATGGCCTCTTTCACTTTTTGAATGGCTAACGGAACATTCAACGGGAACAATACCACGTCGTTTCCTGCGATAAGCGCACGCACATCGGCTTCACCAGCAGGAAAGTACTTCGCAACACCTTCCATGTTCATAGCATCAGTAAGCACCAAACCTTCAAACTTCAAACTGTCGCGAAGTAATCCCGTGATGATGTTTTTTGAGAGTGTGCTCGGAACGTGTGCTTCTTTTTCAAATTCGGGAAGCGATAAATGCGCAACCATAACACTCGCCAATCCATTTTCAAACATGGTTCTGTATGGCTTGAATTCATTGGAAGACAGCTGCGCATAATTCTTATTTACAACAGGAAGTTCTTTGTGAGAATCAACATCAGTATCTCCGTGTCCAGGAAAATGTTTCGCATTTGCCAGCACACCATTGTCTTGCATCCCCTTCATATAAGCCATCCCGCAAGAGGTAACACGATCGGCATTTTCACCGAATGAACGATTCGAGATAACAGGATTTTTTGGATTTGAATTCACGTCAACTACTGGCGCAAAGTTCATGTGCACACCTATGCGCTTGCATTGGCGAGCTACTTCTTTACCAAATTCATAAATGAGTTTTTCATTCATAGAAGCTCCCAAAGTCATAGCGCGTGGAAAAGAGATGGTGCTGTCCAATCGCATACCTAGCCCCCACTCTGCGTCTATACCAATGAGCAAAGGAATTTTGGATTTTGCTTGAAATCTATTCGTCAACTTCGCTTGACGCACGGGTCCACCTTGAAAGAAAATAATTCCACCAATGCCATTGTTCTTGATAAGCGCTTCAATCTGCGTAGGATTGTAAGACTCTTTTTTCTCATCGCTCCATGCCGCAACCATAAAGAGTTGTCCAATTTTTTGATCGAGCGTGAGGGTCTTTATGAGGATGTCGGACCAGGATTCTGCGAAAGATGTTGCACAAGATGCTTCGTAAGATTCTACGAAAGATGTTTCACAAGATTCTACGATTGGGCGGAAGGCAAGAAGTAAAACTACTAGTGCAAAGACAGGCCATTTCAAAAATTTCTTCATGTGTTAAAGTTATTCGCACACGAGAGAGAACTGAAAAAGTCTAAACGTATTTTACAACATTGAAATGTGAATGAACTAAACCAGCGTTTTTATTTCAATGGCCTTTCTTGCTTGCACCATAAGAAACGAAAATTGTTCTTCCTCTGTTAGATTAGAATTATCGAGAACGACAGCATCCCAAGCCTTAACCAAAGGGTCTGCAGCGCGCGTTGTGTCTTGAAAATCGCGTTGAGTAATGTTTTCACGAACATCATCAAGAGAGATATCTACCCCATTATTTTTTAGTTGGAGAAAACGGCGTTGCGCTCTCACTTCAACATCGGCAGTCATAAAGACTTTCAATTCAGCAGTTGGAAGAACAACCGTTCCAATATCTCTTCCATCCATAACTACACCGCCACTCTCGGCCATTCTTTGTTGAATTCGAACGAGCTTTTCACGAACGGCTTTAATCGCGCTAATGGCCGAGACATGCGCACTAACCTGCATGCTTCGAATTTCTTTATCGACGCAATTCCCGTTTAAAAACGTTTCTATCTCTTGGGTATCTGAATTGTATTTAAATTGAATCAAAATCAAATGCAACGATTCAACCAACATGTGTTCATCAATCACACCATCACTTTGAACGTAACCGTGCTCCAAAGCGTAATAGGCAACTGTTCTGTACATTGCCCCAGAATCAATGTAGATGTAATTCAAGTTTTTTGCAATAGCCTTAGCTAATGTGCTTTTACCACAGGATGAATAGCCATCGATGGCAATGTTGATTTTGTTGGTCACTCGGTTAGGGAATTGAAAGCCCGAATTTACAATGCTTGAAGCCAAATCACCAATTTTAATTTCAAAATGTGGTAATATTGCGGGCATGAAAATTCCGAAACGATTGACACTTGTAAATAAAATGAACCTTTCAAGGTTTCTCGTTGCCTTGGTTTCGGTTTTTATCTTTCAGTCGTGCAACAACGTTCCCTACTTTGGACATCAAGAGGGCAAGATTATTTACGACGTCACTTTCCCTTATGAATCGAACGATATTAAGCTCGCACTATTCCCGAGTGAGATGACCTGTATCTTCGACGGTGAACATCAGCACACCCTCATTGAATCGGCCTACGGCATTGTGAAATCTGAGTTTATCATCGACCATAGAAAGAAAGAGTTCAATCATTTGCTGGCCTGCTTTGGAAGTGATTATGTCATGCATTTGAATGAAGGGGAATACAACGAATGGATTAAACAATTCCCTTCCGTTCGTTTGGAGGCCACAAAGGAAACGATGATGATTGCAGGATACGAGTGCAAGAAGACCATTGCTTATTTCAAGAGCGATTCGCTTCCTTCAGTAGATCTATTCAGCACCACGAAACTAGATTTAGACGGAAACAATTGGTGGAATACTTATGCCGGTGTGGAAGGTACGTTGTTGGGTTACGACATTGAGCAATACGGAAGACGCATGCAAGTGCGTGCACGTGAAGTGATTTTTCAGAAGACTTCGCCAGAAGATTTTCAAGTACCAAGCTCATACACACCAATAAGCGCGGGTGAAATGAAGGCAAGGCTCACAGGAATTGTAAAAGATTATCTCGATTGATGAACCATTAGGTTTCTTCCCTGTACAGCATAAAAAATTCAAGTTATGCTGTTATCCTTTCTCCGATTCTTTAAAAGCGACGCTAGACATTTTCAAATTGTTTCTCAAACAATATTTGTTTGCATAGGTGTTCTCTTTTTACGTTGGGATTATTCCTTTACTTCCATGCTGCTCACATTCGGCACAGCGCTTTCCATTCAACTCATTGGAATTTATTTTTTGAAGCTTCCTGTTCATTCCATAAAAAGTGCATTGATTACGGCATTCGGATTAACGCTCTTGTTCAAGAGCAACGAACCGATGCTCTATGCATTAGCAGCAGCTATTGCTATTGGACAAAAATTTATATTCAAAATTCGAGGTCAGCATCTTTTCAATCCGGCTAATGTTGGAATAATCGCTGTGATACTTTTCACCAATAATGCATGGATCTCACCTGCACAATGGGGCAACAGTACTGTACTCGTCTTTGTGATTGGAACAGCGGGATTGGCAGTTCTTTCACGCGTCAAGCGCATGGACACTGGACTCATTTTCATTGCAACACTCTTCGCCCTTGAGTATTATAGAACTATCGTTTTCTTAGGATGGAATTGGGAAGTTCTCCTTCACAAATTATCTTCAGGAAGCATTTGGTTGTTCGCTCTTTTCATGATTACCGATCCAATGACCATACCCACAAATCGATTGGTTCGAATCATATGGACCATGGCTGTTGCCTTCACTTCGTTCTACCTAACGAATTATCATTTTATAACTGGCGCGCCGCTGTGGGCCTTGGTTTGCTTCACTCCATTGACACCACTTCTTAACAAATTTTTTCCGAGCAAAACATTTAACTGGATTCATTCATCACAAAAACAATTCAACCATGACTCAAAGATTGCTTATTAAGGCAGCAGCACTGTTGGTGCTTCTCTCTAGCGTGAACGCTTATTCGTTCTGCGGATTTTATGTCGCAAAAGCCGACGCTACTCTCTTCAACAACAAGAGTGAAATTATCTTGGTTCGCGACGGAACGCGCACATCCATTACCATGTCGAACGATTTCAAAGGCGACGTGCGCGATTTCGCCATGGTGGTGCCTGTTCCTGTAGTGCTTCAAGAAGGCGATATCAAAGTCGTTGACCGCAGAATTTTCGAAACGCTCGACGCCTACTCTTCCCCGCGCCTGGTAGAGTATTACGACACCAACCCGTGTTATCAAGTGGTAGAAGTAGAAGAAGCCAAT